>JAEXLD010000121.1 GCA_023445445.1 Bacillota bacterium
TAATAATTAAGGTGAAGTTTGAAAAGGGTGATAAAATATGGCGATAAATGATTGGAAGAGTTTCTTCATGCCTTATGAGCAGGCAGTAGAAGAAATAAAAGTTAAGCTCAAGAGTATAAGAAAAGAATATAGAAAAAGAAGCGAGTACTCACCAATTGAGTTTGTAACTGGAAGAGTAAAAGAACTTTCAAGTTTATTAGAGAAAGCTAATAAATTTGAAATTCCAGTAGATAGACTTCAATATGAAATTGAAGATATAGCTGGAATAAGAATAATGTGTCAATTTGTAGATGATATAGATAATGTAGTTGAAATAATAAGAAGAAGAAAGGATATGCAAATCCTTTATGAAAAAGACTATGTTAGAGGAGTAAAAGAAAGTGGTTATAGAAGTTACCACATTGTAATAAAATATCCAGTTAATATGGCAGATGGGCAAAAGGAAATATTAGCTGAATTTCAAATAAGAACTTTAGCAATGAATTTCTGGGCTACAATAGAGCACTCACTAAATTATAAATATAAAAAACAATTACCGGATGTGGTAAGAGATAAACTGAAAAAAGCAGCAGATGCAGCCTTTGAATTAGATGAACTTATGCTAGATATTAAAGATGAAATCAAGGATGCACAAAAGCTATTTGAAATTAAATCAGATATAATTACTAATATAATGAATAACATTTTAACTTTAAAATCCTTTGGAAAAATTCAAGAAGCTAATAGATTTGAAGGTTCATTAAATAAGTTAGTTGAAGATGGAGAAATAAATGAACTAAATAACCTTCTAGTTACAGTAAAGAGAGAAGTTAAAAAATATAGAGATTAAATTAATTGAAGAAAATTAGAAATATAGAAAATTTAGATAGAATTTGCATAGTTTAATTCTTTATTCTTTAATAAGAAAAAAGAATTTGTGTAAGTTCTATCTTTTTTTATTAATAAATAATACAGTTAAAATTAAGAATTAGAGGCTATTTTAAAGGGATTAAACTAAAAAAATAAACTAATAAATACATACAAATATTTATAAAAAAATTATATAAATATATATTGACAATGATAATCTTTATCAATTATAATTAGACACAGTTGATATAGATTATCAAATAACGGGAGTGAGTATATGACTAAAAAATCTTTATTGGCTATTACTTTTATCTTATCAGTAATATCCATATTTATTGGAGTATCTAACATAGACATATTAAACTTAAGTTCTTCAGATATAGAAGTTCTTATGATAAGTAGGTTTCCACGGCTGCTAAGTATATTAGTTGCAGGAATAGGAATGAGTATAAGTGGTGTTATTATGCAACAAATAAGTAATAACAAATTTATTTCACCTAGTACAGCAGCAACAGTAGACTCGGCAAAGCTGGGAGTTTTATTTTCTTTAATTATATTTTCATCGGCTAATATATTTCAAAAAATGATGCTATCTTTTATATTTTCATTAGCAGGAACATTTATTTTCATGATTATTTTAAAGAAGATAAAAATAAAAAATGTTATTTTTATACCCTTAGTTGGTATTATGTTAGGAAATGTAATAGGATCAATAACAGATTTCTTTGCATATAAGTACAACTTAAATCAAAGCATGGGTGCCTTTTTACAAGGAAATTTTTCAACAGTATTAAAGGGAAATTATGAAATACTATATTTAAGCATTCCATTACTAATTATAGCTTTTTCATATGTACATAAATTTACCTTAGCTGGTATGGGAGAAGAAATGTCAGTAAGCCTTGGATTAAATTATAAGAGAGTTACTAATCTAGGAGTTGTAATAGTAGCTATAATTTCATCATTAGTAGTAATTACTGTAGGTAGCATTCCTTTTGTAGGACTAATAATACCTAATATAGTTTCTATATGGAAAGGGGACAACCTAAAGAACAATATGCCAATAGTTGCACTTCTTGGTGCAAGCTTTGTTTTGGCTTGTGATATTATAAGCCGTTTAATTATTGCCCCATATGAAATACCTATAGATTTAACTATTGGAGTTATTGGAGCTGTAATATTCCTTTATTTAATATTTAGGAGGAATAAATAATGCAAAATAATAAGAAAAAAATAATTATATTATCTATAGTTGCAATAACATTCTTAGTTTTATTTGTTGTATGGGGATTAACTGCTAAAAATTATAGATTTAATTTATCTATTAGAATTCCTAAGGTGCTTGGAATATTAATAGCAGGTGCCACAATATCTGTAGCATCAATATTATTCCAGACCATAACTAGCAATAGAATTATTACACCAAGTATTATTGGTTTAGACTCTTTATATAGTTTGGTACAAACTATAGTAGTATTTTTATTTGGATCAACTTCAATAATTATGGTAAATAAAACAATAAACTTTTTATTATCAGGAACCTTAATGGTTATTTTAGCAATGATACTTTTTAAAGTGGTTTTAAAGAAGAGTAAAAACAACATATTCTTTCTATTATTAGTAGGAACAGTAGTTGGTACTTTATTCAGAAGTTTATCATCCTTTATGCAAGTAGTTATAGATCCAAATGAATTTGATGCTCTTCAAGCAAAGTTATTTGCTTCCTTTAGTTTAGTTAACACAAAGATATTATTAGTTTCAGTAATTATATTAATTATAATGGCAATTATATTATTTAAGGATTTTCATAAATTAGATGTTATGTCTTTAGGAAGAGAACAAGCTATTAACCTAGGGGTAAATTACGATAAGTTTAGCAAAAAAATACTTGTTTTTGTTGCAATACTAGTTTCTTTATCAACAGCTTTAGTAGGACCAATAACCTTCTTAGGAATAATAGTTGTTAACTTAACTTATGAAATAACCAAAACTTATAAACATTCAGAACTTCTTATAGTTGGAACTCTTATAAGTATTATTGCTTTAGTTGGAGGACAATTCTTAGTGGAAAGAGTATTCAACTTTACAACAACTATAAGTATAATAATTAACTTTATTGGTGGAATTTACTTTATAAATCTATTATTAAAGGAGAGTAAGCTATGATAGAAGTAAAAAATATTAATAAAAGCTATGGAAGTAAAAAAGTTGTAGATAATGTTTCATTTAATATTGAAGAAGGGAAAATTACTTCTTTTATAGGTCCAAATGGAGCAGGTAAAAGCACAGTTTTATCTATAATATCAAGGCTATTAGATGCGGATTCAGGAGAAGTTTTTGTAGATGGCAAGGAAATAAAGGAATGGAATTCTAAGGAGTTATCTAAAAAGCTTTCAATATTAAAACAAAGTAATACTTTAAATATAAGATTAACAATAAGAGAATTAGTTTCCTTTGGAAGATTCCCCTATTGTGAAGGTAAATTAAAAAAAGAAGATGAGAAATTTGTAGAGGATGCTTTAAACTATATGCAACTTACAGATATTCAAGATAAATATCTTGATGAATTATCTGGTGGACAAAAACAAAGAGCATATATAGCAATGATATTAGCTCAAGATACAGATTACATACTTTTAGATGAACCTTTAAATAATTTAGATATGAAACATTCAGCAGAAATGATGAGAATGTTAAGACAAATGGTTAATGATTTTGGGAAAACAATAATAATTGTAATTCATGATATTAATTTTGCATCCTGCTATTCAGATAATATAGTAGCACTAAAGGATGGTAAATTAGTAAAACATACAACAACTGAAGATATGATAACAGAAAATAATTTAAGTTGTCTTTATGATATGAATTTCAATATTAGGGAAGTTAACAATCAAAAAATATGTATTTATTTTTAAAAATTATAAGAAATTATAAAATAATATTTATATAAAATGGAGGAATTATCAATGAAAAAAAGATTTTTAGGCCTATTAAGTATGGTAATGTTATTAGTAGTAGGAGTTGTAGGTTGTAGTACAGGAAATGCTGAAGGAGAAACAGCAAAAGAAGAAAATAAAACAGTAGTTGTTACAGATCAAAAAGGCGAAGTTGAAGTACCAGTTAATCCTAAAAATGTTGTAGTATTAGATTTAGGTTCATTAGATATAATGACCAAATTAGGTGTTGAGCCAGTAGCGCTACCAAAATCTTCTTTACCATCATATTTAGAAAAGTATAAAGATGATAAATATGTTGATTTAGGATCTTTAAAAGAATTTGATTTAGAAAAAATAAATGAAGTTGAACCAGATTTAATTATAATAGAAGGAAGACAAGAATCATTTTATGAAGATTTAAAGAAAATCGCTCCAGTATTATACTTAGGTACAGCTAATAACGATATATTTACTTCAGTTGAAAATAATGCTAAGGCATTAGGAAAAGTATTTAATAATGAAGAAGGCGTAACTAAAGAATTAGAAAGCATAAACAAGAGATTAGAAGCAGTAAATGCAAAGGTTAAAGAAAACAATGCAACAGCATTAATGACAATGTTTAATGAAGGTTCTTTATCAGTTTATGGTGAAGGTTCAAGATATGATATGGTTTATAGCAAGTTTGGATTTACTCCAGCTGATACACAAATAGAAGCATCAACTCATGGACAAAATATTTCGTTTGAATACTTAAAAGAAAAGAACCCAGATTATTTATTTGTTTTAGATAGAGGAGCTATAACTGGAGCACAAGCATCAGTTAAAGAAACTATAGAAAATGAACTAATAAAGACAACTAAGGCATATAAAGATAATCATATAGTATATGTAAACCCACAAGCTTGGTATGTTGGTGGAAGTGGAATAATGGCAATAGATACTATTATTTCAGATATGGAAACTGCTTTAAAAATTAAGTAATTAAATAGAGAATAATTAAATATAATAAAAGGAAATTCAAAAAAACTAATGAATTTCCTTTTTTTATTTCTAATAAGTAAAAGAAATTAAAATTTATAAAAAAATATTTAATTTTACTATTTACAACTAATAATAATTATTATATAATAATACATGTTGAAAGACAAAACCAGAAATAAATTAAATGTGGAAATTATAATATAGGAGGAGTTTAATTATGAAAAAATTTGTTTGTACAGTATGTGGATATGTATATGAAGGGGAGACTGCACCAGAGCAATGCCCAATATGTAAAGCAGGATCAGATAAGTTCATAGAACAAACTGGAGATTTAAAATGGGCTGATGAGCATAGAGTTGGAGTTG
This sequence comes from Bacillota bacterium, assembly GCA_023445445.1. Taxonomy (GTDB): domain Bacteria; phylum Bacillota; class Clostridia; order Clostridiales; family Clostridiaceae; genus Clostridium. Next base: position 5,135 of record JAEXLD010000121.1, read on the forward strand.
CAAAAGATGTAGATCCAAGAGTTATGGAAGGATTACAAGCTAACTTTATGGGAGAATGTACAGAAGTTGGAATGTACTTAGCAATGTCAAGACAAGCTGATAGAGAAGGATTCCCAGAAGTTGCAGAAGCTTATAAGAGAATAGCATTTGAAGAAGCAGAACATGCTGCAAAATTTGCTGAACTTATAGGAGAAGTGGTAGTAGCTGATACAAAGGCTAACTTACAAGCTAGAGTTGATGCAGAACATGGTGCATGCCAAGGAAAAATGGATTTAGCTAAATTAGCTAAAGAATTAAACTTAGATGCTATCCATGATACAGTTCATGAAATGTGTAAAGATGAAGCTAGACACGGTCAAGCATTCAAAGGATTATTAAACAGATATTTCGAATAAAATAAAGTTATATTAAATATATATTAACAGAAGCAACAAGTGAGTATTTTAAACTCATATGTTGCTTCTTTTTTCTTTAAAAAAGGAATTAAATATAGGAAAAGATATAATTATATGTTAAAAATGTTATAATATTAAATAAATATAGTATAATATATATATAATTAAATTATATTAAAGTAAGGGGGAAGTATTATGGCAATGATAAAATGCCCAGAATGTGGCAAAGAAATTAGTAATCGTGCAGTTTATTGTCCTAATTGTGGATGTCCTATAGAATCTCATGATGAATCATATTCCATAGCTCCGTCTAACAATTTCAAAGAAAAGGATAACAAGGGTGGCGTAAAATCAAGGTTTAAGTTTGGAAATTTGTTTGAGTTTAAGGACAAGTTTACTAAAAATATTAATAAAATATTAAATAATAAGAAAAAAGTAATTGGGTTAGGTATAATTGTTGCTTCTATTTTCTTAATAATCATTGGAATTTCTATATATAAATCTAAGATAAATGCTGAAAAATATAATTCTGCCATGATATATGAAAATAGTGGTGAATATGAGAAAGCAATTGAAATTTATAAAGAACTAGGTCACTACAAAGATTCTGAAACATGTGGAGATTACTGTCAAGCCTTAAGCCTTTGTGAAAAAGGTAATTATAAATCAGCATATAGTATATTAATGAATATTAAGGATTATGAAAAAACATCTACACTTTTAAAACAAATATATTATGAAACAAGATTATTTGAAGGATTGAATGATCTTAAGCTTTATATGAAGAATCCAGATTCATTAACTTTGAAAAGTGTAGCTTTTTATTATTCAGAAAGTACTGAGACAGGAAGTGTTTCTACAATAGATAATCCAGCCTGTGTAATTTTTAGCGCAGGACAAAATGGCTTTGGTGGATATTCTTCAAGTTATTCACTTTGTACTAATAATAATGACAAGGATATTTATCAGTATGTAGGTAGTTGTGATTCTTTGAATGCTTCTGATTATAATTTATCCAATAAAAATGAAAAAGTTAAATGGATTATTTGTAAAGTTATAAATTTACATAGAAAGAATATTGAAATAGAAAATGCTGTGAATATGGATAGAGTTTCAGCTATCATAGAATCAGGGAAGTATGGAGATATTCAAAGAATACCAATACAATCTACAGAAGATTTTTTAGATGATATAGATAATGTAGATAAAAATGAATCATTAGATAAAAAATCCTAATTCTTTTGGGGTTTATAGCTATAAGTATAGATTTTTATAATATGTAAAAAGTAGATGTAATAGTTAAAAATTAAATTTATAAAGACAAGGGGAAGTTAAGGACATATATATTAATAATAAGGAGCTGTTGAGACAGCTCCTTATTTTATATATAAATTGGCGAAAATTATTATATAAATATTTTACTAAGTTTAAATATTAATAAAAATAGATTATAATTGAATGAAATGAAATAATATCTATTATAATTGAATGAAATTAAATGAAATATTTTAACAAGGAATGAGGTGAGGTTATGAATGTATCTATTATATTAGTTGTATCATATTTAATTAACATTTTATTTGCACTGTCACTAATATTTATTGAAAGAAAAGAGCCAACTACCACATGGGCATGGCTAATTATTCTTTTAGTTCTTCCTGGTATTGGCTTTATAATATATTTATTTTTTGGTCAAAATTTAAGTAGACAAAAGATATTTAGAGAAAAGAAAGTAACAGATGAAAAAAAAGTAAAGGAATTATTAGAAAAATTTAAAAAGGAAAAAGAAAACAGCGGTATATCTGAAGAATTTATGGACCTTATCAGAATGAATTATAATAATTCTGGCGTGTTATATACCTGTGGGAATAAGGTAGATACTTTTATAGATGGTGAAGAAAAATTCAATGCTTTAATAGATGACATTAGAGCTGCAAAAAAGTTTATACATATAGAATATTACATATTTAGAATGGATAGCTTAGGTAAAACTATAATCAATGAACTTAAAAAGAAGGTTAAAGAAGGTGTTGAAGTTAGACTTTTAGCTGATGGAATGGGTTCTAAAAGTTTAAGAGGCAAAAAAGTAAAATATATAAGAAGCCTTGGTATTAAATTTTATTTATTTTTCCCAGGATTTCTACCATATATGAATACACGTATTAATTTTAGAAATCATAGAAAAATAGTTGTTATAGATGGCAAAGTTGGATATGTTGGTGGATTTAATGTAGGAGATGAATATATAAATAAAGGAAAGCAATTTGATTATTGGAGAGATACTCACATTAGAATTCAAGGTGAGGCAGTTAATGAATTGAATAAAAGGTTCATTTTAGATTGGGATTATGCATCAGAAGGTGAACTAAAAAATTATGATGATTATTTTATAGATCAAAAAGAATATGGTGATATAGGAATTCAAATAATTTCTTCTGGACCTGACCATAAAGAGGAATTTATAAAAAATGCATATATGAAAATAATTAATAATGCAAAGGAAAGAATTTACATACAAACACCATATTTAGTTCCTGATGAACCAATTAAAGAAGCTTTAAAAATAGCAGCCTTATCAGGAGTAGATGTAAGAATTATGGTACCAGGGAAGCCTGATCATTTCTTTATGGAGTGGATATTAAGTGCTAATATGGGAGACCTTATGGAGTGTGGTGTTAGGATTTATAAATATCAAAAAGGCTTTATTCACTCCAAAACTATTATTGCAGATGGAAAGGTCTCTAGTATTGGGACAGCCAATTTAGATATTAGGAGTTTCCAGCTTAATTTTGAAATTAATGCAATAATTTTTGATAGTAATTTTACTAAAGAACAGGAAAAAATATTTGCAAATGATATTAAAGATAGCAAACAAGTTATCCTTGAAGAGTATAATAATAGAGGAAGAAATATAAGGATTAAAGAGGCATTAATTAGACTTATAGCACCAATACTATAAGAATGCTAGTATTTTTATAATGTAAAATGTAGAATTAAAAATTAAAAACTTAAAGTTTAATGGATGTGAAGAAAATAATTAGATATTCACGAATTATCAATATTTTTTAATATATGTTATTAAAAAATAAAAATATTTATAAAAACATTGACAAAGTGTTTGGCTTTGGTATAATTAGGTAAAGAAATTTAGATTTATGGAGGACTTTATGAAAGGGATTATAAACAAAATAGTTAATTTTGACAACTTTTTTTACTTTATGTTCTGGGGCTTTTTCTTTAGCGCTGGCTATTTTGTTTACAAAAAAATAATTCCTTCCAAAGTGAGTTTTTAATATAAGTTTATATATTTTGTTTTATGAATATATGGTTATTACAGGGAACTCCTAGGAGTTCCCTTTTTTATACAAATAAATTTAAAAATATTTAATATTAAAAGGGGGCATTATTCATGGTAATAATTTTAAAACCAAAAACCAATGAATTAGAAATTAAAAAACTAACAGAGGAGTTAGAGAAAGAGGGGGTAAAGGTTAATCCTGTAATTGGTTCTGAACTAATTATTTTAGGACTTGTAGGTGATACAAGTAAAATAGATCCATTAAAAATAGAAGCTAATGACATCGTGGAAAAGGTTATGCATGTTCAAGAACCTTTCAAGAAAGCAAATAGATTATTCCATCCAGATGATAGTATAATAAAAGTTGGAAATAGTGAAATTGGTGGAAATAAAATATCTATGATAGCTGGACCATGTTCAGTTGAAAGTGAAGAACAATTAACTTATATAGCAGAATCAGTTAAGAAATTAGGGGCAAATTTCTTAAGAGGTGGTGCTTTCAAACCAAGAACTTCACCATATAGTTTCCAAGGCTTAAAGCATGATGGACTTGAACTTTTAAAGATAGCTAGAGAAAAAACAGGATTGCCTATAGTGACAGAAATAATGTCACCATATGATGTTGAAATATTTGAAAGAGATGTTGATGTCATTCAAGTAGGTGCAAGAAATATGCAAAACTTTGACTTATTAAATGAACTAGGAAAAACCAATAAGCCTATACTATTAAAGAGAGGCTTATCAGCTACAATAGAAGAATGGCTTATGTCAGCAGAATATATAATGGCAGGTGGAAATGAAAAAGTAATTCTTTGTGAGAGAGGAATAAGAACCTTTGAAACATACACAAGAAATACACTTGATTTAAGTGCAATACCAGCTGTTAAGAAATTAAGTCATTTACCTATAATAGTAGATCCTAGCCATGCTACAGGAAAGAGATTCATGATATCTCCTTTAGCAAAGGCAGCAATAGCAGTAGGAGCAGATGGATTAATAATAGAAGTTCATAACAATCCAGAAAAAGCACTTTGTGATGGACCACAATCTATTAGACCAGACCATTATGAATCACTAGTTCAAGAACTAAAAGCAATTGCAGCAGCAGTAGGAAAAGAACTTTAAAAGAATGAAGAATGTAAAATTTAAAATGTAGAATTGTTGAAGAAATTCAGCTTAGGCTGAATTTCAACATTAATTTTTTATTTTACATTCTACATTCTACATTTAAAGGAGGTTGATTTTATATGAAGTTAACTGTAGATTTATCTCACAGTAGTTATGATATAATTATACAAAAAGGTTTGCTTAGTAATTTAAGTAGGGAAGTATCTGAAGTATTTAAGGGTAAAAAGATATTTATATTAACGGATAAAAATGTTGATAGGTTTTATGGGGATAAGGTTATTAAGGAATTATCTAATTTTGGATATGATACTAAGAAGCTTGTTCTTGAAGCTGGAGAGGAAACTAAGAGTTTTTTTACTTTACCCAAGATTTACGATGAGCTTTTAAATTTTAAGCTTACAAGAAGTGATTTGATTATAACACTAGGTGGTGGAGTAATTGGAGATTTAGGTGGCTTTGTAGCATCTACTTATCTTAGAGGAATTCCATTTATACAGGTTCCCACAACATTATTAGCACAAGTAGATAGTAGTGTAGGTGGAAAAGTTGGAGTAGATATAGATAAGGGAAAAAACTTAATTGGTAGTTTTTATCATCCAAAGAAAGTTATTATAGATCCAGAAGTTTTAAATACATTAAGTGATAGGGTATTTAATGATGGAATGGCAGAAGTTATTAAGTATGGTTGTATAAAAGATAA
>JAEXLD010000007.1 GCA_023445445.1 Bacillota bacterium
ATTAAGCTCTCTAACTAATTCACTTCTATGTTCTACTCCTCCAAAGGTTTTAACTACTTTTTTCATAATATCTATAGGCACTTCTTCTTTAGTAGCTAAGAAAGCTGCTAAATAGTTTTCTATATTATGAATACCCTTAATTAAAATATCATCCTTTGTACATATTTCTTCTCCATCAACATAAAGTATATTATCTTTAAAGTAAGCTCCTTTATCCAATCTTTGCTTTGAACTAAATTCTCTTACTTCTCCCTTAGCTTCTGGAACAAAGCTATGAGTGATTTCATTTTCTCTATTTAAAATTAAAATTCCGTCTTTATCTTGATATAGGAATATATTTTTCTTAGCATTTATATATTCTTCCATATCCTTATGCATATCTAAATGGTTAGGAGCTAAGTTTGTAACTACAGCTACGTCTATAGGCGTATCCATAGTCATAAGTTGAAAACTAGATAGCTCTAATACCACCTTATCTTCTGATGTTATATCCTCTATATTAGAAAATAAAGGAGTTCCTATATTTCCACCGACCCAGGTATTATAACCAGCTTCAATAAGTAATTTAGATATAATAGTAGTTGTTGTTGTTTTTCCGTCACTACCTGTTATTCCAAATATTTTACCTTTACAATATTTTACGAACTCTTCCATTTCTGATGTAATGTAAGCTCCTTCTTCTTTAGCTCTAACTAATGCATCACAATCTATCCTCATAGAAGGCGTTTTAAATACAACTTCAAAACCTGTAAGTCTATCTAAATAATTATCTCCTAATTCTAATACTACAGATAGATTATCAAACTCATTAGCTATCTCCCCTAGCTCTTCTCTACTTTTTTTATCAAAGGCTGTTACTTTTGCCCCAAGCTTAACTAAAAATCTTATAAGCGGAATATTACTAACACCTATTCCTACAACAGCAACCTTTTTACCTTTTATATATTCTTTAAATTCATTAAATGGTTTTTTCATATTGTTCCTCCAACCATATCTATATAAAAATATTATATTAATATACTATTATTTTGCTAATAAATATCCTTTTAAATTGTTAGCAAGTATATTTACATTAATTAAGTCTGTCCCTATTTTTTATAATTATAACACTTATATTTAGTAAATACAAAAGAGGCTGTGGTAGCAGCCCCTTCATCAATTAAAATTCTAAGCTTTTTTCAATATAAGCTTCTAATTCAGATATTTTAATTCTTTCTTGTTCCATAGTATCTCTGTTTCTTATAGTTACAGCTTCATCTTCTAAAGTATCAAAGTCTATAGTTATACAGAAAGGAGTTCCTATTTCATCTTGTCTTCTATATCTCTTTCCTATGCTTCCAGCTTCATCATATTCTAAATTAAATTTCTTGCTTAAATTAGCATATACATCTAAAGCCTTTTCTGAAAGCTTCTTTGAAAGTGGTAAAATTGCTGCTTTATATGGTGCTAGTGCTGGGTGTAAATGCATAACTGTTCTTACATCTCCACCTTCTAGTTCTTCTTCATCATATGCATCAACTAAAAATGCTAAAGCAACTCTATCTGCTCCTAAAGATGGTTCTATTACATAAGGAACATACTTTTCATTAGTTGTAGGATCTAAATAGCTCATATCTTGACCTGAATGTTCTTGATGTTTATTAAGGTCATAATCTGTTCTATCAGCTATTCCCCATAATTCACCCCATCCAAATGGGAATAAATATTCTATATCTGATGTAGCATTTGAATAGAATGATAATTCTTCTTCACCATGATCTCTCATTCTTAAGTTTGCTTCATCAACTCCTAAGTTTAATAAGAAGTTAAAGCAATAGTCTTTCCAATATTTAAACCATTCTAAATCTGTTCCTGGCTTACAGAAAAACTCTAATTCCATTTGTTCAAATTCTCTAGTTCTGAAAGTGAAGTTTCCTGGAGTTATTTCATTTCTGAAAGACTTACCAATTTGAGCAATTCCAAATGGAACTTTCTTTCTTGAACTTCTTTGAACAGATTTAAAGTTAACAAATATACCTTGTGCAGTCTCTGGTCTTAAGTATATTGTGCTAGCTGAATCTTCTGTGATACCTTGGAAAGTCTTAAACATTAAATTAAATTTTCTTATATCAGTGTAATTCATCTTTCCACATTTAGGGCAAACAATATTATTCTTTTCAATATATTCTTTTAATTGTTCGTTAGTCCATCCATCAGCGCTTGCTACTTCAGCACCATTTTCAGTCATATGATCTTCCACTAACTTATCTGCTCTAAATCTAGCTTTACATTCCTTACAATCCATTAAAGGATCTGAGAAACCTCCAACGTGACCTGAAGCTACCCAAACTTCTGGATTCATTAATATAGCACAATCTACTCCAACGTTGTAAGGGCTTTCTTGAACAAACTTCTTCCACCAAGCTTTTTTTACATTGTTTTTAAATTCAACTCCTAGTGGGCCGTAATCCCAAGAATTCGCTAGTCCACCATAAATTTCTGATCCAGGAAATACAAAACCTCTATTTTTGCAAAGAGCAACGATTTTTTCCATTGTTTTTTCTACTGCCATTTTAATACCTCCAATTTTTTTATAATAAAAAAAGGCCCTAAACCTAAAGGGACGAAATTTCTATTCCGCGGTTCCACCCTTCTTGGCTCTAGCCCAGCTTTCAATATCATAACACTCAAAAGTGCCCTTCAACTTAATTTTATAACGATTTCCACCATTCATCGTCTCTCTAAAATAAAATATAAGTTTACTCCTCTTTATCCTAGTGTTTATTAAATTTATATATCCATTTTACCAAAAGACCTTTATATGTCAACGCTTTTTTCTTAGTATCTCTAAATAAATATTTATTAATTATCTACATTTCTTGTAAGGATACATAATAAAAAAGAGTTTTATAACAATAGATAACTTATCTACTCTTATAAAACTCTTATAAAATGGCTCCGTGGAGAGGATTCGAACCTCCAACCTATCGGTTAACAGCCGAGTGCTCCACCATTGAGCTACCACGGAATATTTTATAAATAATTTTAAAATTAAATTGGCTCCGTGGAGAGGATTCGAACCTCCAACCTATCGGTTAACAGCCGAGTGCTCCACCATTGAGCTACCACGGAATACTCTAAATAATTTTAAAATTAAAATGGCTCCGCGAAGAGGATTCGAACCTCCAACCTATCGGTTAACAGCCGAGTGCTCCACCGTTGAGCTATCGCGGATTATTTGCTACATTTGTTATTATATCAAGTTTTATTAATAATGCAAGTGTTTTTTATTAAAATTTTTATTATTAATTTGTATTAAACTATATTTTTTTAATTAAATATCCTATTTTACTGCGATTAAAGCATATAAATTTTTTTTATTAAGTATACTGTTCTACATTAATAAGTTATTCATTTATTTGACATATTAAGTGCTATATTAAAAAAATGAGCAACCTCTATTAGAGATTGCTCATTTTTACTTAAAATATTCTTTTTTACTATTCTAAATTCCTATAAGTAAATTACTTTACTGGTTTCATAGTAGGGAACATTATAATATCTCTTATAGATGCTGAATCTGTTAAGAACATTATAAGTCTATCTATACCTATTCCTAATCCACCTGTTGGAGGCATACCTGTTTCTAATGCGCTCATAAATTCTTCATCTATCATATAAGCTTCATCATCACCAAGTTCTCTTTCTTTTTCTTGTTGATTAAATCTTTCTCTTTGAACTATTGGATCATTTAATTCTGAATATGCATTACATATTTCTCTACCAAATACAAATCCTTCGAATCTTTCAGTAAACATATCGTTTCCTCTCTTCTTCTTTGTAAGAGGTGATATTTCTACTGGATAATCGCAGATAAATGTTGGTTGAATCATATGTTGTTCACAATATTCTTCATATAGAGAATTTAAAACTTCACCCTTTGTAACATGAGCTAAATTCTTCTTGAATTCTAAATTCTTTTCTTTAGCAATAGCTTGAGCTTCTTCATTAGTTGCTATTGAATTAAAATCAATTCCAGTATGTTCTTTAACTGCATCAACCATTGTTATTCTTCTCCATGGTGGTGCAAAATCAATTTCTGTACCTTGGTACATAACCTTAGTACTTCCATTTACTTTTTCACATACATATGCAACCATATTTTCAGTGATTTCCATCATATCATTATAATCAGCAAACGCTTGGTATAATTCTATCATAGTAAATTCTGGATTATGTCTTACTGACATTCCTTCATTTCTAAAAGTTCTTCCCATATCATATACTTTTTCTAAACCTGCAACTATAGCTCTTTTTAAGTATAATTCTGGAGCTATTCTAAGGTACATATCAATATCTAAAGTATTATGGTGAGTTATAAAAGGTCTCGCTGAAGCACCACCTGCTATCGGTGAAAGCATAGGTGTTTCAATTTCTATAAAGCCTTTATTATCTAAATATTCTCTAATTCCCTTTAGTATAGCTGCTCTTTTGATAAAGTTTTGCTTAACTTCTGGGTTAGATATCATATCTACTTCTCTTTGTCTATATCTTAAATCTGGGTCCTTTAATCCATGCCACTTTTCTGGTAATGGTTTTAAAGATTTACATATTAATTCAAAGCTTTTAACTTTTACAGATACTTCACCTGTCTTAGTTTTAAAAACTTCTCCTGTTGCTGCTACCCAATCTCCTAAATCGTAAGTCTTGTATGATTTTAAAGCTTCTTCACCAACTTCATCTATTTTTATGAATAATTGGATTTTTCCATCTCTATCATGTATATCTGAGAATACAACCTTACCTTGGCCTCTTTTAGACATAATTCTTCCAGCTACAGTTACAATAGTGCCTTCTAAATTATCATAATCAGCCTTAACTTCTTCTGACATATGAGTTCTTTCTACTTTGTAAACATCAAAAGGATCTTTTCCTTCCCTTTGTAGCTCTAATAACTTTTCTCTTCTTAAAGCTTCTTGTTCATTAAACTGAGATTCCAACTCTTGTATATTTATTTCCTCAGTTGACATTAATATCCCTCCGTTACTCTCTTCTTATTCCTAAAACCTCGAACTTATTTGTTCCTCCTGGTACTAAAACCTCTACTAATTCTCCAACCTTTTTACCTAATAGTGCTGCTCCTACTGGTGACTCATTTGATATTTTATAATTCATAGGATCTGCTTCTGCTGAACCTACTAATGAATACTCAACTTCTTCATCAAATTCATAGTCTTTAACTTTTACTATAGTTCCAACTGCTACTTTATCAGTAGGTATCTCTGATTCGTCAACCACTATAGCATTCTTTAACATATTTTCTAATTGTATGATTCTACCTTCTGTGAACGCTTGTTCATTTTTAGCTTCATCATACTCTGAGTTTTCACTTAAATCTCCATAGCCTAATGCTACTTTTATCTTTTCAGTTATTTCTTTTCTCTTTACGCTTTTTAAAAATTCTAATTCATCCTCTAATTTTTTTACACCTTCGTATGTCATTACGAATTTTTTAGTCTCACTCATGATTTTCTCCCCTTCAAATTCTACTTTATTCAAAAAAATAACAACAACTTTTACATTGTCAAAATCATTTAAAACATTATAAATCAGCAAATAATATATGTCAACTAATCTAGAACATAAGTACTATATTCTTAAAAAATAGTTATATTAATCAACAGATATATATTATTCTTGTTTTTAATATATTTATTCATAAAAGTTTTTTATATTCAAATTAATTTTAACCCTTTATCAATTCATTTTTGTAGTTATTTAACACTTCTATTACGGCAGCACTTTCTTCTAATGAATTTATTATTACTTTTATATCATTACTTTTAGGCATTCCTTTTAAATACCAAGAAGCATGCTTTCTCATTTCTCTTATAGCTTTTCTTTCACCGTCATATTTAATTGCTAACTCATAATGTCTTAAGCACATATCTATCTTATCTGAATAAGTTATTTCTTGTGGCTCTAATCCTTTTAATTTATTTTCTATTTGTTTAAATATCCAAGGATTACCCATACTGCCTCTTGCCACCATTATTCCATCACAATTAGTTTGATTTATTAATTTTAAAGCATCTTCTGGAGTAAATACATCACCATTACCTATTACAGGAATAGAAATAGCTTCTTTTACCTTTCCGATTATATCCCAATCTGCCTTACCTTCATACATTTGCTCTTTAGTTCTTCCATGTACTGCTACAGCATCAGCACCAGCCTCTTCAATTATCTTTGCAAAATCAACAGCATTTATACTGCCCTCATCAAAACCCTTTCTAAACTTTACTGTTACTGGTTTTGTAGAAACCTTTTTAATTTCTCTTACAATATTCGCTGCTAATTCTGGATGTTTCATAAGGGCTGATCCTTCTCCATTTTTAGTTATCTTGTTAACAGGACATCCCATATTTATATCAATTAGACAAACATCCTGTCTATCATTAAAGTTTTTTTGTACAACTTCAGCCATTATTTTAGGATTATTACCAAATATCTGAATAGCCACCGGAGCTTCCTCTTCTGAAATTCTAAGAAGTGATTTTGTATTATCATTTCCATAGTATAGAGCCTTAGCACTTACCATTTCAGTATAAACTAAGCCACAGCCCATTTCTTTACATAATCCTCTAAAGGATATATCTGTCACTCCTGCCATAGGTGCTAGAAAAACATTATTTTCAAATTCTAGATTACCAATTTTCATATTATACTACTCCTTATTTTTTTCGTATATTATTCTTAACCCCTCTAATGTTAAACTAGAATCCACCTTATCTATAACATCAGTTTCTCTTGCAATTAAATTTGCTAATCCACCTGTTGCTACTACTAAAGGTTCATCACAACCAAAATCCTTCATTTCTTCTTTCATTTTTCTAACTATATATTCAACCTGTCCTATATACCCATATATTATACCTGCTTGCATACTAGATATAGTATTTTTACATATTAAATTTTTAGGAGTCTCAAGTTCAACTCTAGGAAGCTTAGCTGCTCTATCAAATAAAGCATCTGAAGATATTCTTATTCCTGGAGTTATGCATCCTCCTAAATAATTTGATTCCTTAGTTAAGGAACAAAACGTAGTTGCTGTACCAAAATCTATTATTATTAAATCTTGTTTGTATTTATCATGAGCAGCAACAGCATTAACTATTCTGTCTGCTCCTACTTCCTTAGGATTATCATATTTTATATTAATCCCAGTCTTAACCCCCGGTCCTACTATTATAGGATTTATTTCAAAGCACTTTTTCATCATATGTTCTAAAGAATGCATTATATTAGGAACAACTGATGATATTATTATTCCTTTTATATCCTTATAATTTAAATTACTTTGATTGAAAAGTTGCATAACCTGAATAGAATATTCATCCGATGTTTTCTTTGCATCTGTTGAAATTCTCCATCCTACAATATTCTCTGAACCTTTATATACTCCCAAAACAATATTAGTATTACCAACGTCAACTACTAGTATCATACAAGCACCACCTTAATACAATTAAAAGCAGCTTTAAAAGCTGCCTTGTTCTTTAAAATATAACCTCAACAAATTTAACAATTTAATTTTAACAATTACAAATTATTTGTCAAGTGTTGTAAATTCCATATATTAAAATAATCCTACTATTTCACCATTATCTAATATATCCATATTATTAGCTGCTGGTACCTTAGGTAACCCTGGCATAGTCATAATATCTCCATTTAATACAACTATAAATCCTGCTCCATTAGATACTCTTACTTCCTTAACAGTAATTTCAAAATTCTCTGGTCTTCCCTTTAAACTTGGATTGTCTGATAAAGAATATTGTGTTTTTGCCATACAAATAGGCAACTTATCTAAGCCAAACTTTTCAAGCTCAGCAATTTGTTTTTTCGCATTAGGGGTAAATACAACACCCTTAGCCCCATATATTTCTTTAGCTATTGTATTTATTTTATCTTCAATACTAGATTCTACTTCATAAATTGGTTTAAAATTAGATTCTTCATTTTCAAGTATATTACAAACTGCTTCTCCTAATTCAACTCCACCTTCTCCACCTTTTGCCCATACATCAGATAAAGCTACTGTAACACCTAGCTTCTTGCAATATTCTTTAATGAAGGCAATTTCTTCTTCACTATCGCTTACAAATTTATTAATTGCAACCACTACTGGAACATTGTACTTTTTAATATTTTCAATTTGCTTTTCTAAATTTCCTATTCCCTTTGTTAATGCTTCTAAATTAGGTGTACTTAGCATATCCTTCTGAACTCCACCATGATTCTTTAAAGCTCTAACAGTTGCAACAATAACAACACAATTAGGTTCTAACTCTCCATATCTACATTTTATATCTAAGAACTTTTCTGCCCCTAAATCAGCTCCAAAGCCTGCTTCAGTTACTACTATATCTCCTAATTTTAATGCCATTTTAGTAGCAATTATAGAATTACATCCATGAGCTATATTAGCAAAGGGTCCTCCATGAATTATTGCAGGTGTATTTTCTAATGTTTGAACTAAATTCGGTTTTATAGCATCTTTCATTAATAAAGTCATTGCGCCATGAATATCTAATTGCTTTGCATATACAGGATTACCATCTAAATCATATGCAATAAGTATATTACCCATTCTTTCTTTAAGATCTGATAAGCTATTTGCTAAACAAAGTATTGCCATAATCTCTGAAGCAACAGTAATCATAAATCCATCTTCTCTTAGGAAACCATTTAATTTTCCACCCAATCCAACTACTATATTCCTTAGAGCCCTATCATTCATGTCTATTACTCTTTTAAATACTATTCTTCTTGAATCAATTCTTAAATCATTACCTTGATGTATATGATTATCTATGGCTGCTGCCAATAAATTATTTGCACTAGTTATAGCATGCATATCCCCAGTAAAGTGTAAATTTATATCTTCCATTGGAACTACTTGTGCATAACCGCCCCCTGCTGCTCCACCTTTTATACCAAATACAGGACCAAGTGAAGGTTCTCTTAATGCTATAACTGCATTTTTCCCCATTTTACAAAGAGCTTGACCAAGCCCAACAGTAACTGTTGACTTCCCTTCTCCAGCAGGAGTTGGATTTATTGCAGTAACTAATACTAATTTTCCATTCTCATTAGATTTATTTTTATTAAATATATCCAATGATAATTTACATTTATACTTTCCATATTGTTCAATATCATCTTCTGTTAAGTTTAATTTTGCTGCAATCTTAGTTATAGTCTCCATTTTAGCTTCTTGAGCTATTTGTATATCACTCTTCATATTCACACACTCCTAATTTAAATAGTTATTTAACTCTTATTATTTACATAAATTATACCACTTAATCCTTAATATTAAAACTAAAAGTCGAACATTTTTATATTTTGTATAATTATAATTCGTAAATTCTAAATTGTTATCTTACTTACATCCAACTATAGTATATAAGTATTATTTATATTAATTTTATTCTATAAAACTTAATAAGGAGTTGTTAAAAAACAACTCCTTAATATTTTAGTTTTCATCAAATATTCTTTGGAACTCTTCGCCATCAATTTTTTCTTTTTCTAATAAAGTTGCTGCTACTGCATGAAGTTTATTTATATTTTGACTTAATAAATCTTCAGCTCTATTATAAGCTTCATCTATAAATCTCTTAACTTCCTTATCTATTTCTGCACCAACTTCTTCACTGAAGTTTCTTCCATGTCCTAAGTTCTTACCTAAGAATACTTCATTGTTATCTGAGTTATATGATATTGTTCCAAGCTTTTCACTCATACCATAGTCCATTACCATAGCTCTAGCTATAGAACTAGCTCTATCTATATCATTCTTAGCTCCTGTAGATATGTCTGATAGAATTAATTTTTCTGCTACTCTACCACCTAATAATCCAACCATATCATCCTTTAATTTTTCTTTTGAAGTATATGATCTATCTTCATTTGGTAAGTGCATAGTATATCCACCAGCCATACCTCTTGGTATTATACTTATTTCATGAACTGGATCTGAATGTTCAAGAAGGTTCATAACTACAGCGTGACCTGCTTCATGATAAGCTGTAAGTTTCTTGTCATGCTCACTCATAACTCTGCTCTTCTTTTCTGGTCCAGCTATTACTCTAGTTATAGCTTCCTCAAATTCTAACATTCCTATTAACTTTTCACTTCTTCTAACTGATAATAAAGCTGCTTCATTTGCTAAGTTTTCTAAATCAGCTCCACTAAATCCTGGAGTTCTCTTAGCTAGTACTTTTAAATCTACATCCTCTGCTAAAGGTTTTTTCTTAGTATGAACCTTTAGAATTTCTTCTCTTCCCTTAACATCTGGAGCTCCAACAACTATTTGTCTATCGAATCTACCAGGTCTTAATAAAGCCGGGTCAAGAATGTCTGGTCTGTTAGTTGCAGCAATCATTATTATTCCTTCATTTGCACCAAAACCATCCATTTCAACTAATAATTGATTTAAAGTTTGTTCTCTTTCATCGTGTCCACCACCAAGGCCTGCGCCTCTTTGTCTTCCAACTGCATCTATTTCATCTATAAATACTAATGATGGTGCGCTTTTTTTAGCTTGTTCAAATAAATCTCTAACTCTTGATGCACCTACACCAACAAACATTTCAACGAAATCAGAACCTGATATACTATAGAATGGTACCCCAGCTTCACCTGCTATAGCTTTAGCAAGTAATGTCTTACCTGTTCCAGGAGGACCTACTAATAGTACCCCTTTAGGTATTCTTGCTCCCATTTGAGTATACTTAGATGGTTGTTTTAAGAAATCTACAATTTCTTCTAACTCTTGCTTTTCTTCATCTGCACCGGCAACATCATCAAAGGTAACTCTTTTTGCATCTGGAGGCATTATTTTAGCTCTACTTTTCCCAAAGTTCATAACACCTCTTCCACCTCCGCCACCTTGAGATTGTTGTGTCATCATGAAGAAGAATACAAATACTAATACTAGTATCATTAAAGTTGGAATTATACTTATCCAAAGACTGCTATTGGAAGGTTGTTTAAAGTCCACCTTTATATCATCTTTTGGGTTTTCAGACATTAACATTTGCACCATTTCTTCTGGAGCATATGTATTAAACTGCTTGTTATCTCTTGTTTTACCTGATATAAGCATTTTATCAGGTTGAACCACAATGCTTTCTATCTCATTTCCTATCCATTTTTGTTGAAAATCACTGTATGATATCTCGTCTGCCATTTTGCCACTATTCCATAAAAACGTTGCAGAAACGAATAATATCAAAATTACAAATATCCATACTGTTGCACTTGAATATTTTTTCATTCAAGGCCCCCCTTTCTTCTAGTTATATTATATTGCACTATTATACTATATTTCATTTTACTTTTTATATATTTCTTCTTTTAATATTCCTACATATGGTAAATTTCTATACTTTTCAGCATAATCTAGTCCATAGCCCACTAAAAACTCATCTGGAACTTCAAATCCACAATATTTTACATCTATATCTACCATTCTTCTAGATGGCTTAGTTAGCAATGTAACTATTTCTATGCTATTTGCATTTCTAGCCCTTAGATATTTTAATAAATAATCTAAAGTTACTCCACTATCTATTATATCTTCTACAATTATTATATCTTTACCTTCAATTCCATGATCTAAATCCTTTAGGATTCTAACAACTCCTGATGTTTCAGTAGAACTTCCATAACTAGATACTGCCATAAAGTCTATTTCACATGGGATAGTAATATTTTTAATAAGCTCAGAAGCAAATATAACCGATCCCTTTAAAATTCCTACTATTAATAAATCTTTACCCTTATAATCTTCACTTATAGCCTTACCTATTTCCTTAACTCTATTTATAATTTCATTCTCTGTAAGCAATACTTCCTTTATGTCTTTTATCATATTCCTATTCCTTTCTAGCAAATGTAATTTTTATAATTCTTTTTGTATCTTTTGTTATTTTAAAGCTTTCAGAAACCTTATATCCTACTAGCCAAGCTATTTCATCATCAAAACATAAAACAGGAACCTGATTTCTTTCTTCTATAGGTAGTTTTAAATCAATAAAAATATCCTTTATTTTTTTACTACCTTTCATTCCAAGAGGAATGATTCTATCCCCATTTAATCTTTCCCTAATTATTAGCTTTTCTTTTATCTTATCATAATCAAAAAATTTTATTAATACATTATTAGAAAATTCTATATTTTTTTTGTTATCTATTATATTAAAATCTATAATATAATTTTTAAAATTAACATTACTACCTTCCAATTCACTTTTTCTTAATATAATTTCTTGAAATTCATCTCTTTTATTTTCCTTAAACTTTAAATGTATATCTCCATATATATTTTCAGCTATTATTCCATTAGGAATATTTATTCTTTTATTAGTTTCTTTATTTGCTAGTGATATTACTTCAAGAATATGTTTCATTTCAAAATTAGTGTGCTTACCTGTAAAATTTACAAATGATTTTTTTATAAGCCTAGTCAAAATAGCTTTTTCTATAGAAAAAGCCTCTTTGGATATAATTAATTTATCTACTTTATTAGTGCAAAACTTTTTATAATAATTATTACATTCTTTTTCAATAAAGTCATTATCTATTTGTAATAAATTTGCCATTCTATTTATTGTTTCTATTATATCCTTGTTAAAATTATTCTTCATATAAGGAAGAATCTCTAACCTTACTTTATTTCTATTATATACATTTTCCAAATTACTTTTATCTATTCTAGGATTTAAATTATTAATATCACAATAATACTCTATTTCTTCTCTAGATAAGCAAAGTATAGGTCTTATTATTCCCCCTTCTCTCTTACTCCTAATGCCACAAAGCCCTTCAATTCCAGAACCTCTCATCATATTCATAAGAACAGTCTCTGCCTGATCATTTGAATTGTGGGCAACAGCTATTTTATTGTAACCATTTTTCTTACTTATTAGATTAAAGAACTTATACCTTTCTTCCCTACCTGCTAATTCATGAGATATACTTCTTTCTTTAGATATTTTATCTATATCTATTCTAGTAGAAAAGAAATCTATATTTAGACTATTACATATATTTCTTGCATACTCCTCATCTTTAAATGCTTCATCTCCTCTAAGCATATGATTAACATGTGCTGCTGCAATTTTAATATTAAAGTCCTTTCTAAGTTCAAAAAGAATATTTAATAAACAAACAGAATCAGGACCTCCAGATAAAGCAACCAAAACTCTATCTCCATTTTCTATTAGATTATTTTCAATTACAAAAGCCTTTACTTTGTTTATCACAACAATACTCCTTAGTAAAATTATTTTAATATATACTATAATAACCTTAAGAAACTTATCTGTAAATAAAATTCCTTAACTATTTTTTACAATATTGTAATATAAAATATATCCTATAAAACTATAAAATAATATCCTTTTTAAAGCAAAAAAATATTATCCAAAAATAATCTGGAGCTTTTTTTAATTAGCTCCAGATTATTCTTAATATAAAACTTTTAATATACTGAATATATTTTAGAAACTAATACAGTCATATCATCATTAACCTTGCCATTACTTAAGACCATGGATTTTTCAAGAATATCTCTAGACAATGCAGCTGGATTAGTATCTGCATACTCTAAGTATTCTTCAAGCCATGCATAACTTCCCATATTATTTTTATCTATATCTAAAACTCCATCACTAATTGAAACTATGATATCCCCATGCTTTAATTTAATTTTTTCACTAGTTAAGTCTACAGAATCTAATATCCCAAAAGGTAAGCTGTTAGATTTAATAACTTTTATCTCTTTACCCCTTTTTATAAAACTTACTACTCCACCAATTTTTATAAATTCAGCCTCTCCATTATATAAGTCTACTATATTCAAATCCATAGTTGTAAATTTTTCATCTTCATTGAACTTCATTGACATTATAGAGTTAACAGTATCAATGGCTGTCTTTTCACTAAATCCATTTTCTATAAACTTCTCAATTAGCCCTACTGCTAATCCACTTTCTACACCTGCTTCCGGTCCTGATCCCATTCCATCGCTAATTATATTTATATAAATTCCATCTCTTGTCTTAGAAAAGCTATAACTATCTCCAATATAGGTTTCTCCATCCTTTGCCTTAATAGCTGCATAAGAAGTCATATGGTATTTAGGAGTTTCTTCAATAATTACAGTACATTCTCCAGTATCAGGATTTATTCTAGTTCCTTCCTTAGATAAGGATACTGGAACCTTAACTAAAGTATTAATTATAGGTAATATCATTTTAGTGCAATATCTCTCATCTTCAGCATTATTAGTTGAAACCTTTATTTTCATTCTTCCATGTGTATCCAAATAAGAAAAAACATCTGAATAATCAATTTTATTTCTATTAAAGGCTTTTCTCAATATTTTATCTATCTCAAAACAAATAGAAATATCCTTCTCAAAATCTCTTATCATACTCTCCATAGTATTGGATATATTATTAATATGATTTGCTATTATATTTCTACCTTCTCTTAGTCTTGTCTTCAATGCTTCATTTACAGTGTAATTATTTACTATCTCTTGTGCATTTTTCATTAAACTTCTAGTCTTAACACACCTTTTCTCTAAAGATTTAGGAACATACATATCATTATTTTCACAGCTACATATTAATTCTGTGAACCCTTCAAAGGTGGAATGTAAGTTTCTATCCCAACACCTTTGTCTAAGTTCACAATTATAACAAACTCTGTCAGCTAAACTTTCTACCATTGCAGTTCCTTTATTATTTAAAGATAAAATATCATTTTCACCTAAATTTATTATAGATGCTGATAAAGTTGATAAAACGGATTTCATAGAACCTAATCTATCTATAAATTCTCCCTTTATTCCATTTAAGTGGATATCATTAATAACTTCAGCCTTTTTCTCTTGATTAAACTCGCTACTGATACTTTCAATTAGAGTCTTCGGAATTAATATTAACAACATTGCTGAAATCAACATCTCTATTCCCCCATAAATGTTAAAGGAATTGGAGTACATACATACTATAAAATAAACAACTCCATAAGATAAAACCGCAAATATTCTACCAACTTCTTTAAAAATTCCAATTATTAATCCACATAAACTATATAAAGTTATGGCACTTACAATATCTCCATTAGTTATTCCTATAATAAGACCCATTGCTACCCCTATAGCTGATCCTATTCCAGATCCACCTATATATGCAAAAATAGCAACAGAAGACAAGGCTAAAATATTTCTAACTTGTATATTAAATATCTCTATATTTCCTATCCCTGCAATTAATAAACAAATCAAAATACCTATACTAATTATTTCTTCTGTTGAGAAAAAATAATTACTTTCTAATTCATCTATGCATTTTAAGGCATAGCTTATCATATATTTAACTGGAACTATACTTAAAACCTTTAACAAAGAAAATACTATGTTAACTTCTACAGGTTTATTATTTATAACTATGTTATATATAATAAATACAGAAAAAACCAAGAAAAAGGTAACATAGTCCCTATTTTTAATTTCTAATTTATCACAAATCTCTATATATCCTATAACTAGTACTGATGCTATTGAGTAACTAATAGCTCCTTCTAAGGTAGATGATATAGATATATACCCTAATATAGTACCTAAAAGAGCTAATAAAATACTCCTATCATCTTCTTTCCTTATACCTATAAGATATGCAATACCAAATGGTGCTATTCCCATATCTATAGTTGCTGATAGTAGAACTCTACTTAGTAAAAATCCCATTGCCAGAGATATAATCAACTTAAAGGGGGTCCCTTGAAGTCTCATTTCTCTCTTTTTCTTGTTAGCTACTCTCTTATAAGTTGATATATTAACACCATATTGCATTTCTTCTCCTCCATATTTCCATAAAATGTAATTTAAATTATATCACCTTATATAAAAAATATCTGTCGCAAGATGTATAGTTATTTTTTTTTCGTAGTACAATATTATGTAAATTTCTTTATTTTAATGTGCTTTTTCATTCATAAATTTCTAAATAATAAGTTTTTATATTATTTACCTTTATTATTTTAAAAGCAAATTTGTCAGTATTAATTAATTTTTGAAGAAAAAGAAGAGAAGAATATAATTCTAGTTATGCCACCACAATCTCCAAGATTATGAAATGAAATGTTTATATATATTTAAAAAATAATAAAAATCCACCGGCCTAGCCGGTGGTTTTGCATTTTCGGGCATAGCCCTTTTTTACTAGCCACGCCTAAAGGCGTATGTTCGGTATGGCACATGCTATTAGTTTACTTGGCACCCGTAAACGGGTCGGCATATTCCATCGTTAATTGC
>JAEXLD010000090.1 GCA_023445445.1 Bacillota bacterium
CTTCGTCGCCCTCAAGCGACTTCCTTATCTTATCATTTTGCTTTTTCCTTGTCAACATATTTTTTATTGAATTTTTCATTCAACTTTGCTGACTTGAAAAGCTGTTCTGTAAGGAACGATTTACATATTATCACCTTTCAAATTTTATTATTTCTATAAATATATATTTTATTCACAATTATAATTATATTTCTCTATATTTCTTTGTTTTTATCTAAATTTCTTATATAGATATTCTTGGTAGCGTTTTTGCCTAAATTAGATAAATATACTATTATTAAATAAAGAATTTATGAAGAAAATATATATATAAATAATAAAGAGGTGATTTTTTTGAAAAAAATACTAGATAACGATTGGCAAGATTTATTAGAGGGTGAATTTCAAAAGGAATACTATCAAAATCTTAGGATTTTTTTAATGTCTGAATACAAAAATAAAACCATTTATCCTGATAAAAATGATATTTTTACCGCCCTTAAACTTACCCCTTATAAAGATGTTAAAGTAGTTATTCTTGGTCAAGATCCCTATCATGGTCCTAATCAAGCTCATGGATTGGCCTTTTCTGTAAGTAAGGGTGTTAAAATTCCGCCTTCACTACTTAATATATATAAGGAGCTTAATGATGATCTGGGTTGCTATATGCCAAACAATGGTTACTTAGAAAGTTGGGCAAAACAAGGTGTATTGCTTCTTAATACAGTTCTAACAGTAAGAGCACATGAAGCAAATTCTCATAGAAATATGGGATGGGAGCAATTCACAGATAAAATAATATCTTTACTTAATGATAAAGATGATCCAATTGTATTTATACTTTGGGGAAACCCTTCTATAGCTAAAGGAAAGCTTATAACAAATAAAAAGCATTTTGTAATAACTTCGCCTCATCCTAGTCCCCTATCAGCTTTTAGAGGATTTTTTGGAAGTCATCCGTTTTCAAAAACAAATGATTTTTTAAAATCAGTTAATAAGGTTCCAATAAATTGGCAAATAGAAAACATATAATATAAAAAGGGCATAATTAATGTGCCCTTTTTATATATGTTTAAATTTCCTATATAATGAATATATAAATGAAAATAATATTGCAATAGCGGTGCATGCAGAAAATCCTAATATTATATTATCAATAAATATTCCTATAAATATTCCTATTATCACGCCTAAAATTAAACTTTTCCCTAAATAATCATAGTCCTTCTCTGATAAAAATAACTTTTCCAACATAAACACCTCTCTTATTAATAAAAATCTCTTCTATTCTTCTATTGTAATTAATACTTCTTAAGTAAATCTTAAATAATACTTAAAGTATAATTAATTCATGCAGCAATAAACCATTCTATATAGTCTTTAATCATTCTTATACTTTTATATTTTTAATAATTTAATTCTACTAATACTATTCCTACTATATTTAATTAATAAAAACAAAAAAAGCTAACTAAATTAATAGTTAGCTTTACCTGGTGGCTCGACCAGGAATCGAACCAGGGACACGAGGATTTTCAGTCCTCTGCTCTACCGACTGAGCTATCGAGCCTTAACGATATTCATTTTATTAAATTTTTACTAATATGTCAACATTTAATTTTATATTTATAGACAATTAGTTATTTTTATCATTAATATAAAATATACTAAACTATAACATTATTCGGAGTGTAATATGAGATATATAATATTTATTTTATTAATTATAGCCATAGTCTTTATTTATTTTTATTATAATAAAAAGATAGAATTGCTAAAAAAGCAATTGTTAATTACCACAAATCAATATTCCATAATAAAAAACAAATATGGTAATCATAAAAAAGACTCAGAAAGCTTATTAGTTAAATTCTCTATTCCTAAATATAAAGGAGGTACATTAAAAGCAAATTCCATTCTATATATAGCACCAATTACATCTTCCAGTATATTATCACGTATAGATAATGACACTGAAATAGCAATTTTAGATTGTGCCGAATTTAATAATGAAACATGGTTTTATATAAACATACCAATTAAAGGCAACATAAATAATAGAGGATGGGTAAATTCTAAAGATATATCTATATTTTTTAGTTCCTCTTCTTCTATATATAAAGCAAATTAAAGGTTTAGGAGAATTATTCCTCCTAAACCTTTCTATATAGTTCTTATCATGAAAAAAATATATATTACAATAATCAAGATAAATGGAATATTTAAAATTCTTTCTTCACTATTCTCTACTTCTACAGATACATTTTCTTCTACTAAACTTCTCTTGGCCTTAATATTTCTCAAAGCATAAATTATCAAGAAAACAAATATTGAAAAAACAATAGCAATGAATCCATAAGTTATTAAAAGTAATAATTTTTCTTCTGAGCTTATATTTCTAAGACTAAATTCAGTATTTTCAATGTTCATAGATAAGTTTTCTGTAATTATATAGGATATTTTTGCAAGAGTTACAGAAGTGCCATTAATTATAAAGTGCATTATCATTGATGAATAAATACTATTAGTAATTCTAACTACTAAAGAAAATATAAATCCTAAAACTGCAGCATATAAAAATTGTTGTGCATCTAAGTGAAATATTCCAAAAAATAGTCCCGTAATTACTGCTGCCACATATTTGTTTTTATTTTCATACCCTGAAAGAACTATTCCTCTTAATGTAACTTCTTCTGTTATAGATGGTAATACAGCTACTAATCCCAATAATAATAAATAAGGAGTTGATGATATCTCATTAATAAATGATCCAACTTCATTATTAAAGAAGAAAGTAGATATTAAAGATAAAAATGCCATAACAGGCTGAACAACGAATGCTAATAGAATTATTAATAGTGTTTCTTTCCAATGTAACTTATTTAATCTTAACTTAGTTTTAATTGAAGACTTAGTAGCCACTAAATATATTATTGCTGGAACTAAAAATATAATTACATGATTAAATAATAAGATAAACCTTAAATCTCTTATACCTAAAACAGCATAAATTGGTCTTAGAGCATATGGTCCCAATATTTCTAAAATAAGTATAATTAAAAAGTATATATTTGCTTTTAAAACTTTTTTCATAACTTCTCCTTTATACATAACCCTAATATTAAATTAGTATAATTTATAATTTGTGTATAATAATTTTATTTATTGTAAATAATTATAATGAAGCGAGAAAGTTTCCACAGTTAATCGCCTCTCCCCCATTTTATTTATATACAAAAATAATCCCCTATTTGTTTTTAATAACATAAGGGGATTATTTATTTTAATAATTCCTTATTAACTCTTTTCTCAATATATTTAATGCATTCATAGTAGCTTTTTTCCTTATAGACTCTCTATCCCCAGTAAGAGTTAGCTTTTCAACTATAGTTTTTCCCTTAATAAATAATCCAATATAAACTAAACCTACAGGTTTTTCATCAGTCCCACCTTCAGGTCCAGCTAATCCCGTTGAAGATATTGCAATGTCAGTATTAGCTACCCTTGCTATTCCTTCAGCCATTTCTTTAGCAACTTCTTTACTTACCACTCCAAATTTATCTATAGTTTCTTTATTAACCCCAAGCAACTTTACTTTAGACTCATTAGAATAGGTAACTGCTCCTTCTTTAAAAACTTTTGATATTCCAGGATAAGCTATTAAAGTAGATGCAATCATTCCTCCCGTACAGGATTCAGCTGTAGATATACTAAAATTCTTTTCACATAAAAGTTCAGCTACAACTATATCTAATGATTTTTCATCTTCTCCATATATATATTCTTGAAGAATGCACTTTATTTCATTACATTTTGAATTAATTAATTCATCACATTTTTCTTCACTTTTCTCTTTAGCTGTAACTCTTAAAGTAACTTCATAATCCTTAGCATATGGAGCAACTGTAGGATTAGTACTTTCCTGAATTATGTTGTTTACCTTTTTTGCCATTACACTTTCACCAATACCAAATATTCTTAAGGTTTTTGATTTAATAATTTCTCCTGTTAAGTTGGAAAGATATTTAACTACATGATTGGTAAACATTGCTTTCATTTCTTTTGGCGGTCCAGGTAAAATTATCAAGGTTTTATTATTCTCTGATATTATTGCCCCTGGCGCAGTGCCTTTTTCATTTGGCAATATAACTGATCCTTCTGGAAAATATGCTTGATTTTTATTTGCTTCAAGTACTTCCTCATCATCAATATTTAAATATTCCTTTATCCAATCTAATGAAGGCTTATGAAATATCATTTTTTTATTAAAGTATTTTGCTCCTAGCTCCTTAGTTAGATCATCTTGAGTTGGTCCTAAGCCTCCTGTTGTAATTATTATATCACATCTTTTAAAAGCTTCTTCAAATGCAGCTAAGACTCTTTCTTCATTGTCACCTATTACACATTGATGATATACATCTATACCTAAAGTTGCTAACTCCTTAGCCAAGAATTGTGCATTAGTATTCACTATATCTCCTAATAGTAATTCTGTTCCTATTGATATTAATTCAGCTTTCATTTTATCCTCCTAAATATATCTTACATTTAATATTTTACCATAAAATGAGAAAAGGCAACTAATCTTATAAAATGTGATCATATAAATATTCTATATGATCACATTTTTAACTTGGACTAGCTCCCTTATTACTCTATCTTATTTACATTTATATGGTATTTACCATCATTTTCAATTCCTTCTTTCAGTATGGAGAATTTACTATCCTTTAACATGGAAGTGATAATATTTATATTTTCTCTTTCAGCATTATCTAAAGTTATAGTAAAATTATCATTTGTATCTACAACACTCATATAATCGAATATATTACTATATTCACTAAGTCCTAAATGCCCATTTATATTCATTCTATAATCTGGCATAGCCTTCCTCCTAATATTTTTCATTTGTTTAATATAATACTAATATGTTTTCACATATGATGTTATTTATACATTAGGGGAATAGTTAATTTTTAGCATTTTCTTCTATTATTTTTTTAGCTTCGGATTCTGGAACTTCTTCATATCTTTCGAACTCACTTGTAAAGCTACCTCTCGCTTGAGTCATTGATCTTAAATCTGTTGTATACTTAAACATTTCTGCTAAAGGAACTTCAGCATTAACTTTTTGAAGGTTACCCTCTTGCTCCATTCCTAAAACTCTTCCACGTCTCTTATTAATGTCGCCTATAATATCTCCCATATATTCATCTGGAACACAAATTTCTACTTTCATTATTGGTTCTAATAATATAGGTTTTGCTTGCTCTAATCCTTTTTTAAATGCAATAGATGTTGCCATTTTAAATGCCATTTCAGAGGAATCAACTGGATGATATGAACCATCATGTAGTGTTGCTCTTAAACTTACTACAGGATATCCTGCTAAAACTCCCTTATCCATACATTCTCTTAGGCCCTTTTCAACTGCTGGTATAAAGTTTCTTGGAACAACACCTCCAACAACATTATCAACAAATTCTAAATCTGTTTCCCCATCTTTTCTTGGCTCAAATTTAATTTTCACATCTCCATATTGTCCATGTCCACCTGATTGCTTTTTATGTTTACCTTGAACATCTGCCATTCCTTTTATTGTTTCTCTATATGGAACCTTTGGTGTTCTTAAAATAACCTCTGCTCCAAATTTATTTTTTAATTTACTAGCTATTACTTCTAAGTGAGTTTCCCCAATTCCTGAAATTATAGTTTCTGCATTTTCAGAATCTCTTGTTACTGTGAAAGTTGGATCCTCTTCTAGTAACTTTTGAAGTGACGCTGATATCTTATCTTCATCTCCCTTTGATTTTGGAAGAACAGACATTGAAATATTTGGTTTTGGGAAATTCATCTTGTCATATATTATTTTATTATTAATATCACATAATGTATCTCCTGTTTCAGTATATTGTAATTTTGCCACTGCAGCTATGTCTCCAGCAATTACTTCTTTTGTAGGTATTTGAGTTTTTCCTCTCATGAAAAATATATTAGCTAGTTTTTCAGTTTTATCTTTATTGCTATTAATAACTGTAATTTCATTATTTAATTTCCCTGTAATTACTCTAAACAAAGAAATCTTTCCAACAAAAGGGTCTGCTATTGTTTTAAAGACTAATGCAGAAAAAGGTTTATCTTCATGAAGATTTATGAAAACCTCTTCATTATCTTTAATGTTTATTGCTTTTTGCGGAATTGAATATTTAGGAGATGGGAAACATTCTACAACATCTTCTAGGAAACATCTCATACCTATAACTTTTAATGCACTACCACACATTACAGGTGCTATATCACCAGATGCACAACCTTCTATTAATCCATTATATATCTCTTGATCACTTAATTCTCCCTCACTAAAATATTTATCTAATAATTCTTCATTTGTTTCAGCAACAGCCTCCATTATCATTCTCTTACATTCATCTATCTTATCTAATAATTCTTCTGGTACATCTACTTCTACTATTTCTTTTGTTTTTGAATCATGAATTCTAGCTTTTTTAGAAATTACATTTATAACTCCTTTAAAGTCATCTTCTACTCCAATAGGATATTGGACAGGAACTACGCTTATTCCAAACTTATCTTTTAATTGTGCTAATGTTCTATCATAACTTGAATTTTCTCTATCTAATTTATTTATAAAAAATGTTCTTGGTAATTTTATCTTATTACAATAATCCCAAGCCTTTTCTGTTCCAACCTTTACTCCAGATACTCCTGAAACAACTATTGTCGCAACATCAACAGCTCTCATTCCTTGAATAAGTTCTCCTGAAAAATCAAAGTATCCAGGTATATCTACTAAATTAATTTTAGTATCATTAAATTCTATAGGTGCTATAGATGCTGAAAGTGATATTCCTCTCTTTTTTTCTTCTGGATCAAAATCTGAAACTGTTGTTCCATCTTCTACTTTACCTAGCCTATCAGTATTACCTGTATGATATAGCAAAGCTTCTATTAGTGATGTTTTTCCTGATCCTCCATGTCCTATTAATCCAATATTCCTTAAGTTTTCTATGGTATAACTTTTCATACTCTATCATAATATTTATTAAATATTATGATTCCACCTGCCTTTCATTTAAAATCTAATTAGTTTTTTAATTAATACGTTTTTAAATTGTATTTATTCTTCTGTACATAAATTTTAAACCATTGGTACTTATAGTAAGTATCTTAAGTAATTTTTAACTCAAGTTTTATGGTAATTATAGAATAACATAAATTTAATAAAATTTCCAGAATATTCAGTTTATTTGTGTATGTATAATGTACTTTATCTAATTATTATTTAGAAGGATTATATTCTCTATTATAAGATTTTCTATCTAAATTTTTAACATATTCTATAATTGTTAATCACCTCATAGTTATTATTAAAAAATATCCTTAAATTTTATATTGCTACTATATTAATATTATTTATTCATTATTAATAATATCCAAATACGAGAAATTATTATCACATTTAATTCTAAAATATTTTTACCTAAAGAAAAAAGGAGTTGTAAAAACAACCCCTGAAATATGTCTATGACTAAATTTTTATATTTTATATGTAAGAATCCAATTATTATTTATATTGTCACCCCTACACCAGGTCCCAATTGTAATCCAAATATATACCATATTATAAGTAAAATTGTCCAAGCAACTAAAAAGGCTATTGAATAAGGTACCATAGTTGTAATTAATGTACCTACCCCTGACTTTTTATCATATTTCTCTGAAAAGGCAACAATTAATGCAAAATAACTCATAAGCGGTGAAATAATATTTGTTGTAGAATCTCCTATTCTATAAGCCATTTGTACCAATGCAGGCGATGTTCCTAATTTCATTAACATAGGTATAAAAACTGGTGCCATTATAGCCCACTTTGCCGAAGCAGATCCCATAAATAAGTTTATAAAAGCTGTTAACAATACAAATGATATTATTAGTGGAATTCCTGTAAATCCTATTCCCTCTAGGAAGTTAGCTCCATTAACAGCTATTACAATGCCAATGTTTGTATAATTAAAATACTGAACAAATTGAGCTGCAAAAAACACTAATACAATATAACCACCCATTGTTGACATACTTTTTGCCATTAAAGCAATTACATCTTTATCACTTTTTATTCTCTTACACCCAATTCCATATGCCACACCTGGAATAAAGAAAAATAAAGAAATTATCATAACTATAGAATCCATAAATGGAGAGTTTAATATTTCATTAGTCTCTGGATTTCTTAGTACTCCATTTGGAAGTAAAGAAATAAATAGTAAAATAATAAATATAATCATTGATATTCCAGCAAACTTTAATCCTCTTTTTTCTTCTGCTGTAATATCATTTAAATTTGCCTTTTCCTCTCCATCATATTTACCAAGCTTAGGTTCTACAACTTTCTCAGTTATTATAGTACCCACTATAGTTATTATCAAAGTAGAAGCGATAATAAAGTACCAGTTATCTGCTGGGCCTACAAAAGAATCTGAAGAAAATAATTTAGCTCCTTCTGTAGATATACCGGCTAATAGTGCATCTGTTGGACCTGCTAATAAGTTAGCACTATATCCGCCAGATACTCCTGCAAAAGCTGCAGCTAA
>JAEXLD010000050.1 GCA_023445445.1 Bacillota bacterium
TTCTTACGAATACATATACCTACCCATCCTGTAATTGTAATAATATTTAAAATTCCTGCAATTGCATTCATATAGTTCCAAGATCCACCTAATACATACATACTTCCATCTTCAAGGATTCCTCCTCCAGCATATTGAAGTCCTATTTGAATATCACGTGTAACTGCTTCTAAAATATTAATTGCAAGAATTAATGGTGGAAAGCATAAAGCTAATTTATTATCTGCTAATCTCCACTCTCTTCCTGTCTTTTTATTTTTTCCATGTAAATGTCTTATACACCAAAATCCAATACATCCTGCTACTGCTGAATATACCTTAGCTAAATGAAACCAATCTGTATAAGTAGTATCTTTTAGTACTGTAAACCATAATACAGAAAGTGTAATTGGTAATACTACAAAGCATATAAAACCACCTAATTTAGAACGTCTTGAGAATTCGTTTAATATAAATAGAATTAAAAATACTGAAATCCAAACCATCCATACTGAAAAAAATGAAGCTCCTCCTTCATAGTTAAAAGTAAACATAAATTTTCCCCCTACTTAATATTTAATTTTTTAATAACAGACAATTTCCTTAATATAGAACTCTTTTCCACTTAGTAGTTCACAGTTATTACTTTTGCAATTAGGGCATATTCCATTATTTAAGATTATATTAAATACTTTATTACAATCTTTACATAAAGCATTAGCTGGAAGTACTTCAATTTCTAATTCTGATCCCTCTAATATAGTACCTTCAATTGAAGCAGGATATAAATTTTTCATATATTTAGGAATCATTGAAGAGAGTTCCCCAATTTGTAAAACTAAAGTATCTATTTTTTGAACATTATTAGCTTTTGCAAATTTTTCTACACTCTTAACAACTTCAAATAAAACTCCTATTTCATGCATATAAACTCTCCTCTATTTACATTTAACAAATACTAATTTGATTTAAAAATATTAACTGCTTTTTTTAAAGCAATTTTTCCCTTACGTTTAAGAACTTGCTTAATTACAACTGGCTTTAAATCCTCAAAAGCCACTCCTTCTCCATCATATTTTCTAACAAGTGATATAGCATCAAATTTACATTTTGTTACACATGCTCCACAACCAACACATAAGAATTCATCTACTGTAGTAGCACCACAGCTAAGGCAACGTTCTGTTTCTCTCTTCATTTGATCTTCTGTAAAGGTTCCACGTAAATCATTAAAGGATTCTTTTGCTTCTTTTCCATCACCATGACTTGCTCTTTGTCTTGGAAGATTATCATAACCCTTAAGATCAATATTCTCTTTATCTAAGGAGCGATATTCTTTTCTATCTCTTCCTATAATTAAACTTTGACCTGGATGTACATAACGATGTATTGAAATTGCTCCCTCTTTACCTGCTGCTATAGCATCAATAGCAAATCTTGGGCCTGTAAAAGAATCTCCCCCTACAAATACATCTGGTTCTCCTGTTTGATAGGTAAAAGGATCTGCCTTAATTGTATTATTAGGATTAATTTCTATATTACTATCTGCTATTAAGTTTCCTAAATCAATAGCTTGTCCAACAGAAAGTAATACTGTATCTGCTTCTACAAATAATATATCCTTTTCATCATAGGTTGGATTGAATCTTTTATTTTCATCAAATACTGATATACATTTTTTAAATTCTACACCAGTAACTTTTCCATCCTTTGTAATAATAGCTTTAGGGCCCCAGGAATTATTTATATTAATTCCTTCTGATAGGGTTTCTTCAATTTCTTCATCAAGGGCTGGCATTTCATTTCTTGATTCAAGGCAGAATATATTTACCTTTTCTGATCCTACTCTTTCAGCAGTTCTTGCAACATCTATGGCAACATTGCCACCACCAATAACTACTACATTTCCCTTTAGTTTTAAATCTTCCCCTAAGTTAACCCTACGTAGGAAATCTACTCCTGTAAGTACACCTTCAGCATTTTCTCCTTCTACTCCTATTTTTCTTCCAGCTTGAGCGCCAATTGCTATATAGAAGGCTTCATATCCTTCAATTCTTAGTTCTTTTAGAGTTATGTCTTTTCCAACTTCTATTCCAGTCTTAAATTCTACCCCTAATTCCTTTAATACATTAATTTCTGCATTAACTACATCCTTCTCTAATCTAAAGGCTGGTATTCCAAGAGTTAACATTCCACCTAGGACTTTTTGCTTTTCAAATACTGTTACCTTATAACCTTCTATAGCTAAGAAAAATGCACAGGAAAGCCCTGAAGGACCTGCGCCTACTACAGCTATTTTCTTATTATAGTCATGTTTGATTTTAGGTACATAACGATTTTCTTTATTTAAATCTTGATCTGCAATAAACTTTTTAATTTCGTCTATAGCTATTGGATCATCAATATCTCCTCTTGTACATTCTGATTCACATTTTCTTGGGCATATTCGTCCACATACTGCTGGAAATGGATTTTCATGTTTTATTAATTCAAGAGCTTCTTTATATCTCCCTTGAGAAGCTAGCTTTATATAGCCTTGAATAGCAATGTGAGCTGGACACTCTGTCTTACAAGGACTAGTTCCAGTATCTACAACATTTTTTCTATTAATTCTATAATTTGGGTTCCATCTTTCTGGACCCCATTCTGTATCTCTTGGAGTTTCAGTATTTTCTTTTGGAAGTGGTTTTACTGAGCATAATTTTTGTCCTAATTTTAGTGCATTTACTGGACAATTTACAACACACTCTCCACAAGCAACACATTTTTCTTTATCAACTTTTGAAACATAATTTGAACGTACCATATCAGCATTTTTAAACATTGATGCAGATCTTAATGCAAGGCAAGAGCAACCACAACAATTACATATTGCATGAGTTTTTCCAGAACCATCGAGATTTGGTATTTGATGCATTAATCCATTTTCTTCTGCTCTATCAATTATCTCAAAGGCCTCTTCTCTTGTAATTTGTCTTCCCCTTCCAGTACGAATATAATATTCTGCTGCATGGCCCATTTGAATACACATATCTTCTGCTAAATGGCCACAGCCTTCCCCCATGGATTTTCTTGCAACACGGCATGAACAATCAGAAACTGTAAATATATCGTTTTCATTAAGGTACTTAGAAACTTCTTCATATGAAGCTTTTCTAGTTTCTCCATCAATGGCTTTTTCTATAGGTATAACACGCATTAATCCTACACCTACTGGAAATGCTCCTGTACTTTTTGGCCCCCTTACTCTTCCATAAGCTTCAAAAGCTTCTGCGATTTGAGGATATTTCTTAACGTTTTCTCTGTTGTTAACCATCATCTCCATAATACCTGGGACCCAAGTATCATACCAATAGGTATCAACTCCGTTAATAGTATTTACAAAACATACCCCTGCTATTGCTAAATCCCATAATAGATTTGTTGTTTCTTCTATGGATTTTCCACATAAAGGAGCTAGTTCTTCTGCAGTATATTTTCTTCTTATTTTCATGCATAATGCTACTTCTGCCATTTTCTCTGTAACAACAGGCTCTAAAATTAAATATTCTGGATCTGTTGCCTTGATTTCATTTTTTGATCCACGTTTTTTTCTACTAATATGATTAGCAAGATCCAATACTTTTTCTTTTACCATTATTCTCCCCCTAATTTAATTATAAAATTAATTTTTATTCCATTCTTTAATTTCTTTCTTAAGCCACTCTGCAAATTCATCAATACCTTCCCCTGTTCTTGCAGATATAGGGATAATTTTAATATTAGGATTTAATTTTTTTACACGCTTTATACAAGCTTCTAAATTAAAGTCAAAATAGTTAATAACATCAATTTTATTAATTAATAAAACATCACAAATGGAAAACATTAATGGATATTTTAATGGCTTATCATCTCCTTCAGGAACACTTAAAATCATAGCATTTTTTGATGCTCCAGTATCAAATTCCGCTGGACATACCAAATTACCTACATTCTCTAAAATGGCAAAATCAATATCATTTGTTTCTAAAGCTTCTAATCCTTGTTTCGTCATGCCTGCATCAAGGTGACACATTCCTCCAGTATGTAATTGAATAACTTTTACTCCTGTTTTAGAAATAGTATGAGCATCAACATCAGAGTCAATGTCTGCTTCCATAACACCTATTTTAATTTCATTTTTTAAAGCGTTAATTGTTCTTGTAAGAGTTGTTGTTTTCCCAGAGCCTGGTGATGACATTAGATTTAGTAGAAATACTTTCTTTTTCTTAAGCTCTTCTCTAAGTAAGTTTGCTTCATGATCATTGTCTTCAAAAACACTTTGTTTAATTTCGAGAATTCTGAAATTCTCCATTAATTTACCCCTCCTTATTATAAAGAATATTAAATTAAAACCTTTACTTCATTTTTATATCCTTTTACTTTTAATATTACATATATAAAATACTCTTTATTTAATAAAAAATAATGATTTCTAATCTGGTATGACCAGATTTATAATCTTGATAAAATTTTAACACGATAAAGAATATAAAGTCAATATATTCCTTTAATTCTAATATATGTTTCATCTGCTTTAATTTTTTCTTTAAGTTATTTACTTTTTATTTATTTTGGAATAATATTGAAATAGAATTATTTTTGGTATTTGGTTGAACCAGATTCAGTTTAAAGAGGTGTATTTTATGATAGAATTTTCAAAATTAAATTCTCCAACATTAAAGGATTTATTTATTAAAGAACTAGAAACCATGATTTTATCTGGAAAACTTCCAGTTGGTGAAAAGCTTCCTTCAGAAAGAGAACTTGCTAAGTCTATGCAAGTAAGTAGGGCTGTTGTTAACTCTGGGATTGCAGAATTATCTAGAAAAGGATTTTTAAATATAAAACCAAGGGTTGGTGCCTTTGTAGCTGATTATCGTAGAAATGGAACTATGGAAACATTAATTTCTATTATGAAATATAATGGAGGACGATTAAGAGATGCAGAAATACGCTCTATTCTTGAACTTCGTATAGCCTTAGATACTTTAGCAGTAGAACTATGTATTCCAATAATTAAAGATGAAGAAGTAGAAATTTTAAAAGGATACGTTAATGAAATGAAGAAAACAACTTCCGTTGAAGCTGCATCTAAATTAGCATTTCAATTTCAACATGAACTAGCTTTTCTTTCTGGAAACACTCTTATACCATTGATATTTCATTCCTTTAAGGATCCTATCTTATCTTTATGGGAGCGTTTTTGCATATTATATGGTATTGATTCTCTAATAAAGAATACCTCTGTTTTGTGTTACTACATAGAAAAAAGAGAGGCTAAAAAAGCTATAGAATGTTTAACTGAAAACATTTATGATACTATAAATGGTAAAAGGCAAATTTATTATTAATTATAAAAATCCTAAAGGAAATTTTAAAAAAATTCCTTTAGGATTTATATTTTGTTCTAATAAAAAGCACATTAAAATTTTCAGCTTACTACTTCTGTTTTTATTTTATCTTTTTTATTTGAATTTTTATTTGTATTAGATACTGGTAAATTATATTTTTCTTTTATAGCCTTTTCTACTTCAATAGCTATATCTTTATTTTCTTTCAAATAAATCTTTGAGTTTTCTCTACCTTGACCTATTCTTACATCCTTATAAGAAAACCATGATCCACTTTTATCTATTATCCCTTCATTTACAGCAATATCTATTAGATTACCTTCTTTTGATATTCCTTCATTATACATAATATCAAATTCTGCTATTTTAAATGGTGGCGCAACCTTATTTTTTGTTACCTTAACTCTAGCTCGATTTCCTATAATACTTTCTCCCATCTTTATAGTATCAATTTTTCTAATATCAAGCCTAATGGATGAATAAAACTTAAGGGCTCTTCCACCAGTAGTGGTTTCAGGACTACCAAACATTACTCCTATTTTTTCTCGTAACTGATTAATAAATATGACAATACATTTTGATTTATTAATTGATGATGTTAGCTTTCTTAAGGCTTGAGACATTAATCTTGCTTGTAGCCCAATATGAGAAGCACCCATTTCTCCTTCGATTTCTGCTCTTGGAACTAAAGCTGCTACAGAGTCAACTACTAGTACATCTATAGCATTTGATCTAACTAGAGCTTCTGTTATTTCTAATGCTTGCTCACCATTATCTGGTTGGCTTACTATTAATTCTTTAGTATCTACTCCTAAGTTCTTAGCATAAGAAGGATCTAATGCATGCTCAGCATCTATAAAGGCTGCGGATCCTCCTAATCTTTGAGCCTCTGCAATTATATGTAGTGCAATAGTAGTCTTACCTGAGCTTTCAGGACCATATACTTCTATTATTCTACCACGCGGTACGCCACCAACACCTAAAGCTAAATCTAGTGATAGACACCCTGTAGGTATTGTTTCTATATCCATTTGTGTATTTGATCCAAGCATCATAATTGAACCTTTTCCAAATTGTTTTTCTATTTGTTTCATAGCAGATTCAATTGCTAAAAGTTTTCCCTTATCTATATCCAAAGTTCTCACCTCTATCCCTTATTTTTAATTATTTATATTAGAATTTATTTTTTCTTCTATTTCTTCTGAAGTAGCATCTAGTATAAATGTCAATTCAGCAAATAAAACATTTTGTATATATTGTAATATTTTTTTATCCTTTTCATGAAACTTCTTATTATTACCTTCTATCTCAATTTTTTTCTTCATTAATGTATTAGCTATCTTAGCAATTTCCAATCTATTTCCTTGTTTTAATACTTCGTTATATTTTGTATTTCTTGCATTATCTATATCTATCCATTCATATCCTTTAAATTTAAATGAATCAATGATATTTTCTGCTTCTTCTTTTGTTAAAAGTTCCTTTATAGTTACCTTATCATTATCTACTGGAATACTTATACTTAACTTTCTATCATCCATAGGATGTAAAGAGTAATAATTCTTAGTAACATTTGAAATTTTCTTCTCACAAATATCATCAATTTTACAGATTCCATGGGATGAATAAATAACTAAATCGCCTTTCTTAAACAATCCATTTACCTCCATTTTCTATATTTTGTAATCTAATAAATAAATCATATATTAAACTTATTTTTATTAAGTAAGTTTAATATATGAATACCGAAAACGTTTACCTATGGATATTTAAAAAATCCTGTTCCCTAAGATTACCTCATAGTATTATTCTACCACAAAAAAATTATATAATGTAAGTAAAATTAATTAATTTTACTTACATTATATATAAATCATATATTATTTAAATTCTCCTTTTAGTAGCTTGTAATATCTAGGTAGTTCTTCTTCATTACATTTATCACATTTCTTTGCATAGCAATAGTTTTTAGCATGTTTTAATTTTCCATGCATTTTATCCCATATATCTTTAATATCTTCATTTAAAACATTTCCAAAGGATTCAGGCACAAAATCACAGGGCGTAAAATTTCCTTCAGTATCTATATAAGAATGTTGTACACCTGCTCCGCAGCCAAATTGATCCTTTGATTCAATATATGGAAATACTGATGTTTTTGGATATTCTTTATTTCTATTAAAAGTTATATGAAGCTGTATAAGTTCCTCTTTATCTTCTTTAGAAAATATTTCTTCATTTTTAACTAGAAGTGAACCACAAGGAATGGGTTCTAATATTCTAACTTCATCAACTTCTAAAGTCCTTAAGAATTTACCTAGCTTATATATTTCACCACTTTTTAGCATTTCCTTTGTACATACTATTTGTGCCATAGTATAAAGTCCAGCTTCTTTAGAATTTTTTATTGCTGATATGGAGTTTTCATAAGCTCCACTATATCCTCTTTTTTTATCATGTACCTCTTTATATAAACTGTCTATACTTATTCCTACACCAAAAAGTCCAGAATTTTTTAATGCTTTAGCTCTATTAAGACTTAAAGAGTATCCATTTGTAAATAAATATGAAATACTTCTATTATCAATACTATTTATTATTTCTTCTAAATCCTTTCTAAGTAAAGGCTCTCCTCCAGTAAAACCAATTATCCCAACCCCTAAATCTTGAAGTGATTTTACTATTTTCTTTATTTCATCTGTTGTCATTTCCTTTGATTTATCATCTTTATCCTTAATAAATCTTTTTGCACTACAGTGCCAACAGTTATACATGCACCTTGCTGTAATAGCAATGTATGTGGAAATTGGAGCAAGTCTTTTACCAGTAGTGTGATTATAAAAGAATTCACTACTTTCTCCAGGTACTGAATCTACAATACTTTTATATGCCATACTATTTAATGGTGGCAAAAATGAATTAACTACAAAATTTCCATTATGAAGTACTAATCTATCATTTTTTATAACATTCATTCCACACTTTATAAC
This sequence comes from Bacillota bacterium, assembly GCA_023445445.1. GTDB lineage: Bacteria > Bacillota > Clostridia > Clostridiales > Clostridiaceae > Clostridium. Next base: position 8,345 of record JAEXLD010000050.1, read on the forward strand.
ATTTATAGGCTTATAACTTTTGCTTTCTTTAAATCTCTTATGTATATAAAAGAAATTATTTCTTACATCTTTGTTTAACATTGCTTTTATAATTGGTATTATATTACTTATCATTTTTAAATACCCCCCAAACATATTTATGAGTAATTGTTTTTATACCTTTTGAGTCAAATAAATATGTAATTTTATCTTTAATCTTATGGTTCCTAACATCTATCATAGAGTCAAATCCAGCTAAAGCTCCAGTAGATGTAACAAAATTAACAGCCTCTTCTGAAGTATTAAATTTAAATATATGTTCTCCTGATTTAATAGCCATATTATTAAATTTATTATTTGAAAACCATCTTTGAAAACTATATTTATTAAGTGGATTAGGTAATTCTTTCATAATTTTATCTACCTCTATGTAATTATCTAAAAGAAGCTTTGGATAAATCTTTCTTACTTCTGGCAAAGTATTTTTTAAATTTACTATTACTCCAAAGTACCCATCCTTTTTCAACACTCTTGATACTTCTTTTATGATTTTTTTAGGTTCTTGATATTTTATCGCCCAAGAACAAATAACTATATTAAAGGTATTATCATCACACTCACTTAAAAATGAAAGCATGTCTTTTTTAATAAACTCAGCTTTAAAATTACAATTTTTTATTGATTCATTTAGCATTCCTTTAGATATATCTACTAAAGTAAATTTCGATTTATTTAAGTTTTCATTTAGAAATCTACTATTAAAGCCTGTCCCACAAGCTAAATCAAGTATATTTAATTCTTGATCAAAATTCATATCAGAATATTGTATAATTATTTCCTTTAACATTTCTTCATTGTATTTATGCATTTCTTTTAAAAATATATCTTCATAATTCTCGCTTACTATATTATAGGAATTAGCTATATCATCTAAATCAGTAAATTTATTAGTTAGTAATAATTTGCACAGTTTTGCAATACCACCTATACTTTTCATATTTATCCCCTTTTAAATCCTCATTTTGAACCTATGTATATATACTCATAATTAGATATTTTAATTATCTCCCCATTTTTAAAGTATTTATAAGTTAATTTTTTCATTTCATTTATAGTAAGCATTTTTATTTTTTCAAAGCAAAGAGTTTCAAATATAAATATAGACTTACCAATAAAGCTTTTTTTATCAAAGTCATAAATTATAATTCTTCCATCTTTCTTTAATACTCTTTTGCATTCTTGTAAGGTTTCTTCTTTTTTAATTATATGATGGAAAGAATCTCTCATTATAATTACATCTATAGAAAAATCTTCAAGAGGAATATTATCTGAATACCCGTTAATTATCTTTATTTCTTTAGATTTTTCTTTTGCTATTTTAGTCATATTTATTTCAGGGTCTAATATAGTTACAGTGGCTCCTAGGGATATAAGTTCTTTAGCTAAAGAGCCTGTCCCTCCACCAATATCTAAAACTTTTAGACCATAAGAATCTTTTATAGCTTTTATTATTAATTCATTTTTATCTAATTTAAATTTTTTCATAAATTTATCATATTGTTTGCTATAGAACTTAAATAAATAGCTCATATTATCTCCTAAAGTTTTCATGTTATATATTTATTCTATCAAAACTATTAATAATATGTTATATTTTTCTTTATTTTCTAAAATATATATTTTATTTACTCAATTGATCTCAATTATATATTATAATATAGTTAGATATTTTAGTTTTATAGAGTATTTTATTATATATGAGGTAACCAATGATCAATATGGAAATTTAGATAGTAATAATATAAATTTATAAATAAGTATAAAGAGGTGATTTTATGAGTGATTATGAAAATAATCATAGTTCCCGTGAAAAGATTTCTTGTCCTTTTTGTGGAAGTAAAAGTATAAAAATTATAATTGAAAAAGAAAAAGAAGATTTTGATGCAACTAGTGGAGTACTAGGGTATATATGTCTTGGTCCTATTGGATTGCTATGTGGGCTATGTTCTGCAGATGGTGAAAAAGAAAGAATTACTTGTATATGTAATGATTGTGGAAAGAGATTTATAGATGATTAAAAAGGATAAAATTTGGTTATTTTTAATGAAATTCTTTTCTACAACTTGTCATCAAAAGGCTAATAGAAGCTTTTTCTTTAAGAATTATCAATTTCCTATATGTGCAAGATGTACAGGTTTACTAATAGGATATATCTTAGGAATTATAGTTCTATTCTTTAATATAAAAATTTCTATTCTTTTAAGTTTATTTTTTGTAATTGTTATGTTTATTGACTGGTTTATACAGCATAAAAAAATCCTTTATTCTACTAATACTCGAAGACTACTAACTGGTTCATTTTGTGGATTTTCTATCATTAATATATTAGCAACTACTTTTAGTAAAATTCTAATGCTATTTTAATACATTGTAAATATTATAGAGATAGATATTATATTCTGTCCACTTAGAGTTTCAAGGTGGTAAAGAATCAATATCTATCTCCTTTTCTTATTGGTATAAATTGTCTTCAATTATTTTATTTGCAAGAATTCCTATATTAACTTCTCTTGTATCCATATATACATCTATAATTCTATCTACAAGAGTAACTTCAACATATTCTACAGGCTTTCCATCTTCATCTGTATAAGTTATTATATCCCAAGTTATTATATCTTCTTTAAGTTGTTTCTTAGAAATCATATAATATTCCTCCATAAGTTTTATTCACTATATTTTATCAAATAGTAAAATTTATGTCTATTTAATAAAAAATTATTTTTAAATAAATATAAAAATAAAACTAACAAAGGCATGAATTTAATTAACTGCCTGCTTTTATCTTCTTAAATATTATGATTACAAACTAAAATTTTTAATAACATGGTACTTTACTATATTTAAAAATTAAGTGCTGTTATCCAAAAACAAATTGCAGTAATAAGCGATAGAGGCGTCATTATATACTTCTCTTTTTTACTTTTCGATAATAAATTCATTATAGTGTTTAAAGATAAGTAAATTGCAAAGAAGAAGCATATATACTTTGTTATCATAGGAGAAAAGAATAAAGTGATAAAGCCACCCAATTGTAAAATAATAACAATAGCAAAAAGTTGAATTGCAACTGAAACTATTGCCATAATTCTATACTTTTTAGGTAGTACTTTATGTTGTCCACCCATTGTAAATTCTCCTAATGGTAAACCTAAAGCCACTAAAATAGATATTACAACTACAAATAGAAATAAAATTGCTCCTAATATTGCAAACATAAACCTATACCTCCTAAATAATCTACCTATCTATTTTTAACTTTATTTACTAACTCTTCATAAATGCTAGCTGGTAATATTGCAGCCTTTCCCTTTCCATAGAAGGCAACATCATCTATTGCAAGCCATCTGCTTTTTTGTCCATAAGTAAAGTCTAAAATACAGTTTGCACCTAAAGCTTTTGCTTTAATTGCCATATCTTGTTTTACATCATTTAAGTTTTTTAATTGTGCTCCTATTTTAAAGCTTAAATCTGAATTCACATTTCCAACAATATTGGCATCTTTATTGTTTCCTTCAATAAAAACTATATCATTGTATAAAGTAGTATAAGCCATTAATCTTCTTCCCTTTCCATAATTGCAATAAACTCTTGTCTAGTTCCACCAAAGGATGGAATATCAGCAGTAGCTGCAGCTTTTAATTCCCATCCTTGGTCAGCATATGCATTTAATGCATCCTCTAATTTTTGTGGATCAAATTTACCTGAAAACCACTTATCCTTTTGACTGAGAACTTTATATTTTTTCATTTTAATCCCTCCCCTTAACTATAGTTAATAATATTATATACTTATTATTACATTTATTCAATTTAATACTATATATTCCTACTCTTTTACGTAGTCTCTTAGTCTAAAGCTTCCTGCTGTAAATAAAACTAATGACATTAATACTATTACTATAATTGGGGCAAGTATTTCACCATTATTTATTATTCTTCCAATCCAAGAAAATGGTGATAATACGCTTAAATATTTTATTACATCTGGTATATTTGTAAAACCAACTAAGTTACTTCCTATTATTCCCACGCCAAAAAATATTAAACCACACATTATAATTGATAAGCTAGCTATAGCTTGATTTTTTATCCATCTTGTTGCAGTTACTACCATAGAAGTAGTCATTAAGCTACAGAGAGTTATTGCAAGAAATCCTTGAATTAAATTATAATTATCTATTTTAAATAAGCTTATAGCTAATACTAGTGTTACTATACTTATTAAGCTTTGTATTATGAAACTAGATAAATATAAAGATCCTAAAATTGTTCTATCTGTATTCCCAGTTGATATTGTTCTTTTCAAAACTTTTTCAGTCTTAAGTTTAATTATATCATCTGTTAATATAGAGCCACCTATAATCATAAAATAGCAAATCATAAGCACTGTCATATAGTAAGCTAAATTTCCTTTTTCATAATTATCAACTATTACTGTTTCTACTAAATTAGTGCTAAGACCTATATTAACTTTTTCTTCTAATATTTTATTTATATTATCAATTATTATTTTTTCTGCTATAACTGAGCCCATTCCTGATTCTATGCTATAGCTTTTTATATTAGGAACATTTTTGCTATCAATTGTCCTTTCAAAGTCTTCATCAAAAACATAAATAACTCCTATTTTTTTATCCATTAAATCATTATAATTATCTTCTACATTTCCCTCTAAATCTTTTATATCATATTTTTCAGATAAGTTTTCTATTATCTCTCTTGAATATTTACCTGAGGACTTATCTAATATTCCTATTTTTCCTAAAGAGCTTTCCTTTGAGCTTGGTCCTACTATCCCAAACAACACAACCATAGGTAAAAGGAAGGTCATTAAAATAACTGATGGATTTTTTAATATTCTTCTTATATTTATTATAGTTAATCTAACTAAGCGCATTTTCTACCCTCCTTTGATAAAAATATCTTTATATTTGCAATTCCAAATAGTATAAGAGAAAGTAAAATTATAAACATAAAGTCCTTAATATTATTATTAAAGTTACCTTCTAAATTATAAATATTAAATAATTTAGAAATATAGTGTGTAGGCGCTAAAACCTTCAATGCGTTTCCTTCTCCAGTAAAGATCTCCATTCCTATTATTGGAATTGAAAAAATTAACACTCCAACAATTTTGCCATAATTTGCCCCAAATAATACATTAACAAATTTACTCATAGAAACTACTAAAATAGATGATAATAAAACTAATTGAATTAGTGGAAGTACTTTTCCAGTAAAGCTTATGCCTATAACTCTAAAGAATAATAAATATCCTGAAATTATAATAGATGAGTAAATTAATAAAGCAAAGGAATCATAGTAGAGATATTGCAACTTACTTATAGGTGCTGAAGAAATTCTTTTATCAAGATTAATACTGCTTTCAGTATAACTTCCTTGTATAAGGGAGAATATTAACATACTAATTACAAAACCAATCATGGATGTTGATAGAATTTCATAACTATTAGAAGTTTTACTAGCATTTATATTTATATTTTCTATTATGGTTTTCCCTGAAATATTTTTTAATTCTTCATTGGAACCTCCAGCAAGACTTACATAAATATTTTGATGATATTTATCTAGTATTGTTTTTAGTGTATTTATAGAGTTATCTAATTCATCAGTTAGTTTATTTATTTCTATGTGATTTTTCTCTAATGACAAAAGACTTCCCTCATATCCCTTTGGAATAACAATTTCTATATCATTATCTTCAGAATTTTCCTCTATTAAATCCTTCATTTCATCACTTTTTAGAAATGATATTAAATTTTTAGACATATTACTTTTATCATTATCAGTTATAGCCACCTTAATTGAACTAAGCTTTAATGGATTTTCATTAAGAGAGTTTTGGAAAAACCCCATAAAGGCTGCTAATAGAACTGGAAACAATATAAAATATATAACTGTTATTACTACATTTGATAACATACCCTTTAATGTTGTCTTAGTAAAATAAAATAATTTCATAACAAACACCTCTAATCCCTTAAAGTTTTTCCTGTTAGACTCAAAAACACATCTTCTAATTTGGCTTCTTCATAACTTATCTTTTTAATATTAATTCCATTTTCCTCTATAATAGTTAATACATTATGAAGTTTAAAATTAGAATCTATTGTTAGAGTAAGAATGTCTTCTTTTTCCTTTAGATTTATTATTCCCTCTAATTTTTCTATCTGTATAATTGCTTCAGCTGGTAAGGATTTTGCTTCAATAATTACCTTATTATTAGGGAAAACTGAGGCTTTGATTTCTTCTTCACTGCCATAAGCTATTTCTTTTCCTAAATCAATTATAAAAACTCTCTTACAAAGCTCTTCAATTTCTTCCATATAATGAGATGTGTAAATAACTGTAGTTCCCCATTCCTTGCAAATATTCTTAGTAAAATTAAATATATGATTTCTTGATTGAGGATCAACTCCAACTGTTGGTTCATCCATTATTAAAACTTTAGGATGATGCATAATTGCTGCTGCTATATTTAGCCTTCTCTTCATACCACCTGAGAATTTTTTTACTTTTTCTTTTTTCTTTTCTACAAGTCCAGTAACTTCAAGAGCTTCCATTATCCTTGTTTTAAGTTCCTTACCCTTTAATCCATATAAGGCTCCAAAAAATTCTAGATTATCATAAGCAGTAAGTTCTTCCATTAAAGATATATCCTGTGGTACATATCCAATACATTCCTTTGCTTTTATAGGCTCTTTTAAAATATCATAACCACAAATTTTAATAGTTCCACTATCTGGCACTAAAAGGCTTGTCATTATATTAATTAATGTTGATTTGCCTGCTCCATTAGGTCCTATAAATCCAAATATTTCACCTTTGTTAACCTCATAACTTACATTATCTAAAACTAGTTTATCATTAAACCTTTTTGTAACATTTTTAACTTCTATTATACTCATAAAAATACCCCCTAGTTTTTCTTTATTCTATAATAATAAAAAACCAAGGGGATTGATATTACTTAAAGTCACTATATAAATGACTTAAGTCACTATTCTATTTTCTATCTTCTGTATTTATTTTTCTCACTATTTTTTTGAACTCTTTCGTTTCCGTATTTAAAGCTTCCAGTAACTCTAGCCATGAGAAGTTGTGCATCATATTCGTCTATATCATCTAGTTCTTCTATAAATTTAGCAGCTCTATTGCCACTTAGTGTAACCACCTGTTTATTGTTCCAGTAAATTAATACTTTATTATCCTTTGTAATTTTATACATAAACATCTCTTGTTCTAGTCTGTGCCTTTTGTCTATTTTTCTTATATTATCCATTTATTACACCCCATATTATAATTTTTTTATATCTTCAATGTACATATTTTGAGCGTAAAGTTTATGAATATCTAGGAGGTCAATATTACTCTAAGTAACTATTCCATTTTTAAATGCAAAAATTGCAATTTGAGTTCTGTCTCTAAGATTAAGCTTTGATAATATATTTGTAATATTATTTTTTATAGTACCTTCAGACAAGTATATTTTATCTGAAATTTCTTTATTACTTAATCCCTCTGCAATATATTTAATAATTTGAAGCTCTTTTTCTGAGAAATTATATTTTTCTAAATCCTTAGATTTATGTGCGGAGTCAGTCTTTGTTAGAATCTTATTAGCAACATCAGGATGAACAACCATATTACCCATATAAGCAGCTTTTATTCCTTCATATATAACTTGATGAGAGCTATCCTTTAACATATATCCAAAGGCTCCATAAGCTAATGCATCTTCAATATATTCCTTATCGTTAAAAGTAGTTAATATAATAACCTTAATCTTAGTAAATTGCTCCTTTATTAATCTTGTTCCCATAACCCCATCACATTCCTTCATTCTTATATCCATAAGAACAATATCAATATCCTTTGATTTACATATTTCCAAGGCTTTATATCCATTTTCTGCAGTGTCTACTACTTCAATATCACTAAAAGTTGAAAGCATAAGCTTCAATCCTTCACGTATTAATTTTTCATCATCTACAATTAATATTTTAATCATTTCCACTTATATCTCCCTTTCTTTAGGAATAACTAACTTAAGAAAAAATCCATTTCCTACTTTTGAACTAATATCTACTATTCCTCCCATTTCATCGGCTCTTTCTCTTATATTCTTAAGTCCAAATCCACTTTCTTTTATATCATTGCTACCAATTCCGTTATCTTTAAAAGAAATAACAAAATCATTATCCGTAAAGTTCATAATTACTTTTATTTTTGTTGCCTTCCCATGCTTTAATGAATTAGACAAAACTTCTTGGCTTATTCTATATAAATGAGCACTTTGTTTTGTAGATAATGTCCAATTACCCTTACATACAACAGTGCTTACTTCAATTCCAGACATTTTCTCAAAATTTTTGCATAAGTCTTGGATTCTAATTATTCCTCTATAATTATCATAATCATCAGATTTAAGTTCTTTAACAGCTAGCTTTACATCTTGAAAACTCTCATTTATAAAACTTCTTAATGAACTAATCATATCTCTTAAATTGCTATCCTCCTTATCTGCTAATACTTCCATAGCAGATAACTGAATCATGGCTGTTGACAATGTATGTCCCACACTATCATGAATTTCTCGAGATATCCTATTTCTTTCTTTAAGTATTGTTAGTTCTTCTATTGATGATAAAAATTCTTCAAGTTTATTATTAGCTTCCAGTAAGTTTTCTTCAGATACTTTTAGCTTATCATAAAGCCTTTGAGCTTCTTTTTTTGTATTATAAAGTTTTGATATGTAATTTAATAAAATAGAAAGAATACCTATAATAACTAAATTTATAAAACCTTCTTCTAAACTTTTATTAAATTTTGTATATCCAGTTAAGAGACATATTATAAGTAATAATATATATTTAATACTTTTTCTATTAAGTGAAATTGTATCTATAGTTACTCCTACTAAATAAAACAATATGTTTCCACCAAAGTACAAAGCTGCTCCTATGGATATTATTAATTCTAAAATTATTGAAAATACATTTATAATTTCACTTTTAAAATAAAAAATTCTAAGATTGTTATTTATAATAAGTAACAATATAAAAAGTATACTGCTAATTCCAGTGTTTTTTCCTTCAATAATAATTTCACCAATTAATATAATAAAAGCTATATATCTTATTAACAGAAGTTCTTTACTTTTTCTCATATTTATCTCCAATTCTTATAGTATAAAATAATAATACACCATTTTTCCCATTTATTGTATTATTATTTTTCTAAAAAGAAAAGTACTCCAATGTTAATTTGAAGTACTTTAAATAAATATAATTCAATTATTCTTTAATATCTTTTCTTTTATATACTAAATAAATTCCTGTACACACTAATAATAAGGCTATTAATATTTTTATATCAAAGATATCTTCCTTAAGTATTATTGCTGATAATATTGTTCCAAAGACAGGTATTAGGAAATTAAAAACAGATATTACACCAACTTTATTATATTTTAAAAGCTGTGACCATAATGCAAAAGCTATAGCAGATAATAAAGCCATATATAGTAGTAATGTAACTGATTTTATTGTAAAGTTTGTAAGACTTCCACCTAAAATATATCCTATTATAGTTAAAATGAAACCACCTATAGCTAGTTGATAACCTGTTACGGTATAAGCATCTTTATTTTGACTTATTTTCTTGCTATATAATGATGAAACTGAAAGCATAAAGGCTGCCATCATTATAAAGCCTTCTCCTCTAAAGGAAAATCCGCCTTGCAAAACTGAAGTTCCTCCTCCAAGATTTACAAGTACAACTCCTAAAAATCCAACTATACAGCCTAAAACTTTATTAAAATTTAACTTATCGTTTTTATATACAACATGAGCTAGTATAATACTAAAAAATGTTCCAGTTCCATTTACAATAGATCCTCTTACACCTGTTGTATATGTAAGACCTAAATAAAAAAATATATATTGAATGGTAGTTTGTCCAATTCCTAATATTGTTATTTCTTTTAAGTCTTTAGTAGTTAACTTAAATATGTTTTGCTTCATTATTATTTGTAATATAAGCACACAAATTCCTGCTAAGAAAAATCTATATCCAGCAAATATAAGCTTTCCTCCAACATCACTACTTGTAATATTAAAAAGTTCATATCCAACCTTAACAGCTGGAAAAGCACTTCCCCATAAAAATGTACAAATTATTGCTATAAAAATTATATTTATCTTATTAGTATAAAACTTTTCTTTGTTCAAAAATACTCCTCTTTTCTATTTATCTTTAAAGTATTGCACATAAAGATAATTATACTATTAAAATTTATAATGAGGTAATATTTTTATGGATTTTCTTTAGTGATTATAAAATACTTCCCATCATTGGGTAATCTTCTTCTCCATTTCCTCCATTTATAGCTTTTATTCCAGAATGAAGGAATGTTGATCTTATTACTGAATTATTTCCATATCTATTTCTTATAGAATCAATGGTCTTATCTAAAGCACGTTGCTTTTCTATTGTCTTATTATCAAATAAGGAACTTTGGAAAAATTCATTACTACATAGATTTGTTACTCTAACTCCAATTTGCCTTATAGCTTCTCCTCTCCAACATTCTTCAAAGGCTTTAGCTAATTCTGCAAATATTTCTTCTGTTGAGTCTGTATAATTTTCTAGTGTCTTTTGATGAATATATTTTTCGAAATTGAATCCTTTTATTGATATGGATACTACCTTACATAAACTTTCATTACTTCTTAATCTGCTAGAAACAGATTCAGTTAAAGACAAAATCACCTTTAATGCTTCTTCTTTAGTAGTAACATCCCAAGCTATAGTAGTTGAATTTCCAATACCTTTAACATCTATATAATTATATTTTCTAACTAGAGATTCATCTATTCCATTTGCATAATTATATATTACTTTACCGTGGCTTTTAAAAACACTTTGAAGTAGTGTTAAATCAAAATTAGCTAAATCTCCAATAGTACATATATTTAATTTATCTAAGTTTCTTTTAGTTGCTCTTCCTACCATAAATAAATCTTCTACAGGAAGTGGCCACATTTTATCTTTTATATCTTCTTTAAATAAAGTGTGTATTGAATCCTTAGGGTTAAAATCACTAGCCATTTTGGCTAATAACTTATTAGTACTTATTCCTATATTAACAGTAAATCCAAGCTCCTCTTTTATTCTATTTTTTATTTCTAATGCTTTCTCCATATAAATTTCTTTATAATGACTCATATCCATAAAAACTTCATCAACTGAATATCTTTGTATTATAGGTGAATATTCATAAAGAAGGTTATACATAGCATTACTACATTTTATATATAACTTATAATTAGGCCTGAATATTTTTAAATTTGGACACTTCTTTAATGCTTCTACAATAGTTTCTCCTGTTTTTATTCCGTACTTTTTTGCAGGTATTGACTTAGCTAAAACTATCCCATGTCTTTCATCTCTATTTCCACCAACTATAGATGGAATTGTTCGAATATCTTCTGTAATTTCACCTAATTGTAGCATCCTAATAGCTGTCCATGAAAGGTAAGCTGAATTAACATCAATATGAAATACTATTCTTTCGTCCAAGATATTCCCTTCCCTTCTAATACTTAAAAAGTATCCATTTATAGCTACTTGAATCATATTTTATTTCGTACAATTTCTCTTCTCCATTTATACAGCTGCTACATAGGAATTTTTCCATTATACTACCTGCCAATCTTTCCTTTTCTCTTTTTAATATTTTTTCTATTTTTATTACTTTAACTTCATCTTCATCTAACTTAAACTTAAGAGGACTAATAGAACCATCCTTATTAAACCATGCTATCATTTGTATTGGTTTAGCAACAACCTTCAAAGATATCCCTCCCTTGGAAATTTCTAAATTAATTATACCGAACACACGTTCTTTTGTAAAGATAATTATATTATTCCTTATTATTAAAGCAATTAATCAAAAACTATTTATTTTTATTTACATATTATTTATATTACTTAGTATATATATAATATGATTAATTTATTATTTCCTTAAATAATAAAAATCCAACAAGATTTTTATATCTTACTGGATTCTATTATTTTAATTTATATATTAAACTTTTGTACCATCTCATTAAGCTTTTGAGCTAGTTCAGCTTGCCCTTGAGCTGATTGTGCAACTTGCTCTATTGCTTTAGTTGCTTCCTTCATACTTTCTTTAATATCTTCCGCTTTTTCACTTGATTCTTGTGATGCCTCAGCCATACTTTGAACTGCTTCACTAACTTGTCCAACAGTTGCTGTTATTTCTTCAGACATAGCTGCAATTTCATCAGACATTTGACTTACAAATTCTGAATCATCGTAATACTTGTTACCTGTTTCTCCATAAGAATCTAACTGTGAGTTAACTTTAGTATTAACGAACTCTAATATATCTGTACCTGCCTCAATACTAGCTTTAAATGCATTTTGTACTTTTAAAATAGTTTCTTGAATGCTCTTTACTGCATCTGCTGATTGTTCTGCTAGCTTTCTTACTTCTTCAGCAACAACAGCAAATCCTTTTCCTTGTTCTCCTGCTCTTGCTGCTTCAATAGCTGCATTTAAAGCAAGTAGATTAGTTTGTTCAGATATATTTCCAATAGTATCTGCCATAACTTTTATACTTTCAACAACTTTAGCATCTTCAATGGCTTTTTGCATTTTTGCTTTCTTTTCATTATAAACTTCTCTAGTTTCTTTTATTGCAACTTCACTACTAGTTTTAACATCATTAGCTCTCTTTTTAGCATCATTAGATACATTACTTCCATCCATGGATTTTGAAGATAAAATATTTATACTTGAATCTACCTCCTCCATTGATGCACTTATTTCTTCTGTTACAGCTCCATTTTCTTGTATTGTAGTAGAAATAGCATCTATAGATTCCTCTATAATTACTGCCTTAGAGAAAAGCTCCTCTACTGTTGCTGATAATTCTTCAGATGTAGCTCCTATATTTTCTGAATCCTCAACAATTAATTTAACTAAGCTCTTTATATTTTCTTGAGCTTTATTTAAAGCATAAGCAGTTTCACCAAACTCATCCTTACTATTAAATTTAACTGGCTGACTAAAATCATAAGAAGATAATCTTAAAGCAAAATCCTTTATTCTTATAAGTGGATTAACCATTTGTTTGCTTACAATAGAAGCAAAGATTATTGCTATAAATAATGATGCTATAAGTAAAATTATGTTTATTGTTATTCCATTTCTTAAATCTTCCATAAGTACTTCTGATCTTGACTTTGCTATTTCATCAATATCATCTATGTAATTTCCTGTTCCTATTACCCAATTATATGGCTTATAAAGTTTACTATATCCTCTTTTCAACGAAGCTTCAGTTTCCCCGCTTTTAGGAAACCAATAATCAGTATATCCACCCCCTTCTTTTTTACCATTTTCAATTATATTCTTTATCAATTCATTGCCTTTAACATCTTTATCATTAATTCTACTTTTTCCTTCAACATCTTGACCTAATAATACTACATTTATTCCTTCAATAGTATCAGCCCAAAAATATCCTTCTTCACCAAATCTTAAACTTCTTAATAAATCAGCACTTTGTTTTTTTGCTTCATCAACTGTAAGCTCTCCTGTTTTAGTTTTTTCGTTAATTGCATCTATCATAGAAATGGCAATTTCTACTTCTCCTTTTATTCTTGAATCATAATCTTCAATTAAACGCTCCTTTTGAATGGATAGTAATTTATTATTAGTCTCAATGCTTCTAAAAATAGTTGTTGTGGTTATAACTAAAGCTGTAACTAATGAAATTAGCATTGTCATAATAATTAATCTGGATCTAACCTTCAATTCTAATTTAACTTTTCTCATAAAATAGTTCTCCTTTTTTAAAAATCCTTAGTATATATTTTTATAATTATTAATATCAATTATCTACATATAAATATTCGTATAAAAGTATTAAAACTGTACTGCATAATTTATTTTTTAATAACTTTTATTATTTAATATTATTCTTTCTACTTAATATATACTTAGGATAAAGTAAGACTATATGTTTAAAGTTGTTTTATCAACCCACTTATATTCTGGTTTTATTTCTATTATATCTTTAATCAATTTAAATAAAGCTACATCCTTTTCTTTGCATTCTAGCATTATATCTATATCTCTATTAAATGATTTTAATATTTCAATAAAGCTTATAAAATCTATTGCATCTATAAAATCAGAATGCTTCTTATCAACCCTATTCATTAGAGTCTTATCTTTAGGAGAAGAAAAATGCATTTTAGCAGGTAATTTTTCATTTTTCCATGTATTTAAAATAGACTCCAATAAATCTTTGATGTCTTCTCCATCATTATTACAGTTATGATGATGTATATCTAAAACCATTGGAGTATTTAACTCTTGGCATAATCTTAAAGTTTCTTTAACTGTATAGGTTTTATCATCATTTTCAATTATAATTTTTCCCCTTATATCCTTAGGGAAAGTATTAAAATTTTCTATAAATCTTTTTAAGGCAGCTTCTTTTCCGCCAGTAGCTCCACCTACATGAATCACCATTTTTCCTTCTTTATAATCCATATCTTCAAACCATTCCACTTGCCTTCGTAAATTTATAAGGGTATTTTCTACAACCTTAGAATTTGTGCTATTTATTACATTAAATTCATCAGGATGAGTGTCAACTCTCATATTAGATTCTTTAATAAGCTTTCCTATGTACTGAAAATCTTTTTTAAATATTTCTCTATGTCCCCAATAGCCAACCTCTGGATGAGTTACTAATGGAATTAAGGCAGATGTTATTCTATAAAAATGTATTTCCTTTTCTATATTATATTTTAATATTTCTTGAAGAGCTGCTAAATTTGATAATGTTACTGTTTTTAGCTTTTCTAACCTTTTTTCTTCAGAAAAAATTTTATTATAATTAGCAAAGGTAACAGTACTAGAGCTAGTTACTTTATTACCTAACACCTTTGAAATTGCTACATAACCAATTCTTATTCTCATACTTACTCTCCTTTGTTTGAAATAATTTTTAAATATATATAAATATTAAAAAGACCTCAATTGAGGCCCTAAAAATTTGGAAGTCATATTTTATGTTATTTTATAGTTTTATTAATTTAATCCTTCATTTTATAAATACCATATTCTCCTGTTTTTTCATCTTTAAAATATTCTTGCATAGGAGGTTTAAAGGTGAAAATTGTAAATACTATAATATGAAGTAATATACCAACTACCCCAATATATTTTAACTTTTTATTAGGTAACGTTATACAAGCTATTATATAAGATACTGTTTGCCCTATTAGTATCCCTAATAAATAAGCTACTATATCCACTATCATTTCAGTGGTTGCTCCAAGATCTTTGAAGAAAATACTCCATAATCCAGTTATTGAAAAACAAACAATTTCAAATACTACAATACAAATAAATTTACTAAATATAAAGTTATTTGCTTCTTTTTTTACAAAAGCATATTCTACAGCTGAATAAATTAAAATTGGATATAATCCAAGCTTCCAATGTTCCCACATACTTTCGTTTATTGGTGCTATAAGTCCTACAATGATATTTTCATTTGATAGGTTATATAGGGAATGCCATAATGAACCTATAGCAAAAATTATAAAGACACCTATTATTTCAAAATTAAATAACCTTTTGCACTTCATTTTTTTTCTCCTTAAAACACTTCTATATTATTTTATGGAGAAATTTTAAAATAATACGTAAATAGAATTAGTAATTAATAAATTTAATTAAATTTTCCTTTGTTTTATCATCACAAAAGGAGGCTTGTACACTATTTATATATATTTCTTTATATTCATCTAAAGTTATATTAAAGGTATTTATTACATTATTAGTTTCTTCATTTAATGTTATATTAGAAACTGTTCTATTATCAGTGCTTATATTTACCTTTATACCATCCTTGTAATAGTTATATATAGGGTGATCAGAATATAGATTTACAGCTTTTGTATCAATATTACTCTTTGGACACATTTCCAAAGTAACTCCTAGATTTTTTACTAAATCATAGGACTCTTTATCATTGTAAATAAAGACACCATGTCCTATTCTTTCAGCACCTAAAAGCTTTATTGAATCTCCAACATTTTTTCCAAAGCCTGTTTCTCCAGCATGAATGGTAATTCTAAAGCCTTTTTCTTTTGCCAATTTCATTGCATCTACATATTCATAGGCAAAATCTTCTTTTTCTGTAGCAGCTAAATCTATTGCAACAACACCTTTACCTAAGAATTTTGAGGCAGCTTCTATAGTTTCATATAAATGTTTTAAGTTTAATCCTCTTATACAAGAGACTATTACATTACCTTTTATATCATAAAGCTCTTCTGCATCCCTAATTCCTTCGATAACACTCTCAATTATTTCTTCTAATTTAAGCCCTTTTTTAATATGAAAAATTGGAGCAAATCTTATTTCTATATACTTAATATTTTCCTTTGAGGCATCTTCTAACAATTCAAAGGCTGATCTTCTTAAATTTTCTTTAGTTTGCAATACTTTATTAGGAAGATGAAACTTTTCTAAATATTCATCTAAAGAACTACAATTATCTCCAACTGTCAATAAATTTTTAACATAATCATATTCATAACTATCTAAAGCTATTCCTTCTTTTTTTGCAAATTCTATTACAGTTTCAACTCTTAAACTTCCGTCCAAATGGCAATGTAATTCTATTTTGGGTAACTTATTAATATCCATACAATCACTCCTCTATTTAATACAATTTAAAGTAAAGATAATATATACAAATGTATAAAAAGTATATAGATATTATATTCTTTGCTCCGTCGCAAGCTCCAAGTCGCCAGAATATAATATCTATATCCTCTAATACTGAAGGAAAGGAATTTATAAAAAATTATTAAAATGGTAATATTTTTATTAATTCCTAAAAAATAAAAAAAATTCCTGATCACGAAGAAATCACAAGTAAGTGATTTCTTCGTAATCAAGAATTATTGGTTCTTGGTAGAGACCCCTAAACCATATTATTAGGGTTATACGAAGTATTTTATATCCATAATTTTAAATTATCACTATTTTATCATAGATATTAAATAAGTCAATATATTTTAAAAATTAAATGTGTCTGGGTCTGAACCAGTTCTAAGATTTTTATTCATGCCATTTATTAATTCTACTTCTTCATTAGTTAGTTCAAAATCAAATACATCAGCATTTTCTTTAATTCTATTTTCATGGACAGATTTAGGGAATACTACAATTCCTTTTTGTAGTAACCATCTAATTATTACTTGTGCAGCTGATTTATTATATTTTTTACCTATCTCTATTATTTCTTCATTATTTAAACAAGCACCTGAACCAAGTGGTGACCATGCTTCTAAAATTATTCCTTTCTCTTTGCACATTTCTAATATATCATTATCTTGCATTTGAGGATTAAACTCCATTTGATTAACAGCAGGAACAACCTCTGTATTATCTAGTAAATCTTGTAAGTGATGTGTCTTGAAATTTGAAACTCCTATGGCCTTGGCTCTTCCACTTCTATAAATTTCTTCCATAACCTTATAAGATTTAATATATTTATCTTTAACTGGCCAATGTATTAAATATAAGTCAACGTAGTCTAAACCAAGTTTCTTTAAGCTAGTTTCAAAAGCTTCCATTACTTTTTCATCTCGCATATCTTGATTCCATAACTTCGTTACTATAAACAAATCTTCTCTTTTTATTCCACTTTCTCTTATGGCTTCTCCAACAGCTTCCTCATTTTTATAAACAGCTGCTGTATCTATATGTCTATAACCAGCTTTTAATGCAGCAAGAACTGCATTTTTAGTTTCTTCTCCACTTCTCCAAACACCTAGTCCTAATTGGTAAATGCCATTTCCAGTATTCATCTTTATTTTACTATTTAAATTCATAGTCCTACCTCCTAAAGTATTAATTATATTTATAATTATATCAAAATAATTAGAAAAAACAAAAAATTCTAAATATAATTAATAAAAAAGTTAGTTGCATTTGTTTATTCTTGTAAAATAAATACTATATCTTTCATGATGGAGGTTATAAAAGGGTATTAATTTTACTACATCATTACCTTCATTATTAAAACTCAGTTCAAATTCTAAGTTCCATTTATTTTCTACCTTTTTCACTTTATTAAGTAAATTATGATTTTCACTTATTATACTAGGTATCTCTATAGGTTTATGATTATTTAACTTTAAGTGATCTTCTACTATATCACTTTCTGGAAAAGCTTCTCTCCCAAAGGCACCTGCTAATACTAAAGGTCCATACATAAAACAAACTTTATTTTCATCTTCTCTTGAATTATAGATATGTAAATCCATATTTAACTTTATTTCTAAAACATCGCCTTTTTTCCAAAGTTTTTTTATTGAAATATATCCTTTTTCTTTATCACAGCATACTTCCTTACCATTTAGTAGGACTTCAATATCACTACTAATCCAGTATGGCACTCTTATTTTTAAGGTATAACATTCATTATTGCTTTCTTTTATTATTATTTTAGTTTTTTCTTTATTTGGAAAATCAGTAATTTGATTTATTTTTATATTTTTTTCTTTTAATTCTATTGTTGAACTTATAAATAAATTTATATATATATCATTGTTTTCTACATAATATATATTTTTTGTGTACTTACCTGGATTCTCCATACCACTGCCTGTACAGCACCAAAAAGATTTATCTAGAGAACAATAAACCTTAAAATGACCTGGCTTAGTAGATACAAAATAGGTTTTCATTCCACTTATAGGATCTTGGGATGCAAGGATATGATTATATAATGCTTTTTCATAATAGTCTATATATTTACTATGATGGTCCCACTTATATAAATATTCTGTAAGTTTTAGCATATTATAAGTATTACAGGTTTCTGCTGTTGTAACTCCTAAGGTTTCAGTTCTTATTTTCCCAAAGTGTTCATCTATACTATTTCCACCAATTGCATAGGATCTTTCCCTTGTAACAATATTCCAGAACAATTCACAAACCTGCTTATATTTTTCATCCTTTGTTATATCGTATAGTTTAGCTATTCCAAGGATTTTAGGGATTTGAGTGTTTGCATGCTTTCCTTCTAATTCATCTTTATTTTTCATTAGAGGATATATAATTTCCTTATCTATAAATCTTATAGATAAATTTAAGTAATCTTTATTTTTTGTTATTTCATATAGTAATCCAAAAACTTCACACATTCCACCATGTTCACAATAAAGCATTTTATCAAATTCTTCTTCTGTTAAATTATCTAAGCCATTCTTTGCCCAATCAGATAATTTAATTAATATTTCTAAAGCTTTTTTATTGTTACTTAATTTATAGGCATCTAAAAGCCCTGAATATATTTTATGAATGCTATACCAAGGAACCCAACTATCCCCTAAATCAAACCTTGTTACAGTAAAGTTTCTACTAAAAACCTTATCAAAACAATCTTTTTTAAATCCACTTACATAGCCAGTCTTTTCTACATCTTGTAAGTAACTTAATTCATCTACTATGTAATCTATTTTTTCTTTAATAGTTACATCATCAGTTGCTATATACATATAGGATAATGCTGAAAGGTAGTGACCAAGAGAATGACCACTTATTTCTCTTTCTTCCCATCCACCATATCTATAGTTTTTAGGATTTAAACCAATTGCTTCATAGCAAGGAGCTAATAATCTGTCTGAGTCTAAGTATAGTAAATAAGCCTTTCCCTTATTCTCTGAATCTTTAAATATTCCATTTAATAAACTTATTTTATTCATATGCACCTCTCAAATTTTATAAAAAAATAATATCAATTATTATACTAGTGGTACTTAAATTGATATTATTTTTTTATTATTTAATTAGTAATTCATTATCTTACCAATATCTATTCTTATTGGGACAATAATTTTTTTTAACAGCAGCTCTAATTTCAACAAAGCATCCACAAAGCTTGCACATTCCATTTATTAATAGGTCACACTCTTTACATATGCTTAATCTTTTTTCATATTCCTCATCACTAGTCCTAATATAGTCATCTATTGCAGAAATATATTCTTTCATATGAAGATATTCTGCTTCGCTTAAAACTTCATCCATAAGACATCGTCTGCAAAATGGTTTACTCATATTATTCAATAATAAATCTCATAACACTACATTTTGGAATTGTGAAACTTAATCCTTTTTCTGTTACGGAGAAATCATTAAATTCCTTAATAGTAACAGTATTAGGGTCTTCAAATGTATTGCATGCATTCATTTCATTAGTCAATATATTTGCTGTAATCTTTGTAGGATTTTTACCTAATAATTCTGTATCTACTTTATAATCATCAGTAATAGATAAATTATTTATAGTAAATATTATTCTGCCATCTTTATCTACTGAAGCTGATTCATGTAAGTTAGGCACTAAATTTTCCTCTTCTAAACCTATTTCTTTAGTTTCAATATAGCTTTCTAATAAAGTTGCTTCTTGGTGATCTTTATACATATTAAACACGTGATATGTTGGTGTTAATATCATATTTTCACCTTCTGTTAATATAACAGCTTGTAGAACATTTACCATTTGAGCTATATTAGCCATTCTTACTCTTCTTGAATGCTTATTGAAAATATTTAAGTTAATACCTGCAATAAGAGCATCTCTCATTGTGTTTTGTTGATATAAGAATCCTGGATTAGTTCCTGCTTCAACATCATACCAACTACCCCATTCATCTACAATTAAAGCAACTCTTTCTTCTTTATCATATTTATTCATTATTTTTATATGATTCTTTATAAATTCATCCATTTCAAGAGTTTTCTTTAATGTTTTATACCAAGCTTCATTGTCAAAATCTCTAGCATCACCTTTATTGCTCCAACCACCTGGGAATGTATAATAATGTAATGTTAATCCGTCCATAAAGTTGCCAGCTGTCTTCATTAGCTCTTCTGTCCAACTATAATTGCTATCAGATGGTCCACAAGCTATTTTATATAATTGATTTCCTGGATAATTTCTGCAATAAGTTTGATATCTTCTATACATATTTGCATAGAATTCAGCAGTCATATTTCCACCACAACCCCAATTTTCATTACCTACTCCAAAATATTTAACCTTCCAAGCTGCTTCGTGTCCATTTTCTTTTCTAAGATCAGCCATAGGAGATACTCCATCAAAAGTTAAATATTCTACCCATTCTGACATTTCTTGAACTGTACCACTACCTAAATTACCATTTATATAAGGTTCACATTCAAGCTGTCTACATAATTCCATAAATTCATGAGTTCCAAAACTATTATCTTCTAAAGTTCCACCCCAATGAGTGTTTATAAGTTTCTTTCTATTTTCCTTTGGGCCAATACCATCTTTCCAATGATACTCATCAGCAAAACAACCACCTGGCCATCTTAAAACTGGTATTTTGATTTCCTTTAATGCTTCTACTACATCTTTTCTCATACCATTTACATTAGGTATATCAGAGTTTTCTCCAACATATATCCCTTCATAAATGCATCTTCCTAAGTGTTCTGAAAAGTGTCCATAGATTTCTTTACTTATTTTAGAAAGTTGTTTTTCAGTGTTTATTATATACTTTGCCATTTCTTCACCTCTTAAGTTTAATTATTTTAAATCTTATAATTATTTGAATTTGATTTTAATACTAAATTCCTGAGCTTATTATTTATTTAACATCCAATAGATACTATTCCACTTTAGTTCATTTGAAAAATCTCTTATATTTGTATTTTTTCCTATAACAACAACTTCTAAGTCATACATATCTGCAAGGCTACATAATTGTTCTGAATCAACTACATATGAAAATGAAGTATGATGAGCTCCGCCAGCTAATATCCATGCTTCAGCACCTATTTTTAATGATGGTTCTGGAGTCCATAAAACTCTAGCAACTGGAAGATTAGGTAAATCCTTTTCAACTTCCTTTGCATTTACTTCATTAATTATTAATCTCATTCTTCCACCTAAGTCTACTAAGGAAGCACATATAGCCTTACCTGCTTGTCCATTAAATATAAGTCTAGCTGGATCCCCCTTATCTCCAATTGATAAAGGTTTTACATCTATTATTGGCTTATTAGCAGAAATTGTTGGGCAAACTTCTAACATATGAGCTCCTAATATCATTTCATTACCTGGTTCAAAATGATATGTGTAATCTTCCATAAAGGAAGTACCAATATTATTTGCCATTATTTTCATAAGTCTTACTAAGCCAGCAGTTTTCCAATCTCCTTCTCCGCCAAAGCCATAGCCCTCTTCCATAAGTCTTTGTACAGCTAAGCCTGGTAATTGTTCCATACCATGTAGTACTTGGAAATTAGTTGTGAAAGCAGTATATTCTCCTTTTTCAAGGAATCTTCTTAGAGCAATTTCTACTTTAGCTTGATATTTTATAGAGTCTCTAATAGCACCATCGACTTGTCCTTCTTTACAAATATCATATTTTTCTTCATAAACCTTCATTAAATCTTCTACTTCTTCTGATTTAACTTTATCTATTTCTTCTACTAAATCTCCAATTCCAAAAGCATCACAAGTCCATCCAAGCTTTATTGCTGCTTCCACCTTATCACCTTCAGTTACAGCAACATTTCTCATATTATCATCAAATCTAGCTATTTTTATATTTTGTCCTTCTACAAAGGCAACAGCAACACCCATCCATTTATTTATATCCTTATTAACTTCTTTGTCTTGCCAATGTCCAACTATAACTTTTCTTTTATTTTTCATTCTTGTATTTATGAATCCAAATTCTCTATCTCCATGAGCTGATTGATTTAAATTCATAAAGTCCATATCTATAGTTTCCCATGGTATATCTCTATTAAATTGAGTATGGAAATGAAGTTGTGGCTTATTTAAAATAGCTAAGCCTTTAATCCACATTTTAGCTGGTGAAAATGTATGCATCCATGTAATTATTCCAGCACAATTTTCATCATTATTTGCTGCTAAACAAACATCATAAATTTCTTTAGGATTTCTAACTGTTGGTTTATAAACTATATTATATTTAATATCTTCAATTTGATTTAATCCCTCAACGATTTTTTGAGAATCTATAGCAACTTGATTTAATGTTTCTTCTCCATATAAATCTTGACTACCTGTTATAAACCAAAAATTATATTCTTTAACCTTTAACATATTAACCCTCCTATTCCTTATTTTAAATAATCATTTTTGACCATAATATGCATTTGAACCATGTTTTCTAAAGTAATGTTTATCTTGAAGCTCTTTGTCTATTGGAGTTATACTATTATTTAAGTTTTCTGTTATAAGAGCCATTTTAGATATTTCTTCTAGAACTATTGCATTTGATACTGCTTTATTTGGAGTTTCTCCCCAGGAAAATGGGCCATGACTTCCAACTATTATTCCTGGAACACTTAATACTTCTATTTTTCTTGATTCTAAGGTTTCAATTATTACAAAACCTGTATTTCTTTCATATTCTGTTTTTATTTCTCCATTTGTTAACTTCCTAGTACATGGAACAGGCCCATAGAAAGTATCTGCATGAGTTGTCCCATAGGAAGGAATATCTCTTTTAGCTTGTGCCCAAGATGTTGCAAAGGTAGAATGAGTGTGAACTATTCCACCTAAATCAGTATATTTTTTATATAATTCTATATGAGTAATTGTATCTGATGAAGGTCTTAAATTTCCTTCTACTATATTTCCTTCTAAATCTACAACTACCATATCCTCTTCTTTCATATTTTCATAACTTACACCACTTGGCTTTATAACTACTAATCCTTTTTCTCTGTCTATTCCACTAACGTTTCCCCAAGTTAAAACCACTAGGTTGTTTTTAACTAGAGCTAAATTTGCTTCAAAAACTTCTTTTTTTAATGCTTCTAACATATTTACCTCCTAAAGTTTTCTCATTTTCTTTAGATCCTTCATTACATCGTTTTCACCTCTACCAAAGTAATCATGTAATCTATCATAATGAGAATAGATTTTTGAGTAAACTTCTACATTTTTTTCTATAGGTGTTATTACTTCATCTAATAATTTAGGAATTACTCTTGCAGCTTCATGTATTGATTCAAAGCCACCATTTTCTTTTCCTGCTACAACTGCACCAAACATAGCTGAGCCTAATGCTGGTGTTTCAGTAGATTTAGAAATTCTTATTGGAAGATTTGTTACATCTGCATAAATTTGAATAAGCATTCTATTTTTTTGTGGCAAGCCTCCACAAACATATAATTCATTTATTTCAATACCATACTCTATAAAGGTATCTACTATTTTTTTATGTCCAAAGGCTGTAGATTCAATTAAAGCTCTATAAATTTCTTCTGGCTTAGTATTTAAATTCAATCCTAGTATAAGCCCAGTTAAATCTGTATCTACTAAAACTGTTCTATTTCCATTAAGCCAATCTAAAGCTAAAAGTCCTGAATCTCCTGGATTTAATTTTTCTGCCTTCATAGTTAGAAATTGATGTATATTCATTCCTAGTTTGTCCGCTTCATTTATATAGGATTGTGGCACACAGTTATTAACAAACCATGCAAAGATATCTCCAACAGCTGATTGTCCCGCTTCATATCCATAAAGTCCTGGTATTATACCATCTTCTACATATCCACAAATTCCTGGTACTACTACTTCTTTGTCTGATAAAACCATACTACAAGTTGAAGTACCCATTATCATAACCATTTTCCCTGGTTCTGTAACTCCCATAGCAGGAACAGCAACATGAGCATCTACATTAGCTATAGCTATTGGCATTCCGGCTTTTAGACCAATTTTTTTTGCCATTTCTTCAGTTAATTCTCCTGCTTTTTCTCCTAGACTTGTAACTTCGCAATCATATTTATCTTCAAATAAATTTTCAAGTCTACTATCTAAAGCTTTTAGGAATTCTTTTCTTGGGAATCCTTCTTGTTTATGCCAAACTGCCTTATAACCAGCTGTACAACTATTTCTAGTTTCTTTACCTGTAAGCTGCATTATTACCCAATCAGTAGCTTCTATAAATTTATCTGTGGCATCATAAACTTTTGGATCTTCATTTAATATTTGCCATACCTTTGGAATAAACCATTCAGAAGAAATTTTTCCTCCATACCTACTTATAAATTTTTCACCCATGTTATTTGCTATTTCGTTTAATTTATTTGCTTCATCTTGAGCTGCATGATGTTTCCATAGCTTAACATAGGCATGGGGATTACTTTTAAATTCATCTAAATAACAAAGTGGAGTTCCATCTTTTTTCATAGGCAATATTGTACATGCTGTAAAGTCAATTCCAATACCTATAATATCTTCTGCATCTACACCTGACTTCTCAATTATCTTTCGAATAATACAATCTAATACATCAATGTAATCTTTTGGATGCTGAAGTGCCCAAAAAGGCTCTAATTTTCTGCCACAAGGAAGCATTTCTGTCATTACAACATGAGGATAGGTCATCATTTCTGATATAACTTCTTCACCTGTATCAACATTAAGAAGTAATGCTCTTGCAGATTCACTACCATAATCAACTCCTATAGAATATTTACTCATAAATTCCCTCCATTTTACATATATAATATAAAATATTTTAGCAAAATTAGTGCGTACAATTATATCATTAATATAAATGTTACGTACAATTTCATAATAGCAAATAAAGTTTGTATTGTAAACATTTAAAGTAACTTATTTTTGCACTTTTTAAAAAATATTTTTCAGTATAAAAAAAGTAAGTATTAACATCATTATATTAATACTTACTTTAATTAATTATCTATTTATTTATATTTTCAACGCTATCTCTTTTTACTATTACTGGTTCATATACATACTTAACTTTATTTTTTTCTTTATTTATTAGTGAAATCAGCATTTCTGCTGCCTTCTTTCCCATTTCTTCTTTAGGATGATTTATAGTAGTTATTCCATAATCTAATATTTGTGAAATAGTTTCATCATTATCATAACCTACAATAGATAAATCCTCTGGTATCTTTAATCCTAGTTCTTTAGCTACTTTAATTACTTTAATAGCTGTTTTATCATTATAACAAATTATGGCTGAAGGTCTATTAGATCTACTTAATAAATTCTTAGCAAAAGCATATACATAGAAATCTTCTTCATAAGTTTTAAAATTTCCTATTATTGTACTATCAATTTCTATTTTGTTTTCTTCTAATGCTTTTAAATATCCCTTTTTACGTTCTAACCCTTGAATATCATCCTCTTTAAAAATCCCTGAAATTTTCTTATGTCCTAAACTAATTAAATAATTACAGAGGTCATAAGCACCTTTCTCATCATCTATTATTACATAGGATTGATTTTCTTTGTTATAGGTTGCATTTATCATTAAATAAGGTATATTGTCCTTATCTATTTCATTATATAAATCTTCATTACTGTTTCCTAAGGCACTAGCTGTAGGCTCAATTATTGCACCAGCCACATCATATTCTAATAGCTTTTTTAATTGCTCTCTTTCTTTTTCTTTCTCATTATTAGTATTTAATAATAATATATCATATCCCTTTTCATTTAATTCTTCTTGAATACCCTTAATTAAATGAGGAAATATATATTCAGATATATATGTAGTTATTACAATAACAAGCTTACTATGTGTTTTCTTTGCTTTATTTAATTTCTTAGCATAAGCACCTTTACTTTTTTCCCTATAAATATAGCCTTGCTTTTCTAGTTCCACTATAGATTGTCTTACAGTATGCCTACTTACAGAAAAAAACTCACCAATTTCTTGTTCAGTTGGTAGCTTTTCATTTTCTTTTATTTCTCCTGCCAAGATTTTATCTCTATAAAACTCAAATATTTCAATGTATTTTATTACTTTATCCATCTTTAACTACCTTTCATATATTGTACATACAATTATATTATATCATTAAAGTTAATTGCAATTATTATTTGATTTTTTATATATTAATATATTTGTAAACCTATAACTCTTATTAAAATATAAAGAAAGACCTATAAATTACTTATAGGTCTTTCTTTATATTTTATTTAACTTCTATTTTTTTAGTTTCATTAATTTCTTTATTTAACTTTGGTAAGTTTACTTTAAGAACTCCATTATCGAAGTTTGCATCTATTTTATCTTCTTCAACATTATCTATATAGAAGCTTCTCTTAAATTCACCATAACTTCTTTCTTGTCTTACATAATTATCTTTCTTTTCTTCTAGGTTATTTTCTCTCTTTGCAGAAATATTTAAATAACCATTTTTATAGCTTATTTCTATATCTTTTTTGTCAACGCCAGGTAAATCAGCTTCTATAATATAATCATTATCATCTTCTTTTAAGTCTACAGAGAAGTTATTCTTTAATACTCCTAATGAACTAAAGAAGTCATCATTAAAGAAACTATTTACCATGTTTTCAAATTCATCTCCTTTTTTTGTTATTGAATTATTTTTTCTCCAAGGAACTATATCAAACATACTAAAAACCTCCTTTAATATTATGTATTTGCTATTTCCTTTTACAATTACATTATAAAACGAAGGTCAAAGAAGGTCAAGGTTTAATTAATTGAAAAATGGAATTATTTATATAATCTATTCCCTTATTAATAAAGTATTAGTATAATTTAATAAAAAACATAAGGAGTAAAATATATGAGCAATATAAAAGTAATTATTATGGATGTAGATGGCACATTAACAAACAGTGAAAAAATAGTAACTGATAAAACTAGAAATGCATTAATTAAAGCTCAAGAATTAGGAGTAAGATTAGTTTTAGCTTCAGGAAGACCTACATCTGGATTAGTAGATTTAGCTAAAGAATTAAAAATGGATGAAAATAATGGTCTACTAGTATCCTTTAATGGCTCTAAAGTAGTTGATTGTGAAAATAATAATGTTTTATTCAATAAAACCATGAGGGTTGAAGAAGGACAAGCAGTCCTTGAACATATGAAAAAATTTGATGTTAAGCCTATGATAGATAAAGGTGATTATATGTATGTTAATGACGTATTTGATAATACTATAAATCACAAAGGTAAACCATTTAACATAATTCAATATGAATCTCGTGGTGGTAAATTTAAGCTATGTGAAAAAGATGATTTAGCTGCCTTTGCTGATTATCCATTAAATAAAATACTAACTGCTGGAGATCCTGAATATTTACAAGCTAACTATAAAGAAATGATGGAACCTTTTAAAGATACTTTAAATTGCATGTTTACAGCAGATTTCTTCTTTGAATTTACTGCTAAGGGCATTGATAAAGCAAAAGCTATAGATACTGTATTAATTCCTATGGGCTATAAAAGAGAAGAAATCATTGCCTTTGGTGATGGTCATAATGATGCTTCTATGGTTAAATATGCTGGTATAGGAATTGCTATGTCTAATGCTGTTGATGATTTAAAAGCTATAGCTGATGAAGTAACTTTATCTAATGAAGAAGATGGTATTGCATATACTTTAAGCAAATACTTTAAAGATATAGATTTCTAAATTTTAAAAATAATACATATGTAGAAAAAATATTATTTTAGGGAATTACCTGAATATTTTAATAAAATCTAAAAATAAAAGGAGCTGAATCACCCTTCCAAACTATTAATCTAGTATGGTGTTGCAGCTCCTTATTTATTGCATATTTATATTTTGCACATCATGCTGTTAATATTACAGTATCCTTTGGAAATGTCTTTGCAAAATATGTATAGTAATTCATTTATTTTATTTTAAGATTATTCTATCTATATGCTTTTTAGATAAAAAATATCTTTCAGCTAAAATCTTTCTACTATTTAAGTATTTCTATTAAATGATCTATATTAGATGTAGTTAATAAAGCTACACTTCCATTAAATTGCTTAGTAATATAATCTACAACCCACTTATTAGGATTATGTTCTTCCTTTAGAAGTTTTTCAAGTTTTTCTTTATTATTTAAAGTATTATATTCTTTCTTAAAAATATTCTTCTTATTATATTGTCCACTTAAAAGAGGAGAATAAGCTACTAATGTTATATCATTATAATAATTAATATAACTTTCTAAATCTTCATTAAAGGCAACCTGTGGATAAAAGTCTGCTTCTCTTACAGGTGTTAAATAGCTATATCTTTGCTGAACTGCTGAAAAGAATTTATATCCATTTTCCTTACATATTCTTCTTGCGGATTCTATTCTCCATGTATAAAAATTACTACAACCTATTTCCTTAACTAATCCTGAATTTATTAATTCATTTAAAGTTCCTAAAGTTTCTTCTTGTGGGGTTTTATAATCATCAACATGTAAATATAATAAATCTATATAATCTGTTTTTAAATTTTCTAATGATTTATTAACAGATTCAATTATTACTTTTCTACTTAAACCTTGCATATCTGAAAAATCCTTTTTACTTAAAGATTTCGGTAATGCGCCTAGCTTTGTTGCAATAACAAGCTCTTCTCTTTTATGGTTTCCAGCAATAAACTTTCCTATTACTTTTTCACTTTCTCCACCATTTCCTCCATTCCATACTGCATAATTATTAGCTGTGTCTATAAAATTTCCACCATATTTTATATAGGTATCTATTATTTTAAATGAATTTGACTCATTTGTCTTTGTGCCAAAATTAATTCCTCCTAAGCCTATATTACTTACTTGTAAATCTGAGTTTCCTAATGTTACTTTTTTCATAACAACACCTCCACTATTACTATAAAACAATATACCACAAATTGAAATAAGGCACTAAATTGTGGTATAATTACAAAAAAGTAACTTAGGAGGTTTGTATGTTTTTCTATGAATATGAAGATGAATGTCCTCTTTTATTAACTCAACGAATAATGGGTGGCAAATGGAAATTATCTATTCTTTGGTTTCTTTCTAAAAACAAAGTCATGCGCTTTAATGAATTAAAGACTGCTTTTAATGATCCAGCTCTTACACAAAAAATGCTTACTGAACATTTAAAACAACTAGAAAGAGATGGCCTTGTTTTAAGAACCTCATATAATGTTGTTCCTCCTAAAGTTGAATACTCATTAACTGAATTAGGAGTGTCTTTTATTAAGGTTATAGATTGTATGGAGGAATGGGGTCAACACTATATTGATACAAATAAAAAAACCTATTTGACAAGTGATTTTTAATAATCACTTGTCAAATAGGTTTTTTATATAATTAATCATCTTTAACTATTAATTATTTATATTAACTCTTGACTAAAGTTAAGTGTATCTTCTGCTTCAAATTACTCTTTAATTTTTTCTAACCAATATTTATGTACACTATAAACATATATTGAATAATACTCTTTATAATAATTTTTAAAGTTTAATTCTCTTCTTTAGTAAATAAATACAATTATTTACTTTTTATATTTTGTGGGTTAAAATATATTTATTAATAGAACATGTTTTAATTCACTATTAAGAATTCATTTACTTTATACTACAATCATTAACATTAATTTGTAAAATGAAAGGAGCACTTTATTTGAAACTGAAGAAAATTGTGAAACTAATAATTGTTATAATAGTTATAGCTAAAATATGTAACTATGTTAGTTCTAAACTTAACGAAGAAAGCCCTGAAAGATGCTATCATTCCTCTTATGTCAAAGAATCATGGGCATGTCCTTATTGTGGTGGTTCTGGATTTAAATATCCTTAAAAGGAAAATTTATAATAATTTCATATTAAATATTATCCTAACTAATAGTTTTCAACATTACATTAAAACACAGTTAAAGGATAATATAGTGCCTATTCTTCTCCATTAATATCCAAGTTAGAATGTTCTTTAATGTAATTATTTATTTCCACTTCATTGACTGCACTATGCCATTGAGTTGTAAACTCATTTTCATTTAACTCTATCTCATCATACCCTAGCATGCTCCTTAATTTATTAAAATCCTTAATCTTAAAACTATAGTTGAAACTTATTTACATAAGCCTTTACCTTAAAGCAATATTCGTTATAGAATATGTATTTAGGCATAAAAATAGCCTTAGGCAATATAAAGTGCCTAAGACTATAGATTTTTACTTTTTACTACTAATTGTCTTGCTATCTCTTCAATAAATTTATCGTCAGTACCACAACAACCTCCAAAAATCTTAAAATTAAAATCTTTTTGCAACTTTATCATACTTTCTGCTAAGTTACTTGGAGTTGATGAAATTAATTTACAACTATTATCTAACTCCTCTGGTGATAAGCAAGCTGCATTAGCTTGAATGCCTCTAAATCTATTTTTTACAATCTGAGTTCTATTAAAATTTTTAGATAATGCTTTATAAACTATATCTGGATGAACACAATTAGTCATATAGCACATAGGAATTCTCTTAGTAGAACTATCTATATTTTCTATAGCATCATTAATAGTTGTACCATCTATCAATTTACCATCTTCTCTTATCATAAAGCTTATTATATAGGGTAACAATGTCCTCTCCATAGCTTTTGCCATTCCTATTGATTCATCAAGTGTTGGCATAATACCTGCATACAGAAAATCCACCTCTGCTTTTTTAAATAAATCAGCTTGCCATGAATGAAATGCTAAAGCATCATCTATACTTAATCCATCATCATCCTTATAAGCATCTCCATAACATCCCATTAATCCACCAATAAAAATATCATTATTAAATTTAGCCCTTATTTCTTTTAAAAACAAAACATTGTCCTCTATAATTTTTTCATTGTAGTTTGAATTTGAAATTCTCTCTTTATTTGCTCTTCTCGTTGGTGTGGTTATCATAATAGGTAAATTATATTTATTAGCTATATTTATGTATTTAACAAATAATTCATTTAAAATATTCTTATAATCTTCATTATATATTGCTGCAGCTAATGCAACATCTTTATCTATTAAAACATTATACGTTCTCTTTAATCTTTCTAAGAGAGCTCCTTCCATTAATATTTGATCATCTTTATTGAATATCTCAGTAAAACTACTCATTATATCATTCCTTACTAACACATATGAATTCATTTTCCTCAAGAATTTTTATTGATTTGTTAAAATTTTCTTCCTTAGTTAAAATATAATCTGTATTATATGTAGATATTGCAAATATTCCAATTTTATTCTCTGCTAATAAAGTTGATATTTTTGATAATATACCAATAAGAGAAAAATCTAATACTCCTTCTATTCTAAATGCTTTCCATCCATTATCACATTCAATTACATTTTTAGGAACTAAATTTGTACTACATACTACTGATAATTCTTCATCTGTTTTACCAATAAAACAAAATTCATCTGAATAATTTACTTCTGATAAATCCTCTACTTTACAAATAGAAAAGTTCTTATTTATTATTTTTATCTCCATTTATTATTCTCCTTTTAACTTTATATTCTTCTATTAGTAATATAATTTAAGTTTAACCCCTCATTCTTTTAATTGTTTCCTCTATTGAAATACATTCTGCATATCTTCTGTTCCAAATAAATTCATTATAGTACTTATAACTTTCTTCAGCTGTCATAAACTTATTATCTACTGTTGTGTTTGAATATGCTGGAACCAAAATATTAAATCCATGTTCAAATCCACATTTTATAGTAGCATCAATGCAATAATCTGTTTGAAGCCCTACAATTATTAGTTCATTTTCATCCTTGGTTTTTAGATACTCTAATAAGCCTGTCCCTTTGAAAGCACTATTAAAATTTTTATTAAATATTTTTTCTCTTTTTAATGGTTGAAATTCTTTATATATTTCAAATCCTTCAGTTCCTTTTGTTAATTCACTTCCAACACCATCATCATGTCGCACATATATTACTTCAATGTTATTTTCCCTAGCCCTATTTATTATTTCTTTAACATTAGATACAAATGTGTGAAACTTATATAGTTTTTCATTTGTTATTAACTTTTGTGTATCAATAACTAATAAAACCATTTTATTCTCCTTATTTGATTAATTTTTAGAAACAAATTCTAATTCTTTTTTATGTCTCGCTAATATTATTATAATTAGGAAATACATTAAATACTGTATATATTATATAGGAAATTTCAAAATTATATTTCTCTAAATATATAGCTATTACTTAAGTACCACATAATTTGTTGTGAAATAAACCATATATATTTCTTCAAATGTATTTAACACTTTTATATAGCTCATTAATATTAAAATTTGAGCTTCCAATATAAAAATCATTATTTCCGTCTAAGCTGTGAAATTTTACAATAGTGTATTTCTTATATTCATATATTTGCCTGCCTCCATCTTTAATAGTTGTTGCCTCAGCCACTCCCTTTTTCACATCAGATATTACCTCATCTAAAATTTCATCCATTGTTATCTTATTTTCATTAAGTGCCTTAGATAAAGATAGTGTTTCTCCTTTTAAATCTATTTCGACATCACCACCATATGAGTAAACACTATATGGCAGTTTGTCATCCTTTTCTTTAATAACTGTAATCTTTTCTCCTTCGGTTGGAGTGAAAATGAGCATTTCTTTTATTGAAATATTTCTTGTTTGAAAGACTACTATCCCTAAAACAGCTACTAATACTAAGACTAATGGTATTACAATCTTTCTTTTCATAATCTATCCCCTATATTTCCATTGACTTGTTATTTAATTATACACAAATAAGAGTAGATATAAAACAATATTTACCAATTATATAGATAAGAATTTACTTGATAAACCTTTAAATCTATATATCTAAATTTATTTTTATATATTTACTTTAAATTAAAATATAAATATAATATTATAATTATTGAGTCTTAAATACATATACAATTTGGAGGTAAATTATGAAGGCAGGACAAGAAAAGTTTTTAGGATTTATTTTAGAAAGAGTACAGGAAGATAAGGTTAATGAAGCAAAATCCTTATTATCTGAAAGCTTTAAGAAACAAGCAGAAGGTACTTTTTCACATGAATATATTATGGAGTTTATTCCTAAGATGATTGCTTTATTAAAAGCTGATAAGGTTGAAGAAGTTAAAGGAATTATGGAGCAATTTGCTAAAAACATAAACAATTAAAGAACTTTATATAAATATAACAAGGCTACATCAATCTTTTTGTAAACTTTGATGTAGCCCTATATTTATATCTATCTTTGTTTATAAAAATTGATATTCCATTTTCTCAAAGAAATCAACCTTAGGTTCAAGGAATTTAAAATTATGATTATCACCATCTTCAAAATAAGAATTTAAAGGATCAAATATTTTATCCCAATTCCATAGTTCACCATCAACATTTAAATAATCCTTAAACATTTCACAGCCTTCTGGTGCTATAGGGTGTACTAATACTGCTATAACTTTACAAGCATAAAAGCAGTCTGCTAGTACATTTCTTTTTAATTCTTCTTTTTTGGAATTATTAACCCAATACTTATTAATTTCTCTTATATAATCATCAAGAACATAGGATATTCTATGGAAATCTTGATTATACATATGTCTTTCATATTCAAATACTGCTTTTTCTGTTAATGCCTTAATTTTTTCACTTATTTCTTCTTTAGGAAGATTTTCATTTAAGCTTTGTAAGGTATAAAAACATGAACGTATAAGTCTATTAAATACATTTGTTAAAAGATTTCCTTCTTTTAATACTGGGTCTGCGCCCTCCTTTTCTTCCTCTTTCATATATACTTGTGGTTTAAATCCAACACTTTTTGATGATAATCCTAAACTCATAAAATGCATACGCAATTGATCACTAGTGTAATAGCTTAATAACTCATCTGCCATTGGTGTTTTAATATCTGAGCTACTGCTTGCCTTCTTATCCATAAATAAAATATGTTTATTAGGAACTATATGAGGTAGCTTAATATCATTAATATTAACTTCATCTCCCTTAGCTATCTTTAATCCTATTAGAATAGCCATTTCAGCAATTGAATAAAAATAAATATTATCTTCTCCTATAAATTGATATACCATAGAATTTTCATTTTCCCACCAGCTATGCCACTCCTTAGGATTCTCTCCTATTGATTCTAAATATGTCTTTATAAAAGAAATTGGTGCCCATAATGATTCTGGCCATACCCAGAATGTTAAATTTTTTAAATCATCCTTATCTGGTACCTTTACTCCCCAAGAAATATTTCCAGATAGTCTAAAGGGAACTAAAGTCTTACCATTAGTATAATGAATATCTAAATTATCTAATTTTTCTTTTGCTTTATCTCTATCTTCTAATTTATCAAAAACAAATGTAATTGAGGATTTATTATCTTCATTTATAGTTTTGTGGCTTGGAAGAAGAGCTTCTAAATTATTAAGGTCATTAATATATTTTCTTGGAACATATATTAGTGGCTCCTTTAAAAATTCATCTATAGCTTTAATTTCGAATTTTCTTCTATTAGTATTTTTCTTTAAAAACTCATTTAAATCCTTCATAGTATCTAAAGAATCCTCTAATGTAAAATACCAATTATCAACGCTTTTTAGTATAGGTTTATTTCCTGATAATGTGCTAATAGGATTAATTAATTCTGATGACATATATTGATGTCCTAAGGAACACTCATCTCCATAGGCTTTATCAGAATTACAACCAGCAATTGGACACTTTCCAATTACTTGTCTTCCATTAAGAAAAGTTTTTTTATCCTCGTCATAAAATTGTAATGCTGATAGTTTTTTTATATAGCCATTTTTAAATAGGATATTAAATATTTCTTCAGAAACTTCACTATGAATTTCTCCTGATCTTCCAAAGGCTGAAGCTCCAAAAAAATCTAAACTAATTTTATAATCCTCTAAGGTTTTCTTTTGTGATAAATGATTTTCTTTAACATATTCTTCTATAGTTTTATTGTAGCCTTTTTCCTTTAGTTTTCTATAGCTTTCAAGAATAGGAGATCCATAACAATCTGTACCAGATACAAAAATAACATTATCTTTTCCTATTCTATCTCTCAAAAACCTTGCAAATATATCTGCATGAATAAACATTCCTCCAATATGACCAAAGTGAAGATTTTTATTACCATAAGGCATTCCAGCAGTAATTACAGCTTTCTTAGGGAATATTGGTCTTTCATTTTTTTCTAGTCTTTTACTAATCATTTTCATTACCCCTTTGTAATTTTTTAAAACAAAAAGCCCCTGTAGAACTATTTTCTACAGGGGCAAAACTTACATTTCACGATACCACCCTTTTTCCCTAAAATGTCACCATCTTAGGCTCTTCAAGTACACCATCTACCATTTCTAGGTTGAATCATACTCTAGTTCTGTAACGTGAACTTACGTCATAGCATCACTTATAATATATATTAATAAGATCCGTATGCAGCTCCGAGGCTTGTTTCATTATGATTTCATAATTTCCTTTCACCACCCGGAAACTCTCTGTGTATTCCTTCATAATTACTCTTCTCTTCATAGCTTTTATTATTTTTAATATTATATATAAAATATTTGTAAGTGTCAATTATATAATATAATATTTTATTAATTTTTTGACAAATAAATTATTTACTCAAATGGATATACTAAACCTATTTGCTTTCTTACTTCATCCATTATCTTAGCTAACTCTAATGTATTATTATGAGAAGCTACATTACTTTCTATATACTTATTAATAATGCAATTATTTGCTTCTTCAATTTCGTGCTTATATCCAGCATCCTTATATTCATCTATATATTTTTCAGTTTTATCTTCACTATATAAATATGCTTCCTTTGCCATCCAAAAACTTGGTACAACTATCTTTCCTTTTTCTCCATATATCACTGCTGAATTATCTGTATCTAATGCTATTGAACAAGTTAAAGATGCCAATGTTCCATCTTCATATTTTAAATTAATAATATCGCTTTCATCTACATTAGTCTGTGTAAATTCAGCACTAGCCTTTATCTCTTTAGGATAACTATTTGCCATATAATTAGAAAATAAAATTGGATAGATACCAACATCTAACAATGCTCCTCCAGCCAAATTTGGATTGTATAGTCTTGAATTTAAATCACATTCACTCTTAAATCCAAAGTTTATTGTAATTAATTTTACTTTACCTATTTTATCTTCTTTAATCCATGACTTTGCTTTATTAACTGCTGGTAAAAATAAAGTCCAAAGAGCTTCCATTATAAATACATTATTATCTTTCGCTAGCTCTAGTACTTCTTTACCTGTTTTATGATTATATGAAAAAGGCTTCTCACATAATATATGCTTTTTAGCTTTTATACACTTTTTAGCATATTCCATGTGGTAATTATGAGGTGTTGCTATATAAACAGCATCTATATTCTCATCATTTAAAAATTCATCTATATCACTATAATATTTATCTATATTGTGTATTTTAGCAAATTCTTTTGTTTTATCTTCATTTCTTCCATAAACTGCAGAAAGAACTCCATCCTTAGTATTTTTAACTTCTTTTACAAAAGCATTAGCGATTGATCCTGGTGCTATAATTCCCCACTTAATCATAAATCACTGCTCCTCTCCTTTATTATTATAATTATATAATATTTATTCTACTAATGGAATAAAAAGGCACTTATAAAATGCCTTTTTTAAATTACTTATTATTTTTTAACCACATAATTGCAGAATAAGTATGAATAGCTGCACCTGTAACTAATATATCTTCATTAAATACTACCTTTTCATTGTGCATTGGCTCTCCATATAAAGGATTTTCTTGTTTTGTACCAGCTCCTAGCATAATATATACACTTGGAACTTCATAGGAATAAGAAGCAAAATCTTCTGATCCCATTCCTCCTCCTTCAAATAAAACTACTGCCTTTTCACCAATTAATTCTTTCATATAGGAAGTTAATTCTTTAGCTAAATCATTGTTGTTAGCTAGTGGAGGTACTGAGGATAACTCTATTAGTTCAGCTTCTCCTCTAAACATTTTAGCAGTAGAAACAACTATATCATTCATTCTATTAAAAATAAATTCTCCTAATTCCTTATCTAAACTTCTAATTGTTCCTTCCATAATAACTTCATTAGGTATTATATTAGGTGCATCTCCGCCTGCAAACTTTCCTATTGTTACAACAGCTGGCTTAGTTGCTGAGATTTCCCTGGAAATAATTTCCTGCAATGATATGTATATGTGGGCCGCTATATTTATTGGATCTACCCCAAGTTCTGGCATAGCTCCATGACATCCAGTTCCTTTTACAACTATTCTAAATCTATTACAGCCTGCTATACTAGTTCCTAGTCCACATAGCACGAGATTAGAAGGTGTACCAGAATGTACATGCATTGCCAAAGCTGCATCAACCTTAGGATTTTCAAGTACTCCAGCTGCTAACATTTTTTTAGCTCCAGTAAATCCTTCTTCATCTGGTTGGAATACTAATTTAACAGTTCCTTCTATTTCATCTTGATTTTCTTTAAGTAATTTTGCTGCTCCTAAAAGCATTGTTGTGTGCATGTCGTGTCCACATGAATGCATACATCCATTTGTTGATTTAAAATCACATTCTGTTGCTTCTGCCATTGGAAGAGCATCCATATCAGCTCTAAGCAAAAATGTTTTTCCAGGTTTCTTACCCTCAATAGTAGCAACTATACCACTTTCACATATCTCTTTTGGATCATATCCAAATTCTTTTAACTTATCTATTACATAGGTCTTTGTTTTTGGTAAATTTGCTCCTACTTCAGGATTAGAATGAATTGTTCTCCTATAATTTATTAACTCATCTTTTATTAATTTTGCTTGATCAATAATTTTATTCATTAGTACACCTCATTTTTATTTAGAATTATTTCTATATAGCAATTATTTACTAATATATACTGTATTTTATTATTATGATTTACATTAATAACAATCTTAATACTATCATTATTTTATTATAATATTTAAACAACATTATAATAAATTTTACATAAATATACCACATTATTAATTTCTTTAAATATTTCTAAATATCTCTTAAGTAAGTTTTAAAGTTTATTACTTTTTAACCATTCTATTATTTTATCTACTGCCTCCATATATCTTTGTCCTACGAGTAACCCAGTATGAGTTGTATTCCATAATCCTTCATACTTGGCATTAAGTTGTTCTGCTAACACCTTTCCTCTTCTATTAGAATCATCACTACTTACAGATTTAATCACAAGAGAAGGGCACTTTATTTTGTTATAATCTATAGATATTCCTCCATTTATTTCATAATCTAAAATAGTACTCATTACTTTTGAAGATTCCATTGATAGATACTTTCTTTGAAAAGCTATATCATCCTCTGATTCATCTATACTATAATTCTCAGGACGAGTTGGAGCTGGATCTATAATTCTTTCTATTGAAGATTTATAGTTTTCTTTGTATGGAGCAATATCATATACTTCTTTGCTTATACATGTATCAATAAGTACTAAGCCTTGGAGTTCAACTAACTCTGCTAACTTTTGACAAAGTATACCACCCATGCTAAATCCAATTAAAATAGGAGTTTCACCACATTCTGTAATAACTTCTTTAATATCATCTAAATAGTCATCAAAGGATATATTAGTAAAATCCATTACTCTACTTTTATAATGACTTCTCATATTCATTACATGACACTTCCACCCTTTCTGTATGAAATGAGGTATATATTTGCTCCACATCCAACTTCCTGTATAAGCACCATGTACAAATATTAATGGTGGCTTTTTTTGAGTTTCTTTTAAGTCACCTTCGCTATTAAAAATCTCTAA
The DNA here is from genome assembly GCA_023445445.1 of Bacillota bacterium. Classification (GTDB taxonomy): domain Bacteria; phylum Bacillota; class Clostridia; order Clostridiales; family Clostridiaceae; genus Clostridium. The sequence continues at coordinate 48,212 of JAEXLD010000050.1, forward strand.
AAACAAATCATTTTCTCCAATATATTTTTCAATATGCTTAGGCAATATTTTTATATAATCTTTCATTAATATTTCCTCCATTCTAGAAATTTATATTAATAATACTTTTTTTACTTGACCTTATCCATATATTACCATATAAGCATCTATCTGTATATTATTTTTATTTGATAAACTACTGTCTATTTATCTTCATAAATCCTAATTGTATTTTTATAAAATAATAAATTTAAATATAAAAGTAGATAATGATTGATCATTATCTACTTAAAATTCATTTTAAACAGTTTTTATAATTTTCCCATATATTTGTTAGCTCTTATACAATTTTAAGATAAAGCTACATCTAAAATCATCATAATTATAAAGCCTAAGGAAAAAGCTATGGCACTAATATCTGAAGCATTATCTACAGCTGCTTCAGGAATTAGTTCTTCTACTACAACAAATATCATAGCCCCTGCAGCAAAAGAAAGCAAATATGGCATAAGTGGCGTAATAAAACTAGAAAATAGTATAGTTATAGCTGCTGCTATAGGTTCAACTATTCCAGACAAAACTCCATAAATAAAAGATTTATTTTTTCCTAAGCCTTCACTCTTAAGTGGCATTGATATTATAGCACCTTCTGGAAAATTTTGAATTGCTATTCCTAAAGAAAGCGCAATAGCAGCAGCAAAATTAACAGCACTTCCATCATTAATAACTGCTGCATAAGTAATTCCTACAGCCATTCCCTCAGGAATATTATGAAGAACCACAGAAAATATAAGTTTTGTTGTTTTACTTATATTATATTTCTTTATTCCTTCTGCTTTATTACTATCTACATGCATATGTGGAATAATCTTGTCCAATGAGAATAAAAACATAACACCAAGAAATATACCAATAGCTGCCGGAAAAAATGCTAATTTGCCCATTCCACTTGACATATTAATAGATGGTATGATTAATGACCATATTGATGCTGCTATCATAACGCCTGAAGCGAAGCCTAGTAAGATTTTATTTACTTTTTTACTAATTTCTTTTTTCATTGCATAAACGCAAGCTGCCCCTAATGATGTTCCTATAAAAGGTATAAGAATTCCAATTACAATATTCATTATGTCCCCCCTTTTTATGTTACTATATATAAAATATATTTTCACTTTATTAATTAGTAATTATTATTAATTAATATTGTACATTTATTTAACTAATATATCAAGTAATTACATATTTTATAGATATATTTATATTAATTTTCAAGACAAAAAATAAAAACAGTTTAAGAAATGAACTGTTTTTATTATAGTTTTTATTATTTTTAGGTTCCACAAAATGTTCTATATGGAATATTGGTTGGTTTTGGTAATGTTGTATATTCTTCTTGATCTTCGCTATATTCAAAAGGATTTGATAATACTTTTAATAATTTTATCATTACACTGTAATCATAATTTTTAACTGCTGCTTCAATGGCTTCTTCTACACGATGATTACGAGGAATTACTGAAGGATTTACACTCTTCATTAATTTTATTACTTCATCCTTTGGGTTATCTTGTCTAGATAATCTTTCACTCCATTTATTATGCCAGTTATTAAATTCAGATGTAGTAAACATTGGAATATTATCTTTCTTTTCTAATGTTAAATCTCTAAAAGTATTAGTATAATCTGCTCCATATTTATTCATTAAAGTTAAAAGATTATATATTAATTCCTCATCTTCTTTTTCTTCATTAAATAAGCCTAATTTCAATCTCATTCCTGATATATAATTTTCTTTATATATATCATTAAATTTAGAAATTGCATTTTGAGCTATATCTATTGCTTCTTCTTGATTCTCACTTAATAATGGTATTAGTGTTTCAGCGAATCTTGCTAAATTCCAAGCCATTATATTAGGTTGATTACCATATGCATATCTACCTTGATGATCTATAGAACTAAAGACAGTTGCTGGATCATAAGTATCCATAAAGGCACATGGTCCATAATCTATTGTCTCACCAGAAATGCTTACATTATCAGTATTCATAACTCCATGAATAAATCCCACTTGAATCCATTTAGAAACTAATTTTCCTTGTTTTTTTATTACTTCTTCTAATAAAAATAAATAAGGATTTTCTTTACTTAGTCCTTCTGGATAATGTCTTTCTATTGTATAATCAGCTAAAACTTTTAATGACTCATAATTTGTATATCTAGCAGCATATTGGAAAGTTCCAACTCTTATATGGCTAGATGCAATACGAGTTAATATAGCTCCAGGTTCTATTTTTTCTCGTGCCACTGACTCTCCTGTAGTAACTACAGCTAAACTACGGGTAGTAGGAATTTTAAGTGAATTCATTGCTTCACTTATAATATATTCTCTAAGCATAGGTCCAAGAGCTGCCTTACCATCTCCACCTCTTGAATATGGTGTAATTCCTGATCCTTTAAGTTGAATATCTACTCTTTCTCCATTAGGATTTATATTTTCACCTAACAAAACAGCTCTACCGTCTCCAAGCATAGTAAAATATCCAAATTGATGACCTGCATAAGCTTCTGAAATTGGATTAGAACCCTCTATAAGTTTATTTCCTGATAAAATATCTGCTCCATCATTGCTTTCTAGAACTTTTAAATTTAATTGTAATTCACTAGCTAAATTTTCATTTAATATAGCTATCTTAGGATCTTCAACATAACTAGGTAATTGTCTAGTATAAAAAATTTCTGGTAACTTAGAATAAGAATTTTCTATATTAAAGCCTGTATCATATACTACTTCTCTTTTTTGCATTGTATATTTCCTTTCTTTATATATCACTTTTTATTATAGTTTTTCTTACTATTATTTAATTATTCAAATTCATCTTAGCATTATATATACTTTTGAGCAATAATCATTATTAAATAAATATTACAATTAGTTGTTTAACTATTATCTAAATTGCAAACATTTAACTATAACGTTATAATAGAATATATAAATAACCGTTTTAGGAGGGTGAAAACATGGAAATCAATTTAAGAAAAAAATATCAACTATTTATTGATGGCGAGTGGAGAGACTCTTCAGATGGGGCAACAATAAAAACTTATAACCCAGCAAATGGGCAACTACTTTCAGAAATTGCTGACGCTTCTAAAGAGGATGTAGATGCGGCTGTTAAAGCTGCAAGAAAAGCATTTAATAGTTGGAGTAAAACTACTGTAATGGAAAGAGCTATTATATTAAATAAAATAGCTGATATCATTGATGAAAATTCTGAATACTTAGCTACTATAGAAACTATGGACAATGGTAAACCTATTAGAGAAACTATGGGTGCCGATATTCCTTTAGCCGCTGATCACTTTAGATATTTTGCAGGTGTTATTCGTTCAGAAGAAGGAATTGCAAGTAATATAGATGAAAATACTTTAAATTTAATATTAAGAGAACCTCTTGGTGTTGTTGGACAAATAGTTCCTTGGAACTTTCCATTTTTAATGGCCGCTTGGAAATTAGCTCCAGTACTTGCTGCTGGTGATACAACTGTATTTAAACCATCTAGTACAACATCATTAAGCGTATTAGAATTTATGAAATTAATTGAAGATATAGTTCCAAAGGGAGTAATTAATATAATTACTGGTAAAGGTTCAAAGAGTGGTGAATACTTACAACATCATGAAGGAATAGACAAACTAGCCTTTACTGGTTCAACTGAAGTTGGTAGAGAAATAGGAATATCTGCTGCTAAACGTATAATTCCTGCAACATTAGAGCTTGGTGGTAAATCTGCTAATATATTCTTTAGCGATGCTGATATGAATATGGCCTTAGAAGGAATCCAACTTGGTATATTATTTAATCAAGGTCAAGTTTGTTCTGCAGGTTCAAGAATATTTGTACAAGAAGATTTTTATGATGAATTTATGGAAAAAGCTGTTGAAGCCTTTGAAAAAGTTAAGGTTGGTGACCCATTAGATCCAAATACTCAAATGGGAGCTCAAGTAAGCGAATCACAATTAAATAAAATTCTTAAGTATATAGAAATAGGTAAAAATGAAGGTGCAAGAGTACTTACTGGTGGAGAAAGATATATGGAAGGTGACACAAAAAACGGATACTTTATGCAACCTACATTATTAGTAGATGTAGATAATAATATGAGAGTTGCTAGAGAAGAAATCTTTGGACCAGTTGGTGTAGTTATTAAATTTAAGACTGAAGAAGAAGTTATAAAATTGGCTAATGATAGTAACTACGGACTAGGCGGAGGTGTATTCACACGTGATATAAATCGTGCTATAAGAGTTGCTAAAGGTATACGAACAGGTCGTGTATGGGTAAATACTTATAATACTTTCCCTGCTGGAGCAACTTTTGGTGGATATAAAGAATCTGGAATAGGTAGAGAAACTCATAAAACTATTTTAGATGCCTATACTCAAAAGAAAAATATTCTTATTAATTTATCTGACAAAACAGGTGGAATGTACATTAAGTAATTCTTTACTAGTAAATTAGATTATAAAAACAATATAAGTAATGAAGGGGCTGTCGGACAATGTAAAATGAATAATGAAAAATGTAAAATTAAAGAAGAAACTCCCTTAGGAGTTTCTAAAATATATATCTTTTTAGTAATTCCTTTGGAATTACATCAATAATTCTACATTTTTAATTTAGGAGCTGCTGCAACAGCTCCTTAAATTTTTCATAAATTATATTAAGATATTTTATTTATTCTTTTAACATGCTTTTTTCTAGCTCTACTACTATCAATATTAGACTTCTTAATCAAACTATATATCTCTTCTATTTCCTTTTTTGATAATTTTACATCTGATTTATATTTTTTTATAAATCTTTTCAGTTTATTTATTTGTAATACTGGTGTTTCAGTTTTAACTTTTTTCAATTTAGATTTATTAGTAAAAACTACTAAAGAAATAAAAATATCCTTTCTTTTTATACATTTTTCTAATGCTTTAATATGTCCATAATTTTGTCTAATTGGATTATAGAATTGATTACTATTTCTATTTATAATTTGAGTCCAGTGTTTAGAATATTCATCGCCATATATTAGCCCACTATAATCCTTAGTTTCTATTACAAAAACTCCCTTTTCTCCTATAAGGATATGATCTATTTGACTTGTTCCATTTTTCCCTTCTATCATTATATCACTAAGAAGTTTATATCTATTTATTTTATTTAAAATATTATTTACTTCTACTTCCCCTATATTTACCTTCCTAGAATTTCTTTTTCTCTTAACTATAATAACTAATAAAATTACTACTGCGATTATTGTTACAATTTTTTCCAACATATTTACTCTCCTAATTTTAACTTTTGTTATGTATTTTATATTTTATTATTTATATTAAATTTTGTAAATATCTACTTTTTTGTTTATTTTTAATTATCATTTACGAGGATATTATATAAGATATATACTATATTAAAAAAAGAGCTACTTATACTAATTTCTTTAAGTAACCCTTTTTTATCATTCCTAATTTTATACTAAAATTTTAATGAAATTGTTTTATCAGAACCATAATATTTAATACTATAGTTATTCTCTTCTATATCATCAATATAAAATTGAATATATCCTTTTTTGTCTTTATATCTAGAAAAGCTGCTATTAATTCTCTCTCCTTTTGAATTTACTACATATAACTTCCTACTATACTCTTCATTGTCTTTATCAGTAATTACATCATAGTTTATTTTTATTGATAAATTTGACTTAGTTACTTCTGATAAAGTAATAATGTCACCATCTGAAAGTTCAATATAATCCTCTTTATTTACATCTAATTTTCTTACATTTTTAGTGATTTCATTAGAATCTAGTTTGAAATTAAAAATCCAATTCCCTTGAATTTTATTTGTTATGCCAAACTCTCTATTATCTTCTTTAATAGTAGTGGTATAAGTAAATTCATTATTCATTAGAATTTCAGGATTTTCATTAATATTATCTATTGCAAATACGCTAATCCAATTATAAGTATTATCATCAATCTTATTTAAAACACTATATGATACTTTACTTAATACTCCGTCTACTAAAATTTCTCCTAAATTATCTGATTTTCTAATTTCATTTATATTTTCATATACTTCTCCATCAGCTTCAGTTACCATTGAATAATCTATTGTTCTATTAATAACTAATTCATTTCCATCAATTAAAACTTCATTTAATTTTACTGTTATATTTTTATCTGTAATTTCACTATTAAAATTATCAATATAACTATTGATATCCCTATTTATTTCTTTAGTAAAAAATGACTTTATATTCATTGTCACTTTATCTATATTTGCATAAATCTCATTATAATTAGTGAATAATGTAATAACTATAACTCCAAAAATCAAGGCTGCTATAGGCAATTTAGAAGTACTTTTCTTAGTGATTTTCTTATTTAAAAAACTTTTCTTATATTTTAAAATTTCTTCATCTGATAAAGATATATTATCATAAACAGATAAATCAATTTCTATATTATTAAATTCTTTATAAATATTCCCCATATTCTCACCTCTTTAATATATTTCTTTTAAAATGCTACTAAGTTTCTTTCGTCCTCTAGATAGCCTATTATATATTTGATAACTTTTCATGTTCATTTCTCTTGATATGTCAATTATATTTTTATTTTCTAAATAATACTTAATAAAGAGCTCTTTATCTATATTCTTTAAATTACTTAATAGTTCTTTTACTTCTTCTTTGAATTCATTATAAATTACTATTTCTTCAACTGAACCTTTATTATCTGATATATCAATTTCATCTATATCTAAAATTGAATTTAACTTTAAATATTTACGTTTATAATCAATTGATTTAAATTTAGAAATTATAGCAACCCAATTTTTAAAAGAACCAGTTTCTTTAAAAAGACTTATATTATTCCAAATTGAAAAGAGAATATCATTTATGCATTCCTCTTCATAAAAGGAAATATCCTTTAAGTGATGTTTCACTATTGATTTTATCAATCCTCCATAGCTCCTCAATAATAATTCGATTCCAATTTCATCTTTATTTTTAATACTTTTTATAATTATTGAATCTTCCATACTCTACTCCTTTTAACTTTCTAACTTATATATCGAAGAAAGTTAAAAATATCTATCATAATTATATAATAAAAATACACCCCTGTCGTATTTTAGGAATTAACTGGTGTATTTTACTTATAACTCTCTATTTATTAAACACTGTCCTCGATAATAAATTTTTATGATATAATCTGGGCCCCAGAGGAATTTCCCCTGGGGCCCAGATTTCTTCCATTTTTTATTTTCTTATGTATAGGTCTTTAACTGTTAACTTATTAGATTTAATTGATTTTTTCCAGCCCATTTCAGCTGCAAATTTATATGCAAATCTCGGAAAATTTGCTGTTATAAAAAGATTGTTATCACTTATTTCATTTAATATATTATTTGAAATAATGGTTAATGCTTTTCCAAAGTTTTTCTTAGGTCCATGCTCCGCAGGAACACTTTTTACTGAGTGTAGAAGTGGCCCTGCACCGATACCAAGACCTTGTCCCCATTTAAGTCCGCATTTTTCGCACCAATTTTCAATTATTTCAATAGCTAATTTATTTTGTTCTCCTTCATAAAAACCACAATTAACTAAAGCATAAACTTTAATATCTTTTTCTTTTATTTTGTTAAAAGATTCTTCTAGTTGTAGAAGGCATCTTAACAAATGAGATGGTACTCCATCTACATATAAAGGAAATGAAAAAACTAAAATATCAGACTTTATTACTTCTTCAATTATATCATTATCCAACTTATTATTTCTAAAATAATATTCAGAAATGCTTAAATTCTTAATGGATTTATTATTATTTAAGTAATTTTTTAATTCATTTAATATAATCTCTGAAGCACTATCTTTTATTTTAGGGCTTCCATTAATTAAAGATATTTTCATAATATATTACCCTCCATTTCCTTTATGTTATTAGCAAATGAAATTTTTTCTGCATCCCAATAAAGATTTATACAATTTGCTTTTACTATCCCTTTAGCAGTTTCTTTTTCTTTATCAGTTATTTTATCTCCATAAAAGAAAACCTTCATGTCTACTTTATTGTTATATCTTTTTCTGTGATGCATTTCTCCATTTTTTATTTTAAAGAAAGGATGTACATAAGAAATACTTCTGTCAAAAACGTTTTTTACAAAGGGGCTAAGTCCTCCATAAACACATTTACTTATTATAATAACTTCATTGCATTTTGATAAATATTCTCCCATATTCCCATATTTGTCTTTTATAATGCAAGATCCTGGTGTCTTTATCCAACATCCAAAGCATCCAATGCAATTATGAATACTTCCATCATCTGAAATAACTAATAAATCTTTTACTTCATTTGGACATAATTTTTTAAACTCTTCTTCTTTTAAATCATGTATTATAACCCTCATAACAATCCCCACTTATAATTATTTTTTTCCCTTTTAACCAATATATTTTTTATTATTTAATAATCTCTATATAATAATTATGCACTAATAAAATAAAAGTTTATATATTTTTATTCCAATTTTTAATTATATTTTTATTTAGTAATACATTCTATTATAGTCTTAAAAGTAGTTTTCTATATTTATACATATATTTATGTAAGCCTTAATTTATATAGTATTAGGGGGTATAATTATTCTTTAAATTATCTAATGATCATTGATATAATAGCCTTTATTTATTTATTACAGCAACTTCAGTTGCTACTAATTCAATTTCACTTAATATATTGCTTGAAATCTTTAAAACTCTTCTTAGTATATCTAAATTTCCATAAGCTGTTAAATGACCATAATAAGAAGGACTTTCAACTAATGCTCCTATATCTTTTAATATTTCTTCTCTATTATCCTTAATAGATTTTCCGAAAATACTTATATCTCCACTATTAGGTTTTACTAAGCCTAATAGCATCTTTATAGTTGTTGTTTTGCCAGCACCATTTGGCCCTAAAAATCCATAAATTTCTCCTTCCTTAACATTTAAATTAACTCTATCTACACATTTAACATTATTAAATTCCTTTACTAAGTTTTCTGTTTTAATAATATATTGACTCATATTTTCCTCTCCTTTTTGACTTTATGAGTAAATTGTACACTACCAATATTAATTATAATTTTAGCTTACCTTAATTTAAGCTTAATTGGAAAATTTCTGGGCCCCAGGGGCCCAGAAATTTTCCATTTAAACCTTATCAATAAAAATTATTAATAAAAAATTACTATTAGATATTGATTTTTTTATGAACAAGGTTCATAATGTACCTATGGAAACAAAAACAGTATTAAATAAATATTAATCAAAAGAAGGAGAATAAATTATGTTTTTAGCACTAAAAGAATTAAAGCACAATAAAGCTAGATTTAGTTTAATAATTGGAATTTTAACTCTTATTATATTTCTAGTATTATTTTTAGCAGGAATTGCTAAGGGGTTATCTGCTGCTACTGTATCTACAGTTGAAAACTCTAAAGCAAATTATTATATATTATCGGATTCAGCAGATAAATTAATAAGTCGTTCATCTTTTACAGATGATGATGTAACAAATTTAAATAATTCTAATGACTTAATAGAATTAGATGAAAATGCTACTCCTATCAATTTATTTACAAGTAATTTCACCATGGACTCTGTAGATAAGAAAACTAATATAGTTTACTTAGCAATTGATCCATCAGCATTTCTAATGCCTGAAGTTATTGATGGAGATACTTTAAATAATAATAAAGAAATTGTTTTAAATAATTCATTTAAAGAAGATGGTATAGAGATAGGTGATATAATTAAAGATTCATCTTCTGATTTAGAATTGAAAGTAGTTGGATTTACTAAAAATCAAATGTATGGACATATGTCTGTAGGAGTTATATCTTTAGATACCTATAAAGAAATAATGACTTCTGCAACTGGAAGAGAATATAATAACTTTCAAGCTGTAGCTATTAATATGGATAAGTCTACAGAAAACCAAGATTCACTTACTAGCTTTGTTAATGATAATTTAGATAAGAAAGTATTATTAACTAAAGCTGATGTAATTAATAATGTTCCTGGATATTCAGCAGAACAAGGAACTATTATTATGATGTTAGTATTCTTATTGATAATATCATCATTTATAGTTGGTGTGTTCTTCTATATTACAACTATGCAAAAATTACCTGAATTCGGAGTTTTAAAGGCTTTAGGATCTAAGATGTCAACTTTAGCATCATCTTTAACATCTCAAGTATTTATGCTTTCAGTAATAAGCATGGTTATAGGAAATATTCTAACATTTTCTTTAGCTAGTATGCTACCAGCTAGTATGCCATTTGTCTTAAGTTCAAGAGACGCAGCTTTAGTATCAATATTATTTATAATAATAGCACTAATAAGTAGCCTATTTTCAATCAAGAAAATTAGAAAAGTTGATGCAATTTCTGCAATAGGAGGTAATTATTAATGGAAAGATATGCTCTTCAATTAAAAAATATAACTAAAAAATATAAAGACGGAGATAACGTAAATACAGTTTTAAATAACGTATCTATCAATGTTAAGCCTGGCGAATTTGTTGCTATTGTAGGACCTTCAGGATCTGGTAAAAGTACATTTTTATCTATTGCAGGTGCCTTACTTTCAGCAAGTAATGGTGAAATAAAAATTGGAGATACAAATTTAAGTAAAAAAAATAAAAAAGAATTAGCTGATATAAGAAGAAATAAAATAGGATTTGTATTTCAATCTCATCAACTAATACCATATTTAACAGTTATAGATCAGCTAAAATTAATACCTAAGCTTTCTAAAAATAAAAATGCAAAAGAAATTAACGAACATGCTAATAAACTTTTACAAGACTTTGGCTTAGGAGATAGAATAAATCAATATCCAGCTAAATTATCTGGTGGTGAGAAACAAAGAGTTGCAATAGCAAGAGCTTTAATGAATAATCCTGATATAATTCTAGCAGATGAACCAACTGCTAGCCTTGATGGAAATCGTGGTCGTCAAGTAGTTTCTATGATTAAAGATGAAATTAAAAAATATAATAAAGCTGCTTTAATGGTAACTCATGATGAACGTATCCTTGATTTAGTTGATACAATATATAGAATTGAAAATGGAAATATTACTTTAGAATCTTAGGCTCATAGAAGTAAACTAAAATGGCTGTTGCACTAAATTGTGTAGCAGTCATTTTAAATAAAAATCTACTTATATAACAATAAGAAATATTCTTATATCATTTAAACATTTTATTGAATACATTTTTTTATGTATTCTTCTACTTCATTTATGTTTATGCCTAAAACAATGGATATTTCTTGATATAATTGCTTCTTAGCATTTAATAAAATATCATCCTCAGTTTTATTAATCCTCTTTCCTAAAGATGCTTTTTCATCTTTTTCTAAATCAATTGAATGAATAACCTTTATAATTTCCGAAACATCACCACTTCTAATTATTGATTTATATTCTTGATTTTTCTTTCTAAAATCATCTATATCAATAGTTTCCTTTTTAGAAATACATTCTATTAATTTCATAACCTCATTCTTAGTCATAAGTTCTCTAATAGCCACAGTTTTATTATCTACAGGAATCTTTATAATCATTTTTTTATTATTAATTGGAGCTAAGATATAATACTCTTGTTCTTTATCCTTTAATTGCATTTTTTCTATGTCTTCAATCATACAAACTCCATTTAGACCGTATACTACATAATCATTTATTTTAAACATGCTTATTCCTCCTTAAAAATTTATTTACACTAAAAAAGTAGCTTCTACAGCTGAAAATCTTAGAAGCTACATACATCATATATTTATTATACCACAAAATCACTAATATTTCTAATAATATGAATATTTAAATACTTATATTGTAATAATTCATAACAGATTGTTCCTTAAACCCACAATTCTTATATAAATTCAAAGCTCTTTTATTTCTTATTTCAACATCTAATTGGACATCGTATACTTTTTCATTGTGTAAATTATTTAAAGTTTCTACTAGAGCTGATTTACCATAGCCTTTCCCCCTATATTCAGGTAAAATTCCAAAACCAGAAATAAAAGCTGAGTTTAAACTTTTACTTACCTTTATCCTTCCTATTATTTTATTACCTACCTTAATTAAATAAGTAATAATATTATTCTTTTCTTCATCCTCTGGCATAATAAACTCTATCCACTCATTCCCATATAATATTCTATTTAAATTATTAATATCATTCATATTTTCATTTTGAGCTTTAACTAAAGAAATTACTTTCTTTCCTTCCTTAAAGCTTTCATCATAGCACTTCATTCTACATTCAGAAAAAGCATATATTCCATTTTTACTTTCTATGAACTTTATTGCAGATGTTGATTTATCATCACAAAGAAGTAGTATCTCATTAAAGTTTCTTCTTCTGCATTCTTCTAAAGCTAAATTTATAAGTTTAGTAAATATGCCATTTTTCCTATACTTAGGATGGACCATTCCATTTATTTCAGCAATATTTCCTCCAAAACTTGAAATTCCTAAATATCCTATAATTTTATTATTTATATAAAATAAAAATTCATTTATATCATTTCTGTTATTTTCATAATCCTTTTTCATTTCACTTCTATAGCTTAATTCTAGCTTCAAATTTACTTTATCTTCATTAATAATAATATCTTCTAATTCTTTTATTCCTTGAATATCATTGTCTTCTAAATATTTTTTTAAAATAATCTCTTGAGAAAATATCCTTTCTTTTATCTCCTTCATTCTTCTCACCCCCAAATACTGATTTATTTTTCTATTAATTTATATATTAATTTTACCATAAAATTCAATATCATTTATAAACTTTACTATTTATCTAAATATATAGTTTCACTTTTCCATAAACCATTGCTTCCAAAGTCATATTCTACTTTTACAGTATTATCATCTATCCATTCTATTCTATATTGATCATTTGAAAAAGGTCTAAAACCATCATCCGTTGATATACTTTTATTTAGTGATTTAATAAAAATTCCAAACTTTCTTTCATAAAAATTGCTGTTTCCTGATAAAAGAAAAGAGTTTTCTTCTATAATTAAAGTTTTATTTTTATATGGTGAATCAAATGTAAAATATTTATATTCACTATAAAAAAACAGATAACTAAATAGACTTAGTAAAATTATAATTATAGCAATTATATTATAAGATATTTTAATCCATACCACTTTTTTTCTTATTGGATTCCAAAAGAAAATTGGACATATTAATACTAATAAAAACAAAATATAATTTATAAGGTTTGGGCTTATTCTTAAAATTAGAATTTTTAATCCTAACTGAAATAGAATAAACTTGTTAACTACTAATAAAGCAATAGAGATTATCCATATATTCTTTATTATTCCCTTAATATTTTTATCTTTCATTTTATTTCCTTTCATAGAACTCTACCTCCTCTATTACAATTATAGTATAATGTACCATTTATAATTATTCAATATATTTTTATTGTTTATCAATATTATTTTATTAAATAAAAAGATGATCACTATTTATAATAATAATCATCTCTTAATTATATTCCTTATTAAATTTTATAATGCTTTTAATATATCCTTAAACTGCCATCCATATCTTTCTAATTCACCTAATACAAAATTAATTCCTTTCTCAGTTTTATACCAGTTATCCTTTGTTATATTATCTATATCCACTGGATTAATAATAAACTTAGTATATGGATATAAAGTTTCATAATACATAAGACAACGTCTAGCATGATATGATTTACAGCATATTATAGCCTTATTAATTTCCAATCCCAAGGAATCAGTTAATCTTTTAGAAAGAATAGCATTTTCATAAGTGAAGGTTGCTTTATCTTCTTTTAATACACATTCTTCTCTTACAGAGTTCCTAATAAGGACATCTTTTAAAAACTCCCATTCACTATTATAATTTTTATTGTAGATTTCCTTTTTAGATGAAGGTCCTCTAAAAGTTCCATTATTAATTGAATAGGCGCCAGAGGGTAATATCAAATTACTATATCCCTTTTTCCATAGCATAGCTGCTTCTTCTGCCACTTCAGCATGAGATCCTCCTGGTATAAATATAATATCAGCTATTTGTATTTCATCCTTTATAAAAACAAAATCACTTATATCTTTTAAATATCTAAAGTCACTCATTCTCTATAATATTTCCTTCCTACCAATATATAAGTATATATATATAAATTTTTTATATTAACATTTTAATTATATCACATGCTATATTTTTTTATTATATTATCTTCATTTACGAGTATTTTATTTAAAAGTTAATTTTCAAATAAAATAAAAGAGCATTAATTATTTTAAATACTCTTTTATTTTATTAATTTTTACTTTATTCTAATTCAAAGGCTCCTGTATACAATTGATAGTACTTTCCTTTTTTCTCAATTAAGTCTTCATGATTTCCACGTTCAATAATTCTTCCTTGTTCAAGAACCATTATAACATCAGAATTTCTAACTGTTGAAAGTCTGTGGGCAATTACAAATACAGTTCTACCTTCCATTAATTTATCCATACCTTCTTGAACTATGGATTCAGTTCTAGTATCTATACTTGATGTAGCTTCATCTAATATTAATACAGGTGGATCTGCTATAGCAGCTCTTGCTATAGCAATTAATTGTCTTTGTCCTTGAGATAAATTAGCTCCGTCTCCAGTTATTTTAGTATTATATCCATTAGGTAGATGTTTAATAAATACATCTGCATTGGCAAGTTTTGCTGCAGCATATACTTCTTCGTCAGTTGCATCTAATTTACCATACTTAATGTTTTCTGCTATAGTTCCTGTAAATAAATGAGTGTCTTGTAAAACAATACCCAGAGATCTTCTTAAATCATCTTTTTTTATTTTATTAATATTAATTCCATCATATCTTATTTTTCCATCTTGGATATCATAGAATCTATTAATTAAATTAGTAATTGTAGTTTTACCTGCTCCTGTTGCTCCAACAAAGGCAAGCTTTTGTCCTGGTTTTGCATAAAGAGTTATATTATGAAGGATAGTTTTCTTATCATTGTATCCAAAGTCAACATCATCAAATACCATATCTCCAAGTAATCTTGTATAAGTAAGTGTTCCATCACTATGTGGATGCTTCCAAGCCCATATTCCTGTACGTTCATTTACTTCATAAATATTACCTTCTTCATCAATTTTAGCATTTACTAAAGTAACATATCCATCATCAGTTTCATGTTGTTCATCTAATAACTCGAAAATTCTTTCAGCTCCTGCTAATGCCATTATAACTGAATTAAATTGTTGAGACATTTGACCTATTGGTTGATTTAGATTTCTTGTTAATTGTAAGAATGAAGCTAAAGCACCAATTGTAAATCCTCCAACCCCATTTATTGCAAGTAAACCTCCTACTATTGCAGTTAAAACATAATTTACATATCCTAAATTCCCCATAATAGGCATTAAAATATTTGCAAATGTATTAGCTT
Organism: Bacillota bacterium; assembly: GCA_023445445.1. Taxonomy (GTDB): domain Bacteria; phylum Bacillota; class Clostridia; order Clostridiales; family Clostridiaceae; genus Clostridium. Next base: position 63,774 of record JAEXLD010000050.1, read on the forward strand.
TATCTGCACTATCCCTTAATTCTTCATTTAGTATATCGAAATTTACTTTACTTTCTTTTTCGTGACAAAATACTTTTACAACCTTTTGTCCTTCCATGATTTCTTCAATATATCCATTTAGTTTTCCTAAATTACGTTGTTGCTTACCAAAATATAGTGAACTTTTTCCTCCAACAGTCTTAATAACTTTAAGCATTACTAAAATCATAAAAACAGATACTAGTGCTAAAGGAATATTTAATACTATCATAGAAACAAATACACTTATTACAGTTATTATTGATGACACAAGCTGTGGGATACTTTGACTTATCATTTGTCTTAAGGTATCAGTATCATTTGTATATAAACTCATTATTTCGCCATGGGAATGAGTATCAAAATATCCTATTGGCAGAGATTCCATATGTTTAAACATATCATCTCTAATTTTTTTAAGTGTACCTTGAGATACAAAAATCATAACTCTATTATATAAATAAGTTGATAATGTTCCTGCATAATATATAATTGCCATAACAACTAAAGTCTTAAGTAATGGTGCAAAATCGACATTAGACTTACCTATGAATGGAGTAATATAATCATCTATTAATGTTTTTAGAAATAGTGTACTTATAACTTGAGTAATAGAACTAATTATTATTAAAACTATAACTAAAAATAATTTGAATTTATATTCTTTAAATATATAATCTAGGAGCCTTCTTAAAGTTTTCATTGGGTTCTTTACCTTACCAGGTTTCATTCCTTGTCCAATTCTAGGCCTCATCCTTATCAGCTCCTTTCACTTGACCTTCATATACTTCTCTGTATATTTCATTAGTTTTTAATAATTCTTCATGGGTATCAAATCCATCTATTTTACCATCATTTAAAACAATTATTTTATCTGCTTCCTCAACAGAGGAAATTCTTTGCGCAACAATGATTTTAGTTACGTTTGGAATTGATTCTTTAAATGCTTTTCTAATTAATGAATCTGTTTTAGTGTCAACTGCACTGGTTGAATCATCTAAAATCAATATCTTAGGTTTCTTTAATAAGGCTCTAGCTATACATAATCTTTGCTTTTGTCCTCCAGATACATTTGTACCACCTTGTTCTATGTGTGTATCATATCTATCAGGAAGATTTTCAATAAATTCACTAGCTTGTGCTGCATTACATGCACTTATTATTTCTTCATCTGTTGCTTCTTTATTACCCCATCTTAAATTTTCTTTTATAGTTCCAGAGAATAATACATTTTTTTGAAGCACCATAGAAACTTCATTTCTTAATGTTTCTATATCATAATTTCTAACATCAATGCCCCCAACCTTTAAAGAACCTGAAGTTACATCATAAAGTCTAGGTATTAATTGAACAAAGGTTGATTTGGCACTTCCTGTTCCACCTATAATTCCAATAGTTTCTCCAGAATTTATCTTTAAATTAATATTTTCTAAATTTAAGTTTTCATTATTCTTAGTGTAACTAAAATTAACATTTTCGAAACTTATGGATCCATCTTTAACTTCATATATTGGATTATCACAGTTTTTTAAATCACTTTCTTCACTTATTACTTCTATTATTCTTTCTGCAGATGATTTTGCCATAGTAATCATAACTAATACCATTGATATCATCATAAGGCTCATAAGAATATTACCTGTGTAAGTAAATAAGCTCATAAGTTCACCAGTAGTCATATTATTTGAAACAATTAATTTTGCTCCAAACCATGAGAAGAATAATATAATTGTATATGTGGTAAATTGCATTAATGGTGCATTTAATATAATTATCTTTTCTGCCTTTATAAAATAATCATATAAATTTTTAGAGGCTTTATGGAATTTACTTGTTTCATGCCCTTCTCTAACATAGGCCTTTACAACCCTAATTCCAGTTAAGTTTTCTTGAACACTAGCATTTAAATCATCATATTTTCTAAATACTTTTTTAAATATTGGATGAGCATTAGAAATAATGAAAAATAAAGCTATTGAAAGGAAAATTGCTGCAAATAAAAATATAAGTGCCATCTTAGAGTTTACATAAAAACTCATAATCATTGCTGCAATAAGCATAAAAGGTGCTCTTGCTAAGGATCTAATTATCATAAGATATGCATTTTGCACATTAGTAACATCTGTTGTTAATCTTGTAATTAAACCAGCTGTTGAATATTTATCAATATTAGAAAATGAATAGTCCTGTATCTTATAGAACATTTCTCTTCTTAAATTTTTTGCAAAGCCTGTAGATGCTTTCGCTCCTGTTTTACCTCCTAAAGCACCAAAGGTTAATGATAGAAATGCCATAACTAACATTATAATTCCTAACATAGTTACATATTTCATATCTCCATTTTCAATTCCATTATCCACTATTTTTGCCATCAATACTGGAATAATAACTTCTAGTACTACTTCACAAGCTACAAAAACAGGAGTTAAAATAGAGTCTTTTTTATACTCTCCCACATAGCTAGCTAATTTTTTTATCATACTATTCCTCCTTTTGTTTAATATATTTTAAATTTAAAATCCTTTGTTAGATTTCTAACTAAATTATTAAATAAATTAATCACCTATATTTTTAATTAGTTTATCCAAATTAGAAATAAATATAGTTAATTCTTCTTCTGATAGATTATCAGATATAGTTTTCTCTATTGATTTTATTTCTTCATAAACTATTTTATTTACTTCAACCCCCTTTTCTGTAATAATAATTTTCTTTAGTCTAGCGTCTTGCGATACACTTTCTCTTCTAATAAGTTGATTTTTTTCCATTAATGTAAGTACACTAGTTACAGAAGAACGTCTTATATCAAATTCTTCTTCAATAGTTTTTTGAAATATATCTCTATTAGCAGAATTTACATATATAAAGCCTAAAATTTTAGCTTGCATGCCACTAATTCCATATTCTAAACTTACTTTACCTATTCTTCTTTTAATTTTATGAGAAAGTATATTTATTTTTTTACCTACGTGTTTCATTTCACTCATTATTTCACCCACACTTTGTTAGACTTCTAACTAATTATATACCTATTAAAATAAATAGTCAAATAGGGATAATTTCTTTTAAATATATTATTTTCTATCTATAAATATAATATACTCAGCATCTAATAATGATGCTGAGTATAAAAATTAATTTGATTTAATAATTTCATTTGATTTTTTATCTTTTTTTAATAGCTTCACTAAGCCTTTGAAAAAATTTATTTTTCTTATATTGTATAAATTAAAAATTTCACTTTTAATTTGTAATGAACTTAAACCTTCATTCTTGCAATATTTTTCAAATTCTATATTGCTTGTTGAATTGGTAAAAATATTATTAAATTCTCCGTTTTTTATCATATAAAACACCTCCCTTTCTTCTTCTAACCTCTAATTTCTTATTATTTTTCGCAAGCATTAAATTACTCATAATAAATATCCTCCTTTATTTTATTTTTTTATATAAAAATGACCTTAGTTACCCAAGGTCATATTAATATCACTTTATTTAAGTGCATAAAAAGCCATGAGTATAATAACTCATGGCTGTGTCAACATCATTTAAATTTCTTCTAAAAAATTACAAAATATCTCCACTGGTAGAGTTACTAATAAAACATAATTTATATTGAATTTTCTTATTCATTGCTAATATATAATTTAACATACCTCTACCTCCTTTATTTCAATTTATAATTTATTACTTTATTATTATATAATTATATCCACTTTTTGTAAGCATTATTGTTTGAACTTTATGAATTTTTCGTAAATCCCCTAATAATTTAAATAATATTAATTGATATACAATAAATACTACTAATTTTTGCCTTTCTATAAATAAGTGGTGCTCCACCTAGTATTACTCCAATAAATAAATAGCCTATAGGAATAGGATATTTATCAAATAAAGTCTTTACTATATTACTAAATAATATAATTCCAATAATAGCTCCAATTCCAACTTCTAATAGTATTTTATATTGATTTTTAAAATCTTTAAAAATATTATTAACTGCATGAAGTAATTTATCATATATCCCAAGTATCATTGCAATAGTTCCTCCACTAACTCCTGGAACTATTTGAGATATACTTATAGCTACTCCTTTAAAAAAATTCTTCATAAAATTCATTATTACACCTCATCAAAAAAACATTTAGAATATATTATATTATTTTTCAAAGCAAAAGTTTTTATAATTAAGATATTCCTGATTTTTGTAAGGATTTAATTATTTTATTATTTTTATATAATGATATAATGGGTATTATTAAATATTTATTAAAAGGACTGATGCTGTTGTTAAAACTAATTTATTTTATGAAAGACTATAAGAAGGAATCCATTCTTGGTCCAATATTTAAATTAATAGAAGCTATTTTGGAACTTTTTATTCCAATAGTCATGGCTAAAATTATTGATATTGGTGTTGCTAATAAAGATATTAATTATGTATATAAAATGGGAGGCCTCTTAATTCTTTTAGGAGCAGTTGGGCTAGGTTTTGCTCTAGTATGCCAATACTATGCTTCTATTGCTTCTCAAGGTGCAGGTACTTCTATAAGAAGTGAGCTATATAAACATATTAATAAACTTTCTCATTCTGAAATAGATAAAATTGGAACTCCAACTCTTATAACTAGATTAATCAATGATATAAATCAAATTCAAACAGGTATAGCTATGTTAATAAGACTTGGTACAAGAAGTCCCTTTATAATTATAGGCTCCACTATAATGGCACTTACTATAGATTTAAAGCTTTCTATAATATTTTTGTTAACTACACCTTTAATTGCCTTAGTAATTTATCTAGTAATGAGTAAATCTCTTCCTCTATATAAGGTAATCCAAGGAAAACTAGATAACTTATCTTTGATTACAAGGGAAAACCTTGAAGGTGTAAGAGTTATTAAAGCATTTTCTAAAGAGAATAACGAAAAGGAAAGATTTAAAGCTGCTACTATAGAGCTTACTAATACCTCTATTAATGTAGGTAAAATATCAGCTTTACTTAATCCAATTACATATATGATTATGAACTTAGCTATTATTGCCATCTTATGGTTTGGAGGTATAAGAGTTAATATAGGTTCATTAACTCAAGGTGAAGTAATTGCTTTTATAAATTATATAACTCAAATTTTACTTTCTTTAATTGTATTTTCTCAACTTATTGTTATTTTAACTAAAGGTGCTACTTCAGCAAATAGAGTTTTAGAAGTATTAAATATTGAACCATCAATTACTGATAGTGATGCTAAAAATATTAATAAAAATAACAAAAGTAATTCATTAATTGAATTTAAAAATGTTTCATTTTCTTATAATGACTCTAATGAATATTCTTTAAAAGATATTAACTTAACCATTAGCAAAAATGAAACTATCGGTATAATTGGTGGAACTGGTGCTGGTAAATCAACTTTAGTAAATTTAATACCTAGATTTTATGATACAACTAATGGCGAAATCTTTATTAAAGGAATTAATACTAAAGATTACAAATTGAAAGAGTTAAGAAAATTAATTGGAATAGTACCTCAAAAAGCTGTTTTGTTTAAAGGTAGTATTTTAGATAACTTAAAATGGGGAAAAGAGGACGCTACTATAAATGATGTTAATGAGGCCCTAGAAATATCTCAATCAAAATCCTTTGTGGACTCTTTATCAGAAAAATATAATTCTCCTGTTCTTCAAGGTGGTAAAAACTTTTCTGGTGGGCAAAAACAAAGACTTACTATTGCAAGGGCATTAATTTCTAAACCTGAAATTTTAATCTTAGATGATAGTTCTAGTGCCTTAGATTTTGCAACTGATGCTGCACTTAGGAAGTCTTTAAAAGAAAAAACTAAATATATGACTGTTCTTATAGTTTCGCAAAGAGTCAGTAGTATAAGAAATGCTGATAAAATAGTAGTTTTAGATAATGGTGAAATAGCTGGAATAGGAACTCATGATTATCTTCTTAAAAATTGCGAAGTATATAATGAAATATATTCTTCACAATTAAATAATTAGGAGGTGAGCTTTTGAACACTACTATAATAAAAAGAATTTTAAAATACACAAAGCCATATAATAAATATATAATTATAGCTTTTATTAGTGCAGTAATTAACATTAGCTTAACTTTATTAGCACCTATTTTAATTGGTAAAGGTATAGATCTTATTGTAAGTAAGGGTAATGTTAATTTTGATAATCTTGTTAATATTTTAATTCTATTTTTGTTAACTATATTATTTTCTTCATTATTTCAGCTTATAATGACTAGATGTACAAATATAGTAAGCTATAAAACTATTAAAGATTTAAGAATTGATGTTTTCAATAAATTAAATGAATTACCCCTTAAATATATAGATGGTAATTCCCATGGTTCTATTATAAATGGTGTAATTAATGATATTGAAATAGTATCTGATGGATTACTTCAAGGCTTTACTCAACTTTTTACAGGTATAATAACAATACTAGGAACTTTACTATTTATGTTATCAATTAATGTAAAAATTGCTTTAATAGTAGTTATAATTACTCCTATATCTTTATTTACTGCTTCTACTATAGCTAAATATTGTCATTCTATGTTTAGAAATCAATCTCAAGTTCGTGGTGAACTATCAGGTTTTGTAGAAGAAATTATAGGAAATCAGAAAGTTGTAAAGGCCTTTTCACATGAAGAAAAAGCTGAAGAAGAATTTGAAGAAATTAATAAAAAGTTATATACATATGGTCAAAAAGCTCAATTTTATTCAGCTCTTACAAATCCAGTTACTAGATTTGTAAATGGTATTGTATATGCAGCCGTTGGAATTATAGGTGCTTTAAGTGCTATCAATGGAAATTTATCAATAGGTAATCTTTCTGCATTTTTAAGCTATGCTAATCAATATACTAAGCCTTTTAATGAAATCTCAGGTGTAATTACTGAATTACAAGCAGCTTTTGCATCTGCTAGCAGGGTATTTAAAATATTAGATGAGGCTCCTGAAGTTTCTGACAAGGAAGGGGCTATTAGTCTAGAAACTTGTAATGGAAATGTTTATATAAATGATCTTTATTTCTCATATAGCAAAGATAAACCTTTAATTGAAGATTTTAATTTAAATGTAAATCCTGGTGATAGAATTGCAATAGTTGGTCCTACTGGTTGTGGAAAAACTACTTTAATTAATTTACTTATGAGATTTTACAATATTAATTCCGGAGAAATAAAAATAGATAATATTAATATTGAAGATATTACTAGAACTAGTACTAGAGGCCTTTATGGAATGGTTCTACAAGATACTTGGCTTTTCTCTGGAACAGTTAGAGATAATATTGCCTATGGCAGAAAAGATGCTACTTTAGAAGAAGTTATAGAATCTGCTAAAGCAGCTCATGCTCATAAGTTTATTATGAAATTGCCTAAGGGTTATGATACTATACTTTCAGAAGATAGTTCCCTTTCTCAAGGTGAAAAACAACTTTTATGCATAGCTAGGGTTATGCTTTCAAAGCCACCTATGCTTATTTTAGATGAAGCTACTAGTAGTATAGATACCAGAACAGAAATTTATATTCAAAGAGCCTTTAATAAATTAATGGAGGGAAGAACCTCCTTTATAGTAGCTCATAGACTTTCAACTATTAGAGAAGCTAATTTAATTTTAGTAATGAAGGATGGAAAAATTATAGAAAAAGGTAATCATAATGAATTGTTAAATAAAAATGGTTTTTATGCAAATCTTTATAATAGCCAATTTGCAACAACATAAAATATAGAGGCTGTACTTGCAGCCTCTAATTATAAATAGTTACATTTTCTATCTCTATTTTATTATTTTTTAAATTTTCATTATTACATTGAGTAAAAATATCAATCTTATATTCTTTTTCCTTTTTAAATACTAAAGTTTGGTTCTTATCTAATGTAATGGTAATTGAAGTTGTATTAATTATATAATCATTAAATATCTTTTTTAATAACTCTATATCATTTTTAGTAAAAGGCCCTTTAACTAAAACTTTTTTTATTCCTAAAATACCATTCTCTCTACTATTTGGCACCATATATTCGTCCATAAACTTTCGTGATTTATCATCTTTCATTTCTTGAAACCCAATTTGCAATGGTACCCCTTCAAAAAAATCAATGTAACTATTTCTCCAAGGCATAGTTCTTGTAAATAAGTTAAAAAACCATTTAAATTTCAAGAATTCTGGTATAGTGATATTTATATCTTTATTTTTCAGTAAACTATAAATATTATTTAGATCTTTTGTATCTAGCATCAAACAAACTAATCCGCGATGTCCCTTATTATATAGTTCTGTCCAAGAGTTAACCCATCCTCCACCATCATCTCTTAAAATATTTACCATTTCAAAATACTCATTTCCAATCCATAAATTAGAAACTTTAAAACCTTTTGTTCCTTTTCCCCAACTTGGCTTATATGGGAATCCAGCATCTATAATTTCATTAATATAATTATTATCTTTTTGAAAAGCTTCATCTATATTTATTACTAAATGATCAAAACTAAACATCTTTAAACTCCTTTGAAATTTTTGATAGAGATTCATCAGATATTCCATCTGCTTTTAAGTAATTACAAAACTTTTCTAATGCTACTTTTATAGAAATTAAACAATCATTAGTAACTTTAATATCTTCTTCCCACCACCAATTTTTTATTATTAATGGTCCCTTTCCTCTATGTATCTCTGGCTCAAACCTTGCTATAAATTTATCTCCATATAAAACAGGTAAAACATAATATCCATATTTTCTTTTATCTATGGGTTTATATACTTCCCAAGTATAATCAAAATCAAAAAGTTCTCTAGTTAACTTTCTATCCCAAATCATATTATCTAATGGTGCTAAAAATCTTACGTTATTTTCACTAATAGAAGTTGACTCCTTTAAAAGCTTTATATCCTCTTTTCTTATATAAAAGTTTTCTTTTAAACCTTCAATTTTTATAAGTATTAATTCCTCTTCTTCTACTAATTGATTTAATATTCTTTTTCTTAAGCTTTTATTAGAAATATAATTGCCTAGCCAGCCTTCTCCATTTCTATCCCAGTATACCCCAATACTTCCTATTCTTCTTTTAATATACCATTTAAAGAATTCATCATCATTTTTGAAAGGATCTTCTTTATATACTATTTCTTCTGGTAATAATCTTTCAATTAAATCATACTTCTTTTGAGTATTATTCTTTGCTGATACTCCAAGCATCCCTATATTCCACATATAATCCATTGTTGCACTTGAAAGCTTTCCATGTCCCCATCTACCTTTATCTAGGGTACCTAAATGAATTTTAGCTGGAATAGTTGCGCCATTTATTTCGATATACTCTTTTACTCTATCAATATAATTTATTGCTTCAATTGAATTTCTATTTTTTAGTACACATTCTACTTCATTTTTTCTTTCAGCCCTTACTCTTTTGAAATATGGCCAATCTTCAGAAGAATAAATAGCCATCATTTTATCCCATCCATCTACTAAATCCCTATTCTTGTAAAGTAAATTCTCTAACATTGATGAATCATAATTTTCAATTCTTGCCTGAAGAACTAAATCTGCATTTCTACCTACAACATTTAAGGGATCATACTGAATACAACCTACTCTTTTTATAAAGTCCTTAATTCCCGCTTCACAAACAAAAGTATTATTAACATATAAACCTTGATATAGAACTAGAAATTTTCTTAACTCATCCTTAGACATTATAATTATTTCCATAATTTTACCTCTTTAATATTAATTTCAAATTCGCTATATATATTTTAGCATATATTTACAAAATAATTCTTTTTCAATTTAAAATTCTATGATCTTTCTTAAATATTTTCTAAATTTGAAAATAAGTTGCTAATGAATTATTACAATGTTATTATTTATATGTTTAAAATTACGTATTAAGAAACTATTCGAAGGGGGAATAATCTTGACAAAAGATATGACTATAGGGAATCCTGTAAAACTTATTTTAACTTTTTCAGTTCCTCTGCTTATCGGAAACATTTTTCAACAGTTTTATAGTATGGTTGATACAATAATAGTAGGAAGATATTTAGGTGTAGATGCTTTAGCAGCTGTTGGTTCTACTGGTGCCATGGCTTTTTTAGTTAATGGTTTTGTAATTGGTTTAACTAGTGGATTTGCAGTTTTAGTATCTCAAAGATTTGGTGCAAATGATATAGAAGGTGTAAAAAAATCCTTTGCAACTTCCTTAATCTTATCTATTATAATGACTATTGTAGTAACTGCCTTAAGTATGGGCTCTGCTAGAGCATTATTAGAAATAATGAATACGCCTGAAAATATTATTAATGATTCATTATCTTATATTATGATTATTTATGCTGGAAATATTGCTATAATTTTTTACAATATGCTTGCAAGTGTATTAAGAGCATTAGGTGATAGTAAAACTCCACTATATTTTCTAATTATAGCTTCAATATTAAATATTTTATTAGATTTAATATTTATAGTTAATTTTAACATGGGTGTTGCTGGAGCTGCTTATGCTACAATTATTTCTCAATCTATCTCTGCTATTCTTTGTGCAATACATATAGTAAAAAAAGTTGCTATCTTAAAATTAAAAAAACAACACTTAAAATTTAGAAAAGATTATGCTAAAAAACAATTAAGAATTGGTGTTCCTATGGCATTACAATTTTCTATAACTGCTGCTGGAGCAATGGTACTTCAAGGAGCTCTTAATAACTTTGGTTCAAAAATTATAGCTTCTTATACTGCAGCTTCAAAGGTCCAACAATTAGTTATGCAACCTGCTGTTACCTTTGGTGTTGCAATGGCTACTTATTCTGGACAAAACTTAGGGGCTGGTAGAATTGATCGTATAAAAGAAGGTGTTAGAAAGTGCACCTTTATTAGTATAATAATTAGTATAATTTCAACAATCATTGTAGTTTTATTTGGTGGTACTTTTACTAAGATGTTTATGACTGGAAATGATATTGAAGTTATATCTTATGCTAAACATTATTTAAATACTGTTTCAATATTTTACATACCATTAGGACTTATATTTATTTATAGAAATACATTACAAGGAATTGGTGAAAGTTTTGTGCCTATGATGGCTGGATTTGCTGAAATGATTGCAAGAACTTTTGTAGCCTTTACTCTTCCATTATTACTAGATTTTACTGGAATAGCACTTGCTGATCCAGCTGCTTGGTTTGCAGCTTGTATTCCTCTTATGATAACCTATTATAAGAAGATAAATATTATAATGAAAGAAAAACAAATTCTATTAGATCAGTAATATAAATTATAATTTTAGAAACTCCCTCTTGGGAGTTTCTGCATATATCATATATTTTCCATTCTTAATTATTCATTTTATATAACATTTCTATATGTGGAATATTATCTTCTAAATAAACATCTGAAACTTCTATAAATCCTAAGCTTTTATAAAAATCACTAATATAACATTGTGCTGAAATTCTAATAGGACTATTCCCATAATTTTCTTTAACATACTCTATAGCTATTTCCATAGACTTTCTTGCTAATTTCTTTCTTCTATATTCTTTCTTAACTGCCACTCTTCCTATAGAAATTTCATTATAGGATACCCCCTTATTAAGTATTCTTAAGGTTGCAATAACCTTCCCCTCTTCAATACAAAATAAATGTGTTGCTTCCATATCCTTTTTATCGCAATCTTGGTATATACATTCTTGTTCTATAACAAATACTTCACTTCTTAACTGAAGAATTTTATACAATTCTTCTGTAGATAACTCATTAAATTTTTTTATTTCCCAATACATTTATTATTCCTCTTTTCTTGTGTTACTATAACTAAATTATACCATATTAATTTATACTCTTATTTATATAAATTTTGTTAATTACTTTACTAACATAATAAAAATATTTGCATATAATAAATAAAATCAATATTTATAGGTGAATGCTATGAATTACCTCTTAGATACACAAGGGCTAAAATTATTAGGTTCAGGTGCTGAAGGTGCAGTTTATTTAACTCCTGAAGGTTATGCTTTAAAAGTCTTTAAAGATATTAAAAATGCAAAAAAAGAAGATGAAATACTTAAGCAAACTATTGATAGTAGATTTTTCCCTAATTCTATTGTAAGGTTTTCTAATATCTTAATACGAGAATATGTGAGTGGAATAACACTTAAAGAATATATTTCTAAACATGGGTTACCTTATACTTTATCTAAAGAAATAATAGACTTAATAGAAGACTTAAAAAAACTTAATTTTAAGAGAATTAACTTTAGAAATGCCCATATATTTGTCAACTCTAATGGAAAAATTCAAGTTATTGATCCAAGAAAGCCTTATACTAAAGTTACTCCTTATCCTAAGGATATAATAAAAATACTAGTTAAATATCATTTGTTTGATAAATTTTTAAAGGATGTATTAAAATATAAGCCTTCACTTTTGCCTTACTGGACCTCTGCCTATGATTATCTTGCAGAACCAAGAGTTAAAAGAATTCATAGATATGGCTAAAAAATGAGGCTGTTACTACAGCCTCATTTAAAATTACCATTATATCCTACTGATTCTTTAATAAAATTCCATAAAGGCTTTCACTTATATTTATTTCCTCTACAAAATCAAATCCTATTTCTTGACTTAATTTTATTATTTCTTCACTATCTAATCTAATATCTACAGGTGGTCCAAAGGAAGTTTCTTTCTTATAAAATTCAACAATATATGCTTTACCTGAATCTTTTAAAATTCTTTTAATTTCTTTTAAAGTACATTCCTTATCATTAACTTCATGTAAAACTGTTATCATTAAGGCTAAATCTATAGTATTACTTTCTATAGGAAGTCTATCTCCATCTACCTTTATAGGATTTAAAGATTCTAATGATAGTTCACTTTTTTTAAAGTTTAAATAATCTATCATATCTTTTGAAATGTCTATTGCATAAATATTATTTTTACTTATACTTGCAGCTGGAATAGAAAATAGTCCTGTCCCCGCACCAATATCACATAAAGTCATTTCCTCAGTAAAGCCTAAATTTTCTAAGGTTTCCTTAGGTTTTAATTGATTTACTCTATTTGGACTTTCTAGTTTAGATTTCATTTTTTCTACAAATGTATTCATATCATTCTTCCTTTCTAATATAAATTATGTTACTTTATATTATACTTTAAAATCTATATTAGTCCATCCTAATATTACGTTATTTAATATTATTAAGAACATTGTGCATTTAATATTGACTTTATAAATTACATTATATAGAATTTAGTTATAACATAATAATTAAGTGCTAGGGGTGCCTTTGTGCTGAGAAATGAATTTTTTCATTAACCCTCTTTAACCTGATCTGGGTAATACCAGCGTAGGAAAGCCATAAGTGTGTATTAGTATTATTTTTAATATTACTAATATTGTACCTCCTAGCATTTAAATAAGGAGGTTTTTTTATGAACAAATTTTTAACTACATTAAGTGAAAGCTTTAGTGAAATTTACAATAGTCCTTTATCTATAGCGACTCTCATTGGAGTTATACTTATAATTTTAGCTCTTATAAGATTTAAGAAGATAAAGTTAGACACTAAGGTAATTACAAGAATAGGTATTGCTTTATCACTAGCAACAATACTTCATCTTATTAAATTAGTTGATTTACCAAATGGTGCTGGAAGCATTAACCTTGGTAGCATGGTTCCCATTCTTTTAATATCATTTATGTATGGACCTGAAATAGGAATGCTAACAGGTTTCTTATTTGGAGTAATATACTTAATTATAAGTCCTTATATATTGCATCCAATACAAGTATTATTTGACTATCCTCTTCCATTTATGGCTGTTGGACTAGCTGGATTTTTTAAGAATAATAAATTATTAGGTGCAAGCCTTGCAATGTTTATAAGATTTATATTTCACTTTATATCTGGTGTATTATTTTTTGGAGAATTTGCTCCAAATGGTTGGTCTCCAGTACTTTATTCCTTCGTTGTAAATGGATCTGTTGTAGCTGGGAATTTATTAGTTATTTTAATTATTATTTCTCTATTGCCTATATCTAAAATAATATCAAAGAGTAATAGTTACAGTTAAATTAAGGTATTGTCTCAAATGAAAAATTTAAAAGGCAGGATAGTTATCCTGCCTTTAATACAACAAATATGATTTTCATTATGCATACATTATTAAAATAGAAAAGGAATTTAGTGTTGGTATTTCATTTCTTTTTACTGTCATTATTACTTCATCATTTATTATTTCATTAATGGCTAGTATATTCCACTCATCACTTATGGTATTTGTAATAAATCTATTAATATCATAATTATCATATTCAGTAGCATTAAATACTACAATTATTTCTTTTGCACCGCCTACAGCATCTTCATCTTTATAATGCCATTTAATTACTCCTACTTTTTCATCACCATTTAAAAAACTAATATCAATTTTATCAATATCTTCTCTTCTATCAAATCTAAATGCCTTAAATTTCTTTCTTATTTTAATTAGCATTTTTATAAAGTTGTATACTTCATAATATTTAACTTTATCAATCCAGTATATAGCATTTACATTATCAGGACTTTTATAGCTATTATGATCACCATTTTTACTCCTTAATACTTCAGCTCCTCCTTGAATAAATGGTATTCCTTGAGATAACAAAATTATAGAGAGTGCTAGAACATTTCTTCTTACCAAATGATTATCAAAAATATCATCTTCTTTAATTATTCTATATTCATTAGCCTTAATATTTTGATTTAGGCTTTTTTCTATTTGATCCCAAAGAGTATAGTTGTCATGGGCATCTACATAATTAATACTTTCTACTGGATTTAAGGTCATAGTATTAATAGAACCCTTCAATCCTTCTATTATGCTCCAAGCAGTAGCTCCATCATGTTGTTTCCCATTAACAAATCCATTAGAAGGAGAATTGTTACCTCTGATGTAATCTCTAAAGGTATCATTAAAAACTGAAAATTCTTGCCCTCTTTGCATTCCTTTACTTATACCATTTGAAAGGGGTGAATCTCCACCTCTCCATGGTTCCCCATATAGTAATATATTATCATTTACTTCATTTGATAATTTTACTATTTCTTTCATAGTATCAACATCCATTAGTCCCATAAGATCAAATCTAAATCCATCAATATTATAATCATTAATCCAATGTTTTATAGAATCAATTATATATTTTCTTACCATAGGCTTTTCAGTAGCAAGTTCATTACCACATCCTGAACCATTTGTATATCTAGCCCTATAATTAGATCTAAAATAGTATCCTGGTACTAATTTATCTAAATTTGTTGTTTCCTGCATATGATTATATACCACATCCATAACTACTCTAATATTGTTTTTATGAAGGGTATTTATCATACTCCTAAGTTCTACTATTCTTAAAATAGGAGAATATGGGTCACTAGAATAACTACCATCAGGTGCATTATAATTTTTAGGATCATAGCCCCAACTTCTATTCTCTTTTTTATGAGTCCTTCTCTCATCTACTGAACCAAAATCAAATATTGGTAAAATATGCAAATGTGTTATTCCTAAATCCTTTAAATGATCAATTCCAGTTTTTACAGCTATATTATCATTAAAATCTATTAATGATGTTCCCTCTTTAGCTAACCCTAAATACTTACCTCTTAAAGCTTTACTTATACCACTATCTTCACTTATAGTAAAATCTCTTATATGCACTTCATAAATTATACTATCTTCTTTCCTTAAAAGTTCTGGCCTTTTATCTAATAGCCATTCTTCTGGCATAGTGTTACTTTTATTTAAATCTACTAAACAACCTTTTCGTCCATTAACACTAACTGCGTTAGCATATGGGTCTATTGCATAATTGACCTTCTTATATTCATAACCATTTATATCCAATTCCCTAAATATAGTTTTGAACATATAGAATTTGCCTTCATTGTCTTCTCTATTTAACTCACAGGTATAAGTCCCACTTAGAGGCTCATAAATCATTTCATACTTGCTTTTTTCTACTGTATCATACCATTTATTATAAAGGCATAATTCAGTTTTTTCTGCAGTAGGAGCCCATACCCTTACCCTTATTTTATCTTCAAAAAAGGTTACTCCCATATCATTTTCTTTATAATAAAACTTATCTAAATAACCTCTCATAGTAACCTTACAGGATATAAATGTATTACTTGCTCTAACTTCAATTAAATCCTTTGGAGAAATATCTAAATTTAAATTGATAAATTCTACTTTCTTTAATACATTATCAACTATATACTGAACATTCTCTTGCTTAACTCCATTTATATAAATATAAAATTGTGTAATATCCATAGGGGTTCTAGATAGAAAAGCTACAATACTTTTACTGTCATCCATTATTGCAACTTCTATTCTTGGTTTTATATAATCCACTAACTCATTTAAATCTGTTATTAATCTATTTTCACCATAAACAATGTAACAGTTTTTAATTTTACTAGGAATTTCAAATGTCATTGTTTGCTCTGACCAATCATTTCCCCATGCTCTTTTTCTTGCAATTACGTTTTTTTCTTTTACAAAAGCACATCTACCAAAGTCACTTTTATCAAGTAATTGAACATCAGAAGCAACTCCATCACTTGAAAAAGTCCAAAGATCCCATATATATCCACTGCCTGAATAATCCCCATCATTTTTAATAAAGTGAACTAATGTATCTTTTCTTTTTTCTAAAATTACCGGGAAAATTCTTGATATTTTAACTCCTGAAACTATATCAATAAAACTAACTTCTATATTCTTTAATTCTTCTTTAATTTCTTTAATTTTTATTACGTTTCTCTTTAATAAAACTACATTATCTTTACAATTAAATTCCCATTCAACATCCTTAATTTCTTCTATTCCATAGATGGATTCTTTCAATGCAACTAATTGTATCTCTTCTTCTAAATAGAATTCATTACAAGATGCCTTTATATACATTTTAGTTTTATAATTCATATTTTCTATACAATTATTCATCATTTCAACTCCAAAACCATTATATTATATTTTACTCTTTACGAAAAATAATGTTTCAATATACTTAATCTTAATATTGTATATTGAATTTCTAATTTACTTCTTTATTATTTCTATTTGCAAATAGATAAATAAAGCTCTCTGTTTACTTATACTAATCTGCCTTTTAACCTAAATACTTCTATATATAGAAGCATTGACTATTATTTTAAGGAGTATCAAAATGTTAAATAATTTTAGCACTTATTATACTTAGAATTATAACTAGATTACTATTAAAAATATATGTAACCTTTATTTCTCATATTTATTAATATTTTGTTATAACTCAATTTTATTATTACCAGTGTAATTAATATAAATGTTTAATTTATTTAAAATACCCATAGTATAACTACATAAGTATTTTTAGGCATGTTTTTATCCTTAATAAATAATAATTTATTAAGGAAAGTAAAGATATTTATTGCTTTTTCATATATAACTAAATCTATAATTTAATAGCTATAATTATATTTTTGCTATATATGAATTTAGATTATAGTTAATTTTATATTTACTTTACTTTAGAACTTATAGCCATATAAAAAAATATTACTTAAATTTAATATTACTATATCTTGTAAACCCCTTTATATATTATAGTGTTATAATTTTTATATTTTTTCAATATGTACTAAAATTACAACATATCCATATTCAAATTAATATGAATATTTTTCATAAACTCTCCGAATAATATTTAAGCCTTTATAATATTAGTATATCACATAGAGTATTTTACTTCATCATAATTTTTTATAATGTCTATAGATATCTTATAATTCTCTTTAATATTTAATGCATATAGGCATAAAAAAATAGCTATAATTTATATTTATAGCTATTTTTTATTAACTTTAAACTTTCTCTCATAAAAATATATAAACAAACCTACTGTTAAAGGTATTATATAATAACTTATACGATACAAAACTAAAGCTAGTAAAGCCTCTTCTTTATTTATACCTAAGGATCCAACTCCTAATATAAAAGTTATATCAAAGCCTCCAATTCCTCCTGGCATCATACTAATAAGGCCTATTGCTGATGATACAACATAAATTGGAAATATTTTAGCTAAAGGAAGTGAAGCTCCTAATAGTTTAAGTATAAAGAACAATAACATTGCCATTGCAAACCATTCAAGTATAGAAAGTATCATTACCTTAATAGTTTTAATTCCACTTTCTTTTGTTTTATGATTTCTTAATCTAATTAGGTTATATAATAAAAGACATGGTGCATATAAACCAGCCAATAATATACCTAGATTTACAAATTCAATTTTATTTAAACTTCTTATATTAGAGATAGAATATATAAAACAAATTGTAGAAAATCCTGTGAAATTTAATAATACCATTTTGGAAATTTCTTTAACTAAGGCAGCCTTATCCTTAATATATGGAGAATAAAAATAGCTTTTCAAAGCAATTGCCGCTGTTCCCCCAAAGCCAACTATACTTGAAATTGAACTTGCAATCCAAGATGACTTATAAAGACTTTTATTATCTAATGATATTTTACAAGTATCTTTTATAATAAAATCATATAATGACAATGGTAAATAAGATACTATTCCTAAAATTCCAATTAAACTTAATCTAATTAAGGTAAGCTTGTCCCTATATGTATAAAAAGTATTTATATCAAAATCTGAAAGTATCTTACTAAACTGAAAAATAATTATGGTGCAAATAATAGACATAAGTACTATTCTGCTCCATAATTTCACTTTATTATCAATCTTAACTAACATATTATATCTCCCTAAAAATTATTAACCTCTATTAGTATATACCAATTATTACATAAATACAAAATTTTTTATTTAGGTTTAATGTAAATAATAAGGATAACCCTAAAATTTTAAGGCTATCCTTATTATTTATTTTTTAACTTTTCTATAAAATGTATTTTCAAGAGGAAGTTTAGTTCTAAATTTTCCATCCAATTTATAGTATGCCCCTTGCATTGCTGGTGCTACTGGTACTACAACTATTTCTCCCACGCCTTTAGCCCCATACGCTAAGGTTTCCTTATTTTTTTCTACTAAAATAGATTTAATTTCAGGTATAGATATTGATCTAAATAAACCTAAAGTACCAAATTTAGCAAGAGGAATGCTATCCTTTAATGGATAATCTTCTGTTAGTGCATAGCCAAGTCCCATAACAACTCCGCCTTCAATTTGTCCTTCAACTGCAATAGGATTAATTGCTCTTCCAATATCATGTGCTGCTATAACTTTAACTACTTTACCATTATCATCTAGGACTACAACTTGAGTTGCATATCCATAGGCAACGTGACTTACAGGATTTTCTTTTTCACTTCCCATAGGGTCCGTTTTAGGACAAAATTCAGCAAAAAATTCTTCACCCTCTAATTCTCTTAAAGATTTATTCTTTAGAGCATCTTTCAATTTTAATGCAGCTAATCTTGTTGCTTCTCCTGTAAATACAGTTTGTCTTGATGCAGTTGTAGTTCCTGAATTTGGAGTTTTAAAGGTATCTGGATAATCAAAATGAACATCTAAGGGATTTAATTCAGCAGTTTCACAAAGAATTTGTGTTGCTATTGTTCCAACTCCTTGTCCTATACAAGCTGCAGAAGTTCTTATAATAGCTTTCTCATCTTTTATTACTATCTTGCATCTACCTGTATCAGGTATTCCTACTCCTAACCCTGCATTTTTAAATGCACAAGCAATTCCAACATGTTTATTACTATAAAAATCATTTTTTACGGCTTCTAGAGTTTCTACTAAGGCTGTCCCCTCATCTGCTATTTGCCCATTAGGTAATACTTGTCCTGGTCTAATTGCATTTCTATATCTAAATTCCCACGGAGAGATACCAACCAATTCAGCAAGTTTATTAATATTAGATTCATTGGCAAAGGATGACTGAGTAACTCCAAAGCCTCTAAAAGCCCCAGCTGGTGGATTGTTAGTATAAACTGCTATACCTTCTATATCTACATTTTGATAATTATAAGGTCCTGCTGCATGAGTACATGCTCTTTGTAAAACAGGTCCTCCTAAAGATGCATAAGCTCCAGTATCAGAAACTATTCTAGCTATAATGGCTGTAAGTATTCCATTTTCATCGCAAGCAGTTGTAAATTCCATTTCCATCGCATGTCTCTTTGGATGAATTATAATGCTTTCCTTTCTACTTAAGGTTACTTTAACAGGCATTTTTGTGTAATATGCAAGTAAAGCCGCATGATGCTGAACACTCATATCTTCTTTTCCGCCAAAGCCTCCTCCTACTAGCATGCTTTTAATTCTAAGATTATCTTTATCTAAATTCAGTAACTTTCCTATTTCTCTTAATTCATCATAGATGCCTTGTCCACCAGTATACACTGTTAAAATTCCATCTTCATAATTTGCTAATGCAGATTCAGGTTCTAAGAATGCATGTTCAGTTGGTGGAGTACTATATTTCTCTGTTACTACATATTTTGATTTTTTTATGGCTTCTTCTACATTTCCTCTTTTTAATGTTTGTTTACTTAATATATTACCATTGGGATGAATATTTCCTGCACCTTCTGCCATTGCCAATTTAGGATTTGTTAAAGGTTTTAGCTCTTCATAATCTACTTCTATAAGACTTAATGCTTCTTTTAACGTCTTTTTATCCTTAGCTGCAACTAATGCTAAAGCATCTCCTAAATATCTTGTAGTTTCACCAATATCAATTAAAGCTGGCCAGTCTTGAACTAAATGTCCTATATATCTATCACCAGGAATATCTTTAGCTGTTACTACTGCATATACTCCATCTAGACTCTTTGCTTTTGTTGTATCTATATTTTTTATTATAGCTCTAGGATATTTTGTTCTTAAAGCTGCTCCATAAATCATATTAGAAAAATATAGATCATCAGCATATTTTCCTACTGCTAAAGTCTTTATTTCAGCATCTATTCTTGGTAAATTTTCTCCAACTAATCCCTTACAATATACTTTGGGAACTTCTTTATTATCTCTTAAAAATTCTGCTACTAATTTTATAGCTTCTATTATTTTTACATATCCTGTACATCTACACATATTACCTTTTAAAGCAATTTTTATTTCCTCTTCAGTTGGATTTAAATTTTTATCTAAAAGTCCTTTAGCACTAATAACCATACCAGGAATACAAAATCCACATTGAACAGCTCCACATTTACCAAAGGCATAGGCAAAAACATCTCTTTCTCTTTCATTTATTCCTTCAACAGTAATTATTTCTTTATTATCTACTTTGCTTAGCTTTTGAAGACATGCTCTTTGAGCTGTACCATCTATTAAAACCATGCAAGCTCCACAAGCCCCTTCAGCACATCCATTTTTTACAGAAGTTAATTGTTCTACATCTCTTAAGTAATCAAGTAGAGGCATATCATTTTCTACAGTGATATCTCTTCCATTGAGGTTAAAACTATACATCTATATTATTCCTCCTAATTATTAGTATTTTATCTTATATTCTTTTTCTTTAATTAATTATTGTTAAATTCAGTTATTTATTCAAAGTAATAAGAATACTCTTCAATAATTCTTTCAGAGGTAATTTCTAAATTATTCTTATTTTCTTTCGAATTAATTTCATATATATATTCTTCACCATTATCTCTTAAAATTAATTTGCTTTCTCCAATTCTTAATAAACCAGTATTACTAGAATTATTATACTCATCTAAATCCTTATAAAGAGTTGTTTTCTTTAAATATGGGTATCCACCCTTAGGACAAAACATATGGCAATTACCACATTCATTACAATTTTTCTCAATATGAACTATTTGATAATCAGCCGAAAGTTCCGGAACCTTTACCTTCATATTAGCTCTGTTTGGACATACATCTACACATATTCCACAAGCTTTTAAGCAATCAAAAGTCTCAAGCTTATCTTCTATTGCCTTGCCATTCCCCTTATTTCTATAATTATTATCTGTCTTTGCTTTATTTGCTAAAATATTAAGTTTTGCTAAATTCAATTCTTTTGTAGTTTCCTCTAGCTTTTTCATTTCATTTAATACATCATTATTATTTAGATATCCTTTTGGCTTTAAATATAATGTTGCTATAGTAATAGGGGCAATCCCTGTATCAAAAACCTCTAATACATTATTTTTATCTATTCCACCTGACATGGATATTATTATATCTTTAAATTCAGAAGCTATTATATTAGCAACATTTATAGCTATAGGATAAAGTGGTTTACCAGACATATACATTGAATCCCCTGGCATAATATTTCTATTATTTATTACAGGCAGAGTATTAGTTAATTTAACACCAAATATTAGATTATTATCTTTAGCAACCTTTAGTAATTTTGATATTATTTCTTTAGCAATATCAAACTTTAAATCATTTTCAAAATCTTTAGGGCTTAATTCTATATCTTCATATCCTAAATCATTTAAAATTTTTCTTACATTACTATACCCCAATAAGGTAGAATTGCATTTTAATAATGTATTTATCTTTTTATTTTCTATTAAATAAGTTGCAATATCTAAAATTTCACTTGGCTTACAGCCATGCATAGTAGAAAGAGTAATAATATTTGTAATGTTCGTTGAGATTTTATCTATATCTTCTAGCTTAAACTTTTTAAAACTTTTTATGTTCTTCTTTAAAACTCCTATGGCTTCTTTATATATATTAGTATCTTTACAATCCTTTAAATCATCAATAAAATCTGATATTTTCTTTGATTTTATTCCATTTAAATCATAACCTACACTTATGTTAAATATAAAATCCTTTAAATCTGATAGTCCAAGTTCTATTGCTATTACTTGTAATAAAATAGATGCTTTAATATACTCCTCTTTTGCTTCTTTAACGGTTAGCTCTGTAGACCATTCAACATTGTATCCTACATTTTTAACATCTATACATGGTCTTGCTATAATTTCTTGCATATCTTTTCCATCTACTATTTGAACAGTTTTGGGTTCAAAGTATCTGCAGCCTGTTAAATAAGCAGCTATAAAATTTTGTGCTAATTGTGTATGTGGTCCTGCAGCTGGGCCTATTGGGAATCTTAAGTATTCATTACAAAAATTCATTTCTATACTATTATCAATATCTCTATAAAAGTTTTTTTCTTCTATTTCAAATATCTTACCCTTTGTATAATAGTCTTTAAGAGTAATCTCTAAAAGTTTTTCAAAGGATATTACTTTCATTACATCGCTCATTTTATCTCCACCTTTTAATATATAATTTAATTTGTTACATTTGATTCCATAACTTATTTGCAAGCTTTCTTGATGTATCAAATATTTTTTCTTCATCTATATTAATTAATTCTCTATCCTTCATTACTACTTTTCCATTTATTATAGTTGTAATAACAGACCTTCCAGTAAAACCAAATAACATATGTCCAAATAAATTACTTGAATTCATAGGTGTTAATGGATTATAGTCTAGTATAATTACATCCCCTAAAGCCCCTTCTTTTAAAATTCCAATTTCCTTTTCAAAATAATTATTTGCAATAATTCTATTATTTTGAAATAACATTTTAAAGGTTTCATTAAAGGCAATACTAGGATTACAATTATTATGTCTTTGTATTATAGGAAAAACCTTCATTGATTCAAGAATATCACTGGTATATCCATCTGTTCCCATACCTACATTAATTCCATTGTTAATTATTTCCAAAACTGGTGAACAACCAACTGCATTTCCCATATTAGATTCTGGATTATTAACTACACTTGTATTAGTAGATTTTAAAATATCCATTTCTTTATTATTAATATGAATACAATGAATGGCTAAAGTTTTTTCTCCAAGTATCCCAAAATCATTTAGTCTTTCTACAACTCTTTTACCACTGCGTTTTAATGAATCTTCTAGATCTTTCACTCCTTCAGCTACATGTATATGAAATCCTGAATTTAATCCAACTATCTCTTGTGCACATTTTTCTAAAGTATTATCATTTAATGTAAAAGATGCATGTAAACCAAATAAACCTTTTATCATATCATTATTATCTTTATTAGCATATTTGATAAAGTTTACATTTTCATTAATTCCTTCATTTCTTTTATCTAATCCATCTCTATCTGAAACTTCATAGCATAGTGAAGTTCTAATACCAATTTCCCTGCTAACTTCTCCTATTGTAAATAAACTATCTGTTATACTCATTGGACTAGAGTGATGATCAAAAACTGTAGTAACACCATTTTTTATACAATCTATATAAGTTGTATATGCACTATATTTAGTTTCCTGAAGCCCTAGCTTTTTGTCTAATTTCCACCATAATCTTTCTAATATTTCTTTAAAATTTTCTGCTGGCTTTTCCTTATTATCCATCCCTCTAGCAAAGGCACTATATATATGGTGATGAGTATTTATGAGTCCTGGCATTATAACTTTGCCTTTAGCATCAATAAACTCATAATCATTATATTTATCTTTTAATATATTAAAATCTCCTACTTCTAATATTAAGTTATCTTTTATTGCTACAGCTCCATTTTCTATAAATGGCATTTTTGAATTCTGTGTAATAACCCTACCATTTCCTATTAGAATCATTAATCTTCCCTCCAATATAATTAGAATTATTAATATTTCTAGCATTTATCATGCCAATTGTTGATATTTCTTCTTATCCCTTTTTATTTTTAATTTAATGATAATATCTTTCTTTATTAAAAGTTATTTTTATCATATGTATAAATTTAATTATCATTTTAAGAATAAAGAAAATAATATGAGATGTTTAAATTACTAAAAATAAAAAAGGGGCTGTATCAAAATAAATTTTGATACTAGCCGATTTAAAAAAGGAAGTTCGTATTTGAACTTCCTTTTTTGCGCATAATAATATCATTATGAAAACATTTAATAAAAATGTGATA
>JAEXLD010000053.1 GCA_023445445.1 Bacillota bacterium
CAGTAACAGGAGCAGGAGCGGTAGTGAGAGATAGCTCTACAGGGCTCAGCGGTGTAGTGTGGATAGATGCAGATACTCATACATGGCAAAATGGAGTAGCTACCATGAGCTTAACAGTAACTCTAAAACAAATGATGGATACTAAGGAGGGATAGCATGGCTGGTACTGGGGATAACATGAAAAACGATCATCAATATGCAGAAGTGCTAGAGATGATGCGATCACAGGGAGCTAAAGATAATCCTACCTTAGCCCAGCAAGGAATAATGCAAAGCTCTAACAGCGTAAAGATAGATGATCTGGTACTCAATGCTGAGGATCTGTATATAGCAGATTATTTAGTAGCAGGGTATACCAGACAAATAAAAGTACCTTATGTATCTGGAGTATCTGTGGATACTACACAGAGTAACGGTTTTGCCAGTAAGGATAACCCAGATCCAGATACTAGGGCATGGAAACAGAGCCAGATAACCTATACCGATGGGCTTAAGGCTGGGGATATGGTGCTGGTACAGAAACTTAATGATAATAACAAGTATGTAATCATAGCAAGGGTGGTGGAGGCGTAAATGAGTTTATTTCCTTTTGTAACAACGGAGGATCTTACTCTAACGGATCAAGAGGTAACAGCCTCCTCTATCCGTGAGTATGAGATCGACTTTGAAAAAGGCACACTCACAGGGAGGATTGTAACTGGTGTAGATGCTCTTTGTGTGTGGGCTTACTTAGCTCTTAAGGCTAAGAGATACCGCTGGATTATATATAGCTGGGGTTATGGGGATGAGGTTTATGATCTCATCGGATATAGCTACAGTGAGGAGTACCTTAACAGTGAGGTAAGGCGGTATATGGAGGAGTGCTTATTTGAGAATGAGCACATAACAGGAGTACAAGATCTGGAGGTATCCCAGATTAAAGATGTACTCCACATAAAATTTACTCTGGTAACAGATGTAGGTAGTAAGGAGGTGGAAATGGATGTATGAGGATCAGACATACGAAAATATATTAGATAGATCCCTAGCAAGGGTGGCAAGTGATGTAGATAAGCGTGAGGGCTCCGTTATTATGAACGCTATAGCCCCTGTATCCGCAGAGCACGCAGATGTATATATCCAGCTAAGTAATATCGTAAATAATGGGTATGCAGATACCGCAGTAAGAGAGTTTCTAATCCTCCGCTGTAAGGAGAGAGGTATTATCCCTTATGAGGCTACTAAGGCTACTCTAAAGGGTAAATTTAATATGGAGATCCCTATAGGATCCAGATTTAATCTGAATGAGCTTAACTATGTAGCCACAGCATTTATAGAGAGTGCCGATGGCTATTTTTATTATCAGATGGAGTGTGAAACAGAGGGTACTAATGGCAATAAATTTTTTGGAGAGCTTAGCTCCATTGAGTACATTGATAAGGATCTTACTGGAGAGCTTACAGAGCTCCTTATCCCAGCGGAGGATGAAGAGGATACAGAGGCTCTAAGGACACGATACCTTAACTCCTTTGATAGTAACCCTTTTGGCGGTAATAAGCAGGATTATGTAGAGAAAACCGATGCTCTGGATGGTGTAGGCGGTACAGTGGTTATCCCTGTATGGAATGGGGGAGGCACTGTTAAGCTAATCATTATCAATAGTGATTTTGGAGTAGCATCTAGTACACTGGTAAAAGCGGTGCAGGAGGCTATAGATCCAGATCCACAGGGTACAGGTAGTGGCATAGCTCCTATAGGTCATACCGTAACAGTAGTATCCGCTGTGGGTAAGACAGTAAACATAAAATCCAGAATAACTCTAAATGATGGCTACCAGTGGTCACAGGTAAAACCTAAGGCGGAGGAAACTCTGGAGGCGTATTTCTTAGAAATGCGTAAAAACTGGGAGAAAGGTAACTTAGTAGTGCGTATCTCTCAGATAGAAAACAGGCTCCTTAATCTGGATGGGATCTTAGATGTGGCGGATACAAAGCTAAACGATGTAGCCAGTAACTTAGCCTTAGCACAGGAGGAGATACCTCTGTTAGGAGGTGTTTATATTGGCTAGAGAGATTGATCTATTAGGCTATTGGATGCCTGTACTCCGACAGCTTAAAGAGTTTAAGGAGATAGCAAAGGCGGAAACGCCAGAGCTTAAGTACATCCTAGAACAGATTGAGCGTACTCTTAACAATATGTTTATAGAAACAGCGGATGAGTACGGTATTAAGCGTTTTGAGGATATGATGGGTATTTACCCAGAGGCAGGAGCCAGCCTAGAAACAAGGCGTTTTAATGTGCTGGTTAAGTGGAATGATAAAGTACCTTATACGGAGAAAGAGCTTTATAACAGGCTTATTAGTATCTGTGGAGATGATAACTTTAGCGTTAATCCAGATTATAAAAATTATTTTTTAGAGATTATAACTCATTTAGGGATAGAGGGGGCGTTTGATACGATCTCCTCTATTTTGCAGGATATGATCCCCTGTAATCTGGTGCTGGATCTTAAAAACACTCTGGAGGAGGGAAATACAACTCCTTTTAGTGTGGCGGTAGTATCCTGTGTGGCTATGAGGTATCAGATCACAAACGATATTAACCCTAAGATAGCTACAGAGAGCCCTATGTACTACGGTGTAGGCTTAGGCAGAGCTGGTACTCACATTATCACTCACGATATAAAGAGTACTGTAAATAAGAGCTCAGATCTCAATGTAGCACAGGCATTATCTACAGGAGGCTCCTCTGGAGCTATCACAATGGATATAGCTGTAAAGGATGAGGTAACAAGCCCTCATTATGAGGGAGTAGGCGTTGGAATGGCGTTTACAAAAATCATTACCCACGATATTAACAGCAAAGCAACTAACAGCGGTAATACTACTGTAGCAAGCCCTGTAAACACAGCTACAGTTATTACAATAAATTAAAGAAAAGGAGTGTGATAAAATGGGTGCTTTTAAGAGTGCAGTAATCACAAAAAAAGGACAGGAACTCTTAGCAAAAGTGGTAGCAGGTACTACTAAGCTGGAGTTTACTAAGATCAAGGTATCCGATGCTAAGCTATCTGGAGATCTGGCAAGTATGACAGGTATCGGTACTATCAAACAGGAGGAAAAGGTAGCCTCTGTAGTGAGAAAGAATGGATCTAATGTTACAGTATCCGCTAGTTTCTCTAATCAGACCTTAGGGCAGGGTTATTATGTAAGAAACTTAGGACTTTATGCAAATGATCCACAGGCTGGAGAGATCCTCTACAGTATCTCAGTAGCAGATGAGAGTACCGCTACAGCGGATTATATGCCTCCATTTAATGGTATCGGTGTAAGCTCCCTTATGGTGGATCTTGTAACAGCGGTATCTAATGCCTCTAGCGTAAAGGTAAATGTAGATCCTACCGCTGGAGCTACTGTAGCCCAGATCGTTAAT
>JAEXLD010000072.1 GCA_023445445.1 Bacillota bacterium
ATAATGAAGATCCATTAACAAAAGTCAAGCCCCAAAACAAAAAACATGCGAACATTATAGCGGAGAGAAGGAGAACGTTTTTTCATGGTCATCTTTTACGATTATATTTTCTAATAAATTCTATCGAAAATATAAAAACAGTATTGACAGAGGAAAACGGGTTTGTCATAATTACATCAATCCGTTTCATTTTTTTACAGAAACGTACAAATTTTTACTTTGTGGGGTAAAGAAATATGAAAGAAGGCGTAAAGAAGAGCATATCCCTCATCCTTGTGCTGACGCTGCTGGTGCAGCTGCTGCCGGTGGTGGCATTCGGTGTCGGCGACGAAACAAACGATCTGGACATCAGTACAGACAGCGAAACGGTGTCCATGAAGGACGACGATGCGGAGATCGTCGGCGAGGAGGACGCGCTGCGCGAGGAATCCGTCAAGCATTTCCGGCTGCGGGACGGGGGCTACATGCTGGTGGAGTACGAGACGGCAGTGCACTACCAGACGGCGGACGGGTCCTGGGAGGAGATCGACAACACGCTGCAGAAAACCGGTCAGCAGTATGTTGCCCAGGCGGGAGACATGACGCGGAAATTTGCCGCGTCGCTCGACAGCGGCTTCCTGTTCGAGACGGCGTATCAGGGGCAGAGCGTGTCGATGTCGCTGGCGCGGCGCAGCAGCCGCGACGTTGTGGCGGTCGCGCCGGACGTTCCGGCAGCGGAGGAAACGGCAGCTCCCGAAGAAACAGCGGCACCGGAGACCGCTGCCCAGCCGCAGGAGGCGGAGCAGACGGAGGCAGACCAGACGCAGGAGCCCGCGGAAGCCGCGGCGGAGACGGATGCGCCGCAGCAGGAGACGGCAGAGGAGCTGCCGCTGCTGGACGACGCGGCGTATACGCTGGTCACGTCCACGGCGGCGGCCAGGATGGAAAACCCGGGGGCCAAAATGCGCACCTTCAGCAAGCTGGCGGAGAAAGACAAGATCCAGCCGCAGAAAATCCGCTCCAGCGTTGCGTTCGACAACGTGATGGACGGTGTCAGCCTGCTGTACCAGAACTATGGATATAACGTAAAAGAGAGCATCATCATCGAGAAGCCGCAGGAACAGTATGCCTACTCGTTTGTGCTGAACCTGCAGGGCCTGACGCCGACGCTTGAGGCCGACGGCTCTGTGCTGCTGCGCGGTGCCGACGGCGAGCCGGTCTACGAGATCCCGGCGCCGTATCTGGCGGATGCCGACGGCGCAACGTCACTGGAGGACGCCGCCTACAAGCTCGAGCGCATCTCGGGCGGTTATCTGCTGACCGTGGAGGCGGACCCGGAGTGGATGAACGCGCCGGCGCGTGCCTACCCCGTGACGCTCGACCCGACGATCCTGCTGCACAACAAGGGCAACGTTCTGACGACGTTCATCCGGTCGGCATGGCCGGGGTCTGTTGCCCCGAATTCTGCAGATCAATTTGTCGGGTATAGGGCAAACGAAGGATATGATGCCTGTAATATTTATGTTCAGTTTGCAAACCTGCCGGAGATTCCGCAAAATTGTGTTCCAATTAGCGCGCAATTGGCAATGTATAACGCCGGCTTTTTCACATCCGATGGTGTAGGCTGTGCGGCTCCGGATGGATCATTGACGGTGGAAGCGCATGAATGGCCCGCTGCGGTCAGCGATGTTTCTGGTCTGACTTGGTATCTGGTCCATTTTGGCTCTACACCTGTTAACGAAGAAACCATTGACTACCAAAAATTAAGTAAGAAAACTCTTGGGGAATACGTCACATGGGACATCACGCGCACGGTCATGCAGTGGTACCAGAAGCAGAACGAAGGCGACACGAGCGGCGGGCGCGGCGTACTCCTCGAGGGAATTGACGGTCGTGAGAATTATCGCGTAGCGAACCTGATCGGCAGCGGATACCACGACTACAGCCCGTATTTTGCGGTGTACTACCGCAATCCGGTCGGCCTGGAGAGCTATTATACCTATCAGGAGGCATCGGCGGGAAAAGCCGGAGATCTTTCTATCCATAATTTTACGAACCAGTTCACGCTCGACCGTGCGGATGTCTCCCTCTCGCTGGAGCCGGCATCCTATGCGCTGCGCCACATCTATAATAGCGCCACCTCCGGCATCGAATTTTCCAATAACGAGGCGGGCGGTATTCACACCTGTGACTACACGTCCATGCAAGTCGGTGTCGGCTGGAAGCTCTCTGCGCAGCAGACGGTGGTGGAGTGCAAGGTCGGCGACGAGACGTATCTGGTCTACAACGACGAGGACGGTACCGAGCATTACTTCAGAAAGACGGCAACCAACACCTATGAGGACGAGGACGGCCTCAGCCTGAAGATCGTCAAGTCCACCAGCGGCGGCAATACGATCTATACCATGACGGACATGGACAAGTACCACACGTGGGTGTTCCACAACGGCTACCTGATCTCCGTTACGGACAACAACAGCAACACGATCTATTTCGCCTACAACGCAGCGTACAGCAGCGGCGGCAGCGCGTGGAAGCCGGTCAAGGGTTCTGCCAGCAACCGGCTCGTGCAGATCATTATGGATATTCACGGTGGCGTAAACCAGACGGTCGCAAACCTGACCTACAGCGGCGACCGGCTCTCCAGCGTGACGGACTACGCCGGTCGCAGCACGAACTACAGCTACGACTCCGGCGGTCACCTGACGCAGGTGACCTATGCAGACGGCACGTCCGCGTCCTACGAGTATTACTCGAGCAAGGGCCGCCTGTCGACGCTGTATGACGCCGAGAGCCAGTACGGACTGGACATTACCTATATCTACAACCTCGGCGTCGTGTCCACGTTCGGCGTGCAGGAATTTGCCAACACCACTGGGGCGAAGCAGACCGGCAGCGCCTTCCATGCCTACCGCAACGGCATCCACCAGACGTC
>JAEXLD010000076.1 GCA_023445445.1 Bacillota bacterium
AATCCAAAACCTGGATGTATTGCATTGCATTTAGTAATTACTGCTGCACTTATAATATTACTTTCATTTAAATATGAGTCCTTAGATTTAGGTTTTCCAACACAGATAGCTTCATCTGCTAACTGGGTATGCATAGCATCTTTATCAGCCTCTGAGTAAATGGCTACTGTCTTTATACCAAGCTCTTTGCAAGCTCTTATTACTCTTACTGCTATTTCTCCTCTATTAGCTATTAATACCTTTCTAATCATAAAAACACCTCTTTATTAACCAACCATAAAGGTTAGCTCTGCCTCACATACCTTTTTTCCCTCTACATAAGCAATTCCCTTGCCTATTCCTGCTGTTCCCCTAATTTTAGTTAGTTCAACTTCTAATCTCAAAGTATCACCAGGCACTACTTTTTTTCTAAATTTAGCATTGTTTATTCCGCCGAAATAAGCAATTTTCCCTTTGAATTCATCTCTTTTTAATAAAGCCACTGCTCCAGTTTGAGCCAAAGCTTCTATAATTAAGACCCCTGGCATAACTGGTTCTGTTGGAAAATGTCCTTGAAAGAAATATTCATTAATAGTTACATTTTTTATAGCAACTATTTTATTATTTTCTAATTCCTCTACTTTATCTATTAATAAAAAGGGATATCTATGTGGTATTATTCCCATTATTTCTTTTATATCCAAAGTCTTCACCTACTTTATCTTAAATAATTCCATTCCATATTCTACAATATCTTCATCTGTTCTTAATACTTCTACTATTTCACCATCAAATTCAGAAGTTATTTCATTCATTATTTTCATAGCTTCTACTATACAAAGAACATCGCCTTTTTTAATAAGATCACCCTTTTTAACATATGGCTTTCCTCCAGGAGTTCCTGATGAATAGTAAGTTCCAACTAATGGAGATTTAACTACATAATAAGAAGCTTCATTTGAATTAATACTATTATCATTTATCCTTACTTCTTCAATAGTATTAAGTAAATTTCTATTTACTTTAGATGAAGCAACTTGAGTTTCTAATTCCTTTACTAAATTATTATCTTCTATATTACTTTTTAAACTTTCTTCATTCTTACTTAACTTTAATTTAAAATCTTCATCTTCTAATTCAAAGATCCTAAGAGAAGAGCAATCTACCGACTTTATTAAATCTTTAATTTGTTCATAAGTTAACATATTATTTCCCTCTCCACTTTTTCAGTATTATGCTTCCATTATGACCACCAAATCCTAAGGAATTTGACATAGAATAATTTATTTCTTCGATTTTACCATTATTAATCACTAAATTTAAATCACATTCTTCATCTGGATTTATATAATTTATATTTGCTGGCATAAAGCCCTCTTCTAATGCCTTAATAGAAATTATAGCTTCAACTGCACCAGCTGCTCCAAGTAAATGTCCTGTCATAGATTTAGTAGAACTTACATATACTTTTTTTGCTGCATCAGAAAAAGCTCTTTTAATTGCTACTGTTTCAACTTTATCATTTATTTCTGTTGAAGTTCCATGTGCATTTATATATCCAATTTCATCAGGAGATATATTTGCATCTCTTATAGCATCTCTCATTGCTCTATAAGCTCCATCTCCATCTAATTTTGGAGATGTAATATGATAGGCATCACAGGTAGTTCCATATCCAACTACTTCTCCATATATTTTTGCTCCTCTAGATAGAGCACTATCTAAATCTTCTAATATTAAGGTACCTGCACCTTCCCCCATTACAAAACCATTCCTATCTTTATCAAAAGGAATAGATGCCCTATTAATATCTTCACTTTTACTAAGAGCAGTCATAGATTGAAAGCCTGAAATGCCAAATTTACAAATTGAAGCTTCTGTGCCACCTACTATAGCTCTATCTAAATATCCATCCTTTATACTTCTATATGCCTCTCCTATACAATGTGTTGATGAAGCACAAGCTGTAGTTATACTTAAACAGCTTCCTTGAATACCAAATTCTATAGCAATTGCTCCAGCAGCCATATTGGAAATAATAGTTGGTATTGCAAGAGGTGATACTCTGCTAGGCCCTCTATTAATTAAATTTGTCATTTGATTTTCTATTGTAATAAGGCCACCAATTCCAGAAGCAAATATAACTCCAAATCTTTCTCTATCAACAGAATCTAAATCTATATTGCTATCCTTTATACACTCTTTTGCACTTATTAAAGCAAATTGTATAAATCTATCTAATCTTTTTGCATCCTTTTTTCCTAATAAATCTTCTGGATTAAAATCTTTTACTTCTGCTGCTACCTTTACTTTAAAATCTGTTGTATCAAAACATCTTATTTCATCTATCCCATTTTTTCCTTCCTTTACAGAATTCCAAAAGCTATCAACAGAATTACCAATTGGTGTTATAGCTCCTAACCCTGTAACTACAACTCTTCTTTTCATAATAATTCTCTCCTTTAATGCATAACCATTCCACCATCTACATTTATCACTTGCCCTGTTATATAATTTGATAAATCTGATGATAAGAATAAAACTAAATTAGCTATTTCTTTTGGTTCTCCGATTTTTTTCATAGGAATAGTCTTTAAAACTTCTTCCCTTACCCTCTCTGGTAAAACCTTTGTCATATCTGTATTAATATATCCAGGAGCTATAACATTAACATTAATGTTTCTTGATGCTAATTCTCTTGCTATTGATTTTGAGAACCCTATTACACCAGCTTTAGAAGCTGCATAATTACATTGACCTGCATTTCCAGCTACTCCAACTACAGATGAAATATTAATTATTTTACCAAACCTTTGTCTAACCATTATTGATGATACAGCCTTTGTCATATTAAAAGTACCCTTTAAATTAACATCAATAACATCGTTAAAATCCTTCTCATTCATTCTTAATAATAACCCATCCTTAGTTATTCCAGCATTATTTATTAATATATCAACACTTCCAAAGTTTTCTTTTACTTCTTTTATAAAATCATTAACTTCATTTTCATTGCTAATATCACATTTAATAGCCAATGCCTTAACTCCCAAAGTTCTTAATTCTTCTAATAGATTTTCTATTTCCTCACTATATTTTCTATAATTAATTGCAACATTAGCCCCATTTTCAGCTAGGGTCTTTGCTATTTCTCTTCCAATTCCCCTAGTGCCACCTGTGACTATTGCATTTTTATTAACAACCATTTAATACCTCAATCCCTTCTAATGTTTTTTTTAGAGATTTCATATCTTCAACATTAAAGATATTAAGTTTTAAACCTTTTTCTCTACTAATTTCCTTTATAAATCCACTTAATACTCTACCAGGTCCAAGTTCTATAAATGTATCTACTCCCATATTAATAATCCTTTCCACACTTTCAGACCATCTAACAGAAGATTTAATTTGCTTACAAAGTAAATCTTCTATTTCTTCCTTATCTTCTATAATATCAGCTGTAACATTAGATATTATCTTAATTTCTGGATTATTGAATTTTATTTTCTTTAATTCCTCTTTAAGTTTAATTGAAGCGCTTTCTAATAAAGAAGTGTGAAAAGGCCCTGATACCTTAAGTTCAATTGCTCTTCTAGCACCCATTCCTAATGATAAGTCCTTTGCTTTTTCAACTGCTAACTTCTCACCACCAATAACTATTTGGTTATTGGTATTGTAATTTGATATTTCTACTACTCCAATTTTACTAGCTTCATCTATGGCTATTTTTAGTTTAGATAATGGTAATCCTATAATGGCTGCCATAGCTCCAACACCTATTGGAACTGCTTCTTGCATAAGTCTTCCCCTTTTTCTTATTAGTGGTATAGCTTCCTCAAAGGATAAAGATTTTGATGCAATTAATGCTGAATATTCTCCAAGACTTAAACCAGCTACTACATATGGTTTTATTCCTGTATCTTCTAAAGCTTTCATAGCCATAATAGATGTAACTAAAATTGAAGGTTGAGTATTTTCAGTAATATCTAACTCCTCTTTTTTACCATTAAACATTAATTCTTTAATATCAAAGTCTAGTAAATCCTTTGCTTTATCAAGAATCTCTTTAGAAACTAAAATATTATCATATAATTCCTTACCCATACCTATATATTGAGATCCTTGCCCTGAGAAAATAAATGCTATTTTCATATTTTTATCTCTCCTAAAAACTATTATTAATTTTTTCATATTCTAGAAAGATTTCTTCAATAATTTCTCTAGCACTTTGCCTTTTCTTTATAAGTCCTGAAATTTGTCCAGCCATAATTGATCCATTTTCCATATCACCATCTTTTACAGCTTTTCTTAGCGCCCCTCTTCCTATTTCCTCCATTTTTTCTAATGAAAGATTTTCCTTTTCAATATTTATATATTTTCTTGCTAGTTTGTTTTTAATAACTTGCACAGGGTGGCCTGTTGCTCTTCCTGTAACAACAGTATCTATATCTTTAGCATTTATTACTGCTTGCTTATAGTTATCGTGAATTGTACATTCAGTAGCTACTAAAAATCTAGTTCCTAATTGAACACCTTTTGCCCCAAGTACAAAGGCAGCAGCAACACCTCTTCCATCTCCAATTCCACCTGCGGCTATAACAGGAATACTTACAGCATCAGCTATTTGTGGCACTAAAACCATAGTAGTTAGCTTTCCAATATGTCCTCCTGCTTCACAACCTTCTGCTATAATTGCATCAGCACCAGCCTTTTCCATTCTTTTTGCTAAAGCTACTGATGCTACAACTGGAATTATTTTTATCCCTGCATTTTTCCACTTTTCAATATACTTTCCTGGATTTCCAGCACCAGTAGTTACAACTTTAACCCCTTCTTCTATGACAATATCTGATAACTCATCTGCGTTTTCAGATAATAGCATAATATTAACTCCAAAAGGTTTATTCGTTAGTTCTTTAGCTTTTCTTATTTCCTCTCTTACAAAACTTGCAGGAGCATTTGCACCTGCAATTATTCCAAGACCACCAGCATTAGAAACTGCTGCTGCTAGAGAGCTGTCAGAAACCCATGCCATTCCTCCTTGAAAAATAGGATACTTAATATTTAACAAATTGCATATATTGTTATCCATGAGCCTTCCTCCAATATAAATTTATATAGCTATATTCTTATGCAACACTTTCGATATATTTAACTGCATCCCCCACTGTTTTAATCTTATCTACATTTTCTACCTTTACATTAAAAGCATCTTCAATATCCATAACTACTTGGAATAAATCTAGAGAATCTGCCCCTAAATCTTCAATAAAGTTAGTTTCCAATTTTACTTCCTCTTCATTAACTCCTAATTGATCTACTACTATTTCCTTAATTTTTTCAAATACCATTTTATATTCCTCCTAAAATTTAATTAATGCACCAGCCCAGGTTAATCCTCCACCAAAGGCTGCTAATATTATTTTATCGCCTTTATTTATAAGCTTTTTATCTAATAGTTCACTTAAGACTATTGGGATACTCGCTGCTGATGTATTGCCATATTTATCTACGTTTACGTAAAATTTTTCTCTATTTATTTTTAATCTTCTAGCAGCTTCATCTATTATTCTTAAATTTGCTTGATGGGACACAATATACTTGATATTGCTTATATCTTCATTTGCCTTATCTAATAATTCTTTAATTATTTCTGGTAAAATAGATACTGCAAATTTGAAAACTTCTCCACCCTTCATTTCTATATATCTCTTTTCATTTGAATTATCAAAAGAAAAAGGTGTTTTTAATTTTAGCTCAGATGCAACTAAAGTTTTTTCACCTAAACTTCCATCTGCTCCAAAGCAAGTGCTTATAATTGAATCTTCATCTTTACATAATTCTATTACTGCTGCCCCTGCCCCATCTCCAAATAATACACAGGTATTTCTGTCTGACCAATCAACTATCTTTGATAAAACTTCAGAACCAATAATTAATGCCTTTTTTTTATCTGTGGTCTTTATTAATCCTGAGGCAATTATTAAAGAATATACAAAACCAGAACAAGCTGCTGATATATCAAAGGCTGCTGCATTTTTGCAGCCTAAAAGTCCTTGAATACTACATGCTGTTGATGGCATTAGTTTATCTGGTGAAGTAGTAGCTACAATTATTAAATCTATATCTTCCTTACTGCAATTACTATTTATTAAAGCATTCTGTGCTGCCTTATATGCTAAATCAACAGTTCCTTCCCCAATTGATATTCTTCTTTCTTTTATGCCAGTTCTTTTTACTATCCACTCATCTGTAGTCTCAACAATTGACTCTAAATCTTTATTTGTAATTACATTATCTGGACAATAATGACCAACTCCAAGTATTCTAACTCCTCTCATTTCCGCCTCTTTCTGAAACTCAAAAATTTCTCAATGAATTTATTTACTTTGAAAACAAATTTTTATTTTAAACAGACATCCTTATTTTTATAGTATTAAGTACTCTAGTTCCAACTAAAGCTGTTACTATAGATTTAATAATATCTCCTGGAAGAGTTATTAATAATCCATTATAAATTGCTAAACCTATAGTCATATTCAATCCTAAATAGAATCTATTTATTAAATAAAAATAAATTACTCCAATAAAATAAATAATTACAATACCTAAAAAATTTGCTAAAAGTAAATTTTTAAAATTATTCTTTCTTACTTCAGCTACTTTTCCAATTACATATGCTGATATTATTAATCCAATTAAATATCCAAATGTAGGCTGAAATATATATTGAGGACCTCCCCCCTTTGTAAATACAGGGATACCTATAAGTCCTATTAGAATATATAGTAGTTGGGATAATGCACCCTTTTTCCCTCCTAAAATAATTCCACTCATACTACTAAAGAAAAATTGCATTGTAAATGGAACATAAGGTATAGGTATACTTATAAAGGATCCTATTGATGTTAAAGCAGCAAAAATTCCTATCAATACCTTATCCCTTAAAGTTAGATTCATTATATCGCCTCCCTCAAATATTTTGACTATCAAAATATTAACATCATAATAATACCATTTTTTTATTTTGTCAATATTCAAATTATTTTTTATATTTATTGTATTTTAGAAATTAATGAATTATACTATTAATTATACTTTGATAATCAAAGTAATTTTTATAGTCTGAAAGGAGTAGATTTATGAATATAAAACCATTAAGAATAGGAGATTTAGTAGCTAAACTACCTATAATTCAAGGGGGCATGGGTGTTGGTGTTTCTCTATCAAACCTTGCTGGAAATGTTGCAAAACATGGAGCAATAGGTGTAGTATCAGCTGCTCATCCAGGATATCTTGAAGAAGATTTTGAAAATAATACATTGGCAGCTAACATAAGGGGCTTAACTAAACATATAAAAAAAGCTAAGGAAATAAGCAATAACGGAATAATTGCTGTTAATGTTATGGTTGCAATGAATAACTATATTGAACATGTAAAAACTGCTATAGAAGCAGGAGCAGATATGATAATTTCAGGTGCAGGATTACCCTTAAACTTACCAGAAATAACAAAGGGTAGCTCAATAAAAATAGCTCCAATTGTCTCTTCTTCTAAAGCTGCACGAATAGTGCTGTCTTATTGGAAAAAACATTTTAATAAAACAGCTGATGCAGTAATAGTTGAAGGGCCTCTTGCTGGAGGACATCTAGGTTTTAAAAAAGATAAGTTAGATGATGAAACAAATACTTTTGCTAAAAATGTCCAAAGTGTAATAGAGGAAGTAAACAACTTTGAAATAGAATTCAATAAAAAAATACCAATTGTAGTTGCTGGAGGAGTCTTTACTCATGAGGATATGATGAAATATTTAAATCTTGGTGCTAGTGGTGTTCAAGTCGCAACTCAATTTGTTGCAACTCATGAATGTGATGCTCATATAAACTTTAAAAATGCCTTTGTAAATTGTAAAAAAGAAGATATAGAGCTTACAATAAGCCCAGTTGGCATGCCTGGGAGAGCAATTAGAAACAAGCTAACAGAAACCTTAAAAACTCAAAAAGTAAAAATAACAAAATGTTATAATTGCCTAATTCCATGTAATCCTGCGAGTACACCTTATTGCATTAGCTCAGCATTAATAAAAGCTGTTAAAGGAGATGTGGAGAATGGATTAGTATTTTGTGGAGCAAATGCATATAGAATAAATAAAATATCTTCTGTTAAAGAAATACTTAACAAGCTTATGAATATAAAATAAGTCTTATTCCTTTAACAAACTTCTAAATAAAAAAATGTAAAATTATTTAGGTTGTTGGTACAAACTTTCTAAATAATTTTACATTTATTGTTTATTTTATATACGCTAAATATTTTTAAAAATTATTTATATTATACATATTTTTAAAATCATTTGGCGATAATCCATACTCTTTTTTAAAGGCTCTATAAAAGCTTGAATAATCCTTAAATCCAAACATTAAGTAAGCTTCACCAATGGTAATATTACTTAAAATAGCATTTTTACATTCTTCTAATCTTTTCTTAGTAATATATTTATGAATAGAAATGCCTGTGTTCTTCTTAAATAAATGACATA
Organism: Bacillota bacterium; assembly: GCA_023445445.1. Lineage (GTDB taxonomy): Bacteria > Bacillota > Clostridia > Clostridiales > Clostridiaceae > Clostridium. Next base: position 8,520 of record JAEXLD010000076.1, read on the forward strand.
CATAATATTTACTTAAGTAAAATTCATTTGCTATTCTTTCTAAAGGTAACTCTTCATCTAAATGTTCTTCTATATAATTAATAATATTTTGATATAAGTTTAAATCACCTTTTTGTAAATATAAATTATTTTCCTCATAAACAATTCTATTTAAGTATAATAATAAATCATTTACAGAAATTGATATCTTAGTATCTCTTCCAAATCTATTAGAATTCATCTCTTCTATTAATTGGAATACTTTAGATTGAATTGTATTAAAAATAATTACATCATTATGAAAAATGTATTTCTTTTTTTCTTTCACAAAATTTATTAAGTATCCATAATCCTTTGAAATCCCTAATAACTTATTGAAATATTCTTCACTTATCCAAAATACAAATCTACTATATAAATTCTTACCATTAATAATTGGATAATGATTCACCTTAGGGGGAATTAAAATCATATCTCCTCTTTGTAATTTATATTTATTCTTATCAATAACAATTTCTATATCACCTTCTAAAAATAAATAAAATTCATAATAATTATGGTTATGTAACTCTACTTTAGATGGATTAGAATCACTATAATAATATAATTCAAAGTCCTTCGAAAACATAAACTGTCTTTTTGTAAACTCAGTTTTTAAATTCTTTTTCATAATTCCCTCCTTTCATTAAAATTACCATAATAAAGCAACTTTTACAATGTTAATGACAACAGATTCAATTGGCTTTCTTTATAGGATATTTAATAATAAAAATAATTAAATGTATTTTAAAGGAGGATTTATTATGGAAATGACCTTAAGATGGTTTGGCTCAAAATTTGATACAGTTACATTAAAGCAAATCAGGCAAATTCCTGGTGTTACTGGAGTTATAACAACTCTATATGACACCCTTCCAGGAGAAGTATGGAGCAGAGAGCGCATTAGTGATTTTAAAAGAGAAATTGAATCCAATGGTCTTCATATTGCTGGAATTGAAAGTGTTAATATTCATGATGCAATTAAACTTGGATCTAAAGATAGGGATATTTATATTGATAATTATATAAAAACCCTTGAAAACCTAGGAAAAGAAGATATACATCTAGTATGCTATAACTTTATGCCTGTCTTTGACTGGACTCGTACTGAACTTGCTAGAGTTAGAAGTGATGGCTCAACAGTTCTTGCTTATAATCAAGATGTTATCGATTCATTAAATCCAGAAGATATGTTTACTCACATTTCTGGAGATTCAAATGGAGCAGTTCTTCCTGGATGGGAACCTGAACGAATGTCAAAAATTAAAGATTTATTTGAATTATACAAAGAGATAGATGAAGAAAAGCTCTTTGAAAATCTAGAATATTTTTTAAAGAAAATTATGCCTGTATGTAATAAATATAATATTAATATGGCAATACATCCAGATGATCCTGCCTGGAGAGTATTTGGTTTACCTCGTATTATCATTAATAAAGAAAATATTTTACGTGTTTTAAATACTGTAAATGATCCACATAATGGTGTTACTTTCTGTTCTGGATCCTATGGAACTAATCCTAAAAATGATTTACCTGATATAATTCGTTCCCTAAAAGGAAGAATACATTTTGCCCATGTTAGAAATTTAAGATTTAATTCACCAACTGATTTTGAAGAAGCCTCACACCTGTCTTCTGATGGATCCTTTGATATGTATGAAATAATGAAGGCTTTATATGAAATCGGATTTAATGGTCCAATTCGCCCAGATCATGGTCGAATGATATGGGATGAAGTTGCTATGCCTGGATATGGTCTATATGATAGAGCTCTTGGTGCTACTTATTTAAATGGTTTATTAGAAGCTATTATAAAAGGAGACAAATAGTATGAAAATAACTGAGAATTCACTATCTAATAGTGAGTATTTAAAAAAACTAGGTTATGACCTTCCTAATTATGATAGACGTAAAATTATAAAAAATACAAAAGAAAATCCTAAATGGATTCATTTTGGTGCAGGTAATATATTTCGTGCTTTTCAAGCTAATATTATTCAAAAGCTTTTAAATGAAAATATTGTTGATACAGGTATTATAATTGCTGAAGGTTATGATTATGAAATTATAGAAAAAATTAATACTCCCCATGATAATTACAGCATTCTTGTTACCTTAAAATCAAATGGAAGTATCAATAAAACTATAATAGGTAGCATAACTGAATCATTAATAGTAGATACAGAAAATAAAAGCTATTTTAATAGATTAAAAGAAATTTTTGAAGAAGATTCTCTTCAAATGGCAACTTTCACAATTACAGAAAAGGGCTATAGCTTATCAGATGGAGAAGGTTCTACTCTTCCATCTATTTTAAATGATATAAAAAATGGTCCATCAAAGCCCGAAAGCTATATGGGAAAAATAGTTTCTCTTCTCTATACTCGTTACAAATCAGGAGAAAAACCAATAGCTATGATAAGTATGGACAATTGCTCAAGGAATGGAAGCATATTTCATAGTTCTGTATTAGAATTAGCTAATAAATGGCTTGAAGGTAACTTTGTTGAAAAAGAATTTATTAATTATATTAATAATGAAGATAAGGTATCTTTTCCATGGACTATGATTGATAAGATAACACCACGTCCATCTTCTTATATAGAATCCATTCTAAAAGAAGATGGATTAGAAGAAATTTCACCTATAGTAACAACAAAAAATACCTTTATAGCCCCTTTTGTTAATGCTGAAGAATGTGAATACTTAGTGATAGAGGATAATTTCCCAAACGGCCGTCCACCATTAGAAAAGGCTGGTGTTATATTTACTACAAGAGATAATGTAGAAAAAATAGAGAAAATGAAAGTTTGTACTTGTTTAAATCCCCTTCATACATCTCTTGCTATCTTTGGATGCCTTCTTAATTATCAGTCAATTTCAAAGGAAATGGAGGATAATCATTTAAGGAAATTAGTTGAAGCCATTGGCTATAAAGAAGGTCTTCCTGTAGTAGTAAATCCAGGTATACTAAATCCAAAGGATTTTATTGATACAGTATTAAATGAACGACTTCCAAATCCATTTATTCCTGATACCCCACAACGAATAGCTACAGATACTTCTCAAAAGTTATCAATTCGTTTTGGTGAAACCATAAAGGCTTATAATAATTCTAAAAATTTAAAGGTTTCTGATTTAAAGTTTATTCCTCTTGTATTTGCTGGATGGCTTCGTTACCTTATGGCTATAGATGATAATGGAAACGCTTTTGAGTTAAGTCCAGATCCAATGTTAAAATCATTAACTTCAGTTATGTCTACCATTAGGATTGGTGATAATAAAAACTTTGAAGAAATATTAGAACCTATCCTTCAAGACAATAAAACTTTTGGATTAAATCTATATAAAGTAAATATGGCTTCTACCGTTTGTAATTATTTTAGAGAAATGATATCTGAAATAGGTGCAGTAAAAAAAACCTTAGAAAAATACCTATAAGGAGGTTATTATGAAAGCTTTTATTAATGATGATTTTCTATTAAAAACTGAAACTTCAAAAATATTATATAATAACTTTGGCTGTAAAATGCCAATTAATGATTTTCATAACCACTTAAGCCCAAAGGATATATATGAAGATAAAATATATAAAAATATTACTGAAGTTTGGCTTGCTGAAGACCATTATAAATGGCGTGCTATGCGTGCATATGGAATCAATGAGGATTATATAACTGGTAATACTCCTGACTATGATAAATTTATAGCCTGGTCAGAAACTGTAGAAAATTTAATTGGAAACCCTTTATATCATTGGACACATCTAGAGCTTAAGAATTATTTTGGAATTGATACCTCATTATCCCCTAATAATGCCTCAACAGTATGGGATGAATGTAATAAAAAATTAAATTCTAAAAAATATTCAGTTCGTAATCTTCTTAAGATGCAAAATATAGAAGCTCTATGTACTACAGATGATCCTATTGATAGCTTAGAATATCATAAGAAACTTAAAGATGAAAAATTCCAAATAAAAGTTTTACCAACTTTTCGCCCTGATAGGGTAATAGATATTGAAAAGGAAGATTTTAATATATATATAAAAAAACTAAGTGATGTAACTGAAAAAGAAATAAGTGATATTTATAATTTAATTGATGCTATAAAAAAGAGACTTTTATATTTCATAGAAAATGGGTGCTTTATAAGTGATCATAGTATAGAAGGAGATTTTTCTGTATTAACTACAGAAAAGGAAGCTAATACTATTTTTCGAAATAATCTTTCTGGAATAAGGCTAACCCCTCTTGAAATTTCTAAATATAGAGGTTTCCTATTAAAAGAACTTGGATATGAATATGCTAAGCATAATATAGCTATGCAATTGCATATTGGTGCTTTAAGAGATAATTCTACTCGAATATTAAAAATGGTGGGTGCTAATTCAGGAATTGATAGTATTAATGATTTTAATTATGCTAAATCTCTTAGTGAGTTATTAAACTCTCTAGACTCTACTAACGAACTTCCTAAAACAATATTATATTGTTTAAATCCAAGAGACTTAGAAATGCTTTCTACAATGTGTGGCAATTTTCAAAGTAATAATAAAGGTATTAAGGGAAAAGTTCAATTAGGAGCTCCATGGTGGTTTTCAGATAATAAATTAGGAATTGAAAATCATATAGATATATTATCTTCTACAGGAATTTTCTCTACTTTTATTGGAATGGTTACTGATTCTAGGAGTTTTCTATCTTTCCCAAGACATGAATACTTTAGAAGGATTTTATGTAATAAAATAGGAGAGCTTATAGATAATGGAGAATATCCAGCTGATTTTCATTACCTTGGAAAACTAATAGAAAATATTTGTTACTATAATTCAAAAAACTACTTTAATATATAAGCTTTAACCATTTCCATATATTTACTCCAATAATATAATTTTATATAATTATAATATATTCAATATTATGGAGGATAATTATATGGCCTATGTGGATAGAAAGCCTATAAAAAGAAGTGCTCTTAGATTATTTATTGGAAAAGCTTATTATAGAAGTAAAAAATATATACAATGGTATTTTTCAAATAAATCTTACAGTAGAAAAATTAGCAATGAACAATTCAACTACTTAGTATTTACACATAAAACTCCCCTTTATAGAAAATTGAAAGATGTGGATATGTATTTACAAAGAAATAAAGTTGAAAACTTAAAGCTAGCTTTAAAAAAGCTAAATGGATTAGAAATTAATCCTGGTGAATACTTCTCTTACTGGAAGTCTATAGGAAAGCCAAGTTATAAAAAAGGGTATAAAGAGGGGCTTATACTATGTCCTAATGGTAGATTTAAACCTGGAATTGGTGGAGGCCTTTGCCAATTATCAAATCTCATTTATTGGATGGCCCTTCATACACCTTTAACTATAACAGAAAGATATAGACATAGCCATGATGTATTTCCAGATATAAAAAGAACTCAACCCTTTGGCTCAGGAGCTACTTGTTTTTATAATTATTTAGATTTAGAAATTAAAAATACTACTAATACTAAATATCAGCTTATCCTCTTTGTTACTGATAAATATTTAGTTGGTGAAAGGAGATCTACAGAACCCTGTAACTATAGATATGAAATTTATGAAAAAGAACACTCCATGACTCCTGGCTTCTTTGGTCATTATATTAGAAATAATGTTATTTATAGAAAAGTGTACAACCTTCATAATGAATTATTAAATGATGAATACATTTGTGAAAACCATGCTATTATGATGTACCAACCTTACCTTAGTAATGTAAAATCAAGAATGTAGAATGTAGAATTAAGGAAAAAACTCCTTTCGGAGTTTTAGGAAATAAAAGAATGAAGAAATTAAAAAATCCATATAAAAAAACTCCTAAGGAGTTTTTTTATTTTGCGTAATTTGGTACAAATTACTTCAATAATTTTTCATTTTACATTCTTCATTCTGCATTTATAAGCTACCAATGCAGCTTATTTTAGTGTTTTTTTCAAGGCTTTTAGTACAACCTTTGGATCTTTCTTATATGGTGTTACTGGTATTACTTCTTTATGTTTTACACCTAGTAATGTATATACTGCTATTCTTGCAGCACGTACTGAATATTCTTCTGTAAATACCATGTCTTCTGGAATTTCCACAAATTGACCAATCATAGCGAAGTTAGTTGAACCTTCTGGAACTACTTTAGGTCTATCTGTAATTTTTCTTGGTTGGAATTGTGAATCTATATATGGCATCATACATGGAATTACATTTACTACTGAATCCATAATTTCATCAATATCCTTTTCAAAATGAAGATGATATATAAGTTCTGTTAGTATTTCTTTTCCTGTGCAATCTTTCATTGGTTTCTTTATATAATCACCTTTTTTATCTGTATAAAGTCCATATCCCCAAAAAATAGTTGTATCCATTGGTTGATTTTTAAAATGTGGTTGTGCTGCAACTACTATACTCATTAACCAACTTGAATCTTTAAAGGTCATTAATGCTCCACTTCCTGGTATATTTCCTGAAAATTGCTCAATAAGCTTTAGCAATTTATTCCCTTTACAAGTTACAGTAAAACTTTCCCAATTAGTGTTATCTGGATTTTTAAAGAATGGTGTTGGATTTCCAAGTCCTATCTTTTTCTTAGCAACCTTCTCCCAAAGTTCTCCTGACATAGGCTTTTCTACTTTATATTCTGGTGCTGAATTAAAATCTCCTAAAGTTGCATTATCAGTCATGCAACCAGTAGTCATAAGACATATATCATCCTCTTTTAATTGTATTATTCTTTCGCCTTCTAGATCCTTTATATGAATTGCCGTTGCTGTTATTTCATCACCTGGTTTGAAATCAATATCTGTAACTGTAGCATTTATACTAAAATCTACATTTTTGCTTACTAAATATTCTTTTAATGGAATAATAACTGACTCATATTGATTGTAAGGTGTACGAGTTACTCCTTCTAAGGTTTCAATTCTTGTAAATTCAAATATCATACGGTCCATATATCTTTTAAATTCAAATAAACTAGACCACTTTTGAAAAGCAAAGGTAGTTTGCCACATATACCAGAAGTTTGTAGTAAAGAAATGTGGTGTATGTCTAAACCAATCTTCTATAGTTAAATCATCTAATTTTTCTTCTGGCATCATCATTAATTTTCCTAATGCTAATCTATCAGCATTATTAAATCCCATTTTAGTTACATCTATAATTTTACCATCCTTATCAATTATACGAGCTTGAGAATGAGTGGGATGTAATTTATCAAAATTTAATATTTCTTCTGTTACACTCATTCCAGGCATATCTATTGATGGTATGCTTTTAAACAATTCCCAAAAATTCTCATATGTTTCTTCATTTAGCATTCTGCCACCACGTGCAATAAAACCATTTATAGCATCTCCAGCTCCATCATTACTTCCACCTAAAACCTTAAGTCCTTCAATTATATGAATATTTTCTCCTTCAAAATTACAATCTCTTATTAAGTATGCTGCTCCCGCCAATGAAGCTAGCCCACCTCCAATAAAATAGGCTTCTTTTCCATGGTTTTCTTCAAAGCTCTCACTAAAGCTTACAAAAGCTTCTTTTTTATCTTTATTGTCTTTTATTTTCTTTGCAGCAGCTGCCACAGCAGCTGCTCCTGCTATAGCTCCAACAATTAGCAAAGGATTTACTTTGCTATTTTTTTGTTTTTTACTCATAACATTCTTCCTCAACTTTCCATATATATTATATATTGTATTATAATTATAATTTATTTAACTGTAAAAGTATTTAGAAAATTAATTTTTTATTATTTTGATATATTATAAAAAAATACAGTACCTTCCGTACTGCATTCTTTATTATTTTCTTGATAACTCATCTAAATATTTTACTGCACTTAAAGAAGCTATATTGCCTTCTCCAGCAGATTTTATATATTGATAAGGTTTCCCTACACAATCACCAGCAGCAAAGCAACCTGGTATATTAGTTTTCATTAGTCTATCAACTGCAATATGTCCTTCTTCCATTTTTAATCCTGGAACCAACTGTCCTGGAGAAATTGAATCCTTTAAAATAAATACAGCGTTAGTTTCTATTTCACTATTTTTTAAAAGTAATTTTGTAACCTTTAGTTCACCAATAACTTCTTCTGGCTTATCTTCTACTAATGTTACACTATCATTTAAGTTATACTTTCCCTTATACATAGGAATATAATATACTTTACCAGCAATTTCAGAAACATAATTTGTTTCATCTTCTGCTTCTTTATTGTGCCCTATTATTGTTACAGTTTTATTTCTATACAAAGGTGCATCACAAGTTGCACAATATCCTACACCTTTCCCTAAAAATTCTTCTTCTCCCTTAATAGGTCTTGTATATTCTATTCCAGTAGCTATAATAATAGATTTTGCTTCAAAGGTTTTATCATTTGCCATTAAAGCAAAGTATTCTCCCATAGCATATATGCTATTTATTCTTTCTTCTATTATTTCAATATTCATTTCATTTAAATGTTCTTGAAACTTTTCTTTTAACAATTCTCCAGTAACATTATAAAAACCTAGATAATTATTTATTTTAGGTGCCTTAACTATTTTATTAGTTAAATTTTTATTGCCAAATATGATAAAATCCTTATTTCTTATTCTTGCATTTAATGCAGCTGATATACCAGCTGGACCACTTCCAATAATAGCAATATCATATCTTTTATCCAAAATGCTACCTCTATTATAGATGCTTAATTACAACAGCCTTTAAAGAATCCTTTGGCATAAACCCTACTAAAGTATCAACTGGAGTACCATTTTTAAATATCATTAAAGTTGGAATGCTTGCAATTTGATATTTGTTTGCTAGATTTTCATTTTCATCCACATCAATTTTTACAAATCTTGCATTGCTAACTTCCTTAGAAACCTCTTCAACCACAGGTGCAATCATTTTGCATGGGCCACACCAAGTTGCCCAAAAATCAACTAATACAACACCTTCATAATTTAAAACTACTTCATTAAAATCTACTTCTGATACATGTTGAACCATATAAATCTACCTCCTGATATACCCCTAAGGGGTATTTATAAGTTAATTTTACTATATTTTTATTTAATTAGTCAATATTCTCTATAGGTATTCTGTCCATTTTCTATAATATTATTTCTTTAAATTTAAAAATTGTGATTCATATAACTCTCTATACAATCCACCATTTTCTAGAAGTTCTTCATGACTTCCCTTTTCTTCTATTCCCTTATCTGTTAAAACTAATATTTCATCTGCATTTTTTATTGTAGATAATCTATGAGCTACAACTATTGTAGTTCTTCCTTTACACAATTCCTCTAAGGATTTTTGAATCATATATTCTGTTGTATTATCTAAAGCAGATGTTGCTTCATCTAAAATTAAAATTGGAGGATTCTTTAAAAATACTCTTGCAATAGATATTCTTTGCTTTTGTCCACCAGAAAGTTTAACTCCTCTTTCACCTATATAGGTATTATAGCCATCTGGTAAGTTCATTATAAACTCATGTATATTAGCTCTTTTTGCAGCTGTAATTACTTCTTCATCAGTAGCTTCATGATTACCATATAAAATATTTTCTTTAATAGTTCCAGTAAATAAGAAAACATCTTGTTGAACTATTCCTATATTTCCTCTTAAGGATTCTAATGTAATTTTATATATACTTTTATTATCTATTGTAATATCTCCGCTACTAACATCATAGAACCTTGGGATTAAATTACAAAATGTAGTTTTTCCACCACCAGAAGGACCAACTAGTGCTAGCATTTCTCCTGCTTCAATCTTTAAATCAATACCTTCTAATATGTTCTTTTCATCGTAGCTAAAATGTACATCTTTAAATTCAATGTCTCCATTAACATTTTTTAGTTCTATATTACCATCTTCTTCTACTTCTTCATCTATAATTGATATAAATCTCTTAAAGCCTGTCATACCATTTTGATATTGTTCCATAAAACTTACTAATTTCTTTATTGGTTGTGTAAATAGTTTAATATATAATAAGTAAGCAAAGAAATCTCCTAAATTTATATAATTAAAATAGGTAAATATTCCGCCTGCTATTAATGAAATATAATCTAATATATCTATACCAAAACCTACGCCTGCACCATATTCAGCCATTACTTTATAGGCTTTTGATCTAGCCCTTTTAAACCTATTATTTCCTCTTTCGAACTTATCTATTTCATATTCATGAGATACAAAGGCTTTTGTTATTCTAATTCCTGAAAGTGAATTTTCAAGATTTGAATTAACTGCTGAAGTTTCAACTCTAGTTTCCATAAATGCATTAAGCATTTTATTTTTTTGCTTCCAAGTAAATAAAACTATAAATGGGATAAATGCAAATATAATTAAAGTTAGTGGAATATTTATTGTGCATAATACTATAAATGATCCTAAAAGCATAACAGCTGAAATAAATAAATCTTCTGGTCCATGATGAGCTAGTTCTGATATATCCATAAGATCATTAATCATTCTGCTCATTAAATCTCCTGTTTTATTATTATCAAAATATGTATTAGGTAGTTTTTGCAAATGTAAGAACATATCCTTTCTCATATCTCCTTGCATATGGACTCCCATAACATGTCCATAATATTGCATGAAGTATGCACATGCTGCTTTAACTAAATAAATTGCAATTAATGTAATTGCAAAAACAGCAAGCATTCTAATATCTTTATTAGGGATACTATCATTTACTAATGTTCTAGTCATCATAGGATAAACTAAATCACAAGCTGCGGCTATTAATGCAACTGATATGTCTAAGAAAAATAATTTCTTATGTGGCTTATAATAACTAATAAATCTTTTTACCATATATAACCTCCTATATTGCTACAAATTATTATTACTTAATAATAACTTTCTTTAGTAATTATTTCAAGTGGCTCTAATAATTTATCTGTAAATATCAACTATTAAACCTTGTATTTCATCTATAGATGCAGCAATATTTAGATTTTCCATTTCTCCCTTTAAAAGTGCCTCTGTTAATTCTTCTAATTTCTTATCTATTGTATCCACTGTTACAAAATACTGTGTTTGCCAAAAGCTAACATCTTTTTTAGTATCATACATAAATTTTAAAATAGATTCTAAATACTCCTTAATTATTTTTTTATAGGCAAGTACATCTCCATAAGTTTTAGTAATAACTAATCTGCTTCCTTTTTTATGAATATCCTCTATCATCTTCTTTAATTGCTCTTCTGACTTTCTATCTCTTGCTTGATTAAAGCTTTGAGAAAAGTCTTTTTTTTCAGATACTATTTTTCTATCTTGGCTAACTATACTTTTTCTATTAATTCTTCCAATTTCCATAACTTTCACCCTTTCATAAAATATTATAACATTAAAAATTATTAAGCTCACTTTTTATATGTATTATTATTAATAAATTTAAATACAATATATTTATATAGGTTTTCATAAATATATTTTTAATTTGGAGGTTTTTAAATGTGGTTTAACAAAGAATCTAAAGAAATTGTAAATGAACTATCCACTGATTTAATAAATGGTCTTTCTTCTTCGGAAGCCAAACTACGATTGGATAAAAACGGATTAAATAAAATTGAAGGAAAAAAGAAAAAATCTATACTTCAACTTTTCTTAGCTCAAGTTAATGATATTATGATTTATATTTTATTAATTGCTGCTATTATTTCTTTTATAGTTGGGGAATATAGTGATTCAATTATTATATTAATAGTAATATTTATTAATGCAGTTATAGGAGTTATCCAAGAATCTAAGGCTGAAAAAGCTTTAGAGGCTCTGAAAAATATGTCAACTCCAAAGGCAATTGTGAAAAGAGATGGAAATATTATAGAAATTCCCTCAGAAGAAGTAGTGGTTGGTGATATTATAGTTATTGATGCTGGAAGATACATTCCTGCTGATTTAAGAATAGTTGAATCTGCTAACTTAAAAATTGAAGAATCAGCCTTTACTGGTGAATCTGTACCTTCTGAAAAAAATTCTAACGTTATTACTGAAAATGTAGATGTTCCTATTGGTGACCAACATAATATGGCATTTATGTCTACCTTAGTAACCTATGGTAGAGGTACTGGAATAGTGGTTAATACAGGAATGAATACTGAAATAGGTAAAATAGCTAAAATGCTTGATGATGAAGACGAAAATATTACACCTCTTCAAAAGAAATTAGCTGAACTTGGGAAAATACTTGGCTTTGCCGCAGTTGGTATTTCAATAATAATGTTTATAATATCAATATTCCAAGGAAGAGATCTTTTAGAAATGTTTATGACTTCTATAAGTCTAGCAGTAGCAGCTATTCCTGAAGGATTGCCAGCTATTGTTGCAATAGTATTAGCTCTTGGTGTACAAAGAATGATTAAAGAAAATGCAATTATTAGAAAATTGGCTTCTGTTGAAACCCTAGGTTCAGTTAATATAATTTGTTCAGATAAAACAGGTACATTAACTATTAATAAGATGACAGTAAAAAAATATTACGTAAATGGACAAATATATAATTTAGAGTCAATAGATATTAAAAATAAAGAAACTAAACTTTTGACCCATGGAATGATATTATGTAACGATGCAACATCAAAGGATGGTGTTCAAACTGGAGATCCAACTGAAGTTGCCTTAATAGATGTTGGAAATAAAATAAACATTTTTAAAGATGATTTAAATAAAAAATTTAAAAGAGTAAATGAAATCCCTTTTGACTCTGATAGAAAACTTATGACTACTGTAAATTCTTATGAAAACAAGTATTATGTTTTTACTAAAGGTGCTATAGATAGCATACTAAAAATCTCAAGTAAAATACTAACAAATGGTGAAATAAAAGAATTCACTAATAAGGAAAAATCTGAAACCTTAGATGCTTCTAACTTAATGTCAGATGATGCCTTAAGAGTTTTAGCCCTTGCTTATAAACCTATAGATAATGAACATGTTCCAATAGATGAATTAGAAAATAACCTCATATTTGTTGGTCTTATGGGAATGATTGACCCTCCTAGAGAGGAAGTAAAAGGTTCTATAGAATTAAGTAAAAAAGCTGGTATTAGAACCATAATGATAACTGGAGATCATAAGAATACTGCTGTTGCTATAGCAAAGGAATTAGGAATTGTAGAAGATATTTCTGAAGCTATGTCTGGAAGTGAAATAGATAGCTATTCTGAAGATGAATTTACAAAGGTTGTTAATAATTTTAAAGTTTTTGCAAGAGTATCACCAGAACATAAAGTGAAAATAGTAAAAGCCTTTAAATCTTATGGAAACATAGTTTCAATGACAGGTGATGGTGTTAATGATGCCCCATCCTTAAAAGCAGCTGATATAGGTGTAGCTATGGGTATTACTGGAACTGATGTTGCTAAAGGTGCTGCAGATATGGTGTTAACAGATGATAACTTTACAACAATAGTAAAAGCTGTAGAAGAAGGAAGAAATATCTTCAATAATATAAAAAAATCAATAATCTTTCTTCTAAGCTGTAATCTAGGTGAAATAGTTGCATTATTTTTTGCAATTCTACTGAATTGGCCTGCTCCTCTTTTACCTATTCATATACTTTGGGTAAATTTAATAACAGATAGTTTCCCAGCCTTATCTTTAGGTGTTGACCCTGGAGATAAAGGAGTAATGGATTTACCTCCTAGAAATCCTAAAAAAAGTTTATTTTCTGGAAGAACTGGTATTTTATTAATTCTAAATGGAATACTCATAGGTGGTACCACATTATTTGCATTTGTATTAGGAGAATATTTATATCCTGACTCCTTAAGACATGCTCAAACTATGGCTTTTGTTGTCCTTAGTGTTTCACAACTTTTCTATTCTCTTGCTATGAGAAATGAAACTAAATCATTATTTCAAGTTGGTGTATTTAAGAATAAGTTGCTAATAGCTTCATTAATATTTGGCATAGCAATACAATTTGCAATAATCACTATCCCATTTACAGCTAATATATTTAAAGTATATTCTTTATATTTAAAAGACTGGGGAATAGTAATATTAATTTCATTAATTCCTTTTGCAATTAACGAAATAGTTAAGATTTTCTTTAGAGCTAGTGATAAGAAAAAGGCTGCCTAAGAAGCTCAAAAGAATAATTTAAGAAATTCACATTACTTCAATATAATAAGGTAGAAACTTAATATAAAGTTTCTACCTTATTTTTTTATTTTTTATTACTTCATTGTTTCATTGTAAAAGTTCCCAGTAGTTAATACTCCATTATTCATTGAATAAATCCTATCTGCAACTTTTTCAGCAAAACTCATATCGTGAGTTATAATTAACATACTCATACCATCCTTAGCTAAGGACCTTATTAACTCTGCAACTTCTCCAGTTAATCCTGGATCTAAAGCTGAAGTAGGTTCATCAAAACACATTAATTTAGGATTTAATGCTAGAGCTCTCCCTATGGCAACTCTTTGCTTTTGACCACCTGATAGTTGGTATGGATAGCTATTTATCTTATCTTCAAGGCCTAAAAATTTTAATATTCCCTTTGCATTTTTCACCGCCTCTTCTTCTGATTGTTTTAAAACTCTTTTAGGTGCTTCTATTAGATTCTCCAAAACACTCATATGTGGAAAAAGGTTAAAACTTTGAAATACTAGTCCAATTTCTCTTCTTGCCTCATTAAATTTATTCTTATCTGCATATACCCCATTATTACATAAATACTTTCCATCTATTTCTATATTTCCATTGTCACAATACTCTAATCCATTAACACATCTTAATAAGGTAGTTTTTCCTCCACCTGAAGGGCCTACTATTACTACTATTTCTCCAGAATTAACTTCTAAATCTATTCCCTTTAGAACTTCTGAGTTTCCAAATTTCTTTTTTAATCCTTGAATTCTTAGCATAGTATCCCCCCTACTCATAGTAATTAAACTTTCTTTCAATTAATTCTAATATTTTTGTTATTAGTCCATTAAATATTAAATAAACAATGGCTACTACTACAAAAGGCATAATAGATGATATTCTATTAGCTGCTATCTTAGCAATTTTTAATAATTCATCTAAGCCTACAACATATATTAAAGCAGTATCTTTTACTAAAGTAACTACTTCATTTGCTACTGGTGGAAATATTCTCTTTAATGCTTGTGGCATTATTATTCTAAAAAATGTATCCTTCTTAGTTAATCCAAGTACTTCTGCTCCTTCAAATTGTCCTTTATCTATTGATAAAATACCTGCTCTAAATATTTCTCCAAAATAAGCTCCATAGTTCAATACCATTGCTAGTATTGCTGCTGGAAATCTTGGAATATTTATATTTATTAATGGTAGACCAAAAAATACAAATAATATTTGAAGTAATAAAGGTGTTCCTCTTAAAACTAATACATATACTCCTGTTAATGATTTAATTAAATTAATTTTAGATAGCCTTCCAAGTGCAATTACTATTCCTAAAGGTATTGATAATATTAATGTTATTGAAAATATTTCAATTGTTACCTTTAGTCCTTCTATCACTTGAGGAAAAAAAGCTACTATTTCATTAATTAGTTCCAAAACAAACCCCTCCTGTAAATTTATTTAGCAATAATATCTTCTCCAAACCACTTTTTAGATATTTCTCCTGCTTTACCTTCATCTATTAATTCTTTAAATGCCTTATTAAAGGCTTCCACTAATTCTTTGTCATCTTTTCTAATTCCTACAGCATAAGATTCTGAACCAAAATCTTCTACTAGTACTTTATACTTATCAGCCCCTCTTTGATTAATATAGTACTTAGCTAGTATTTCGTCTGCTACTACAGCATCTAATCTTCCTGCTTCTAAATCCATTAAAGCTTCATTATTAGTATCAAAGGTTACTACTTTACCATCTTTGAAAGTTGATATTATATCACCATCTGATTCTATTGCATCCACTGCACTTGATTGATTTTGTGCACCAACAACTGCTTCCTTTAAATCTTCTTTAGTATTTATCTTTGAATTTGATAGAGTTATTATAACTTGTCTATTATTTAAATAAGGAATTGAAAATTCAACTTTTTTCTTTCTTTCTTCAGTAACACTATATCCATTCCAAATAAAATCTATATTACCACTGTTAAGCTCTGTTTCCTTCATACTCCAATCTATTGGTTGAAGCTCTATTTCCTTGCCAAGTTTTTTTTCAATTTCCTTAGCAAGATCTATATCAAAACCTGTATATTCTCCATTTTCATCTTTAAAGCCCATTGGTACAAATGTATCATCAAATCCAAGGACTAATTTTTCTTTTTCTAAAGAACTTTCACTTTTTTTCTCTCCACAAGATATTAATGTAATAGGTAATATTGACATTAATACTATTGATAATAATTTTTTCCTAACCTTTAATTTCATATTTAAATCCCCCTTATTATTTATAACACGCTTTTCTTATTTATTACTTTACTACAGTAAAGCAATAAAGTCAATAAGTATATTTATTTTTTTAAAATAATAAAGGCAGCTTAACGCTACCTTTATTATTTTAATCTAGTTCCTTCTTTTTCTTGAACTATCTTTCCTTCTTTCATTAAACCACCAAGTGCCATTTTAAAGTAGTTCTTGCTAGTATTAAATGTTTCCTTAATATCTTCTGGTTTAGATTTATCATTAAAAGGCATAAATCCACCATTCTTCTTTAGATACTTTAATATATCTTCTTGAATCTTATCTCTTTCACTTAATCTTTTTTGTCTTGGAGTTAACCCTACTATTCCATCTTCATATAATCTTCTAACCCTTAGCTTCATTTCAGTTCCTGGGTAGATTTCAGTGTAGTACTCATTAGGTAAAATTAAGCCTCTATATTTGGAATCAATAGCAATATGTACTGTGCCACCTTCAGTTTTACCATATACTTGACCTATTACTTCATCTCCGACTTTATATTCTTTGCCTTCTTCAGCAGCATTTAAAATATAATCTTCAACATCTGTAGTTGCAGCTAATCTATCTGTTTTATCTAAATAAATGTAAAATAAATATTTACTTCCTGTATGTAGTTTATATCTTTGTTCCTTTAGGGGTACAAAAATATCCCTATCTAATCCGAAATCTATAAAAGCACCAAATTCTGTTTGAAATACTACTTTTAGATATCCTACTTCTCCAACTGTTACTAAAGGCTTTTTAAAGGTTGCAATTGGCCTATCCTTTGAATCTCTATAAACAAAAACCTCTAACTTATCACCAACATTAATTTCTCTACCTTCTGTCATTGATTTAGGCAATAGGACATCTGTTTTTCCTTCATCTCCTAAATAATATCCAAATTCCTTTTCTCTTTTAACTTCTAATAAATTATATTTACCTATGTTAACCATTTTTCCTCCTGATTTTATAAGTATTCCCTACTAATTTTTACATAATTAATTGCTGATTGCTCTATATGTGCAATTTCTTCTTCTGTAAGTTTTCTTACTACTTTAGCAGGGCTACCCATAATAAGAACGCCCTCTTCAAATTCCTTATATTGAGTTACTAAAGAGCCAGCACCTATAATAGTATTCTTTCCTATTTTTGCGCCATTTAGTATAATTGATCCCATACCTACTAAAACATTATCATCAATGGTACATCCATGTATAATTGCTCTATGTCCTATAGTTACATTTTTACCTATATTAGTCTCACAATCAAAATCTACATGAACAACTGAATTCTCTTGAATATTAGTATTTTCTCCAATATGAATTTTACTCATATCCCCTCTTATAGTAGTTCCGAACCAAATATTAGCATTCTTTTCTATAACAACTTCTCCTATTATATCAGCACTTTCTGAAATATAGCAAGTCTTATCTATCACTGGTTTAATTCCCTTGAAGTCTAAAATCATTTTTCATCCCTCCAAATTATTTTATTAAAGTTATTTTATCACTACTTAATATTATTGTCATTATTTGCACTTACTAAATACTATATATATAATATAACAATTTATTTTAAGGGGCTTAAGTTGGGAAAGAAAAAAAGTAAGGATATAGATAACTTTGATAAATTAAATATTAAATATTACTATGGAATAGCAAATTATGATACAGCATATTCAATTGGTAAAATTTCTCCTATGGATGCTTATGAATATGCCTATAAGCTTGGATTAAACTTCATGTTTACTACAGATCACAATTCCTATCTTTCTGATGAAATATATATAAGAGAAAATAATTACTCAAAATTTCAAGGAAGTAAAATTTATGCCTCTAGAATCAGGAAAAAATACACTGATTTTATCCCTCTAGTTGGATTTAAATGTAGTACTAATGAATATGGTGATATAAATATAATTAACAGTAATAACTACTTTATCAATATACTTTTAGATTTTAAAATCCTAGCCTTATGGATGCTTAATAACATAGATGCTTTTATAACTTTTAATTATATAAATAAAAACACTAAGTTGTTGCCTTATAATGAAATTTTAAACAAGTTAATTACTTCTGTAGAAGTAAATAATAAGATTCAAAGAAATGATAAGTACTATTACAACTTATTAGATTCAGGCTGGATGTTAGGTGCTATAAGTAAATATAGTACAAATAATACTCTGAATTTAGGTGACTCTGAAAATCTAACAGTTTGCATTTGTAATAGTCTATCAACCTCAAATTTAATTTCTGCATTTAGAGAAAGAAGAACATACTCAACAGAATCTAGGTATCTAAAATTCTACTTTACAATAAACGATGAATTTATGGGAGAAGAAATTACTATATCCTCATCTAAGATAAGATTTATGATTTTTGCTGAAGATATGAAGTATAAGATTAAAGAACTTCAAATAATAGGCAATAATGGAAAAGTTATAAGAACCATTGAGAATATTAATTTAAATAGTATTAAATATTTATATGAACATAAGAAAGAAAATAATGAATCTTGGTATATTATTAAAATAATAGAGGATGATAATAGAGTAGCATTTAGCTCTCCAATTTTTATAAGTAAATCTAGTCAAATCCTTTAAATAAATAAACATGGCATTTCTTTGCAGAATACCATGTTTATTTATTTTCAAAGCTTTTATTTTTCTTGATTTTTCAAATGTTTAACTCTATTAGGCTTAGCCTTTGGTCTTATTTCTATTTTCTTTTCTTTCTTCTTAGGCCCACCTGTATTATGTATATCCATAAACCACATGAAGAACCAAAGAATAACTACAGTAAATAACATAGTTACCCAAACATTTTTAGATCTAACAAATGCTTGAATTAAAAATAAAACTACAGATATAGCTAATACAATCCATTTGTTTATTCTTACCTTTGAAAATACATATTTTCTTCCAAATGTGAATGATAAAACCATTAATCCGATAGTAACAGCAATGTATACTATATAAAATAATATGTCGCCCACAGTATAACTCCTCCTTTGAAAGCTTCTATCTTATATATTAAAAGAAATACCCTACATTTTCAAGATAAATAAATTTATTTATTTTTAATATATTGTTTATTTGAATATTCTAAAGTAAAGTTTTAGCAATATATTAATTATTATTAAGATTTTTATTAATTTTATTAAAATACCCTTCTATTTTAAATAATTATTTGATAAAATATATTAAGCAATAAAAAAATGTTAAAATGAGGTGATTTTATGAGTATTAACCTTACTAATCAATTGGATGAATTAGACTATCAAATATTAGACTTATTAATAAAAGATTGCAGAACTCCTTATTTAGAAATAGCTAGAATATGTCATGTTAGTGGTGGTACTATCCATGTTAGAATGAAAAAAATGGAGGAGCTTGGCATAATTAAAGGAACAAGAATTCTATTAAATTTACCTAAGCTTGGTTACGATGTATGTTGTTTTGTAGGAATATATATAGACAAGACCTCTTCTTATGATCTAGTTTTTGAAGAATTATCAAAAATTAAAGAAGTAGTAGAGTTACATTTAACTACAGGTACTTATAGTGTTTTTGCAAAAGTTGTATGTAGAAATATTTCCGACCTTCAAAACATATTACTAAATAAGATTAACCCTATTACTGGTATTCAAAGAACTGATACTATTATTTCTTTAAATCAACCTATAGACAGAAATATTACTATATAAAGTATAAATCCTGTATTATTGGTTAAACTACTTTCATAACCGATAAAAGGGAGGATTTTTATGAAAATATTAGATTCAATTGTACTTATTTTAGTTATTGTTGGAGCTGTTAATTGGGGATTAATTGGATTTTTCCAATATAATCTAGTTAACAATTTATTCGGCTTTATGCCTGCTTTAGAAAGAGTAATTTATGCGTTAGTAGGTATTGCTGGACTATATTCACTTTCATTTTTTGCAAAAAACAGATATATTAATTCAGAAGAATAATATAGATATAAAGGGAGTAATTAATTACTCCCTTTATATTTTTTTAATATCAAAAAATTTATAGCCTAATTCATTAGTTGTATTAACTATTTTTTTTAAGATGGAATCCTCTGTATACTTATTTAGTATACTTCCATTTTCACTAACCCATATATCTATACTTTTAATTTCTATACTTAAATGATAAAAGAAACTAAGTTCCTTGTTATCATAATTATCTTTAATTGATTTTAAAATTCTCTCTCCAGTATCATCATCTACATATCCTAAAGGAGTTGGAATATATTTAGTATATTCATTATTTTCACTAGTTATAATTTTGCTATTATATATTCCAATAGCTGGTTCATATATAATTTTAAAATATTCTTCAAATATTTTTTGTTGTTTAGCTGTTGTTTTATAATGTGGCGTTTCCCAATAAGTAATTGGTACATTAAGATTACTAGCAACAGTTAATGCACTTTCCACTCTTTTTCTAATATCCTCTGGATTATTATAACCACTATCTCCAAACTCAAAGCCTGTTACGCTATTACTATCTTTAAATTGATGAGTATATCCATGTAGACCTATTGAGCCACCTCTATTTACTATATAATCTAGTGTAAAAAGAAAATTTGCATTTTTCATAGATTCATTTTTTGAAATATCATTATCAATATTTAAATCCTTATTTATATATCTAGGTATCCAAGAAATGCTGAAAGCTTCATTATTTTTATTCATATAATCAGCAACTAATCTTACTTTTTCTAAGGCTCCTTTAGAAAGATAAACATCCCCTGCTGTAAAATCTTCAAATCTAATATAAGCTTTTTTATCATTTTCATTTTCATTCTTTATTTCATTATCATTGTCTTTTTTATTATCTATATAAATTGTATTATTATCATAATTCCAAAAAGTAGTAAGATTTAATATTTCACATAAATCAAATAAAGAAATATAATATTCACCATTTTCTATAAATAAGTCACCTCTTAAAGGAATTTTATCATTATTCTTTTCAAAGTTTTTTTCCATTACATCAAGAATTATTTTATTATTAATTATTATCTTATTATTATTAATTATTTCTTTAAAATCAAGCTTCTGTATAACATCCTTTAACTCAACATAAATTCTATTATTTTTATACAATGCTTTATTTTTTAAACTTAATTGTTTATTCTTATAGCTAAAGATTAAATTATAAGGTAAATTTTTTATAATATTATCTTTAGTTTTAGTATCATTTAGATTTCTAATAAATTCTTGTCCCCGGGTATTATAATAAGATTCCCTTACTGCAAGGCTTGTATAAGTTGGAAAATTTAAAATTGAAATAATTATAGAAAATAGCACTATGTTAGAAAATATTTTTATTCTTCTTTTCACTTAAATACATCTCCTAATACTCTGATAATAATATTTTATACCTAAAAAAGCCTACTTTTAAAGTAGGCTTTATTAATTATTTATTTCATTTTTTTAATAATATCAAATAATTCTATTGCTGCTTCTCTTGGACCATCCTTTTCTTTACCTTCTAAAGCTAAACAAGTTTTTATCTGTCCAACTTTAACAGTTCCCTTAAACATATAATCAAAATATTTTTCTATTAAAATATTAGTTTCTTCTTGCTTTTGTGCTGGTCCAAATGGATTCGCAAAGAAACTTTCAACTAATCCTTTTTCTGATGTAGTTCCTTTAGCCATTCTAGCACCTGACTTAAATACTTTTATTGCATCTTCTGGAGTCTTAAAGTATTCAATTGAGTTATCTCCATCCTTAACTTCTGTATAGTTATTTGCATATAAGAATAAATCTACTTCATAGCCTTTAACAACTTCTTTATATGGTGCAACTGGCATTACTAATCTTGCATTAATTTTGTCTGGATTCATAAATATACTTCTATCTATTTCTTTGAATGCATAGCCTTGATCTAAATCATCTAATCTTACAAAGGCACCTATTTCTGTTCCATAGCCATAAATCTTTCCATCAACTTCTTTAAATGTTCCCATATCATCAAAAATAATTGTCATATTACTAATGTAATCTTCACTTAATGTTCTAAATGCCTCTAAGCTTTCTGATTTACCTGCTCCACTATCTCCCATAATTACTACATTGGCTGTTTTACCATCCTTAAGTTCTATATTAACCATAGCCCCATGTATTGGTAAATATCCTCTCTTAATCATAACTAAATTATGAAGTGTTAGTGTCATCTTCTTCATATATCCAAAGTAATCTATTTCTTCTGAGTGGTTTACATATCCCACCATAATATCATTTTCTTTATCATCATAAAATACAGTTTTCTTTTTACCACTATCATCACTAGCCCCAAATACATAAACTAGATCTGGTTTTTTACCTCTATATTCTTCTAGTCTCGCCATTTCAAATAAATTACATAATGTTATTCCATGTTGCATATAATCTCTATGGAAATAAATAAAGGCAATTAATTCTCCAACCTTAGCTGGATAACAGAACCAGTGATCCTTATTTAAGTAAGTATCTAGTAATGGATTCTCCTTTACTTCTGTAAACATTCCACTTCTTGTATTTTTCTTAGGATATGTTATAAATGGAGTTTCTAATAATATACAATCAATAAACTCAACATCTTCTATAGCTTCATATCCTTTAGGTAATGGCCATAATACCTTATTCACCATAATGGAGGCATTTCCACCAACGGGAATTTGTCTAAATACATTTGGCTTATAACCTAAAATATTTTTTTCAATCTTTCTATATAATTTCAATATTAAATTAGATAGAGATGAATTTGCTTGTGTAAAGCTAACTGCTGATAATCCATATTGTAACTTGTTACTGTGTATAATAGTATATCTTTCTAATGTTCTCCAGAATAAATACAAATCTTCAATTAAAGCTATAAACTTATCTTTATCTAAAAATAAATCTTTATATTTAGGATTAGAATCTACTATTTCTTCAACATTCATAACAGTTAGATATTTAAATATTCTTATTAAATTAGATGTTATTACATTTACATCTTCAGTTTTTAAATTATCCTTTAAATATCTCCAACTTAATGTAACTTTCTTCTTTGATTTCTTCAAATAAACTTCAATGGTTTTATAAAAACCTTGACTTTCAACTAATTCTTCGAATGTACTACAATATTTTGCAGTAAAATTAATTAATACTTTATCATTGCTTATAGAAAATTCTTTACGCATGATTTGCCCCCTTTTGAAATATACTTCTTTGTAAAATTTCATTTTCCTGTTGTTTTTTAATATTATAACATATAATATGCAAGTTTTGGAAGATTGTTTTTTCATTTTTCTATAAATTTATTAATTCTTTATATTTATGCATAAAGTAAACGTAATCAGAAACTTTTATAAAAATTTTTTTTATAATTTATCAATTTAACGAAGATTTTAATTGTTATTTTCATAATAATTTCTATATTAACGAAATTTAAATTTATTTGTTTTATTATTGTTCACAAATGTCTATCAATAATTAAACATTTTTATTTATGCAAAATTAAAGGAGCTTTATAACAAAAGCTCCTTTTCTATATTTTAATTAAGATTATTTAATACTACTTCTCTAACCTTTTCCATTAATTGTTTTTCTTCTTCTCTAGTTAAGTTATCAGTATATATAGGTTTTCCAAAGGTTACTGTTATGTCTATAGGCTTGAACTTCCCATCTATTTCATAAGCTCTATATGCACCATTAATTGAAACTGGAACAACAGGTGCTTTAGCCATAGTTGCAAGTTTTAAACTCCCCTTCTTAAATTCTCTAAGTTCCCCATCTTTACTTCTTGTTCCTTCAGGAAATATTGCCATACTATATCCTTTTTTAATATTCTCTGCCCCTTTACGTATAACTTTTATTGCTTCTCTAGCATTTTCTCTATCTAGGGGAACACAATTATAATTTTTCATCCAATATCCTAACACTGGAGCTTTAACCATTTCCTTCTTTGCTACAAAGCCCATGCATTTTCCAACTGAATCTATTAATAATGGTATATCTAGGATACTTGTATGATTTCCTATATAGCAACATGGTTCATTAGGTATATTTTCCTTTCCAATAACAGTTACATTCATGTTTAATGCATTATGTATTGTATACCTTGCCCAGTCTTCGCCTACTTTACCACTATAATCAATTGCAGCCTTTTCTCCCTTAGTTTTTTCTATATACCAACGTTTAATAGCTTTACACTGCATAAATAACATATAAAATCCATATGCTATAATTTTATAAAACTTCACAGAATCCACTCCCTATATCATTTTTTTGTTTTATTATATTATAAATGTTAAATTTTCTTTCTTCAATTATATTTTTAATATGTCATGTCTATAATAAAAAAATATACAATAAATAACTTTCATATAATTTTATTTTTATAAAGGAGAGTAAATGATAAAAAAAGTTAAATTTCTAAAAAAAATTCAGAATTTCTTTATATTAATTTTAATAATAACTTCTGCCTTTTTAACTAAAGAAGTACTCCATAATAAAAATAATTCTATTAACCCTAATGAAATTAAAATTCATTATATTGATGTTGGCCAAGGAGATGCTATTTTAATTCAAGTTAATAATAAGAATTTACTTATAGATTCAGGACCAAGAAGTGAAAAAAAGAAATTAAATGATTATTTACATTCCCTTTATATTCCTAAATTTGATTATGTAATTGCCACTCACCCTCATGAAGATCATATTGGAAATATGAGCTATATTATTTCTAATTATAAAATCCTTAATTTTTATTCTCCTAAAGTTGAAAGTAATACTACAGCCTTTGAAGCTATGGCAGAAGCTTTATCTAGAAAAAGTATTAAAATCAAAATATTAAAAGCTAATAATAAAACTATAGACCTAGGTGAAAATACTTTAGTTGAAGTTTTCTCCCCAAATTCGGATAGTTATGATAATTATAATAATTATTCACCTATTATTAAAATTTATTACGGAAATAATTCCTTTTTATTTACAGGAGATGCTGAAGAAGTTTTAGAAGATGAAGTTATTAATGAAGGTTTCAATTTAAAAAGTGATGTCTTAAAAATTGGACATCATGGTTCTTCTACCTCAACTAGTAATAATTTTTTAACTAAAGTGAATCCTAAAATAACAATAGTATCCGTTGGAAAAGATAACAGTTATGGTCATCCAACTCAGGAAACCTTAGATAAAATAAAAAATACAACAGTATATAGAACTGATATTTCTGGAAGTATAGTTATTACTTCTGATGGAAAAACAATAAAATCTTCTTTTAAATGATAGATGCTCCTAATTATTTAGGAGCATCTATCATTTAAGAAGATAATTCTTAAACTAATATATAAATTTATATTTATTCTCCTACCGCATCTTCCTGGCCAATTAAGTTTTTTTCTTGAGGTATTTCATTTGTATCTATAATTTCACCATTAACAGTATCTAAGAATTTCTCTTTTAGTTCTTTTTCCTTATTTGGATTATCCTTTGCTTCTATTTCATCTTTTTCATTCTCATTATTCACATAAGATTTCCAAAGCATATATATATTATATAGATTAGTTACATCTTGCTCATTATATAAAAGGATTGTTTCTATTTTTTCCTTAGGCATCCTTAATATATAGTCCTTATCTTTTAATACTTTATTAAAGGTTTTAGCAAGATTTGATCCACTTATTACTTCCCCTTCTCTATGGATATTAAAATCTTTTTCTAGATTCTTAAGACCTATAGAATGTTTCATTTCTTTTTCGTATTCTCTTTGAATATCTATATCTTCAAATTCCTTAGAAAAGTTAAGTTCTATTCCATATTTTTTAAACAAATAATTAATTACTGTATAATCATTGTTTCCAGAAAAGGTGACAATAGCCTTTTTCCCTTTATTTTTCATCTTTAAAAAGTATTTTTTAGCTAATTCCAATATTTGTATTGATTCATATTTATTTTCAATCATATATTGTGTTACATATAGCTTATTATTTTCAAATATACAAGCTCCAAAGACTCCTATGCATTTTGGCTTTTTATAAACATAATGTTCTAAGTCAAAAAAAATAAGCTCTTCAGGTTGCCTACTTATATCAGCTGTTTTAAGCATAAATTCTCTGTTTATAGAGTCTACCTCTATTATATTCTCTCTAATAATCACATTACCACTCTTTCTTCCTTATCTTTATCACCTTTTAATTCCTTAATTTATCTTATAACATTATACCACCTTTTATAAGAATATAGAATAAATTTCTAAGGCTCTTTACTCATATAACAGATATTATATAATTAAAACTATATATATTACATAATATTATATAATTTATATTATGTTCATAAAATTAAAAGCTAAGTTAACAAAATAATTTTAGCAGATTATTTAATTGACTATTATTTAACATTTTGATATTATTAAGTCATGATAATGATTTTCAATATTAAAATCATACAATAAATTTCTATTAAAAATAATAACTATTTATTGTACTCATCTCAAATTTAATAATATAAGAAGAAGGTGTTTCCGTGGAAATAATAATCACTTTAGTAATAGTTTCTTTAGCAGCATATATATTATTTAAAACTTTTCGTAATTCTTCTAAAGGTAGCTGTAGCTGTAAAAGTTGTTCTGATCATTGCCCAATGTATGAAGATAAATCTAATATACTAAAGATAGAGAAAACACAAAAAGGGAGCTGTCGCAACAACTCCTAAATTAAAAATGTAGAATGTAAAATGTAGAATTATTGTTGTAATTCCAAAGGAATTACTAAAAAAAAATATATTTTAGAAACTCCTAAATGAGTTTCTTCTTTAATTTTACATTTTTCATTATTAATTTTACATTGGCGATAGCCACTTTTACATTAACTTTTTTCTGCATTTTTAATTATTTCTTGATTTTTATTCATTAACCTTTCATAATATATCTTTAAAGTAGCTACTGTTGGAGATGCAAGAAGCATACCAATTGCACCAAAGAATCCACCACCTATCAAAACAGCCACTATAATATATAACGGTCTAACGCCAACTTTATCGCCTATAAGCTTTGGATCTAAATACCATCCATCGAATAATTGAAGTGCTAATAAAACTAAAAATACAACTATTCCTTTAGTAGGTGATACAAATACATTAAAGAAGAAGCCAACTATTTCTCCTATAAGTGGTCCAAAATAAGGAATCATATTGGTTATACCAACAATTACAGCAAGTAAAAATGTATATTCCGATTTTACTATACTTAATAAGACTAGTGCCATAGCTGCAATAATTGATGAATCTATTGCTTTAATTCCAATATATTCACCTATCATTTTATTATAAATTCTAACAGATTCAATTATCTTCCTAGCCCTCTTTTCTTTAAAAATTAAAAAAGTTATCTTTTTACTTTCTCTGATAATTCTATCTTTATCAATCAATACATAAATTGAAATTAACAAGCCTAGAAATAGCTTTACTAGTTGACTAGAAAAAATAAATATATATCCTATTGTTCCTTCTAATAAGGTTATGGCCATAGTTCCAAATTGAGAGATTAATTCATTAAGATTATTCATAATGTCTGTATTAATTATAATTTCATGTATTGAATTAACATTTAATATCTCATCTATCCATCCCTGTGCTTCTTTAATATATAAAGGAACATTAGATGTAATATCTATGGTGCTATTAATAATATTAGGTATTAAGAATATAGATATCAATATTATTAATGCTAGTAATAATAAATAAGAAGATAGTATAGCCATTCCTTCTTTTATTTTAAATTTTTTCTTTATAAACTTTACTAATGGGTTTAATATATATGCAATAATAAAACCATAAATTACAGGTAATAATAATGACCATAACTTTTCTATTATCTTAAAAAAATAAGGATAGTTTTCCACTAACTTAAATCCAATTAATCCAACTAATATGGCAAAAATAATACTTATTAATAAATCTCTATACTTATTATCTTTAAAAATGCTATCCACTCTCCTTAGAATTTTTATTAATAGTATATCCTATCTTAAATATATCTTTATATGTTTTATCCTATTTCTATAAAATTAACAAGTTGTTAAATAAATAATTTAAGCTTACAGCTAACTATTACTTAACTGTAAGCTCAATAATTATTTTACATCTTATCTACTACTTCTATTCCAATTAAAGCTAATGAATTTTTAATTACTTGGCATGTAGCTTTAACTAAATTAATTCTAGCTTCTCTTAATCCTTCATCTTCTAAATTTAATACAGAATGTGCATTATAGAACTTGTTGAATAACTTAGCAACTTCTATAGCATATCTAGTAACTATAGATGGTTCTAATTTTTCTGTAGCTTGATGAATTTGTTTTCCAAAGCCTTCTAAGGCCTTTATTAATTCAAATTCTTCTTTAGTATTTAATTTAGAATAATCTGCAACTCCTTTTAACTCACCTGCTCTGCTTAAGATGCTATTTGCTCTAGCATATGAATATTGAACATAAGGTCCTGTTTCTCCTTCAAATGAAAGCATTTCCTTCCAATCAAACACAATATCCTTTTCTCTTGAGTTCTTTAGATAAGTAAATACTATTGCTCCTACACCTATTTTCTTTGCAACTTCTTCTTTATTTTCTAAATTAGGATTCTTTTCATTTATTACTTCTAAAGTTTTATCCACAGATTCTTTTATTAAATCATCTAATAAAATAACTTCTCCTTTTCTAGTTGAAAGTTTTCTATCTGCAAATTTAACTAATCCAAAGCCTACGTGAACACAATCCTTAGCCCATTCATGGCCAGCAAGCTCAAGTACTTTAAATACTTGCTTGAAATGTAGTGCTTGAGGTGTTCCAACTACATATATACTTTTATAGAAATCATAAGTTTTCTTTCTATACATAGCTGCTGCTAAATCTCTAGTTGCATATATTGATGCCCCATCCCCCTTTAAAACTATACATGGTGGCATATTGTAGTCATCTAACATAACTACTTGAGCTCCATTACTTTCAACCAAAAGATTTTTTTCTTTTAATTCATTAACCACTGCATCCATCTTATCATTATAGAATGCTTCTCCAGCATATGAATCAAATTTAACATCAAATATATTATATATTCTTTCAAATTCTTTTAAGCTTAAATCTCTAAATCTCTTCCATAAAGCTTCAACTTCTTTATCTCCATCTTCTAAGGCTTTAAAATAAGCTCTTCCTTCATCTTCTAATGCTGGATCTTTATCTGCTTCGTCATGGAATTTAACATATATTCTTAAAAGTTCATCTATAGCATTCTTTTCTAATGCTTCTTCATTTCCCCATCTCTTATATGCTGAAATAAGCTTTCCAAATTGAGTTCCCCAATCACCTAAGTGATTAATTCCTTCTACAGTATATCCTTCTTTTTTAAATAACTTATAAAGTGAATTACCTATTGCTGTAGTAAACAAATGTCCAACATGGAAAGGCTTAGCTATATTAGGTGATGAATATTCTACACATATAGTTTTTCCATTTCCAATATTACTTGATCCATATTCTTCAGCTTCAGATAAAATTTTATTAATAGTATTTTTACTAAACTCATTTTTATCAACAAAGAAATTAATGTATGGTCCTATATTAATTATTTTTTCAAAGCCCTCACCATCAATTTTCTCTTTTAATTCTTCTGAAATCATATTTGGAGCTTTTCTAAAAGCTTTTGCTAATTGAAAACATGGAAATGCATAATCTCCCATTTCACTTTTAGGTGGTATTTCTATTAATTTCTCAATGCTTTCAATATCCATATCCACATGCTTACTTATAACTTCTGCTACCTTCTTCTTATAATCCATTTGTATCCTCCTTATAGTTTTTAAGCAAATTCTAATTTTCAACTCTTTATAGATGAAAAGATAAAGTGCCTATATTTTTTTAAATATATTATCTATTATTATTTCCCAGAAAATAAAAAAACGTCTCTTAAATAAATAAGAGACGAATAAATCCGCGGTACCACTCTGATTGCAATAATTGCCACTCAATGCTTTAACGCAGCAAACGAACTATCCTACTTAATTTCAGTAGCTATCTCCAAGGCTCTCTTCCTATAATTCTATCTTATAAGGCTTACACCATCCCTTACTCGCTAAAAAGAATCAAATATAGTACTCTTCTTTTCATAGATTTTAATATATTCTTATATAATATCAACATTATACATAAATGAAAGATTTATTGTCAATATAAAAT
>JAEXLD010000103.1 GCA_023445445.1 Bacillota bacterium
CAATTGCTCTAATAAATTATAGTTTTGCCGCCGTTTCGTAATACGACTTTGGATTCACTATTTAATGTGTCTTCAGCGTTGTAGAGCGGCTCAGAAGGAAATGAGCAAACAGGGAAACCTTATACAACGGCATTACAGCTATGCATTGCTCATCTTACACACAGCGCAATGTTGTTAGATTACCCCAGCATGGATCATGGGTGAAACAGTAGGTCAGAGCTTCAGGCTCTGTGTTGTCAATACAGTGAGGCATAATTATGGCTTTCATTCAACCAACCATCGACGACGTTAGACATTGCTCTAACGCTTTATCTGTAGACCCTGCCGAAACCGACGCTGCCCGCGCCATTGCTGAACACTACTCAAAGATATCCAATCAGGAGTACCGCATCACCCAAGACGACCTGGATGACCTCACTGACACAATCGAATATCTCATGGCAACTAACCAGTTAGACTCACAATAAATGCACTAATAAATCTATTATTTTTGTTTGATCACTTTATAATATAGGTCAGTAATGACCGGTTTTCTCAGCCGGGCGTTATTGACCATGTCAATTCTGGAGGAGGATCAATGATAAATTATGTCTACGGCGAACAACTGTACCAGGAGTTCGTCAGCTTCAGGGATCTCTTTCTAAAAAAAGCTGTTGCACGCGCCCAACACGTTGATACAGCCAGCGACGGTCGTCCTGTACGCCCGGTTGTCGTTCTACCGTTCAAAGAAACTGACAGCATTCAGGCTGAAATTGATAAATGGACTTTAATGGCGCGGGAACTGGAACAGTACCCAGACCTCAATATCCCAAAGACTATTTTATATCCAGTGCCTAACATCCTTCGCGGTGTACGTAAGGTTACAACTTATCAGACAGAAGCTGTAAACAGCGTCAACATGACCGTTGGCCGCATTATTCATCTGATTGATAAGGACATTCGCATCCAAAAAAGCGCGGGGATCAATGAGCACAGTGCGAAATACATAGAGAACCTGGAAGCAACAAAAGAGCTAATGAAGCAGTACCCGGAGGATGAAAAATTCCGTATGCGCGTACACGGCTTTAGCGAAACAATGCTGCGCGTCCACTACATTTCCAGTAGCCCTAACTACAATGATGGTAAATCAGTTAGTTACCATGTGCCACTGTGTGGCGTGTTTATCTGCGATGAAACTCTCCGTGATGGAATTATCATCAACGGTGAATTCGAAAAAGCAAAATTTAGCCTATATGACTCCATAGAACCGATCATCTGCGACCGCTGGCCCCAGGCAAAAATATATCGCCTGGCAGATATTGAAAATGTAAAAAAACAAATTGCCATCACTCGCGAAGAGAAAAAGGTCAAATCAGCCGCATCAGTTACGCGCAGCCGTAAAACTAAGAAGGGGCAGCCAGTAAACGACAACCCCGAAAGCGCGCAATAAATTATGCCCGGCATCAACCGGGCATTCTTCCATTATTCAGCCGCCACCGGTTTTAACAAGCCAGCATCGAGCAGTTTACGCGTCAACCACTGCTGGCCTTTACCCGTTAATTGAGGCGTCAACCGTATCTGGTAGCCATCTTCATCATCCAGCACCACTTCTTTCACCGTGAAATACCCCGCGTTGATGTACTGCTGGAACGGCACATTTTTACGTCCACCGGACGCTATCAGGATGCCGTTCTCCCGTAACCAGACAAACAGCGCGTTTTGCTTAAGTCCAACAACCTTTGCAAAATTCCCAATCAGGATCCCTTTAGCTACTGATACCTTAATCATGTACATAGGGTTATCGCGCCCGCCGTACTCCGCCAGCTTCATTTTGATAAATGCTGGCGTTATCGACATCCAGATGCGGGTATTCCTTTTCAAGAATTGCTGCGAGTTCTTTCGCTGATAGAAGAGATTTAGTGCGGACCATGTAATCCGCAATCTCGTACGATGTTATTCGTGAGTGATTTATTTCCATGAAGTGGCGTCCCTGCCAGTTAAGTAACATCCTGTCACCTACTGATTAGCCCATGTCAACTAATCAACGTGGAATATAATACCATCGATTAAAGAAATAGCAATACATTAGAGCAATTTTATCTAACGCTCGACGAGTAACTTGTGATAGCGCCGACTCCAAGCGCGTAATCAAAGAACAATCGTTGATGCATCGCCAGCCTACCGTGCGTCTTCTCCCAATTATCGCGGTCACGCTCAATATCACGCTGGCATGACTGGCACAGAGGAATTGCGTAAATGTCATGCGCGCATAATCGACTATGACGAACGATATAAGGCGTAATGTGAGCGCCAGCTCCCGCCGCTCCACACCCACAGCATGGACGGGAAGCAACAAAGTCCATGTACTCAGGTAATTTTAGCGATTGCAGTTTTGGTATTTTGAAATGCGCCATGCCAGGGTCGGAGTCAACATCCACAGGGCATACTTTTGCACGCATCGGCGCGGCGCGTTCTTCCATCATCTGAACATATGCTGTAGCGCGATCGTCATACGGGCGAATATCCGCCTCTTTCATAGGTCCGCTATCCTGCGTTGCAGCCTTAATCTTATTTATTGATATACGGCAGACTTCTTCCGGCATCAGGTGCATCATGTCGCGCATGAAAGCCCACCAGCACAGTTCCTGAATACTTAAATCATGGCCATCTGAAAGCCCCATTTCCTGACGGGCGACATCCAGTATCCAGTTAACGCGATTATTATGCAGCGTTTCTTTCAGCTCATTAAAACCACGCATCCGGTAATGGTTATCGTGATGCCAGCACAACAACACCGCGCTATTGTCTCGTTCTGCGTGGACAATATGGTTGTCACACCAGCTACGATCTGCGGCCTGGCATTGCCCCTCTTTCCTGCGCAACCACGCCACCAGCGCGTCAATTCCACCAATACGGCGAAACAGTTCATCGCTGTTAAAAAACGGCTGCAACGCCTCATTTGTTGCCATAGTTT
>JAEXLD010000104.1 GCA_023445445.1 Bacillota bacterium
TAAAGAAAATGAAATAGGTGAATAGAATGGAAAATATATTAGATTACAGTATGGAAGAAATTTCAGTATGGATGAAAGAAAATGGAGAAAGTGCTTTTAGAGCAAAACAAGTATTTTCTTGGATATACAATAACGTTTGGGAATTTGAAGATATGAAAAATTTACCAAAAGCTTTAGTTGAAAAGCTTAAGGAGAATTTTTATATAGGAGTTCCTGAAATAGTAGGAGAATATGACTCTACGACAGATGCAACTAAAAAGATATTATTCGCTTTTAAGGATAAAAATATTATTGAAAGTGTAATAATGAAATATAATTATGGAAATACAATTTGTATTTCTACTCAAGTAGGTTGTAGAATGGGATGTAAGTTCTGTGCTTCAACTTTAGAAGGAAGAGTTAGAAATTTAACAGCTGGTGAAATATTATCAGAGGTTATGGTAGCTCAAAAGGTATTAGGAGAAAGAATTTCTAATATAGTATTAATGGGAAGTGGAGAACCATTAGATAACTATGAAAATGTAACTAAGTTTTTAGATTTAGTTAATGCTGAATATGGGTTAAATATTGGGCAAAGACATATTACTCTTTCTACTTGTGGACTTGTACCTAAAATTTATGAATTGGCTGATAAGGGGTATAGTATAACTTTAGCAATATCTTTACATGCTTTTAATGATGAGAAGAGAAGAGAAATAATGCCAATTGCAAATAAATATTCTATAAAAGAAATTTTAGAAGCGTGTGATTACTACTTTGAGAAAACTGGTAGAAGAATTTCTTTTGAATATTCTTTAGTTTCAGGTATAAATGATGGGGTAGAAGATGCTAATGCATTATCAAAATTATTAAAAGGTAGACAATGTCATATTAATTTAATACCAGTAAATGAAATTAAAGAAAATACTCTAAAGAGACCTTCTAAAAAGACTATAGAAGAATTTGAAAAGATAGTTAGTAATCATGGATTAGATGTAACTGTTAGAAAAGAAATGGGTAATGATATTAATGCTGCTTGTGGTCAATTAAGGAGAAACTTCTTAAAGACTAAAAATTAGAGGAGTGGGTTTTGGTGATTGGTATAAAAAGTGATTTAGGCAATATAAGAACCTTAAATGAGGATTATGCTGAGTTTTATGAAGATAAGAATTACAAAATTTGTGTATTAGCTGATGGAATGGGTGGCCATAATGCTGGCGAAGTTGCTAGTAAGGCTGCCACCAAGGCCTTAATAAAATACATAAAAGATAATATAGATACTTACAATACCAAAGAATTATTAGAAAATGCAGTAAAATATGCTAATATAAAAGTTTTTAACCTTTCTAATTGTTCAGATACTTATATGGGAATGGGAACAACTTTAGTAGCATGTTTAATTACAAAAGAAGAAATATTAATAGCTAATATTGGAGATAGTTCTTGTTATGGAATTAAAGATGACAAAATAGTAAAAATAACTAAGGACCATTCATTAGTTCAAGAACTTGTTGACTGCGGCAGCATTTCTTATGAACAAGCAATCAATCATCCACAAAAAAATGTTATAACAAGAGCAATAGGAACAGCAGAAACTGTAGAAGTTGATGTATTTGAAATTAAAAAAAATGAATATGACTATTTCTTAATGTGTAGTGATGGATTAAGCAATGAATTTGATTTAGATAATATTAAATCTTTTAATATAGAAGAAAAGGAATTACAGAATATTTGTGAAAAACTAGTTGAAAGTGCAAAGTTTAATGGTGGAAGAGACAATATAACTGTAATGTTATTTGGAGGAGAGGTGTAACATGAAGGGAATTATTCTAGGCGGTAGATATGAGCTTCTTGAAAAAATTGGGGAAGGCGGAATGGCTGAGGTATATAAATCCAAAGATAATAAATTAAATAGGTTTGTTGCAATAAAAATATTAAAAAAGCAATTTGCTGATAATGAAGATATATCATTAAAATTTAAAAGAGAAGCTACTGCCATTGCAAATTTATCTGATGCTAATATAGTTAATGTTCTTGATGTTGGAACTCAAGATGATATTAACTATATAGTAATGGAGTATGTATGTGGGAAAACATTAAAAGAACTTATTAAATATAGTGGAAAGCTTAATTATAATACTGCAATAAAGATAGCCTTGCAAATTGCAAAAGCTTTAGATTGTGCCCATAGAAATAATATCATTCATAGAGATATTAAATCACAAAATATAATGGTTACTGAATTAGGGGAAGTTAAAGTTACAGACTTTGGAATAGCAAAATCTACTGATTCACAAACAATAACTAATACTACTAGTATTATAGGTTCAGCACATTATCTTTCACCGGAACAAGCAAAAGGTACTTATATAGATTTTAGAACGGATATATATTCTTTTGGAATAGTATTGTATGAAATGGTAACAGGAAGATTACCATTTGAGGGGGATTCTCCAGTTACAGTAGCATTAAAGCATTTGCAAGAAGATCCTGTGCCACCTAAAAATATTAATGCTGCTATTCCAGATAGCTTAAATAAACTTATACTTAAAGCTATCCAAAAGGAACCTATTAAAAGATACCAAAATGCAAAGGAAATAATCCAAGATTTACAAAAGATACAAGATAATCCTGATATTATTATAGGAGAAGATTTAAAGAATACTGATAATGATAATACTATTATTATGAGTCCAATTAGTACTTCAATGAATACTACAAATACATCTCATATATCTAAATTAGAAGATGATTATTATGACGATGAATACGATGAGGATTATGATGATTTTGATGAAGAAGAAAAGCCAAGGAAGAAAAAGAATAGTACTGGGCTTAAGAAAACTTTAATTACAGTTGGAATTATAATTGTACTTTTACTTTTAGGTTCTGTTGGATATTTCTTAGCAATGGGATCTGGAAATAATAAAGATGTTGTGGTACCTAATATTGTAGGTAAATTAACTGATGATGCTAAACAAGAAGTTGAAGCATTAGGTTTAAAGTTAGAAATAAAATCTAAGGAAAAAAGTGATAAGCCTGAAAATACTATTTTAGAAACAGATCCTAAAGCTAATATGACGGTTAAAAAAGGAACTGTAATAAATGTTTTAGTATCAGCTGGGGAAGAAGAAATACTAATGCCAGACCTTAGGGGTTATGAAAAAACTAGTATTGAAAGAAGACTAAAGGATAAAAATATAACTAATTATACTATAAAAGAGGAATATAGTGATGATGTAAATCTAGGCTATTTAATTAAGCAAACACCTGAGAGAGATACAAAAATCACTAAGGATACAAACATAGAAATAGTTGTAAGTAAGGGACCAGAAACAAAACTTGTTGATATTATAGATGTAACAGGTAAAACTTTATCAGAAGCAAAATCATCTTTAAAAGGCCTTGAAATTACTGTTGTAGAGGAAATTACTAATGATAAGTCAAAAGATGGAATAGTGTTAAAACAAAGTATTCCGCCTACTACGATTAAAGAGGGAACAGCCATAACTTTAACAGTGGGTAAGTATGAAGAAAAGAAAATCGATATTTCTTCATTAATTAAACAAGGAATGTCAGTAGACGAAGCTGAAAATATCTTAGTTAGTAATGGAATAAGTTACGAGCTATTAGGTAATGGAGATTTAGTTGATAGTTTTACAACAACAATAAAAGATGGAGAAGTTGTAAAAATTAAAACTAAAAAGTCTGAACCACAAAATACACCAGGAAATGCTGGTAATAATGAAGAAAAGCCACCAGTAAATAATTCAAATAGTAACTAATAAATAAAGCCAGTTTTAATACTGGCTTTTATTTATAAGAAAATTTATTTGCATTTTTTACTTAAATCTGTTTATTATAATTATGAAGATAAAATTATTTGGAGGAATTATGGAAGGAAAAATAATAAAAGGAATCGGTGGGTTTTACTATGTTAAGACTAAAGATGAAGTTATAGAATGTAAGGCTAGAGGGAAGTTTAGGCACAAGGATATGAAGCCAATGGTTGGAGATAATGTGCTTATTAATGTATCTAATGGCAAGGGGGTAATTGAGGATATACTAGAAAGAACCTCAGAGTTAATAAGACCTACTGTAGCAAATGTTACTCAAGCTTTTGTAGTGTTTGCAATAAAAAATCCAGATATAAATTTTGATCTTTTAAATAGATTTTTAATTTTATGTGAGTATAACAATATTAACTCTATAGTATGTTTAAATAAAATGGATTTAGCTTCAGAAGAAGAAAAAGAAGAAGTAAAAAATAAAATAAATGATATTGGATATGAAGTTTTATTTATAAATGCAAAAAAAGGATTAGGAATAGAAATTCTTAAAGAAAAATTATCTGGGGAAGAAACAGTTTTATGTGGGCCTTCTGGAGCAGGAAAATCAACACTTATAAATACACTTATAAATAGAAGTCATATGGAAACAGGAGTAGTTTCTGAAAAAATTGGTAGAGGAAAACATACAACTAGACATAGTGAACTTATTGAAATAGAAAATGGTTATTTAGTAGATAGTCCTGGATTTTCTAATATAGATATTAGTTTTATGAATAAAGAAAATCTTAGATATAGTTTTCCAGAATTTGAAGAATATAATCATAGCTGCAAATTTAGAGGATGCCTTCATAACAAAGAACCAGAATGTGCAGTAAAAAAGGCATTAAGTGAAGGTAAAATAAATGAATATAGATATGATTTTTATATTAGAATATTAGAAGAGTTACAAGAGGGGGAAAAGCACAAATGGTAAAAATATCACCATCAATATTATCAGCAGATTTTTCAAAATTAGGAGAAGAAATTATAAAAGTAGATGAAGCAGGAGCAGATTTTATTCACATAGATGTAATGGATGGGAATTTTGTACCTAATATTACTATAGGGATACCAGTAATAAAATCAATTAGAAATAAAACTAAAAAGGTATTTGATGTTCATTTAATGGTAGAGAATCCATCAAGATATATTGATGATTTCGTTAATGCAGGAGCAGATATAATAACTATCCATTACGAAGCAGAAAAACATATAGATAGAGCTGTTGAGTATATTAAGTCTAAGGGAGTTAAAGTAGGAGTTTCATTAAACCCTGGAACACCAACCTATGTATTAAAAGACATAATAGAAAAACTAGATTTAGTATTAATAATGTCAGTTAATCCGGGATTTGGAGGACAAAAGTTTATTCCATATGCTTTAAATAAAGTGAAAGAAATAAAAGAAATGAGTATTGAAGTAAACAAAGACTTGCTTATTGAAGTAGATGGAGGAGTTGATAAGAATAATTCTAAAGCATTAATTGAAGCTGGAGCAAATGTTTTAGTTGCTGGATCTGCTATATTTGGTGATGGAAAGCTTAAAGAAAATATAGAAGCTATAAGAGGGTAATTTAATGAAAGCTGTAATTATGTCAGGTGGAAAAGAGCCATCAAAGGCTTTAGTCTTTAAAGAAATAAAAGATTCAAATATGATTATTGGTGCAGATAAAGGCTGTGAAGTACTATATAAGTATGATATAATACCAGATTATATTTTAGGAGATTTTGATTCTGCAAATGAAGATATAATAAATTTAATAGAAGAAAAAGCTTCAAAAAAAATAAAATATAAAAGAGAAAAAGATTATACAGATACTGAAATTGCTTATAATTTAGCTGTGGAAAAGGGAGCAGATGAAATAATATTATTAGGTGCAACTGGCACTAGATATGATCATTCTTTAAGTAATTTTGGACTTATGTTAAGAGGTTTAAAGAAAGGGATTAAAGTTAAAGTTATTGATGATAATAATTATATTTTTTTAACTGATAAACCAATTACTTTAAAAGGTAATAAAGGAGATACTATTTCATTTCAAGCTTATTGCGATGAAGTTAAAAACTTTAATATAACTGGAGCTAAGTATAATTTAACTAATTTTACTTTAAAATTAGGTGATAGC
This sequence comes from Bacillota bacterium, assembly GCA_023445445.1. GTDB lineage: Bacteria > Bacillota > Clostridia > Clostridiales > Clostridiaceae > Clostridium. Next base: position 5,935 of record JAEXLD010000104.1, read on the forward strand.
ATAACTACTTCTAATGAATTTTTAGAAGATGAAATAAAAATATCCTTTGATAATGGGGTTGTAATGATTCTTTATACAAATGATTAAAAAATTAATCACTCATTTTATTTATTTGCATACAATGTATATAAGAGATGAGTGATTTTTTATGGAGGTCAAAGTATGAAGATAATAGCTATAAAATTACCTAAGTTTTTATCTAATTTAATTAAATTTTTTAGAAGAAAAAGATAATACATATGAAAAGAACAAAACTATAATGTATTAAAAATAAAAAATGCAATTGTTAAACAATTGCATTTTTTATTTGAACTTATATTGCTCTTTGAACCTTACCAGATCTAAGGCATCTTGTACATACATGAACTGTTTTTGGTGTTCCATTAACTAAAGCCTTTACTCTCTTTATGTTAGGAGCCCAAGTTCTCTTTGATTGACGATGTGAGTGGGAGTATTGAGTTCCAGATACAACCCCTTTGTTACAAACTTCGCATCTTCTTGCCACTTGAAAACACCTCCTTGTTTTTGAAGATAATTTCTCTTCAATAGGACAGATTAAATTTTAACATAGTACCCCTTATAAAAGCAAGGGGAAATAATAAAAAAGTGAAAAAACTTTTAAAATAAAGGCATTAATATATTTTATAGTAGCTTCATATAATAAGCTTATTAATATTTACTTGAATAATAAATATAAGTAATATAAAATATAGTGTATAGATATTGATAAGGAGGTTTCTATATGGTAGGATATTCAAATGAACTTGGAAATATACATTATTCTGAAGAGGTACTTGCAAAAATAGTTGGTTTATCAACTATGGAATGCTATGGCGTGGTAGGAATGGTTTCCAAGAATGCAACTGAAGGATTATGGGAATTAATGAGAATAGAAAATTTAAGCAAAGGCGTTAAGCTAAAATTTGATAATGATAAATTAATAGTTGAATTATTTGTTATGGTTGAATATGGAACTAAAATTTCAGAAATAGCAAATAACATAATACAAAAGGTACGTTATAGTGTGGAAAACTTTACTGGATTAAAAGTTTCATCTGTTACAGTAAATGTTCAAGCAGTGAGAGTCTAGGAGGGAAAAAGATGAAATATCAGACAATAAATGGCCATGATTTTTATAACATGGTTGTTAATGCTAGCAATATATTGTTAGAAGAAAGTGAGTATGTTAACTCATTAAATGTATTCCCAGTTCCAGATGGAGATACAGGAACTAATATGTCTGCTACATTTAAAGCAGCTGTTAAAGAAATAGAAGGATTGAATACAGAATCTATTGGAGAAGCATCAAAAAAGCTTGCTAAAGGAGCTTTAATGGGTGCAAGAGGAAATTCAGGAGTTATTCTTTCACAAATCCTTAGAGGAATATCAAAAGGATTAGAAGGAAAAACATCAGTAGATTCAGTTGAACTTGCTATAGCATTACAAGAAGGTAGTAAAGCTGCATATAAAGCTGTTATGAGACCAACAGAAGGAACTATACTTTCAGTAATAAGAGCGGCTTCTGAAGCAGCAATAGATACAGATGCTAAAGATATAATTGGATTAATGGATGTTGTTGTTAAAGAAGCAAAGGTTATGCTTGATAAGACACCAGAGCTTTTACCAGCTCTAAAGAAGGCAAAAGTTGTAGATTCAGGTGGAATGGGATTATATATAATATTAAAGGGAATGCTTGAAGCATTAAGAGATGATATCAAAGCTGAAATTAAAGATATAAAACCATCAGAAGCTAAGATGCAAGGTGCACAAGGAACTGAAGATATTGATATTAAATTTGGTTATTGTACTGAATTTATTATTTTAGCAGATGCTAGCAAGGCAGATAAATTTAGAGATGATATAATACCTATGGGTGACTCACAAGTTGTAGTTGGATATGAAGATGTTATAAAAGTTCATATTCATACTAATGATCCAGGAGCTGTATTAGCTAAGGCAGTTCAATTAGGAGAATTATCTAAAATTAAGATTGATAATATGAGAGAAGAACATAGAGAAGTTCTTTTATCAAAGGAAGAATATAAACTTAAAGAAGAAAATAAAGAAGAAGTAGTAGTAGAAGCTGAAAAGAAAAAATATGCCTTTGTTGCAGTTGCAATGGGAGAAGGAATTACAAACATATTTAAAGATTTAGGTGTAGATTATGTAATAGAGGGTGGTCAAACTATGAACCCTTCTACACAAGACATAATTGAGAGCATTGCTAAATTAAATGCAGAGCATATATTTGTATTACCAAATAATAAAAATATAATAATGTCTGCAAATCAAGCAGCTGAAATTTCAGATAAAGATGTAAGAGTAATACCAACAACTTCAATACCACAAGGTATAACTTGTGTTACAATGTTTAATTATGAAGTAGAAGTTGATGAAAATGAAGAAACTTTAAAAGAAACAATTAATATGGTTAAAACAGGTTCTGTAACTTACGCAGTAAGAGATACAGAAATGGATGGCATAGAAATTAAAGAAGGTAATATGCTTGGATTAATAGAAGGAAAAATTAAGAAAGTTGGATCATCTTATTCTGATGTAGCAGAAGAAGTATTAGCAGAAATGATAGATGATGAAAGTGAACTTATTACTATATTATATGGTGCAGATGTTTCAGAAGAAGAAGCTGATGAATTTGCAACTAAAATAGAAGAAAAATATGAAGATTTAGATGTTCAATGTTATAGAGGAGCACAACCTCTTTATTATTTCTTGATGTCAGTAGAATAATAAAAAAAGAGCTTTTTATTAGCTCTCAATTAAAAAAGAATTAAAACTCCGAAAGGAGTTTTTTCTTTAATTTTATAAATATTTATTTTGAATTAATTATAATAAAATAAATATTTAGTAAATAAATTTTGAGGTGAGTAAATGAATATATCAATGGAAGTCTCAGCTTTGAAAGGTGTAGGTCCGAAGCTTACTGAAAAGTTAAATAAATGTGGAATTTTTACAATATATGATTTACTTTTATACTTTCCAAGAGATTACGAGTTTATAAAAGGGGACGTAGAATTTAATGAAATTGATGGTGAAGAAAAGCAAATATTAAGTTGTAGAGTTATAGGATACGATAGGGATATAAAAACAAAAAATGGAAAGATAATATCAACCATAAAATTTGATTATAAAGGTCATATTGTTTTAGGTAAATGGTTTAATCAAAGATATATAAAAAATAATTTTCATATTAATACTACATATGATTTAGTAGGTAAATTTAAAAGAAATGGAAATATGTTAGAGGTAATTAATCCTATAGTTGGATGTAATGATGCCAAAAAGAGTGAGATAATACCTAAATATCCTCTTAAGGGAGATCTAAATGATAAGGTAATTGCTAAAATAATTAATCAAGTATTAGATAAAGTTATTATAACTGACAATTTACCAAAAGATATCTTAGATAGATATAAAATGATTGACTTAGATACTGCAATTAGAGATATACATTTTCCTAAGGGGAAGTTTGAATTAAATAATGCTATATCAAGGCTAAAATTTCAAGAATTATTTACTTATTCTATGAAATTATTATTACTTAAAAACAAATTAAGAAATAATGATGGAATATCTTTTTATTGGCATGAAGAGTTAAAGGATTTAAAGGAGAAACTACCTTTTAAATTAACTGATGCACAAACAAAGGTTGTAAGGGATATTTTAAGGGATCAAAAAAGTAAATATTCTATGAATAGATTAGTTCAAGGAGACGTAGGTAGTGGAAAAACTATAGTAGCATTAATAGCAATATTTAACGTTTTAAAAAATGGTTATCAAGGAGCATTAATGGCCCCTACTGAAATTTTAGCTAATCAACACTATTTAGAAGCATTAAAAATTTATAAGGATTTTAATTTAGATGTAGAGATTCTAACTGGCAGCACTAGCATAAAGGAAAAAAGGCGAATAAAAGAAAAAATATCAGAAGGTAACCCTATGCTTGTTATTGGAACTCATGCATTAATTCAAGAGGATGTAGATTTTAAAAATTTAGGTTTAGTTATTACAGATGAACAACATAGATTTGGCGTTGAACAAAGAAATAAATTAATAAATAAAGCTAGAAGGCCAGATGTATTAGTAATGACAGCAACTCCAATTCCTAGAACTTTAGCTCTATATATGTATTCAGATTTAGATGTATCAATAATAGATAAGCTTCCTCCAGGAAGAAAAAAGATAGATACAAAATTTTATTCTGAAAATGAAAGAATGTTAGCTTATAAATTAGCTTTAGAAGAAATAAAAAAGGGAAGGCAAGTGTATATAGTTTGTCCTCTAATTGAAGAAAATGAAAAGTTAGAATTAAATTCTGTAGAAAAGTTATATGAAGAGTTAAAAGAAGATGTTTTTAGAGATGTTAGAGTAGAGATATTACATGGTAAGATGAAGCCAAAAGAAAAGGATGAAATTATAGGATTATTTAAAGAAAATGAAGTGAAGGTTATTATTTCTACTACTGTTATAGAAGTTGGTGTAAATGTACCTAATGCTTCTATTATGATAATAGAAAATTCAGAGAGGTTTGGATTAGCTCAGCTTCATCAATTAAGAGGTAGAGTAGGAAGAGGAGAGTATGAATCCTATTGTATTTTGATAGGAAATGCTAAAAATGAAAAAACTAAAAAAAGAATGGAAATAATGACAAGCTCCACTGATGGATTTTATATTTCTGAGCAGGACTTAAAGTTAAGAGGAGCAGGGGAAATGTTTGGACTAAGACAAAGTGGAGATGTAGGTTTAGTATTAGCGGATATATATGAAGATATGGATATTTTGAAATGTGCCAGATATGAAGCAAGCAACTTAATTAATTCTAAAGAAGTTGAAAATGTAAAATTATGCAATGAAATATCTAAATCTCTTGAAAGATATAGTCGATATATTTGTTTTAATTAAATAAATTGTATATAAATAAATCTTGTGATAGAATTATAATAATAGTACCTAAGGAGGAAATCAAATGAGAATAATAGCAGGTAGAGCAAGAGGACGTAAGTTATTACCTCCCGATACGATGGAAACTAGACCGACTTTAGATAGAGTTAAGGAGTCTATGTTTAGTATAATACAAAACTATATTCCAGACTCTGTTGTTGTAGATGTATTTGCAGGAACTGGAAGTCTTGGCCTTGAAGCAGCAAGTAGAGGTGCTAAAGAAGTATATTTAGTTGATAAAAGTAACACAACCTTTCCTATATTAAAGAAAAATGTTGAAAATTTAAAATTTCAAGATTTTTGTTTTCCACTTAATTTAGATTCTTATGAAGCATTAAAGATGTTAAGTAAAAAGGGAAAAGTTTTCGATGTTATATTTATAGATCCACCATATTGTAAGGCGATGATTCCTAAGGCAATAGAAATTATAAAGGAAAACAATCTACTGAAAAAAGATGGTATAATAGTTACGAAAATCGATTCAATAGAAGAGATTTACCAAGGATATAAAGAAATACAATTATTAAAAAGTAAAAAATACGGAAATACAACAGTATGTATATATAATAATGAGGAGTAAATAAAAAGGTGAGAGAAATGAATATTGCTATTTATCCAGGAAGTTTTGATCCAATAACAAACGGGCATTTAGATATAATAACTAGAGGGGCAAAAATTTATGACAAAGTAATTGTAGCAGTTTTAGTTAATATGGATAAAAAATGTTTATTTACGATTGAAGAAAGAGTAAATTTAATAAAAAGAGTCACTAAAAATTTAGAAAATGTTGAAGTTTTAAGTTTTGAAGGATTATTAGTTGATTTTGCAAAGATGCATAAGTCAAAAGTAATTTTAAAAGGTCTTAGAACTATGTCAGATTTTGAATATGAGTTTCAAATGGCACTTATGAATTCAAAGCTTGATTCGGAAATTGAAACGGTATTTATGATGACTTCATCAGCATTTTCATATGTAAGTTCTTCTTCAGTAAAGCAAGTTGCTAAATTTGGAGGAAACATTAATGGTTTAGTGCCTGATGAATTGATTTCAGAGCTTATGGAGAAGTTTTAATATTTGAGTTTCTAGGGGGAGTAGGCATATGGATAAAATTGATGTTAATATTATTGAGCTTTTAGAATATTTAGAGGAGCTAATAGAAACTGCACCAAAGGTACCTATAACAGGTAAAAGTGTAGTAGATAAAAAGGAATTTTTAGAAGTAATAGATCAGGTAATAAATTATTTGCCAGATCAAATTAGAAAAGCACAATGGGTTATGAATGAAAAGGATAGGATACTTGAAGATGCTCAAAAACAATATGATTCTACTAAAAGTGAAATTATGGAAATGATGAAGCAAAATGTAGAAAATCATGATTTAGTTAAGGAAGCAAAAATTAGAGCAAATGAAATAATTGCCCTAGCGCAAAGAGATGCTAAGGCAATTAGAATAGGTTCAAGAGAGTATTCAACAGAAATACTATCTCAATTAGATAGAGAAATTGAAGAAAAGAAAAATAAACTTATTGCAGATATGCAAAAATCCTTTGAAATGGTTGCAAAAGAAATAGACGAAAATTTAAATGCAACTGGATCAAGGATTAAAGATAATATATCTGAATTAAGAGGCATGTAGCTTTCTTTTAATAAAGTTTACTATTATAGAAACTATAAGAGAGATACTTAATATTAATATTATTGGAATATATAATTTATATATAATAAATTTATAACTATAAACGGGTGCAATACTAAAGGTTGGTATTGAGAATAGTATTATGTTGCTAGAAATAAATGTTATTACAAAACCTAGTATTCCTTGTAAAAGCTTAAGTAATATATATTTTTTAAAGTTTGGATTATCTCCACTTATAATTGAAGATACTTGAGCTATAACAGACAAACTAGAAAAACATAATATAAAACTTATTAAACTTAATTTTAAGCTTGTAGATAAGTTTATATCAGATATCATTTTACATCCGTTAGTAAATTCAATACTACCTAAAAAAAGATTATATATAATTCCAGTAGGTAATTTAAATAAGTTTTCTAAAAAGTTAAAGGCAGCACTGATTGAAGTGGTGCTTTTTATTATACTTATTATTACGGAAAAAATAATTACGAAAGCTCCCACATTTAATGTAGTATTAATAGCGGATTCTATAGAAGTCTTTAAATTAATCCCAAAATTCATTTCTTTTTTTAATATATTATTTGAAAATTCCTTATCCATATTTTTAGAGGAATTTTTTGTTAGAATTCCAATGATAATAATAGATAAATAATTTGCAATAAGAAGTATATAACCATATTTAATATTATTTAGCATGGCAACAGAAACAGCTCCTAAAATAAATATTGGACCAGCGTTAGAAGCTATGTTTAGAAGTCTTTCATATTCATCTTTTTGTATATATCCTAAATTATATATATCAGAAGAATATTTTGCTCCTAAAGGATAACCACAAATAAAACTAGCAACTATAGGAAAAGAAGAGCTTTTAGAAAGCCCTAGTGGCTTACAAATAAAAGGCCCAATTATCTTAGAATAAAGAGTTATGCCATCATAACATATTAGTAAATTACATATTACACTAAAGGGAAAAATAGTTGGTAATATTGCATTAATAACAAGCCTTAAACCATTTATAGCAGCATTAATACTTGTTTTTAAATTAATTACAAAAATAATTATAAAAATAGTAATTAAAAAACATATAACAAAATTTTTTTTCACATTAAAAAGTTTTAGTAAAATTGTAACTAGAATAAAAATTAAAAGCCATAAAATATAAATACTAATCATGAATTTAACCTCCCATAGTATTTATATGCTTATGACTTTTTAATATTATTATTTTATTATAGGTGAAAGTAAATAATCACTTAGAGGATTTACTTTATTATTTATAATAGAATAAGCTTTAGTACTTTGAATATCTAATTGTAAAAGCTTATTATCGATATTTTTTGGAACCTTCGTTATAATAGGTATTGAAGATTTATTTTTCATTTCTTTTAATATTGCTCTTCCTTTATTATTAAATCCAAGAACCCTTGCATAAAGATTATCTTTCTGTAATAATTCATTAAAATTATAATTATCTAATGAAAAAAATAGTTGAGTTAATAATCTAGATATTTTTGTATAAGTATATCTTTTACTTTTTGACTTCAAAACTAAATCTTCAAAGGAAGAAGAATTATAAATTTCTTTAATAAATTTATTATCAATTCCTTCTTTTATCTCGAAAAGATTGTTAAAATTTATGCAATTTGTTAGTAATCTATACTTAATATAACTATACATATTTTCTTCAAAAACAAAAGGATAATTATTATCTGCTAAGGATTTAAGTAGTTCTAAAGAAGGAGATGGCATATAGGACTCTAGTGAATGAAGATTATATCCATTTTTTATATTTTCTCTTATACTTGTAGCTGAAGAAAATATAGTGTTAAGTTCCTTGTCATTGTATTTAGAGCCTTCTCTCTTCATTGTTAAAGGAATTATATTGCTATTTATTTTAAGAATTGCCTTGATATATTCGATTCCAAGGATATTGTTTGAGTTTGAAAGGACTTCCTTTAGGGAATCTTCATTTAAAATATCAATTAAAGCCTTTTCCCTTGCTTTAGCATATGTAATCCCCAATTTCAAATTGTTTTTAATTTTTAGCTTAAGTTCCTCAGGTTCCTTATTTAATATTGTAGCTATTTTATATAGTAAATCTATATCTCCACATTCACTTCCAAAAAAAACATTATTAACTACACCAATGCCATCTAGAATATTTATAGCACCCTTAGCAAAGAATTCTGCGGAAGATACAGCGTAAAAAGTAGGAAGTTCAATAACTAAATCAACTCCATTTATTAAAGCCATTTCAGCTCTTTTCCATTTATCTATTAGTGCTGGCTCGCCTCTTTGAACGAAATTTCCACTCATAATACAAACTATAGCATCACAGTTTGTAACTTTTTTTGCTGTATTAAGATGATATAAGTGCCCGTTGTGAAAGGGGTTATATTCAGTAATTATTCCAGTTATATTCATAAATACACTCCTTAATGGGAAAGATACAAATATTATATCATATAAATCTTATAAATATAGTATTTACATTACATTGTTAATTTTTTGATAAAGTCTAGAGATAGCTTTGGAATATTGAGAAAATTTTGAATAAAAAGAATTAAAACTTTTGTTTATTTAAGGTTGAAAAATATAGTTATTTAGGAGTATATTAGATTATGAAAAGAAGTTCGTACTTTTTTTGAAAGGAGAAGTTTATTATGGAACTGATGAAAAAATTATGGGAATCAGCAAAAGCTGATAAAAGAAAGATAGTTCTTCCAGAAGGTGATGAGGAAAGAACTATAGTTGCAGCTCAAAAAATACAAGAGTTAGGTTTAGCTTATGTAATTTTAGTGGGCGATAAAGACAAAATTGAGGAAAAAGCTAGAGAATTAACTGTTAATTTAGACGGTGTAGAAATAATAGACCCAAATAAATCAGATAGACTAGAGGCATATGTAAACGAGTTTTATGAATTAAGAAAAAACAAAGGTATGACTTTAGAAAAAGCAGAAAAAATTGTTAGAGATCCCCTATATTTTGGGACAATGATGGTTAAACTAAATGATGCAGACGGAATGGTTTCAGGTGCAGTACATACTACAGGAGATTTACTAAGACCAGGTCTTCAAGTTATAAAGACTGCTCCAGGTGTTTCAGTAGTATCAAGTTTCTTTATTATGATGGTTCCAGGATCAAAATATGGTGAAGAAGGTATGTTATTATTCTCAGACTGTGCAGTTAATCCTAATCCAACATATGAACAATTAGCAGCTATAGCTATTGCTACAGCTGATACTGCAAAAAATCTTTGCAAAATTGAGCCAAGAGTAGCTATGCTATCTTTCTCAACTATGGGAAGTGCAGATCACGAAATGGTAGATAAAGTTAGAAGAGCAACAGAACTTGCTAAAGAGTTAAGACCAGATTTACAAATAGATGGTGAATTACAATTAGATGCAGCTATAGTAGATAAAGTAGCAGCTCAAAAGGCACCAAACAGCAATGTAGCTGGAAAAGCTAATGTTTTAATTTTCCCAGATTTACAAAGTGGAAATATAGGATATAAATTAGTTCAAAGATTTGCAAATGCAGAAGCTATTGGACCTATGTGTCAAGGTTTTGCAAAACCAATAAATGATTTATCAAGAGGATGTAGCTCAGAAGATATAGTTAATGTTGTTGCATTAACAGCAGTTCAAGCGCAAGCTCAAAAATAATATCCATTAGGAAGGAGTATAATACAAATGAAAGTTTTAGTTATCAATTGCGGTAGTTCATCGCTTAAGTATCAATTAATTGATATGACAACGGAGGAGTCTTTAGCACAAGGACTTGTAGAAAGAATAGGAATTGAGGGTTCAGTATTAACTCAAAAAGTAGAAGGTAGAGAAAAATATATAGTTAAGCAACCAATGTCAGATCATAAAGTTGCTATAAAATTAGTTTTAGATGCATTAGTAGATAAGGAAAATGGAGTTATATCTTCAATGGATGAAATCACAGCTGTTGGACATAGAGTTGTTCATGGTGGTGAAAAATACAAATCTTCAGTTCTTATAAATAATGAAGTAAAAGATTATATTAGAGACTGCTTTAAATTAGCACCTTTACATAATCCAGCAAATATGATAGGAATAGAAGCTTGTGAAGAGTTAATGCCTAATACTCCAATGGTAGCTGTTTTCGATACTGCCTTCCATGGAACAATGCCAGAAGAAGCATATCTTTATGCTCTTCCATATGATTTATACACAAAACATGGAATAAGAAAATATGGATTCCATGGTACTTCTCATAAATATGTTTCTCAAAAAGTAGCAGAAGTTATGGGTAAAGATATAAAAGATTTAAAAATAATAACTTGTCACTTAGGTAATGGTGCAAGCTTAGCTGCTATTAAGAATGGAGTTTCTATTGATACATCAATGGGATTCACACCACTTGAAGGTGTTGCTATGGGAACAAGATCTGGTAATATAGATCCTGCAATAGTTACTTTCTTAATGAAAGAAGAAGGCTTATCAGCTGATGAAGTAAATGATTTATTAAACAAAAAGTCAGGAGTTCTTGGGATATCAGGAATTAGCTCAGATTTTAGAGATATAGAAGATGCTGCATTTAAAGAAAATGTTCATAGAGCAAAATTAGCTCTTGCTATATTCGAATATAAGGTTAGAGCTACAATTGGATCTTATGCTGCTATTATGGGTGGTGTAGATGCAATAGTATTTACAGCTGGTGTAGGTGAAAATGGACCAGAAACAAGAGAATCTATACTTACAGGTTTAGAATTCCTTGGGGTTGAAGTAGATAAAGAAAAGAATAACGTTAGAGGAAAAGTAAGAGAGATTTCTAAAGAAGGATGCAAAGTTAAAGCATTTGTAATTCCAACTAATGAAGAATTAGTTATAGCAAGAGATACAGTTGAATTAATTAAATAATTAATTTACTAAGTGCATAATTATTAGTTGAGTTATTTATGTAAAATTACTTGACTTTTAATCATGCACTTTATATAATAAATTGTGTTTATTCGGCAAATATTTATCTAAGGAGTGAAATAAAGCTTGGCTCAAGCTATGTACAATACCGTACATAATGTATCCAGAAGGATATGAGGACATGGTCTAGAGCAAGTACATATGATTATACAATTTTCAGATCTTATTTCATCAAAAAATAGAAAAAAAGAAGTTAATATAACATATGATTTAGCTCCACTTTATTTTGATGGAGAAAAAATAGAAGCTGTAGAAGATTTAAATGTAGTTGGAGATGTTATTTCTGTTGGAGATGTTTTAACTCTAAGAGCTTCAATAAAAACTAAATTGAAACTGCATTGTTCAAGGTGCCTAGAGGCCTTTATCTATCCAATAGATATTGATATAGAAGAAAGGTTTACAAATAATAAGGAACTTCAAAATGATGAAGAAATTATTTTTGTAAATAGCGATACTTTTGATATTGCTAAAACAGTTGAAAATATTATTATTTCAACCTTGCCTATTAAGAGACTTTGTGCAGATAGCTGTAAAGGACTTTGTCACCAATGTGGTAAAAATCTTAATGAAGGTTCTTGTCATTGTGAAACAAATGATGTAGACTTAAGACTGGCGAAGTTACAAGAGCTATTTGGAAATAAGGAGGTGTAGTAATGGGAAATCCTGCGAGAAAAACATATAGAGCAAAGAGAAATTCAAGAAGAGCTCAAACTTTTAAGGCGAGCTTACCTGGAATAGTTGAATGTCCACAATGTCATGAAATGAAGTTAGCTCACAGAGTTTGCAAAAACTGTGGATTCTATAAAGGTAAAGAAGTAGTTGCTTCTGTAGAAGAATAAAGAAAGTCTAATGACTTTCTTTTCTTTATATATAAGGAAAAGGGGTGAAGGTTTATGAAAATAGCTATAGATGGAATGGGTGGAGATTATGCACCTAAGGCTGTAGTTGAAGGAGTTATTAAATCTATTAATGAATACCAAGGAATAGAGTACTACATAACAGGACCAAAGGAACAAATAGAAGATGAATTGAAGAATTATACTTATGATAAATCTTTAATTAAAGTAGTAGATGCTAGAGAAGTAATTTCACCAAATGAACATCCTGTAATGGCTTTAAAGAAGAAAAAAGACTCCAGTTTATATAAAGCTTTAAAACTTGTGAAGGATAAAGAATGTGATGCTGTAATATCAGGTGGTAGTACAGGCGCTTTCTTAGCAGGTTGTACACTAGTAGTAGGTAGAATTAAAGGTATTGAAAGACCAGCCCTTGCTCCTATAATGCCAGGGAAAAATGGAAGTTTTATGATTGTTGATGCTGGTGCAAACGTTGATTGCAAACCAAATTATTTAGTTCAATTTGCCAAAATGGGAAAAATATATTATCAAGGGGTTTTGGGAGATGAAAATCCTTCAATTGGACTTGTTAATATAGGAGCAGAAGAAGAAAAGGGAAATGAATTAACAAAAGCAGCACATAAACTTCTGAAAGAAGAAAAGGATTTAAATTTTGTAGGTAATGTAGAACCAAGAGATACATCAAAGGGTAATACAAAGGTTTTAGTTTGTGATGGCTTTGTAGGTAATACGCTGTTAAAAATGTACGAAGGGGTTGCTTCTACATTACTTGGAATGATAAAAGAAGAAATATTATCAAGTGGGATAATAAGTAAAATAGGAGCTGTATTATTAAAACCTGTCTTCAAAACATTAAAGGTTAAGTTTGATTATAAAGAAGTAGGTGGAGCTCCATTTTTAGGCGTAGATGGTATTTGTATTAAAGCTCATGGAAGTTCAGATGGGAAGGCATTCAAAAATGCTATAAGACAAACCAAAACTTTTTATGATAATGGTGTTCTTGAAAAAATTAAACAAGAGATACAAAATAATATATAATAAATACCAATATGTATATTGACTAGATAAATAATATATAATATTATCTAAATGATGTATGTAGGAGGTGATTTAGATGTTCGAAAAAGTTAGAGAAATTATAGCAGAAAAGTTAAGTATTAATGAAGATGAAATTACAATGGACTCTTCTTTCCTTGATGATTTAAATGCAGATTCATTAGATTTAGTTGAGCTTATGATGGCTTTAGAAGATGAATTAGATACTGAAATCCCAGATGAAGAAGCAGAAGGCTTTAAAAATGTTGGAGATGTGGTTAAGTATTTAAAAAATCACGTAGAAGAGTAATTTAATCCCGCAAAAGTGCGGGATTTTATATTTAATATTATAATTAAATTAGTTTATTCTTGAATTTGTTTTATAAGGCTTTGTATAATAAGCAAATTGAAGAATAAACTTTGAGGAGTTGTAAAAATGGCAAAGTTTAATATAAGTGAAGTTGAAGAATATATAGGAGTTAATTTTAATGAACCAAGGGTTCTAAAAACTGCATTAACTCATAGCTCATATGCAAATCAACATAAAGATGAGGAATACAACGAAAGATTTGAATTTCTAGGAGATTCAATACTTCAATTATGTATTACTGAATATTTATTTTTAAATTACAAAAATAAAAGTGAAGGTGAATTAACTAAAATAAGAAGTTTAATTGTTTGTGAAAATTCACTTTATGAAATAGGAAAAAAGCTTAATTTAGGTTATTTCATTAGAATGAGTAAGGGAGAAGAATTAACTGGAGGAAGAGAAAGAGTTTCTATTATAGCTGACTCAGTTGAAGCTTTACTTGCTGCAATTTATTTAGATAAAGGCTTAGAATTCGTTAAAGATTATATATTAGGTCATTTTAGAGAAATAATTGAAAAAGCTATAAATAATGATATTATTTTAGATTATAAAACTAAGCTTCAAGAAGAAATGCAAAAATCAGGAGAAGTTAGTATTGTATATGAACTTTTAAGATATGAGGGACCTCCTCATAGAAGAAAATTCTATACTTCTGTTATAGTTGAAGATAAAGAACTAGGAACAGGAGAAGGATATAGCAAAAAAGAATCAGAACAAAATGCAGCTAAGGAAGCATTAAAGTCTTTGGAGGGATAAAATGAATAAGAGACATTATATTATTCCTATATTTATATCTCATATAGGATGTCCACATCAATGTGTCTTTTGTAATCAAGATAAAATAGCAAAGGAAGTAGAAAAGGAAGTTACAGCAAAGGATGTTAGAAATACTATAGAAGAGTATTTAAAAACCATTAATCATAATAATTCAACTGTTGAAGTTTCATTTTTTGGAGGAACTTTTACTGCTATTAATGTTAATAAACAAAAAGAATTACTAGAAGTAGCAAAAGAATATAAAGATAAAGGATTAATAGATAAGATCAGAATGTCCACAAGACCTGATGCAATAAATGGTTATATATTAAGTTATTTGAAAGAATATAAGGTTGATATTATAGAACTTGGCGTTCAATCCTTAGATGATGAAATATTAAAATTATCTGGTAGAGGTCATACAGCTAAAGATGTTGAAGAGGCTTCAAAATTAATAAAAGAATATAAATTCACTTTAGGACATCAAATAATGCCAGGATTACCTGGAGATACCTTTGAAAAAGACATTGAAACTGCTGAAAAATCTATAGCTATGAAACCAGATATATGTAGAATATATCCAGCTTTAGTCATAAAGGATACCCCAATGGAGTTAATGTATAAAAGAGGGGAATATAAGCCATATTCATTAGAAGATGCAGTAAGTATTTCAAAGGAATTATATAAGCTATATACAAAGGCAAAAATTAATATAATTAGAATAGGACTACAGCCTACAGATAATATAACATGGGGGAGAGATTTGGTAGACGGTCCATTTCATCCATCCTTTAGAGAGCTTGTAGAAGGAAATTTATTATGTGATGAAATTAAAAGTAATATTAATGAAGATGAAGATATAATAATAGAAATAAATTCTAAAGATCTTAGTAAACTATATGCAAACAAAAAGGTTTACTTCAATAATTTAAAAAACAATCATAAAGGCAAAATATTAGTTAGTACTAAAGATAAATTAAAAAGAGGTAATCTTAATATAATAGTTGTAAAAAGAGCTAAAGAGATAAGTATAAGGTAGGCAATATTTTGCCTACCTTATATTGATATTTTATTATCTTTACTATAAACTAAAATAGGACAGGAGTGTTGAATATGAAAAAGAAAACAAGACAAAAGCTCATGCAAGTAGTAACCATAGTTTTAGCTATTATGCTTTCAGTTAGTTTACTAGTATCATTGATTAGTTAGGAGTGTATCTATGTTTTTAAAATCCCTAGAAATAAGAGGTTTTAAATCTTTTGCAGATAAAACCAATTTAAACTTTAAAAAAGGTGTTACAGCAGTAGTTGGTCCAAATGGTAGTGGGAAGAGTAATATTTCTGATTCTGTAAGATGGGTTCTTGGTGAGCAAAGTGTTAAGACTTTAAGAGGCGGAAAAATGGAAGATGTAATTTTCGCTGGAACACAATTTAGGAAACCAGTAGGATTAGCACAAGTTTCCCTTACACTAGATAATTCTGATAATTCTTTAGATACTGATTACTCAGAAGTAACTGTAACTAGAAGAATATTCAGGTCTGGAGAAACAGAATATTTAATAAATAATCAAAAATGTAGACTTAAAGATATTCATAGTCTCTTTATGGATACGGGTATAGGGAAGGAAGGATATTCCCTTATAGGACAAGGTAAAATTGAAGCTATATTAAGTGGTAAAGCTGATGATAGAAGAGCACTTCTTGAAGAAGCAGCTGGTATTGTTAAATTTAAATCTAGAAAAGAAGAAGCAGAAAGAAAACTATCTAATACTGAGAATAATTTAACAAGAATTAGAGATATTATTTCTACTTATGAAGAAAGAATTGAACCTTTAAAAGAGGAAAGAGAAAAAGCATTAAAATATAATGTTCTTTCAGAGGAATTAAGAATAAAAGAAGTTTCTTTACTTGTAAATAATATTAATGGTATAGATAAGGATATTGAAGCAGTAAATGGTGAAATAAATACTAGAAGTGAAAATATTAAAGAAAAAAGAGATATATTACATAAGCTAAAAGAAGAGCTTGTTAACTTAGAAGAAAAAATTGAAGAAATTGAAAAGAAAAATAATACTGAAAAAACAGAGTATTACACAAAAAAGGAAGAAGTAAATCAATGTTTAAATGATATTGAGATTTATAAAGAAAGAATAAAAAACTTTGAAGAAATTATAAAAAAAGATACTGAAGAAATTAAAAATTTAGAAGATTCTTTAGTGAGGTCACGAGAAGAAAAGGATTCATTATTAATAGAGCTTGAAGAAAAAATAAAAGATCAAATTAATAAAGAAAATTTAATTAAGGAATTTGAGTCAACTAATTATAAATTAAGTAATGAAATTAAAAACTTAGAAGAAGATTCTACAAAAATTAAAGAAGAAGAATTTGAACTTTTAAGAAAGACTTCAGAAATTAATAATGATATAGCTATTATTAATAAGGAAATTATAAATAAAGAAGAGCTTACTACAAGTGGTGAAAATAATTTAAAATCCATTGAAGGTAATATAAGCATTAATATAGCAACTATATCAAGTATTAATGAGAAAATTAATACTTTAAGAAAATTAAAGGAAGAAGTTCAAGCAAGTATTTTAGAAAATAGAAAAAGAATAGGTGTATTAAATAGTCAGGTTACTAAAAAAGAAAGTTTTATAAGAGAAGTAGCAAAGAAAATAAATATGCTAGATGGTAAATTAACTACTCTTAAAGATTTAGAAAAAAGTTATGAAGGCTATCAATTATCTATAAAAAGGTTAATGGAGAGAATTGAAAAAGGCCAAATACCTTACGGTAAGGGTGCTAATGTATTAGGAGAAATTTTTTCTGTTGATAGAAAATACGAAACAGCAATTGAGATATCATTAGGTGGAGCAATATCAAATATAATTACTGAAGATGAAAATACTGCAAAATTACTAATAGAATATTTAAAGAAGAATTCTTTAGGAAGAGCAACATTTTTACCTTTAAATATAATTAAAGGTAGTAGAATAAATGTTTCTAATGATATAAAAAATGTTAAAGGCTATATAGGTATAGCATCAGATTTACTAAATTTTGATAGTAAGTATAAAGAAGTAATGGATTATTCTTTAGGAAAAACTATTATAGCTGAAAATATGGAAGCAGCATTAATAATATCTAAATTAGGAAATTACAAAATAAGAATAGTAACTTTAGATGGGGAAGTAATTAGTCCAGGAGGAGCTTTAACTGGTGGTAGTATATATAAGAAAAATAACTCTAGTATCCTAGGTAGAAGAAGAGAAATTCAAGAGTTAGATGAGTCTATAAAAACAAATAAAAGTAATTATAATTCTGAATTAGAACTTCTAAATAAGATAAGAGATGAAATAAAGGAAATTGATGAGGATATACTAAATAAAAGTGATGATATACATGGAAAAAATATTGATATAACAAGATTTGAAAGTGAAATCAGAGCTTTAGAAAATGAAAGTTTAAAGCTGAAAAATGCTTTAGAAGTTTCAAAAAAAGAAATATCTTTAAATAATGAAAATTTAATAAAATTAAAAGAAGAAATAGTTAAAAAAGAAAATCAGTTAAACTTATTACAAGATACTAAAGATAAAAATAATGAAAGAATTAAAGACATTCAAAGAGAACTTTTAGAAAAAAAGGAAACCTTTGATAAGATAAAAGATGAAAATATTCAAATAAAAATAGAAAAAGCTAAATTAGATGAAATAGTATATTCAAGAAAATCAGATGTTAGTAGAAAAGAAAAAGAAGAAAAAGAAAAAGAGAATAGAATTAGTTCCCTTAAAAAAGATAATGATGAAAAGAATAATAATATAAATCATTTAAGAAAACTAATTACAGAAAAAACTGAATTTATTTCTAAGGTTAATAAAAGGCTAAGTGAATTAGAAGATGTATTTAAGTTTGATGAAGCAAATAGAATAAGTTTAAAAGATAAGCTAAAAATAAAAGATGGAGAGTCAAATTTAATAATTGAAGAAATAAGAGTATTAGAAAATGAATTAAATAGAAAAGAAATATCCCTTGCAAAACTGGAAAGTGAAAGAGAAAATTACTATATTAAGTTAAATGAAGAATTAAACTTAACTTTAGCAGAAGCAATAGAAATAGCAATAGAAATTAATAATGTATCTAAGATAAAGGATGAGATTTTTAAAATTAAGAATCAAGTTACTGAGTTAGGAACAGTAAACCTAGCTGCTATTGCAGAATATGAAGAGGTATGTGAAAAGTATCAATTTATGTCTTCTCAAGAAGAAGATCTAAATAAAGCTAAAGAAGAATTAATGACAGTTATAAATGAAATGACTATAAAAATGCAAGAACTATTTAAAGAAAACTTTATAATACTAAATAAAAACTTTAATGAAACATTTAAGGATTTATTTAAAGGTGGTAATGCTGAATTAATATTAGGTGAAGGTGATGAACTTACAGCAGATATAGAAATTAATGTTCAGCCACCAGGTAAGAAACTTCAAAATATAAACTTAATGTCTGGTGGAGAAAAAGTACTTTCAGCCATAGCATTATTATTTGCTATATTAAAGATGAAACCTACTCCATTTTGTATATTAGATGAAATAGAAGCGGCTCTAGATGATGCTAATGTATATAGATATGCTGAATTCTTAAGGGAATTTTCAGAGAATATACAGTTCATAGTTATAACTCATAGAAAAGGAACTATGGAAGCTAGTGATGTTATGTATGGAGTTACAATGGAGGAAAAGGGAATATCAAAAGTAGTGTCAGTAGACTTAAGTAAAGAAAATTAGGAGGCAAGGAATGGCAATATTCGGGAAAATATTTGATAATTTAAAAAATGGACTTTCAAAAACTAAGGATGCTTTAACAGATAAAATAAATGAAACATTAAAATTAGCTATAACTATAGATGAAGAGTTATATGAAGAACTTGAAGAAATTTTAGTTATGTCTGACATTGGAATGGATACAACGATAGAAATAATAAATAGGTTAAAGGATAAAATTAGAAAAGAAAAAATAAATGATCCAAATGAAGTCTATCCTGCGTTAAAAGAAGTTATTAAAAATATGCTACTTGAAGGAACAGAGGAAAATACAAAAGAGGAATCAGAAAAAAAAGTATTATTAGTTATAGGAGTAAATGGAGTAGGAAAAACTACTTCTATTGGTAAACTTGCAGCAAAAAATAAAAATGAAGGTAAAAAAGTGATTTTAGCAGCAGCGGATACCTTTAGAGCAGCTGCTATAGATCAGTTAGAAGTATGGAGTGAAAGAGCAGGGGTTGACTTAATTAAACATAGTGAAGGCTCAGATCCAGCAGCAGTAGTGTTTGATGCTGTAAATGCAGCAAAGGCAAGAAATATTGATTTATTAATATGTGATACAGCAGGTAGATTACACAATAAGAAAAATCTTATGGATGAGTTATCCAAAATAGGTAGAATAATAGATAGAGAATTTGCAGGAGCTGCAAAAGAAACATTATTAGTTTTAGATGCAACTACTGGACAAAATGCAGTAATACAAGCGAAGCAATTTATGGAGGCTTGTCCAATCGATGGAATAATATTAACTAAATTAGATGGAACTGCAAAGGGTGGAGTTGTAATATCTATTAAAAACTCATTAAATATTCCAGTGAAATATATAGGAGTAGGAGAAGGAATAGATGACCTGCAAGAATTTGATGCAGAAAGCTTTGCAGAAGCACTGTTCTAGAATGAAGAATGTAAAATGAAAAATGTAAAATTAAGGTGTAAATTCAGCTTTTGCTGAATTTCATTAAAATCTATAACTTAGCAAAGCTAAGTTATTTCCTTAATTCTACATTCTACATTCTTAATTTTAATTTTTTTTTTATAGGGTGTTAAGTAAAAGTACTTGACAGTATAGAATTGTTTTGCTAAAATCTCATTTGTGGGTAAGGTGATGAAATGGAAGATAGGGTTGAGATTTCATTATTAATGGATCTGTACGGACCATTATTAACTGAAAAACAGTATAAAATTATGGAGCTTTATTATAATGAGGATTTATCCTTAGCTGAAATTGCTGAATTGAATAACACAAGTCGTCAAGCTATCCATGATTTAATAAAGAGATGTTATAAACAATTTCTATCCTATGAAGAGAAACTTAATTTGCTTGAGAAAAGTTTTAAGCAAGAAGTAATAATTAATAATCTTCTTAATGAGTTAAAAGAAAAATATTCTATTAGCAAAGAAGATTATGAAAAATACAAAAGTATATTAGAAGAGTTATAAAATCATAGGAGGGGATAATATGGCTTTTGAAGGTTTATCCGATAAATTGCAGGAAGCTTTTAAAAAACTTAGAAGTAAAGGAAAGCTTACTGAAAAAGATATAAAAGAAGCCATGAGGGAAGTAAAATTAGCTTTGCTTGAAGCAGATGTTAACTTTAAAGTAGTTAAACAATTTATTTCAAGAGTAAGTGAAAAGTGCGTTGGAAATGATGTGCTTGAAAGCTTAACTCCAGCTCAACAAGTTATAAAAATTGTTAACGAAGAACTTACTGAACTTATGGGTGGTAGTGAAAGCAAGTTGAACTTTAACTCAGTTGGTCCAACAGTTATAATGATGGTTGGTCTACAAGGGGCAGGTAAAACTACCATGAGTGGAAAACTTGCACTACAACTTAGAAAGCAAAATAAAAAACCTCTATTAGTAGCCTGTGATATATATAGGCCAGCTGCTATAAAGCAATTAGAGGTAGTTGGAAAACAAATCGATATTCCAGTTTTTCAAATGGGTGATAAAGTTAGTCCTGTAGACATAGCAAAAGCAGGAATAGCACATGCAAGAGAGAATGGAAATAATGTAATAATAATCGATACTGCTGGTAGACTACATATAGATGATAATCTTATGGATGAATTAAAGTCTATAAAAGCTGAAGTTAAGCCACAAGAAATCTTACTTGTAGTAGATTCTATGACAGGTCAAGATGCAGTAAATGTTGCTGAAAGTTTTAATAATACTTTAGATATTTCTGGTGTTATTTTAACAAAACTTGATGGTGATACTAGAGGTGGTGCAGCATTATCAATTAGACATATTACAGAAAAACCAATTAAATTTATTGGTGTAGGAGAAAAGATGAGCGATCTTGAAGTTTTCTATCCAGATAGAATGTCTTCAAGAATATTAGGGATGGGTGATGTCTTATCTTTAATAGAAAAGGCTCAACAAGCTTTTGATGACAAAGAAGCTCAAGAACTAAGTTCTAAAATGCTAGAAAATGATTTTACTTATGATGATTATTTAGCAGCTATGGAGCAAATGAAAAAATTAGGTTCTTTGAGCAAAATTATGGAAATGATACCTGGATTACCTAAGGAAATGAAAAATGTAGATTTTGAAGCTGGTGAAAAGGAATTACACAAAGTAAAATCTATAATTTACTCTATGACTCCAAAGGAAAGAAGAAATCCAAAGCTAATTGCTGGCTCATCTTCAAGAAAGAAGAGAATAGCAAAGGGCTCAGGTACATCTCTGCAAGATGTTAATAAACTCATTAAGGGATTTGATGTAATGAGGAAACAAATGAAACAAATGAAATCTATGACAAAGAAATCTAAAAAAGGATTCTTTGGTAAATTACCTTTTATGAGTTAAGATAAATGAAAATTTTTTAAAGGAGGTGAAAAAACATGGCAGTAAAAATCAGATTAAGAAGAATGGGTGCTAAGAAAGCTCCTTTCTATAGAATAGTTGTTGCTGATTCAAGATCACCAAGAGATGGTAGATTCATCGAAGAAATTGGATACTACAATCCTTTAACTGAACCAGCTGAAATCAAAATCAACGAAGAAAAAGCTACTAAATGGGTTCAAAATGGAGCTCAACCTACAGATGTAGTTAAGAGACTATTTACTCAAGCAGGATTAAATAAGTAATTTTTTAGGAGGTGAACTCTGTAATTACTAGTAATTACAGTTGTTTATGAAGGAATTAATTGAAAATATAGCTAAATCCCTAGTGGATAATCCGGATGAAGTTCATGTGAATGAAGTACAAGGAGAGCAATCAATTATTCTGGAACTAAAGGTTGCTCCTGCAGACATGGGAAAAGTAATAGGCAAACAGGGAAGAATAGCTAAAGCTATTAGAACTGTTGTAAAAGCAGCAGCCATGAGAGAAAATAAAAATGTAGTAGTTGAAATTATTGATAAGAAGAGTTAGGGTTTTCCTAACTCTTTTTAAACATAGATTTAAAAGTGTAATACTTCTAATGTATCTACAAACTAATAGATAGGTATAATAGAAATATTAATATATTTTACAATATTAATTAAATTACAAATAAGGATATTGGTTTATGCACAATTCCTAATAGATAATGGATAATTAATAAATAGTTAAATTTAAGTTAACTATTGATTTAATAAATTCAGCTTTATGCTGAATTTTAACCTAAATTATGCATTATGAATTATGAATTATTAATTAAAATAAGAGGTGTAATATGAAAGATATTTTAAGAGTTGGAAAAATAGTTAATACTCATGGCTTAAAGGGAGAAGTAAAGGTTATACCATTAACTGATGATCCAAAAAGATATAATGAGTTAGAGTTTGTTTTAATAGATGGTGTTGAAAGAAAAATTCAAGGTTGTAAATATCAAAAGGATAGAGTAATAGTTAAAGTAGAAGGTATTGATACAATAGAAGAAGCAGAAAAATATAAAAATAAGTACATGGAAATACCTAGAGAATATGCTGTTCCTTTAGAAGAAGATACTTATTATATTGCAGATATTATTGGGTGTAATGTTTTTGATACAAATGGAAAAGACTTGGGAGAAGTATATGATGTAATTCAAACTAAAAATAATGATGTGTATTGGATTAGGAAACCAAAGGAACTTTTAATACCTGTATTATTAGATATAGTAACAGATATTGATGTTGAAAATAGAAAAATAACAATAAGACCTGTAGGAGAATGGCAAGATGAAGATTAATATTCTTACATTATTTCCAGAAATGTTTGATGTTTTTAATCATAGTATAATTGGAAAAGCAAAGGATAAGGGAATTATAGAAATTACTACAACAAATATAAGAGATTTTACTTTAAATAAGCATAAAAAAGTAGATGATTATCCTTATGGTGGTGGAGCTGGAATGGTAATGACTCCACA
>JAEXLD010000035.1 GCA_023445445.1 Bacillota bacterium
CCCTCTACAGAAGAATTTCTAGACTTATCTGCTCTTGTAAATCTTTCAAAAATATCTTCAGTATTAAAATCTAATTCGTAATTAGAAATATTTTTAAATGAAATATCAACAGAATTCTCTTTAGAAAGAATATCTACATAAACTCTAGTGTCGCTTAATGAGTATTTTAAAGCATTAACTATTAGATTCTCAAATACTCTAGACATTAGCTTACCATCTAAATCTAAAATAATCTCCTCTTCATTAGAATTCACTTTAAACTCTATATTTTTTTCTTCATAAAGATTTGAGTATTCTCCAATACCTTGATATACCAATGATACTATATCTATAGGTTGTTTCTCTAATTTCATCTTTCCACTATTTAATTTTGAAGCTTCAAATAGGTCTTCAATTAGGCTCTTTAATCGCTTGGAGCTTCTATCTAATATCATTAAATAATCTTTTCTTTCCTCTTCTGTTATATTAGATTCATTTAATATATTTACATAGTTTATAATAGATGTTAATGGAGTTTTCAAATCATGAGAAACATTTGATATTAACTCAGTTTTTAGTTTCTCATTCCTAACTTGCTCATTTAAGGCTATTTTATAACCTTCTTTTATTTTATCTATGTTTTCGACTAATTCTTTTACTTCTCTTTCCCCAATATTTCCAAGTGTATATTCTAAGTCTCCAGAATTTATCTTCTTTAATCCATCATTAATAATTGTAATATCCAAACTCTTTTTTAATGAATATAAAACACATATTAATGGAATCAATACTAATATTAATGTTCCCTTAAATGGGTACTTAGTTAAAAATGTTACAAGTAAATTTTGATTCCTTATACCAGCAACTAAGTATAAATAAACTAAAATTACACCAATAGCTATTCCAAAGGATAATAATATCTTATTTCTTGTAGCTTTATATCTATATCCATATCTTATTACAAAAATTAATTTTTTTAATACTGTTATCTCTAAATGAATATTATTTCTATTGAAAATCAAATTAAATAACACCTTTATCAATAAAATAATTGTAATAATAGTAGCTACTATCATAGTTTTAGCTGTTAAGGCTTCTGCCTTTATAATATATATATATGAATCTGGGTTACTGTAATATATTTCGATATATTTATCAATATACTTTAAATTTGCTTTATCTGGCATGCTCATTATATAGTAATTATACTTTTCTTTATTGTCTAATCTAACAGAAGCCAAGCCCCATTCTTTTAAATATGCATTAACAGTATCCTCTAGTAATGGAACATTATTATCTTCTTGTCTCACAGAGTTAAATAAGTTTATATCATTTGTTGTAAAATCTCCTGTTTCCTTATTGATTAGTACATAAAAAATTTTATCATTATAATAAGGATCTCCTGATAAATGCTCATTTTCATATTTTAGTGCACTTATATCTTCTAAATCCTTGGAATTTGTATATATATACCTTGAAATATCTCTACTTTCGTAATATATCATAGATTGCATGTATTTATCTTTATTAAATAAAGCATCAAATGTATTTAAATTATCTGATGTATTATTAAAAGCTTGATAATAACCTGTAACCAGCAACATTATTGATATAGTAAGAATTAATAGTTCAAATCCCCATACACCAGTTACATAACGCTTAATTCTCTCTTTCAATTTTATAACCAACTCCCCACACTACTTTTATATATTCTGGGTCCTTTGTATTTAATTCTATTTTTTCTCTTATTCTTCTTATATGAACAGTGACAGTATTTTCACTTCTATAAAAGGGTTCTTCCCAAACCTTCTCATATATTTCTTTAATTGAAAAAACTTTACCTAAATTTGAAGCTAAAAGCTGAAGTATTTTAAATTCAGTTGCTGTTACCTTAACTTCATCTCCTCTTAAATAAATTGTTTTTTCTTTATTATTAATTACTAAATCCTTCACTTCTATTATATCAGGACTTTCACCTTCTAATTCTAAAGGTTTCTGGTACCTTCTTAATTGTGATTTAACCCTTGCTACTAGCTCTAAGTGATTAAATGGTTTTGCTATGTAATCATCTGCTCCAACATTAAGGCCTAAAATTTTGTCACTATCTTCACCCTTAGCTGATAACATAATTATTGGTAAGTTTCTTTTTTCTCTAATTTTTAAGCAAGTCTTTATTCCATCCATTCTTGGCATCATTATATCTAATACAATTAAATGTATTTTTTCTCTATCAAGGATTTCTAAGGCTTCAACACCATCCTGTGCTTTAAACACCTTCATCCCTTCTCCTCTTAAATATATGTCAATGGCATCTCTAATTTCTTTTTCATCATCTACTACTAATACATTAAACATATTATTAACACCCCTTGATTTATTCTATTCTATAATTATAATATCTTATATTGTTCCATTTTACTAATTATAAAAATTACATTTTTATTAAAATAGCAAAATAAATAAATAATATTAACATAACTGCTTATTTAATATATAATCAGTTTGTGTAGATTACTTATAAATTTAAGGAGTTCAAAATGTTTGACAGTATTTCAATTAATAAACACATGGTTTTAGATTTCATTCTTATTTTTATCGGATGTATTATAGCTTCTCTAGGGGTTAACTTATTTTTAGTTAATGCTCAATTGCTAAGTGGAGGTGCAACTGGTGTCGCACTAATTCTTCAATATTTATATAATATACCTTCTGGTATAACTGTATTTTTAATTAATATTCCATTATTCTTTCTTAGCTATAAAACATTAAATAAAAAGTTTACTTTATATTCAGCTGTTGGTATGGCCTCTTTATCAATTTCATTGATGATAACTAAGCCTTTATCCCATTTAGTTAAGGTAGACGATTTATTACTTTACTGTATTTATGGTGGAGTTTTATGTGGATTAGGATATGGTCTTGTATTTTCTAGAAATGGTTCTACAGGTGGAACAGATATAATCACAATGGTTGTTAGGAAAAAGTACTCAAACTTTGAGATTGGTAAGCTTAGCTTTGGACTTAATTGCATTATAGTATTTATAGGTGCATTAATTTTTGGACTTCCTAAAGCCTTATATACTTTAATTTCTATGTTTGTGCAAGGTACTTTAGTTGATAAAGTTATTAATGGTTTTAATAGTAAAAAGCTTTTATTAATATTAACTGAAAAAGAAGAAGATATAATTCAATATGTTATTAAAGATATGAATAGAGGTGTTACTTCCCTTATTGCAGAAGGTGAGTATACTCATGAATTAAAGAAAATGCTCTACATAGCTGTTACTTCCTCTCAAATGGTTCATTTGAAAAGTAAAATCTTAAGAATAGATCCTAAAGCATTTATTACTATAATAGATGTATCAGAGGTTAACGGAAAAGGGTTCTACAAAATTTAAGAAAAGGATATATAGTATCTTACTTGCTACGTCGCAGGCTCCAAGTCGACTTCCACATTATATGTATATAGGTCTTATAATTATCAATCAAAATCTTCTTTATGTCAAAACTAAAGGAAATAATTCTTGATTATTTCCTTTTTTCATTTTTTCATTTCTATTCAATTCTTTCATTAGTAACTGTCTTAAGGTATTGCTCTTGTCCCTGCTTATATAAGTTATTACCCTCTGTATCTATAATAACTATCAATGGCATATCCTTAATTTCCATTTTCCTTATTGCTTCTGCTCCTAAGTCTTCATAAGCTATTATTTCTGACTTAGTTATACTCTTAGATATTAATGCTGCAGCACCACCAATGGCTCCTAAATAAATAGCTTTATTTTTTATTATAGAATTTACTACCTCTTCATTTCTTTCTCCCTTACCTATCATAGCTTTTAATCCTAAGTCTAAAAGCCTTGGTGAATAAGAATCCATTCTATAACTGGTAGTTGGTCCTGCTGATCCAATAACTTGTCCTTCTTTTGCAGGAGTTGGCCCTACATAATATATTGTCTCATTATTAATATTTATAGGTAACTCTAGGTTTTTGTCTAATAAATCTATCAATCTCTTATGAGCAGCATCCCTTGCTGTATATATAGTTCCTGATAATAATATTCTATCTCCAGCTCTTAAATCTTTTATTTTTTCATAAGTTAATGGCGTACTTATTTTAACTTCCATAAATCAAATCTCCCTATAAAATTACTTCTTTATGTCTAGTTGCATGACAGCTAATATTTACTGCCACTGGTAATCCAGCTATATGCGTAGGAAAGGTTTCTATGTTAATACCTAAAGCTGTTGTTTTCCCACCAAAGCCTTGAGGTCCAATTCCAAGTTCATTGATTTTTATTAGCAACTCATCCTCTAAATCAGCATAAAATTTATTTTCACTTTTACTATCTATTGATCTAATTAAAGCCTTTTTAGATAAATATGCTGCTTTTTCAAAAGTTCCACCTATTCCTACTCCAACTATCATAGGTGGGCATGGGTTAGGCCCTGCCTCCTTTACCACTTTTATAATAAAATCCTTTACTC
Source organism: Bacillota bacterium (assembly GCA_023445445.1). Classification (GTDB taxonomy): domain Bacteria; phylum Bacillota; class Clostridia; order Clostridiales; family Clostridiaceae; genus Clostridium. Next base: position 4,468 of record JAEXLD010000035.1, read on the forward strand.
CCTCTATTCCATCTGAAGGCTTAAGCATTTTTATTTGACTCATATTTTCTGATCCAAAGCCCTTTGGGGCCACTGTAATCTTTAATTTATCACCTGATACTATATCATAATTAATTATTGCAGGAGTATTATCCTTAGTATTGACTCTATCAATGGGATCTTTAACAACTGATTTTCTTAAATAACCCTTATCATAACCTCTTCTAACACCTTCATTAATGGCATCTTGAAGACTCCCCCCTATAATATGGACATCTTGACCTATTTCAATAAACACACATACCATTCCTGTATCCTGACAAATTGGCATTCTTTCATTTTTTGCTATTTCTGCATTTAATATTATTTTATCTAATATATCTTCTGCTAAATTCCAAGTTTCCTGATTTTTAGCTTTATCTAATGAATTAACTACATCCTTTGATAAATTGTAATTAGCATCAATACATAATTTTTCAACTGCTTCTTGTATTTTATTAATATGTATTTCTCTCATTCTCATCTTCCTTTTCTTATATAATTATAAATATTTTATCATATATAAGTATAATAGTATAAAATTAGCAATAATTTTAAGTCTAAAATTAAATAAGGATGTATAAAAAACTATTTTTAGTCTTATACCTCCTTATTAATTTAAATTTTTATTGTAAAATCATTTTTCATAGTATTATTTGATATATTTCCTCGGAAATTTATTTAATATTTATTTATTTCTTCAAAATATCTTTCTATTCCCAAAGAAATACCTTCAACTAAAGAATTTTGATGTTCTTCTGTTTGTAGTTCTTTCTCTTCTTGGCTATTAGATAAGAAACCGCATTCTACTAAAACAGAAGATCCTTTATAATCATCTCTTAATATTAAATAAGAATCTCCAGCTGGCTTTGATACTCTCTTATTATTATCTTTTAAGATTTCTTTTATAGATTCCTGAATGTTATCTGCTAACTTTTTACTTATATCATTACCTCCATGCCATACTTGGGCACCATAGCATTTCTCTTGGGGAAACATATTTTGATGAATAGATATAAAAATATCACAATTTGTTTCCTTTTTCATATCTCTTCTTTTTTTCAAATCTTCTCTTTTCTTTTCCTTTATGGTTGAACCACTATTTCCAAGAGCCTCATCCTTATCCCTAGTTAAATAAACCTTATATCCTTTCCCTTCTAAAGCTGCTTTAAGTTTTAATGATATTGCAAGATTTATATCTTTTTCTATTACACCATTTTTTGATTTAGCTCCTCCATCAAAGCCCCCATGTCCAGGGTCAATTAATATGATCTTCTCTTGCTCAATAGCAAATACCTTTATTGAAGTAAAAGCAATGGTAAATAATATTACTAATATAGAAGCTAATTTTAATTTTCTCATTTGTTTTCCTCCATATTTTATATAGTTATAAAAGTATTATTTCCATTAGATTGTTTTTTTACTTATATAAAAAATATTATTCTTGTATTTTCTAATTTATATAATAAAAAGATACTGTCTAATTTAATTATAAACAGTATCTTTTTATATTTATTAATTATTTTCTATAACACTTTCTGCTATGTTCATAGAATGATCACTAATTCTTTCTAAATTGCTTACTAAATCTAAAAATATTGTTCCTGCATAAGCATTACAAATTCCATCATAAAGTCTCTTTACGTGAAGGTCTCTATATTTCTTTTGTAGTCTATCTACTTCTGATTCTATTTCGCTAACTTGTTTTGCTTTAGTTATATCGTTACTTGCATAACTATCAATAGCTGCTTGTAGAGATTCAGATGTCTTTTCATACATTCTATTTATTTGTTCCATAGCTTGAGTACTATACTCTAGCTTTTTATTAATCTTTTGCTGAGTTAATTCTGCTATATTTTCAGCGTGATCCCCTATTCTTTCGATATCATTAATTACATGGAAAGTTGCTGCAACTATTTTTGATTCTTTATCAGATAGTTCACGCTTTGATAATTTAACTAAGTAAGTTGTAATAGCTTCATTTAATGAATTAATTATGGCTTCATTATCATAAACCTTTTGAATTAACTTCTCATCATTTTTTTCAAATGACTCTATTGCTAAAGCTAAACCTTTCTTAGCCTTATTTGCCATTCTTAAGGTTTCCTTAGCTACTTGCCCAGCTGCAATTACTGGAGTTTCTAATAATCTATCATCTATGTATTTGGGGCCTTGCCTTTCATCATCATCATCTCCAGGAATGATAAAATTAACAACTTTAATTAATAAACCTGTAAGTGGTAACATAACTGCAGTATTCACCAAATTAAATACTGTATGAGCATTAGCTATTTGTCTACTTACATCTCCAGGACTAATTGCAACAACTGCTTTTCCTAAAATTCCATTAAATAATACTGGAATAAATAGTATTGTACCACCTAAATTAAATATTAAATGAAGTACAGCTGCTTTATGTGCGGTCTTACTTGTTCCTATTGATGCAAGCATTGCAGTTATGCAAGTTCCTATATTACATCCAAATACTATTGGTAATGCTATTTTAATATCTATTGCTCCCGCTGTTGCTAGAGCTACTAATATACCTGTTGTAGCAGAAGAACTTTGAAGAACTGCTGTTATTATTGCTCCTGTAAGTATTCCTAAATACCATTGTCCTCCTACTGCACTTATTATATCTTTAAATATAGGTAAATCTGTCAAAGGTTTCATTGCACCACTCATTTGACCCATACCTATAAACAATATACCAAATCCAAGAATAATATTCCCAATATCCCTCTTTTGTTTTTTCTTAGCAAACATAATTATTGCTGCTCCTACAAAAACGAATAAAGGCGCTATATCATCTAATTTAAATGCTACAAGTTGGGCTGTAATTGTAGTACCTATATTAGCCCCCATTATAATTCCAGCAGCTTGTGCTAAATTCATAAGGCCAGCATTCACAAATCCTACTACCATTACTGTAGTAGCACTACTACTTTGAATTACTGCTGTAACAATTGCACCAACAATAACAGAAATTATTGGATTCTTTGTAACTTTTTCAAGAATTGACTTTAATCCATCCCCAGCAGCATTTTCCAGACCATCTCCCATGATTTTCATGCCATATATAAATAGTCCTAACCCACCAAGTAACTTTATAATAATCATTAATGATTCCAAAATTATTCTCCTTTTCAACATATTAATAACAAATTAAGTTTACATTATTTTTTTACTTTTGTTAAGTAAATGAATATATTTTTAACATGAATTTAATATAAAATTCTCTCTATTACCTTATTATTTTACAAATCTATAGAAAATAAACCACTTAAAACTATTCTTTAAGTGGTCTTGTTAATATAGATTACTTATTCTTTTCTTTGTTTTCCCCAGAAGAATAAAGCTACTGTTCCTGGACCAGTATGACTTCCTATAGTAGTTCCTACATTATTAATTTCTACTTTCCCCTTTAATTTAGGGAAACGTTCTTCAACTAATCTTGCTACTTCTTTAGCATCTTCATAGCAATAAGAATGAGAAATATAGCATTTATCAGAATAATCTAATCCCTCCTTTGCATCTTCCTCCATTTTATCTACTATTGCTTTAATAACCTTATGCTTTGATCTTATTTTATATCTTGGTATTAATTTACCCTTATCATTCATATCTAATAAAGGACAAATTCCAAGTAATCCGCCAATAAATCCAGATGTCTTTGATACTCTTCCACCCTTTATATAAAAAGTTAAATCTGTAGAGAAAAACCAATGATTTAGTTCTAATTTATGTTCATTAACCCATGTATAAACTTCATCTATAGTCATTCCTTCATCCCTTAAATCTGCAAGCTTATCCATTATTAATCCATAGCCTGATGACGCACCTAATGAATCTACAATATAAATTTTTCTATCTGGATATTTTTCTTCTAATATAGTTTTAGCTACCATAGCTGAATTTATTACCCCTGAAAGTCCTGAAGATAAACTTACATGAAGTATATCCTTTCCTTCTCTTAAGAACTTTTCAAAGTATTCTTCAAACTCTTGGGCGTTTACTTGAGATGTTTTTGTATCTGCTCCATTTTCCATTGCTTGATAAAACTCATCAAAGGATATTGATTTTCCAAGGTCATCTACATATTCCTTACCATCAATTTCAAAATGAAAACAAATATATGATATATTTCTTTTATTAAAATGTTCTTCTGTAAGATCAGCCGTAGAACAACAACTAATTACATATTCATTCATTTATTATTCCTCCTTAATTTAAAGTATTATATTTTAAAATAATATTTATATAATAAATCCTGTAGTAAAAAGGGTTCTTTATTTTGTATAATATATATTACTATTTTTCAAATTATACATTGATTTTGATATTATAGCTTATAAAATCCTTCCAACATTAAATACACTAATATTATCTAAATTATACCATAAATTAATACTTTTCGTAATATTATTGTAATTCACAACAATTATTATATCATAATAACTATTGTAATATAAAAAAAGTATCATAAACATAAAGTTTATGATATATATAATTAATATACAATCTTATGTACTAAAGGTACTTGTCCTTTAAGTGTTACTATCTCAAGCTTCACATAAGAAATTTTATCACTTTATATCCCAAATTGCTTAATTATTTATTTACAAATATTAACATCACATATATAAATAGGCTATCATCTTCATATGCAATTGTCAATTATATTTAAAAGTGTAATTATAATTCAATAAATTTTATATATTTTATAGAATAAAACCCACCTCTATTAAATGTTTTTTATATAAAAATAAATCCCACAACCATGCCGATTGTGGGATTTGTAAAACTCCAAATATTATCTCTTTGAGAATTGAGGAGCTCTTCTAGCTTTCTTAAGACCGTATTTCTTTCTTTCCTTCATTCTAGGATCTCTAGTTACGAATCCAGCCTTCTTTAATTCTGACTTTAAGTTTTCGTCAGCTTTTATTAAAGCTCTAGTTATTCCGTGTCTGATTGCTCCAGCTTGACCTGTGAATCCACCACCATGAACATTAACTAAAACGTCGAATCTATCCTTAGTTGCAGTTAAAACTAATGGTTGATTAACGATCATTCTTAAAGTTTCTAATCCAAAATAGTTTTCGATCTCTCTGTTATTTATAACAACTTTACCATTTCCAGGTACAAGTCTAACTCTTGCTATTGATTTTTTTCTTCTTCCAGTTCCCATGTATTGAACTTTTGCCATTTTTTATTCCTCCTCCCGAGCCTGTATTAGTACTTTAACTCAAGTACTTCTGGTTTTTGAGCATCATGTCCGTGCTCTTCACCTCTGTATACTTTTAGCTTTTTAAGCATTTTTCTTCCTAAAACACCTGATGGAAGCATTCTTCTTACAGCTTCTTCGAAAGCGAATTCAGGCTTCTTAGCTAATACTTCTCTATATGGAGTTTCCTTTAATCCACCTGGATATAAGCTATGCTTTCTCATTAATTTTTGGTCTAACTTCTTACCAGTTAAAACAACTTTTTCAGCATTGATTACGATAACGAAATCTCCGCAGTCAACATTTGGTGTAAATGTTGGCTTATTTTTTCCTCTTAAAATTGAAGCAACTTGGCTAGCAACTCTTCCTAGTGGCTTACCAGCAGCATCAACAACATACCATTTTCTTTCAACTTCTTGCGCCTTAGCGATGTATGATTTCATGTTTTTCCCTCCCTGAACTTACATTTGTGCTTTACTTTTTAAGTACTGCTTTTATGTCAAGACCCGGGGCTAGTGGATCTTATATACATAAACAATTCTAACAAACAAACTTATTATAATACACGCACACGGGTGTGTCAATATATTTTATCTTTTAATTTCAATTAATTTAATTTATTTTAATAATAAACCTTTTCTAAGACTAATCCCATTGCAGGCACGCATATTCCTGCTTTTTCTCTGTCTTTTTCATATATTATATTTTCTATTTCCTCTGGTTTAATCTTATTAGATCCAACCATAATTAATGTTCCTACTATTATTCTAACCATGTTGTATAGGAAGCCATCACCTGTTACATAAATTTTAATTATATCATTATTTTCATCTATATATAATTTAGATATTGTTCTTACTGTTGTTTTTACTGAACTGCCACTACTTTTGAATGCTGCAAAGTCATGAGTTCCTATAAAATACTTGCAGGCTTCTTTCATAGCTTCTATATCTAATTTACGCTTTACATGATATAAATAATATCTATTTAGCGCTGAAGGTACATCCCTATTTAATATGGCATAAGAGTATGTTTTTCCTTTAGCATTATACCTAGAATGGAAGCTCTCATCCACTTCCTCTGATTTTAATATTACAATATCATCAGGGAGTTTATGATTAATTGCTTCTCTATACTTATCTGATGGTATTTTGCTATTAGTTTTAAAATTAGCTACAAAGCCCTTAGCGTGAACGCCAGCATCTGTTCTAGAACTTCCTATAACTTCCACTTCTTCATTAGTAAGGGCTTTTATAGCCTCTTCTATTGTATTTTGTATAGTTTCCCCTGTTTTTTGCTTTTGCCAGCCCAAATAATTACTTCCATCGTATTCTATAGTAAGCTTTATATTTCTCATATTAAATCACCTTTATTAAATTATTACAAAAGGAATCTTATTAGAAAACTTCCTATTATTAATATTGAAAATAAAGCAAAAGCTACTGCATCTTTATTTGTAAATTTTAATTCCTTCATTCTTGTTCTTCCAGCTCCACCTCTATATGCCCTAGATTCCATAGCCATAGCTAATTCATCTGCTCTCCTAAAGGAACTTATAAATAAAGGTACTAATAAAGGTATTAAGCTCTTTGCTTTTTGAATTAATCCACCACTTTCAAAATCAGCACCTCTTGCTTTTTGTGCCATCATTATCTTATCTGTTTCATTCATTAAAGTAGGAATAAATCTTAAAGCTATTGTCATCATCATAGCAAGTTCATGTGCCATTTCCTTTCCAATTGGTCTAAGAAGTCTTTCTATTCCATCTGTTAGCTCAATTGGAGATGTAGTTAATGTTAATACTGAAGTTCCCATAATTAAGAATATAAGTCTTAATGCCATGAATCCAGCGATTCTAAGACCTTCAGTATATATTTTTATAAATCCTACTTGTAATAATAATGTATCTGCTGTCCCTTTAACCATAAATATGTTTAAAATAGCAGTAAAAATAATAAGAAAAAATACAGGCTTTAGTCCCTTATATAAATACTTAGGTGGTAATTTAGCTGTATAAACTGTTAAAGCTAAGAAACCTACAATTAGTATATATCCTACAAATTTGTCTATTACGAATAGAGAGACAATAAATAAAATAGATAATATTATTTTAGTTCTAGGATCTAACTTATGAACAAAGGTTTCGCCTGGTATATATTGACCTATAGTTATATCTTTTATCATTTTTTATCACCCTAATTTTTATCTTTCTTTAAAATTCTAAGTAGCTCTTCTTTCCCTTGCTTAATAGTATATATTTCATCTGACACATCAAAGCCCTTTGCTTTTAGTGCTCTCATAAGGTAAGTTACTTGAGGAACTGCAAGGCCTATATTCTCTAATATATCAATTTCCTTAAATACCTTAGCTGGGGTACCTTCTAAAGCAACTTTTCCACTATTCATAACTATTATTCTTTCAGCTAGTTTTCCTACATCCTCCATACTATGACTAACTAATATAATAGTCATCTTATAGTCAGTATGTAATTTCTTTATTTGATCTAAAATGTCATCTCTTCCCTTTGGATCCAATCCTGCTGTAGGTTCATCTAATATAAGAATCTTTGGTTCCATAGCAATTACACCAGCTATAGCTACTCTTCTTTTTTGCCCTCCACTTAAATCAAAGGGAGATTTGTTTCTATATATATCATAATCTAATCCTACCATCTTCATGGCACTTTTTACTCTTCTAGTTATCTCTTCTTGATCTAATCCTAAATTCCTAGGACCATACTCAATATCCTTTTCAATAGTTTCTTCAAATAATTGATATTCTGGATATTGAAAAACCAAACCAACCTTTTTTCTTATATCAGTAAGCTTAACACCTGGCTTTGTTATATCTTCACCATCCACTATTATTCTTCCTGATGTTGGTTTCAATAATCCATTCATATGTTGAATTAGCGTTGATTTTCCAGAACCTGTGTGTCCAATAAGTGCTACAAATTCATTGTTATTTATTTCTATATTTACATTATCTAAAGCCACTTTTTCAAAAGGAGATTTTGGCATATAAACATGTACTAAATTTTCTATTTTAATTGACATATCGCATTCACCATCTCATCTACATTTAAA
>JAEXLD010000037.1 GCA_023445445.1 Bacillota bacterium
TCTTTATGTTGTCTATCTACTATTATGCTCTTAAATTCTCCAATTGTTTTATAATTTAATTTTACAAAAACATCATTATTCATTATAACCCCTCCGAGCAAACATAAGTTCTATCTTTATATTTATATTAACCGAACATACGTTCATTGTCAATAATTTTAACTCTTTTTTTGTAAAAATTTATTAAAAAATATTCTCTTGGAAATTTATGTGATTATAAGTTGTAAATTAAATAATTTTATTAAATTATAGTTAAAATTTGTTATATATAATATTATTCTAATTCTTTTATTGCCTTCCATTCATCTTCTAAAATAGCCATGATAATAACATCTGCATATTTATCTCCATCAAGAATAGCATCCTTTTTTACTCCTTCAACTTTAAATCCAGCTTTTTCATAAGCTCTTTTTGCCCTTGGGTTAAATTCAAACACTTCTAATTCTAATCTATGTAGCTTTAAGTGTTCAAAAGCAAAATCTCTAGTTGTTTTTACTACCCATGAACCTATCCCCTTTGAACGCCCTTCTTTTCTAAAAATAACAATTCTAAAATTTGCGGATCTTAATTTCCAATCTATTTCATTAATGACACTTTCCCCAATAAACTTTCCTTCTGAATCAATAATCATAAAATCATATCTATCTGTATCATCCACAATTCTATTATAATAGCTAGTTACCACTTCATAGTTAAAATCATTACTTGAACCTGTTAATCTATTTACTTCTTCATCTGGTACTCCAAAACAATCCTTGTAATACTTATCTGCTTGCTCATGTTCAAAGGAACGTAAAACAATGCCATCCTTCTGCCAACTCATTTTATATTTTTCCATTTCCTTCTCTCCTTCATAAATTCATTAATCTTTAATTATCTTTTAATACATTATAACCAATATATAAGTAAGAGGCTCTCTATTTATATGAAAGCCTCCTTACTATTAATTTAATATATAATTTTATTTTGTTATATCAAATACTTCTAAATCCTTCTTATCTATTCCCTGTACCATAACTTCTGCTATTGCTCTTAATGTATCTAAGGCTGTTATTACTCCAATATTTCTTTCTACTGCAGCTCTTCTTATTAAGAAACCATCTCTATTAGAGTCATTACCCTTTGTTGGGGTATTTACAACTAAATCCACTTCCCCATTCTTAATTATATCTAATATATTAGGCTCTTCTTCATGTAACTTTCTTACTACCTCTACCTCTATATTCGCTTCTCTTAAAAGCTTTGCTGTTCCTTCAGTTGCTATAAACTTATATCCAGCAGCTGCTAACATCATAGCTATTGGTAAGAACTCCTTCTTATCATGCTCCTTTATAGTTGCTAATATCTTTCCCCTTTTATTTGAAGGATACATATTTCCTGCTACAAAACCCTTATATAGTGCTTCTTTAATATTCCTTCCTATTCCTAATACTTCTCCTGTAGATTTCATTTCAGGTCCTAATGAAACTTCTACCTTAGGAAGTTTTTGAGTTGAGAATACTGGAACTTTAACAGACACTAATTCTGGTTCCTTATACACTCCTACACCATATCCTAAATCACTTAATTTATAACCTAGCATTACTTTTGTAGCTAAATCTACTATTGGTACTTTACTTACCTTACTTATATATGGAACAGTTCTTGATGCTCTTGGATTAACTTCAATTATATAAAGTTCTCCTTCAAACTCTATGAACTGAATGTTTATCATACCCTTTATTCCTATAGAAATTGCTAATTTCTTAGTATAATCTAATACCTTATTTTTAATTTTATTACTAATATTTTGGCTAGGATACATTGTAACTGAATCACCTGAATGAACTCCAGCTCTTTCTAAATGCTCCATAATACCTGGTATTAATATTTCTTCTCCATCTGATATAGCATCTACTTCTATTTCTCTACCCATTAAGTATTTATCTACTAATATTGGATTCTTTTTATCCTTAGCAAATGTATTTTTTAGATAGTATTTTAATTCATCCTCATCATGGGTAATTTCCATTCCTTGTCCACCTAGAACATATGAAGGCCTTACTAGCACTGGGAATCCTAATCTTCTAGCTTCTTCTAACCCTTCTTCCATAGACCAAACGCCCTTACCCTTTGGCCTATCGATGCCAAGTTTCTCTAATAATTCATCAAATTTTTCTCTATCTTCAGCCATATCTATTTGATCTGCTGTAGTTCCTAAAGTCTTTATTCCCTTTTCCTTTAAGAAGTTAGCAAGCTTAATAGCTGTTTGACCACCAAATTGAAGTATAACGCCATATGGTTTTTCTTTTTCAATTATATTTAATACGTCCTCTTCTGTTAATGGCTCAAAGTATAATTTATCAGAAATATTAAAATCTGTACTTACTGTTTCTGGATTATTATTTATAATTATAGTTTCAATGCCCATTTTCTTTAGTGATTTTACACAGTGTACTGAAGCATAATCAAATTCTATACCTTGCCCTATTCTTATTGGACCAGACCCTATAACTATTACTTTTTTATTATTAGAAACTTCCACTTCATCATATTCTTCATAAGTAGAATAATAATATGGTGATAAGGCTTCAAATTCTCCTCCACAAGTATCAACCATCTTGTATGTAGGTTTTATATTCCATATACTTCTTAATCTATAAACATCTTCTGGACTAACTTTAAGCATATCTGCTATAGCCTTATCTGAAAATCCTTTTTTCTTTAAGTTTAGTAACCACTCTTTATCTAAATCTTCTATTTTGCTTAATTTCAATCTAGTTTCTTCTTCTACTATCCATTTAAACTTTTCTAAGAAGAATATATCTATTCCTGTTATCTTAGCTATACTTTCAATTCTATAATCTCTTCTTATCATTTCAGCTAAGGCAAATAATCTTTCATCATCTGGTTTAACTACTATTGATTTTAATTCTTGAATACTTAGTTCCTTAAACTTTGGATGATCTAATGAATACTTCCCTATTTCTAAGCTTCTTATTCCTTTTAATAATGCAGCTTCTAAATTAGAGCCTATAGCCATTATTTCCCCTGTTGCCATCATCTTAGTTCCTAAGGCTCTATCTGCTGTAAAGAACTTATCAAAAGGCCACTTTGGAATCTTAACTACTACATAATCCAATGTTGGTTCAAAACAAGCATAGGTTTTTTGAGTAACTGCATTTTTAATTTCATCTAATCCATAACCTAGAGCTATCTTCGCTGCAAGCTTAGCTATTGGATAACCTGTTGCCTTAGAGGCTAGTGCTGATGATCTTGAAACTCTTGGGTTAATTTCTATTACTGCATATTCAAAAGAATTTGGATTTAATGCAAATTGTACATTACATCCGCCTTCAATTCCTACAGCATTTATTATATTTATTGCTGAAGTTCTAAGCATTTGATACTCTTTGTCTGATAAAGTTTGTGATGGTGCTACAACTATACTATCTCCTGTATGAATACCAACTGGATCTATATTTTCCATGTTACATACAGTTATACAGTTTCCATAAGAGTCTCTCATTACTTCGTACTCTACTTCTTTCCATCCCTTAACTGACTTCTCTAAAAGAACTTGTCCTATTGTGCTTAATTGTAATCCTGATGCTAAGATTTCTCTTAATTGTGCTTCATTATCAGCTATTCCACCACCAGTTCCTCCTAGAGTATATGCTGGTCTAACTATTACTGGATAACCTATTGTTTCAGCATACTTAACTCCAGCTTCCATTTCAGTTATTATTTCACTTTGAATAACCGGTTCATTAATTCTATTCATCATATTTCTAAAAAGTTCTCTATCTTCTCCTTCTTTAATAGATTGAATAGATGTCCCAATTACCTTCACATTATATTTATCTAAAATTCCTTTTTCGTATAATTCTACAGCTAGGTTTAATCCTGTTTGGCCTCCCATTCCTGTAATCATACTATCTGGTCTTTCTTTTTCAATAACCTTTTCTAAAAATTCTATTGTTAATGGTTCTATATATATTTTATCAGCAACTTCTGCATCAGTCATAATAGTTGCTGGGTTTGAATTCACTAATACTACTTCTATTCCTTCTTCCTTTAACGCTTGGCAAGCTTGTGTTCCTGAATAATCAAATTCTGCTGCTTGTCCTATAACTATTGGTCCTGATCCTATAACTAAAACTTTTTTTATATCTTTATTTAATGGCATATCCTATTCCCTCCTATAGTGCATACTTTAAGAATTTATCAAATATATACTCGCTATCTTGTGGTCCTGCTGCAGCCTCTGGGTGAAACTGAACTGAATATACAGGAAGAACTTTATGCTTCATACCTTCAATAGTTCCATCATTAATATTAATGTGAGTTGCTACAACATCTTCTGGTAACTTTTCAACTACATATCCATGGTTTTGTGATGTAATATGAACTTTATTTTTTTCTAAATCCTTAACTGGGTGATTACAACCTCTATGTCCAAACTTTAATTTAGTAGTTTTACCACCTAAGCTTAATGCTAAAAGTTGATGTCCTAGGCATATACCTACTAAAGGTTTTTTCCCTACTAATTTCTTTATATTTTCTATTACATCTTCTAAATCCTCTGGATCACCAGGTCCATTTGATAAAAATACTAAGTCTGGGTTTACCCCTAAAACTTCTTCTGCAGTTGCACTCATTGGGAATACTGTTAATCTACAATCTCTCTTTCTAAAGTTTCTAATTATATTCTCTTTTATTCCAAAATCTATTATTGCTACATGCTTTCCTTTTCCTTCTACAGTATACTTTTCTTTTGTAGTTACCATACTAACTGCATCCTTATTTGAAAAGCCTTCTACTCTTTCTTTAACATCTTCTAAGGTAATATCCTCTAAAGAAATCATTCCCTTCATTGTTCCATAATTTCTTAATACCTTAGTAAGCGCTCTTGTATCTATTCCTTCTAAACCTATAATTTTATTTTGCTTTAAATAACTGTCAAGGTTCATTTCACATCTAAAATTATTAGGGAAATTACACTTTTCTCTTACTATAAATCCCTTAACCTTTGGTGTTCTTGATTCCATATCTTCTAGATTTATTCCATAGTTTCCTATAAGAGGATAAGTCATAGTAACAATTTGTCCATAATAGGATGGATCAGTTAAAACCTCTTGATAGCCTGTCATTCCTGTAGTAAATACTACTTCTCCTATACTGTCTTTTAAATATCCAAAGGCTTTGCCTTCGAAAATCATGCCGTTTTCTAATATTAGCTTTGCTTTCATATTTAGCCCTCCTAAAATATAAATATATATAGCTAAAAATACACTTCATAAAAGCTTATCTTACTAAAACAAAAAGGATACTAAGGAGACAACAAAATTACTGTTTCTCCCTACTATCCTTCTATATTTAATATCAGCATTAGAAAAAGTCCTAACTGACATTGCTATGCAATTATTTTGTGAATATAAATATAACATAAATACATACTCCCTTTCTGGCCTCACAGGACCAATTTAAAGTGTACTTTTTAACTTGATATAAAAGTTTATTACCTTTTTATACTATTCTATATTCTCTTCATATATATGTCAAGATTTACTATATTAATATATGCACATATTAATATTTATACATATATTAATACACTAAATTAACAAATTATTCTAAGCTTCACAAAATCATAACTGATACAAATATATTGATAGTAGATAATCTGTATATTGTTCATCTAATATATATAATACATTAATTTATTTAAATTTAAAACATATTTATGAATAATTATTCATTATAATTTTATTTTTATACCAATATTCCTTGTAATTTTATTATAAAATTTTTATTTTTCTCCACTTTTATTACTTCTTTAATAAATTAAACTTTATTTTACACATGATTTTTATTAACATGTGAAAATATTGGAATTTAATTGATTTAATTGCCCAAATATTGTAAAATAGTATATTATAACTCTTAAAAAAATATTTTATACTCTAATATAAAAGGAGGAACTATATGCTTAGTTTAAATAATGTCAGCAAAAGTTTTAAGAAATCAAAAGTAGTAGATAACCTATCTTTTACTGTTGATAAGGGAGAAATTGTGGGCTTACTCGGTGAAAATGGTGCTGGTAAAACTACAACTTTAAGAATGATTTCTACAATGCTTGAAATATCTGAAGGAGATATTAAAGTAAATGGCATCGATGTAAAATCGAATCCTGAAAAAGTAAGAAAAGAAATTGGAATACTTTTTGGAGGGGATGTAGGCTTATATGATAGATTAACTGGAAGAGAAAACATAAGATACTTTGCTAACCTATATGGCATGAGCAAAAAAGAAGCCGATGAAAGAATAGATGTATTAGCTAAAAGCTTTGAAATGGAAGACTATATAAATAAACCTGTTGGGAAATATTCAAGAGGTATGAAACAAAAAATTTCTATTGCAAGGTCTATAGTTCATAATCCATCTGTTATGTTATTTGATGAACCAACCACTGGACTAGATGTAAGTGCTGCAAGAATTGTACAAGACTTCATCCTTCAGTGTAAGAGAGAAAATAAGGTTATATTATTCTCAAGCCATTCTATGAAAGAAGTTGAAAAATTATGTGATAGAGTTGTGATAATTAATAAGGGAAAACTTCTAGAAAATTGTACATTATCACAATTAGAAGAAAAATATAATAATAATGATTTAGAGGAAACATTCTTAACACTTATAGGAGGTAATACTAATGAATAACTTTATAACTGTTTTAAAGAAAGAATTGTTAGATATTATTAGAGATAAAAAAACATTAGTATTTACATTAATACTTCCAATACTTATCTACCCACTAATGTTTAAATTTATGTCTTCCTCAATGGAAAAGACAGTAACTGATGTTGAAAAAGAAGTTAATATCTATATAGATGGTGATACTGATTCTACTATGGCAAAAGTAATTACATCATTAGAAAATATTAAAATTCCAGAAGTAGATTCTCCTACTGAAGCTCTAAAAAATGGAGATATTCAACTAATAATTAATATTCCAGAAAACTTCGATGAAAATATAGCTGCTGGTAAAAATGATACTATTGATTTATTAATAGATGAAGAATCAAACAAATCAATGATTGCAAGTAGCATGGTTAGCGAGATTTATGAAAATTATAAAAATACTATTGTAGAACAAAGGTTAACAGCAAGTAACATAGACCCTTCAATATTGAAACCTTTTGAAGTTAATGTTAAATCTGGAATCAGTGCAGATAGTGAAAATGTAAATACCATGGCTTCCATGCTACTTACTATGATACCAACACTTATAATAGTATTAATGGTATCTTCAACTGTTGGTATGGCAGCTGACTTAGGAGCCGGAGAGAAGGAAAGATTCACTTTTGAGCCATTACTTTCAACTTCTGCAAAAAGATCTTCTTTACTTTGGGGTAAAATTTCAGCCTTATGCACAATATCCTTTCTAGCCTTAATTGCAAATGTAGCTGCGATGGTCTTCTCAATGCAAAAATTTATGAACTTTGGAACAGGGGAAGTTCAATTTAATTTATCTCCAGCTACTATAATTGGTATGTTAGTTGTAGGTTGTTTAGTTTTAGTGGCCTTATCCGCATTACAAATTTCAGTAAGTATATATGCAAGATCAACTAAAGAAGCTAATTCATACTTAGCGGCTATTACAATGCCAACTATGATTTTATCCTTCATTCCATACATGATGGATGCTAAAGGAATAAATCTAATATTCTTTAATATCCCAGTAATAAACGCCATTTCATTAATGAAGGAATTTACCGTTGGAATATTCGATATTAAACACATACTTATGGTTATAGTTTGGCATATAGTTTATATAATTGCAGCCATTATGTTTGCTAAATTTATGTTCTCAAAAGAAGAAGTTATATTTAGAAACTAAAGTTTTTAATGGATGTTCGATAATGCATTATGAGTAATTTAGGTTATAATTCACTTACTTGAATTATTAAGAATAAAAAGGAATTCAGTGTATTCATTAACTGAATTCTTTTTTTATTATTTATTCGCAACTCAATTTACAAAATATGGTACAATTAATTATAGGTAACTACTTTTATTTATACATAATAAAAATTTTTTAAATTTGAGGGGATATATGTATAATATTGTTATTACAGGTGCAAATGAAGGAATAGGTTACTATTTTATAGAACAATTACTTAAAGACGGTAATAAAATCGCCGTGATAGATATAGAAACTAATAATTTAGAAAAACTTAAGATCAAATACCAAAACAACTTATTTTTTTTCAAAGTTGATGTACGGAATGAACTGGATATGAAGAGTAGCATTACAAAAATAGTTGAAGATTTTCACACTATTGATATTGCTATTCACAATGCTTGCCTTTGTACTTTTGACATGGAAGTTGATACAAATGAAAGCACATATAGAGATATTTTTGAGGTTAACTATTTTGGAGCTTTGCGATTAGCAAAAGGTGTTTTGCCTTATATGCGTAAACAAAAAAGTGGCAAAGTTATTTTTACAAGCTCCGGCGTTGGGGTTACAGGTTTTATTGGCATATCCCCTTATGCTTCTACAAAAGGTGCATTAGAGTCTTTAGCAAAATGCCTTAACTTAGAATATGCCAAGGATAATATATCATTTCACATTGCCCATCCACCCTTAACTCGAACAAAATCAGCTTCACCATTGCCTGTTCCCAAAGAATTTATGGCAACTCCAGATAAAGTAGGCCAAGGGCTTGCAAAACATATAATGTCCAAACGATTTATTATCTGCCATAATTTTGGGCAAAAAATTCAAACCATTGCTTGTTATTTCTTCCCTATCAAAATGGGTAAGCTATTATCAAAAATGACAACTAGATATGTTAATAAAAAATAATCTATTAGTAAAATAGAACTGTTTATGACACCCACGTTACTAACGTATGTCTCAAACAGCTCTATTTTTTCATTTATAATTTTTTATAACTTTCTAATTTTGTTATCAAAATTTCTAATTTCAGTCCACGTATGATAATTAGCTCCTTCTTTTGAATGGTTTTCTATAAAGTCTTCAATACTAATTTCATATGTTTCAAAGTCATTCAATTCTATTTCAATATTATTATTTATTACATTAAAGTTTGTTACTTCTCCAGTTGCTATTGATTCACTTCCATAATAAAAAACAACTCCATTTTCTATTAAGGTCTCATATAATTCTAGAATTTCCTCTTTTAGATTTTCTTCCAATAGTATCACCTAACCCTTGTTCATCATTAATATTATTTTTCTAGATAAACTTCTAGGTATAAATTTATTAAAAGCTATAATTAGCTTATTTCTAAATCCAGGAATTATTATAAGTTTTCCTTTTTTAAAATCCTTATAAGCAATTTTAGCTACTTCCTTTGGCGTCATTAATGCTTTTTTAGCAGACTCCTTTTTCTTTATACCAGACCTTTCTTGAAAATTAGTTCTTACAGGCCCTGGGCATAAACAACTTATTTTAATATTATTTCCCTTTACTTCTTCATATAATGCTTCTGTGAAATTCAATACATAGGATTTTGAAGCATAATATGTCGCCATTTTGGGCCCTGCACAAAAGGCTGCTGTAGATGCAACATTCATTATAGAACCTTCTCCATGCTGAATCATAGCTGGTAAAAATATTTTTGTAAGTTCTGTTAACGCTCTAATATTTATATCAATTAACTTAAGCTCCCTTTCCATATCTATTTCATTTAAATATCCAAAGTAACCTACACCTGCATTATTTATTAAAATATCCACAGACAAATTATTTTTATTCACATAGTCTAATATTTTTTCACAGGAATTATTCACAGATAAATCTACGGCAATAGTATAAACATTAATATTATATAAGCCTAATTCATCCTTCACCTCTTTTAGTTTATCTTCATTCCTTGCAACTAGAATTAAATTATTTTCATCCTTTGCATATAGCTTAGCTAATTCATATCCTATACCAGTAGTAGCTCCCGTTATTAATACGCAACTCCTACCATATGGCTTCCCCATAAAATTTCCTCCACTTATTTTTATAATAATAAACTTTAATTTTTAATATATCATATTGTACTTTAAATATAAATATTATTATCTTTTGAATCTCCCATTAATATTTTGATATAATTATTTTATATTAACTACAAATAAAAATAAGGTGAAATATCCTTAAGTTGATATTTCACCTTATTAAAATTTCCATTCTATTTATCTATATTTACAGTGCACCTATTATGAAGTTAATTATGAACAATCCACTTACTACATACATTATTGGATGCACATCTTTAGCTTCTTTCTTAACTACTTTAGCTAAGCAATATGCTATAAATCCAGCTGCCACACCATTTGAAATGCTTCCTGTAAAAGGCATAAATGTTACTACAAAGAATGCTGGCATAGCTACTTCAAATTCGCTCCAGTCAATATTCTTGAAGGATTCCATCATTAAGACACCTACTACTATTAAAGCTGGAGCTGTTGCTGCTGATGGTACCATTCCCATTACTGGTGCTATGAATAATGATAATAAGAATAATACTGCTACTGTAACTGAAGTTAATCCAGTTCTTCCACCTTCTCCAATTCCTGCTGCACTTTCAACATAAGTTGTTGTATTGCTTGTACCTAAAAGTGCTCCAATTGAAGTTGCTGTTGCATCTGCAAATAAAGCTCTTTCTAATTTTGATGAGAAATTATTTTCACTTTCAAATAACTTTTCATCATTATCATCAAATATTCCTGCTTTTCTTCCAGTTCCTAAGAATGTACCGATAGTATCAAAAGTATCTGATAAAGAAAATGCAAATATAGTTATTAATACTAGAGATATTTTAGATGGATCACTAAATAACCCTGCAAAATCTAATTTAAAGAATGTTGGTGCTATACTTGGAATTCCAAATGAAATTTGTGAAAAATCAGGAACCTGTGTTACATCCATGAATATACCAATAACTGTAGTTATAAGAATTCCAAATAAAATTGATCCCTTAACTTTAAGTAACATTAATATAATTGTAATTACTAATCCTATTAGAGCTAATACAGCTATTGGATCCTTAAAATTAGTCATTGCTAAGTTTACGCTATTAAATACTGTTGAACCTTCTGATGCAGCAATTTGATTAGCAGCATCACCAGTGAAAGTAATAAAGTGTGCTTGTTTAATTCCTAAAAATGCAATAAATAAGCCTATACCACCTGAAATTGCATATTGAAGTGAATGAGGAATAGCTTGTATTATCATTTTTCTTATTTTAGTAGTGGTAATAATTATATTAATAATTCCGCAAATAAATACCATAGCTAATGCTTGTTGCCATGTAAATCCTAATCCTAATACTACTGTAAAAGTGAAAAATGCATTTAATCCCATTCCTGGAGCTTGTGCAAAAGGTACATTAGCTACTAATCCCATTACAAGGGTTCCTATTGCTGCTGCAATAATAGTAGCTACAAAAACTGCATTTTTATCCATTCCAGCTATTGATAAAATAGATGGATTTACGAATAAGATATATGCCATTGTTAGAAATGTTGTTAATCCTGCCATTAGCTCGGTCTTAACATCTGTGCCATTTTCCTTAAGTTTAAAAAACTTTTCCATAAAAATACCTCTTTCATAATCGAATATTATATTATCATATTATCATTTCGTTCGTAATTAAGCAATGTTTTTTTTGTCTTTTTTTTATAAATTACCATTTTAGTAGTATATTATAGCTTCTAACCTCATAAATACGAATATTTAACCTTGGTGTTAGGTATTAATATTTGTATTTATATAAAATATTTTTGGAAAGTATACTTATAATAAAAATGAAATTATACAATTAATTTTTTAGAAACTAATCTAGAGTCTTAAAATTTAAAAATAAAAAGAAGCCGTATCAAAACAGCTTCCTAATTATTTAATTTCTTCATTCTATTCCTCATCTTCTGTTACTCTTCCGTCAGAATTACCTACAGGAATAGCTTCCCCTAAAAACTTAGGTTCTGGCTTTAAAATATTTACATAAGCAAAATCCTTTAATTGAGCTAATAGCTCTCGTTTCTTATAGCTATCCATTAATTGATATTCTCTTATATCAGATTTTACACCATAAGCATCTATACCTAGTTTTCTTGCTATATATAAGGCTCTTGGCAAATGGTATTCATTAGTAACTATAACAGCTTTATCTACCTTAAAAATTTCTTTAGCTCTATACATGGTATCATAGGTACTGAAGCCTGCATGATCCATGAAAATAAGTTTTTCATCTACATCACCATTCATAATGTATTCCTTCATAGCCCTAACCTCGTTATACTCTTCTCTTCCATGGTCCCCACTTAAAATAAAAGTATTTCCAAGGCCAGCCTTATAAACTTCTAATGATGTTTCTAGTCTATCAGACAAAATATCAGAAGGTGTTCCATCACCTCTAACTCCTGCTCCAAGAACTATTATTGCATCATTTCCACTAGGAATATCTTCAATATTATAAATATACTTTTTATAACTATTTACTATTGTAATGGCAATACTTATCATTATTATAGTTATTACCATTAAAGATATAAATATTCCCATAACCCTTTTCCCCCGCTTATTTAATTTAATTTTCCTCATAAATTCTCCTTATATTATATTCTAAATTTCATTTTTACGTGAGGTATTCCTGCTTCTTCATATTCCTCTGATACCTCTTTAAAACCCACAGATATGTATAAATTTTTAATATAACTTTGAGCAGATAATGTTATCCTATCAGTATTATAATTCTTTTTTATTTCTTCTATTGCTCTGATCATCATTTCCTTTGCTAAGCCTTTATTTCTATATTCCTTTAAAACTAGAACCCTACCTATTGATGCTTCTTCATAAGCAAGCTCAGGTGGTAATAGCCTACAATATCCTATTACCTTTTGTCCTTTATCATCCATAGTAAATAAATGAATACATTCTTTATCTTTATCATCAAAATCATTTTCACTAGTTATTTCTTGTTCGCAAACAAAGACTTCATATCTAGATTTAACTATTTCGTAAAGTTCATTTATATTAAGTTTATTAAAAAACTTACAACGATATTTATATTTGTTCTTCATATAATTCCCCTTTCAATTATTAAGTTTTTATATATCATAATTATAATATTGTTATTTTGTATTTTCCACAAATAACTAAATTTGCCCTATATCTTCTTTTAAAGTATGCTATACTCAATTAATAAGAAACTAATATGGTATTTTTTAAATAATACCATAATTTACAATTTAAAAGGAGAATAATTATGCTTGAATTTAAATTTGATACTCAATTATTAATTGAAGGACAAAACTTATCAGAAGATGACATTAATGAATATATAACTAAAAACATAGAAGGTGATTGCTTATTAGCAGTTGGCGATGAAGATTTAATAAAGGTTCATTTCCACACTAATACTCCATGGAAACTTCTTGAGTATTGTTCTTCACTTGGAGACATTTACGATGTAGTTGTAGAAAATATGGAACGTCAAGAAAATGGGCTACAGGGTTAAGTAATAAGTAACAGTTAATAAGTAAGAGATAATAAGTAAAATATAAAATTCTCTTACTTATTACCTTTTTAACTATTATTTTTTTAATCAATTAATCTTATTTTGTAAGGAGATTCCTAATGGAACTATGGGATATTTATGATAAAAATAGAAACTAGTTGATGATGGTAAATTTATTGATTACTGGTTTATTGAAAATTTATTTGATATTAGAAAACATAGAGGTTCAATGCGAACATTTTAAAACAAAAGAGCTACAAGTTATTTATACATGTAGTTCTTTACTATAATATTTTACTTCTAAAAATACATATAATTTAATAAAAAACTTCTATAGTAGCTTTTTCAGCAATTTATTAAATCCTTATAGAACAAATAAATCTCTAGTGAATATATTAGTCATATAACAGTTATTTATTATAGTTAGGAGGCTTATGATTAAACGAAATAGTTCATCCACCACAATAGATTACTTTATTAATGGGGAAAAATATACTTTTTGGAAACGTACTGGAGACACATGTTCAAATCATTTTTATATAAGGGAGGATAATTGTAGAGTGAATAGAGATGAAAATTGTTTTAGAAATAAATGTTCTTGTTTCCATGATTGTTGTCCTGGCCCTCAAGGACCTTCAGGGCAACCAGGAGCACCAGGACAACCAGGAGCACCAGGAGCACCGGGCGCACCAGGAGCACCAGGACTTCCAGGACCTCCAGGACCTCCAGGACCTGCTGGTGGTAGTGAATGTGAATGTTGTTTAGCTGGGTTAAGAGCAGTTTTAGGTTATTTGAAAGCTGTTGGTGCTTCTGATATAAGAATAGAAACAATAGCGCCTCAACCAGCTGCTGAAAACGTAAGCATAGTAAGATTTTTCCCAGATGCAAATGCTTCATCTACAGCACTTTTAGTAGAACTTTCAAATGGGGTAATTGTATCAATTTGTGAAATAGAATTGATAAAAAGTGCTAGCTTAGTTGATGCATCTCCTGATATGGTCCCTGATGCTTTAAAACTTTTATTAGATAATACTCTAGCACAAATTCCAGATTCCTGTAAAAACTGCTGCCAAGAAGAGTTAAGGAAGCTATTTGAAAGTAATATTGGGAATCAAGTTTCTAATGTAGATACAAATAGAAATAATGTTATTTCAGGAAATAATACTGTATTAGCTACTGGCGCAGCCTTAGCTTTAATAAATACTCCTGGACAAGGAGCATCAGCAGTTAATTTATGCTTTGTATCGTCTGTTAAGTTTTAAATAGATTTTAATAAAAATCATGCTTAAATTTTCTATTTATTTTAATAATATATTTTACTTAAAATCTAGATAACCATATCAATGCATTTTAATTTCAAATAATAACTAATTAAAAGGATAGATACAAATAATAGGTGCTGAATAAGAATGAAGAAAGAAGAGTCGGTGATGAAACTCTTCTCTATTCATTGTTATTTATTAACGGTGCATAGCGCACCCTATCTTATTTGTCCATTTCCATAGATTATATATTTAATAGTAGTAAGTTCTTTAAGTCCCATTGGCCCTCTTGCATGAAGCTTTTGTGTGCTTATTCCTATTTCTGCTCCAAATCCAAACTCTCCACCATCTGTAAATCTTGTTGATGCATTAACATAAACTGCTGCTGCATTTACTTTGCTTAAGAATTTTTGAGAATTCTTATAACTATCAGTTACGATGGCTTCTGAATGTCCAGAACCATATTTATTAATATGAGTAATGGCTTCATTTACATCTTTAACTACTTTAGCTCCTATTATATAGTCTAAGTATTCCTTACTCCAATCTTCTTCAGTAGCAGATGTAACATCAGGTATTATAGACTTAACCTTTTCATCCCCTCTTATTTCAACATCCTTTTCTCTTAAAGCTTGTACAATAATAGGCAAAAAGTCCTTTGCTATTTTTTCATTTATAAGCATTTTTTCTGCTGCATTACATACTGATGGTCTTGAAGTTTTTGCATTTACTATTATATTCTTAGCCATTTCAAAATCACAAACTTCATCTACATAAATATGGCAGTTTCCAACTCCTGTTTCGATTACTGGAACAGTAGCATTTTTAACTACAGCTTGTATTAATCCTGCTCCTCCTCTTGGAATTAAAACATCTATATATTCATTAAGTTTCATCATCTTAGTTGCAGTTTCTCTACTAGTATCTTCAACTAATTGAATTGAATCTTTAGGTAAACCAGATTTTATTAAGGCTTCTCTTAATACTTTAGTAATAGCCTTGTTAGAATTTATAGCATCACTTCCACCTTTTAGAATTACAGCATTTCCAGTTTTTAAACAAAGACCTGCTGCATCACAAGTTACATTTGGTCTTGCTTCATATATTATTCCAATTACCCCTAATGGAACTCTTTGCTTTCCAATTTGAATTCCATTAGGTCTCTTCCACATTTCTATTACTTCGCCAATTGGGTCATCTAGTGCAATAAGATCTGTTAACCCTTTTGCCATATCATTAATTCTATCTTCATTTAAAGCTAATCTATCTAGCATAGCCTTTGAGGTGCCCTTTTCAATTGCTATATTTAAGTCTTTTTCATTTTCCTTTATAATTTCTTCTGTATTATCTATTAAAGCTTTTGCCATTAATTCTAATGCATTATTTTTTTCTGTAGTAGATGCTATTCCTAAATCATAAGAAGCTTCTTTAGCATTTTTTCCTAATTCATTTAAATCTAATATCACTTAAAACTCCCCCTTATTTATTAGAAACAAATAATGTTCCTATTTCCTCTCCATTTAATATATTTAATAATATTTTTGGGTTTTCTCCATTTGCTAAAACCATATGTACTCCTGCTTCTGTTGCTGTTCTTGCTGCAGTTAATTTAGTTATCATTCCGCCAGTTCCTAAATTACTTCCTGCTCCACCACAACACTCTTCAAGCTCTGGTGTTATTTCTGTTATTTCTCTTATAAGCTCTGAATTTTCATTTTTTCTAGGATCTGAATCATAAAAACCATCTATATCAGATAATATTATTAATAAGTCAGCATTAACTAACTTAGCAACTATAGCTGATAAATTATCATTATCACCAAATCTCACTATATTTTCTATCTCATCTATAGATACTGTATCATTTTCATTAACAACAGGTATAATTCTATTTTCAATTAATGTTTCGAAGGTATTACAAACATTCTCTCTAATATGATCATCTTCAACTACATCTCTAGTTAAAAGTACTTGCCCTACAGTATGGCTATATTCTCCAAAAAATTTACTATATATATGCATAAGTTCGCATTGCCCAACTGCTGCAACTGCTTGTTTTTCTCTTATAGATTTAGGTTTTTCCTTTAATTTTAATTTAGATACACCAACACCTATAGCACCGGAAGTAACTAAAATAACTTCTTTACCTGAATTCATAATATCTGATAGTATTCTTGTTAGCTTCTCTATTCTAGTTAAATTTATATTTCCATTTTCATATGTTAGTGTTGAAGTTCCTACTTTTACTACTATCCTATTAGCTTTTTTTATCTTTTCTCTATTATCCATTCTCCTGATCCCCCGTAATTATTTCTTGCTTTAATTATAAGTATTCTTAAATATTTTTTCCACCTAAAAAGTAGATAAAAGATACTATTCTTTAAACTCTCTTATTTTTTCATCTAATTCTTTATTAAAGTACTTATAAATAACTTTAGCTAAAGAATAAATTGGCACTATAACAAAAGCTCCAATGGGACCAATTAAAGTAGCCGCTCCTATCACTAAAAAAATGTCTGTTATAGGATGTATCTTCATAGTCTTTCCCATAATTAAAGGTACTACTATTCTACCTTTAAGGGTTTGTGCTATTAATACTAATATTGATAATTTCAAAATCATGTTCCATCCTAAGGCTATTGCAATTATATATGGAAGTATTAAAGATATAAAGAAACCAATAAAAGGTATAAAGGCTAAAATAAATGTTACTGAAGCTAAAAGTAATGGATTTATCATTCCTATTATTTTATACCCAATAAATATCATTATAGATAGTGAGAGTGCAACTTTTGCTTGACCAATTATATATGTTGATAAGACTTCATCTCCTTCTGAAACTATATCTTTAGCCTTATTTTTATATTTCCTAGGAAATGATTTTATTAATGCTTCCTTTATATTTTCTTCGTCTTTAAGTAAATAAAAAGCTATTAAAACTACTAATAATATATCAGAAAATAATTGAATTCCTTTATTAAAAAGCCTTTTTATATTAGTAGATATTAAAACTATATAGTTTTGTATATCACCTAAAAATTTATCATAATAATCAATATTTAAAATGCTTCTTTTAACCATACTTCCTATATTTTCTGTATCACTTCTTGCTTCTATTATTTTTAAAAATATTGATTTAACACTTATAAATTGATCTGTAAAATAATCTCCAAAATATTTACCTATTCCTGCTAATATGAAGAAAAAAATAAATATTGTTAAGGCTGCTGCCATTCCTTTATTCATTTTCTTTCGTATGAATAATTTATTTAATGGTCTTAGTATATAAAATAAAAATACTCCAAATATTATTGGTATGATTACAACTGAAAATATTACACTTACAAATTTTTTTATTATATAAACATTACTTAATAATATTATTAATATGGCAAATAAATTTAAAATAACTAAATATGTAATAACATTTTTCTTACTCATAATAAACTCTCCCTTAGTTAATTGATAGATTTAGTTTATCCTTATTAGAAGAAAATATTAACACAATACTTTTGTATAAATTTTAGTTATTTTTGTATAAAAATATATTGATTTTTAGATTAAATATGTATTAAAATTATTTCCTGTGTATAAATATAAATTAATTCATATAAAGGAGGCCGAGATGAAAAATATAACTAAAGCTGAAATTTCTCTTAAAAGCTCTCTTATTTTTATTATTCCATCTTTAATAGGAATGCTTTTATTTATGGTACCTATTAAATTTAATGGAGAAATTACTATACCAGTAGCTTTAATGGCTAAGTTTTTAGCAAATTCCTTAGAAGGTTACTTAACATCTATTATTACTTTAATTATATGTATATCTGCTATTTTTAGCATAATTACTAAGATATTTAAACCAGATTTTATAATTAAAAATAATTTTTTAAATACTTTATTTAATGTAAGCACAATTTGGTTTATAGCTAGAATTTTAGGAGCTATATTTTGTGTTCTAGCCTTATTTAATTTCGGTCCTGAAATAATAACAAATGCTGGAACTGGGTCTTTTGTATTAAATGATTTACTTACTATTTTATTTACTATTTTTCTTTTTGCAGGCTTATTATTGCCATTACTACTTAACTTTGGATTATTAGAATTCTTTGGTGCAATTCTTACTAAAGTTATGAGACCTATATTTACTTTACCTGGACGTTCATCAATTGATTGTATTACTTCATGGCTTGGTGATGGGACTTTAGGAATATTGTTGACTAATAAGCAATATGAAGAAGGATTTTATTCTAAAAGAGAAGCTGCTGTTATAAGCACAACATTTTCAGCTGTTTCAATAACTTTTAGCTTAATTGTAATAGATACTGTTGGATTATCTCACTTATTTATTCCTTTTTACTTAACAGTAACACTTTCTGGAATAGTAGCTGCAATTATTCTTCCAAGAATATATCCATTACGAAAGATTCCAAACCATTATTATGATAATAAGGTTAAAAAGGATGATGAGATTATACCTCATGGACATAGTTCTTTTTCTTGGGGGTATAAAAAAGCTCTAAATAAAGCAGAAAAAAATCCTGGAGCTAAGGCCTTTATAATTGATGGTACTAAGAATGTTTTAGATATGTGGCTTGGTGTACTTCCTGTAGTTATGGCTCTTGCTACTATGGCACTAATAATAGCTGAATATACTTCTATATTTCAAATATTAGGTTTACCCTTTATTCCTTACTTAAACCTACTTCAAGTTCCAGAAGCTATATCAGCATCTCAAACTCTAGTTGTTGGATTTGCAGACATGCTACTTCCATCAGTTTTAGCTGCTAATTCCATAACTAGTGACATGACTAAATTTATAGTTGCTTGTACTTCAGTTTCTCAATTAATATATATGTCTGAGGTTGGTGGAGTTCTACTAGGATCAAAAATTCCTGTATCACTAAAGCAATTAATAATAATATTTATAGAAAGAACATTAATCACGCTACCTGTAATAGTTATTGTAGCAAATATTATATTCTAAAATGTAAATAATTGGGCCCCTGGGGCCCAATTATTTTACAATTATTTTCATAAGTCTTGTTAAGTCTAAAGCTTGGATAGCATTAACTGT
Organism: Bacillota bacterium; assembly: GCA_023445445.1. Lineage (GTDB taxonomy): Bacteria > Bacillota > Clostridia > Clostridiales > Clostridiaceae > Clostridium. The sequence goes on from JAEXLD010000037.1 coordinate 19,860, forward strand.
TACTCCAGCTAAGTCTTCTATTTCAGCATCTATACCTGTAATATCACAGGTTGTAAAATCTATTTTGTTTAAGTTAGTTTTATTAAAATAAGCATTAGTTAAATTGGTCTCATTAAAAATTACCTTATCTAACTTTGTTTGTTGGAAGATTCCTTCTGAAAAATTACATTCATCAATGGCTATATTTTTAAGCTTTGAAAATGAAAAGTTTATATATTTCCCTATGGAATTACTAAATAACACTTCTTTTATATTACATTCATCAAACCTGGCTCCTAGTAACTTACAATTAATAAATTCTACTCTATGAATACTTCCTCCACTAAAATCTACATTAGATAAATCACAATTTTCAAAGACTGAATCTAATAAATCTATATTTTGTAATGAGCAATCATTAAAAATAACATTCTTAAACCTACACGAATCTATAGTTAATCCTTTTTCTTGCAGGTAATCTATATCTATATCTTCAATTATTTTATTTTGCAACTTTTCAAAATTAGCTATTTCATCTTCTATACTTTCTAACTCTTCTAGTTCATCTATAAATTTGGGTTTTTGTACCTTATATGACTTTCCCATGAATTATACCTATATCCCTTTCTATTATTTCAATATAAATATTATAACCCAATAAAATTTATAATAATATTATTAAAAACCTTATATATAATAAAAAAAAAAGGAATTGTACAATTATCTTATACAACTCCTATTTATTATCTATTAAATTTGTCTTGCTACATTTACTGCTTCTTCGATACTGTTTAATGCTCTACGAGCTCTAACTGCATCCCCTATAACATGATATGCTATGTTCTTTTCTTCACAGTAATTAGAAAGTTCACTAAAGTCACGAGATCTTGCTCCTATTGCAACTACAACTGAATCACAAGGAATTTCTTCAATATTTCCATTTCTATCTATTATTATTGATTTTTCCTTTATTTCAGTACATTTTGCTTCTGTTATAGTCTTCACACTTTCATGATATAAGCTTTCCATAACACAAATTTTTCTTAATTGTCCTAAATCCTTAGCTACTTCATTAAGCATTTCTACTACAGTTATGTTATTAACTTTTCCTGATAAGTATTCAGCAACTTCTAATCCAACTAAACCTCCACCGATAACTACTACTTCTCCAGTTACCATTGAAGTACCTGCAAGTATTTCATGAGAATTAGTTACATGTGGTAGATCAGCTCCTGGAACTCTAAGTTTCATTGGTTCTGCACCAGCTGCTATTATAACTTCATCTGGATTTATTTCTTTAATTACATCTACTGTAACAGGAGTTGAAAGTCTAATTTCTACTCCTTTTCTTTTTGCCATTTCACCCATAGAAATAGCAGCTTCCTTCATTTCTTCTTTTCTTGGAGCAGCTCCTGCTAAAACAAATTGTCCACCTAAGGAATTAGAAGCTTCACATAATATTGGATTATGTCCTCTATCCTTTAATTCCATAGCCGCTTGAAGTCCTGCAACTCCTCCACCTACTACTAATACTTTTTTAGGATTATTTGTTTTTTCTAATTTAAAATCTGCTTCTCTTCCTAATGCAGGATTTCTTAGACAAGTTATGAAAGGTACATCAGGTGATGAGAATCCATCATAACATCCTTGATTACATCCTACACAACGTACTATGTCCTTTTCATTTCCATTCATAGCTTTATTACAGAATTCTGGATCTGCTAATTGTGCTCTACCGATAACTACCATATCAGCTTTTCCACTCTTTATTATTTCATCTGCTTGACCTGGATCATTAATTCTTCCAACAGCCACAGTTAACATTCCTGTTTCCTTTTTAATTCTTGCTGCATTATCTACATTAAATCCTCTTGGTAAATCTACTGGAGGTACTTCAAATTTAATAGCAGCACTTGAGAAGTTTCCACGAGATACGTCTAATGCATCTACTCCTGCTTCTTTAGCCCACTTACAGAATTGAATAACATCTTCTATAGTAAGTCCATCTTGTACATAATCATCATGTGCATCTATTCTCATAAATAAAGGCATGTCCTCTGGAACATTATCTCTAATTGCCTTTATACATTCTAATAAAAATCTAGCTCTATTTTCTAAACTTCCACCATATTCATCAGTTCTCTTATTAAAAGCCTTACTTAAGAATGAATGAGGTGTATAGTTATGTCCTGCATGGAATTCTATTGCATCAAAACCAGCTTCAACTGCACGCTTAGCTGCATCTCCAAAAGCTTTAATAGATTCTTCAATAATTTCCTTACTAGCCCCTGGAACTATATAATTTTCAGTTACCTTAAATTCACTTGGTACTACTACCATTGAAGTAGGGTCTCCGAATAAAACAGCTGATCCACCTAACCATAGTTGAATTCCTGCCTTTGCACCACCTACATGAATTGCATCAACTAACTTTTTTAAACCTGGTATATATTTATCATCTGAAATTGCTAAGAAACTTTTAGGTGCAGCTTTGTCATAAACTGAACAAACTTCTGTAAAGTTTAAACCATTTCCACCCTTTGATCTTGCAACATGGTAATTTATAATTTGATCAGTTACTTCCTTGCCATTTCCAGCCATCTTAGTACCCATAGCTGGGAAAATAACACGATTTCTCATTTCCATTCCTCTAATTTTAATTGGACTAAAAACATTCTCAAATGCCATTTTAATACCTCCAAAAATATAATTTTTTAATTAACTCCCGTATAATCATTATATTTCTTTGTTAAAAATAAATCAATATGTTTAAAACATTTTGTTTTAATTTAATAAAAAAACAAAAAATGCCCCTTGTTTTTAAACAATAGAGCATTTTCACCATTTATTTTTTTCCTTTTAATAACTTTATTAGATTTTTTATGTAAATAATTCTTTCTTCCTTAGTTGCTATTACTTCCTTGTTATAAGTTCCGTCCTCATTAGTAGCTGGATAAGTAATAGATGCCATAAATATTGTTTTCCTATATTTAAAGTCTTCTTTACTACAATTTAATACACTTTCTAAAACACTATATAACTTTATGTTTGCTTCATTTGATTTTTCAATTATCTTTAAATCCATTTCACTCTTTTCCTTTGCAGAAGAGGCTTCTTTATTCATAACTAAAACACCTGGGTATCTTAAGCAATATTCTATTATTTCATTAGAACATTTAATTAGTTTTTCTTCATCACTAAGGCTCTCATCATAAAGTGCTGCATGAGCTTGAGTTATATTCTCTAAATAAAACTCCTTAACATAATTCAGCATATTTTCCTTACTATTAAAATAATAATTTATAGCACTAACATTTACTTCTGCTTCTCTAACTATAGATCTAATAGGGACATTAGTAGTTCCATTTTTACCAAAAAGGTATAAGGCCTTATCTAAAATCTTTTCTTCTATCCCCTTTAATTCCCTCATTATTTCACCTCTAAAAATTCAAATTATAAATATTATATCAATTAACTCTAATATCTCCAAAATTTTTATAACAAAATTATGCTAAAAAGTTTTCTTAGTACATTAAATTATATAAATCTAAAAATCATAATCATCTGGATCTAAACCATGCTCTTCAAGAATTTCATTTCTCTCATCTTCACCCATAAATGATAATTCATCATAGTCTAATCCTTCATCTTCAAGCTCTGTTTCTATATCTTCATCTTCATTATCAGATAAAGATACATCTGATTTATTAACCTTCTTCTTCTCTTCTTCATCAAGCATATTCATAAACGTTGCAAATGCAGCTGATTTTTCAAAGTCATCCATTTTACCATCATGATTAAAATCAAATATTTTTTCAAAAATACCTTTAAACATTATACAACCTCCAATAAATTATTTAATTTATGATTACCTTATATAATAATTATATATCATCTTTTACCTAATATTTAACTTCAATATAAAATTTCTTATTTTTAAATTACATAATACTATAGATTTTTTACTTATATTTTTATAGTATTTAAATAATAATATTTATTTGGGAGGTTATTATGAAATATGAAGTCTTATTATTTGATGCTGATGAAACCTTATTTGATTTTAAAAAGTCAGAAAAGCAGGCTTTTGAAAATAGTATTAAGGAATTTAATATAGATTATGATGAAAATTATCATCTAAAGGTTTATGAAGAAATAAATAAAAAAATCTGGTTGGAATTTGAACAGGGACTAATTACTCAAGAAAAATTGAAGGTTGAAAGATTTAAAAGATTTTCTAAAGAAATAAATATTCCTTTTGATGCTTTAGAGTTTTCTAAATCATATATAAAGCACTTAGCTAATGCTTCCTTCTTATATAATGATAGTAATAAATTAATTGGAGAACTAAGTAATGAATATAAATTAGCTATAATTACTAATGGACTTAAAGATGTCCAATCTAAAAGAATAGGACAATCTGTTATAGCCAAATACTTTGATACAATAGTTATTTCAGAAGAAGTTAAGGTATCAAAGCCTAATCCAAAAATATTTGAAATTGCTTTAAATAACTTAAATTATAGTGATAAGAGTAAAGTATTAATGATTGGGGATAGCTTAACCTCTGATATACAAGGTGGTATAAACTTTGGAATTGATACTTGCTTTATAAACTATACTAGATTTAAAAACTCATCTTCTATTAAACCTACATACGAAATATCAAACTTATTAGACTTGCTTAAATTGCTAGAAGATTAATTAAAAATCATATAAATAGAGTCCTATAGGTCTACAAATTAGCCTATAGGACTTTATATTTATAAATTTCTTATTCTACTTTTTTCATTAAATAATTTTTAATTTTCTCTTTTCCCCTACTTAATCTCTTATAAACTACTTCTTTATTTAATCCTAAATCCTTAGATATTTTTTCTACTGACTCTTCAAATAAATACCTTTTAATAAATATATTTTTATCTTCTTCTTTTAAGCTTTCTAATAATATATAAAACTCTTCATTATCTCCTTCTATACTTTCATTAAATTCAGTATATAAAATTTCTTCATTAATATCTAAGATTATTCTTCTTTTGCTTATCTTTCTTTTATAATCAATAGCCTTATACTTAGCAACTGAAATTAAAAAATTTCTTAAACTTCCCTTTGTACCATCATAGCAATCTATATTTCTCCAAAGAGTTATTAAAACATCATTAAAGCACTCATCCACATCATTGGATTCAGAAGAATTATAAAGTATCTTATTTATTACTCCATAAATTAATTTTCCATAAGTTCTTGATAAATTATCTAATGCAAATTGCTCTCCTTTGATTAAATCTAATATTATTTCATTATCCTCCAAAACATTATCCCCCTATAGAAAACTATTTATATTTATTAGATATATATTCTTGTATTTCATCACAATCTTCATTTCTTATTAATAAATCCTTAAATTCGCCATTACTAAACTCAATCAAAAGTTCTGTTCCAAGTTTTCTCCTTGTAAGGAAGAAATAAGCAATAGGTATTATTAAAATAAAATAAGTGATCTTCCTTATTAATTCAGAGCCATTTGATAATAAATAAGGAATAAGTGATATTATATTTGATAGTATGTGTGCCATAAGTAGTAAAAATATTAATTTTACTATTGCACCTTTCTTACTTCTCTTGTAATCTAATTGAAATTTAAATTTATATTTTTTCTTAACCTCTGGTCCTACATTAATCTCTTTTATTTCTTCTTTATTATATATTTTGGTTCCTTGCATTCTATTATAGTAATTTGCATAAACTACAATAATTCTTTTATTGGTACAAAACATTAATTCATTAAAAGAATATCCATCTCCAGTCATAAAAGGTGCCGAAATTAGCAAGTTTGCTGCAGTAGCTGACATAAGTATTTCTGGATCAGTTGCCTTAATTATCTTTTCTATTACTTCATCTTTTTCTAATATTTTTTCTTTAACATGAATACAAGCTTCACTAAGCTTTTCTTTTGCTAATTTTGTTTTAACATCATTAGTTATACTATTTAAATTCTTATCTGATATATTATCAATGTCCATATATTCTTTAATATCTTCATCTTTATGATCAATTCCATTTAATATTTTAAACATTTGTCTATCATTCATATTAAATACTCCTTTAATTGTTATTTTACCCTATATACGAAATAAAGTGTAAATATTTGGACATTTTTATATAAGAAAAAAATTTTTATATATATTATTAATATCTTAATATCACTTTAAGTATATATTTCCTTTCTTTTTGAAATACTAATTCACAAATTCGTTTTAGGAGGATATTTATGAAAGAATTATTTTTAGCACTATTAATAATTGCTCCATTTACAAATACTAATATAATTTCTCATCATCAAGTTATTGCCACTAATATAAGTATTTCAAAGCCTAGTAAAGTAAACCAAGGATATAATCAGGAATATGACGTTATATTTAGTAATATGAAAAAGCAAATGAATGCTGTACCTAATACAGGAAATGTTAACTTAGATTTTGTAATAGAAATGATCCCTCACCATGAAGGTGGTATAAATATGGCAAAGGCAATAGTTAGATACAGTTCTAATCCAGAAGTTACGAAAATTGCTGAAAATATTATTACTTCTCAAAGCTCTGAAATTCCAATTATGCAAGAATTAAAAACTAAATTTGAGAAAGAAAAGCCTTCAGATATGACTGATTCTAAAAACTACATAAAAGAATATGATAAAGTTAAAGATACTATGTTTAAGAAAATGAAGAATGTCATAATAACAGATAATGCAGATGTTAACTTTCTTCAAGAAATGATATACCATCATGAAGGTGCTGTTGGTATGGCAAATAATATATTAAAATATACTAAGGATCCAGAGATCAAGAAATTAGCTGAAAATATAGTTTCTACCCAAAGTAAAGGTGTAGAAGAAATGAAATCATTACTAATGGACTAATAAAATAGCACATCTAACAATGAAAAATATAAAATCGAAGAAGAAACTCCCTTAGGAGTTTCTAAAATATATATATTTTAAGTAATTCCTTTGGAATTACATCAATAATTCTACATTTTACATTCTACATTTTTAATTAAAGAGCTGTTGCAACAGCTCTTTAATGTTCCCTCTTCTTTTTTACAACAACTATTATATTTAATATAAATATAATTAAGCTTAAAATTGAAATTACTATTAATATATCATTCCAAAAAGTCCAATTCAACGCATTATTATCAGCTAAAATGCCTTGAAATATAATTCCCGTATACATAGCAACTCCACATAAAACGTCAATTATTAAATCATAAGTATTTATTAACTTTCTAATTAAATTATTATTAATCAAATTTTTTCTAATTTTTATTGCTTTATAAAAATTTATACATACTATAATAAATAATACTATATAAGCAATAAATACTAATTGAAAGTGATTCATTACATTATCTAAAGGTTTTACCTCTAACATATCTATTCCTCCTAAAAATATACCCAACCTATTTCAAATTCAAAGCTAATTATATCAATATACTTGTTTTCATTCAATAATTTTACATCTTTTGCATATTAAATATCCAATATATTCCTTAAAGAATGTTTAATATATTCTGGGAAAAATAATGTTAATTCAGCATGACTGCTATAATATTTTTTATCATGATATGTCTTTATATTCATTCTATTTAATTCATTTAATAGAGGATCTATATCAGAATCATATGTTTCTTCTTCTGTAGAATAATGAATATATATATTATTTTTATTGTCATTATTTAAATTAAGCTTACTTTTCATTAAATTATTAAGTTTATCTACAGATGTTTCACTGCAATCTCCCATAATATATTCAAGTATATTTTTGTGGTTAGGAAGATTTAAATAATTGCCAAGATTATATTGTGGTGCTCCTGTTATTATATAAGAATTTTTTCTTTCTACTCCAAAGTATAAGGCAGCGTAGCCCCCCTTACTTGATCCAATATAAATTTCTTTCACTGGTTTCACTTCATCTGATATCTTATTTATTAAACTTCTTACATCTTCTTCAATCATAAAGTTATTATCTTCTCCTAGGTAATAAGCTCCTCTTCCATCAAACCCGAAATTATCTAATATAAATAGTTTATTACACTTAAATTCATCAATAGTTCTTATATAATTATATCTAGCCTTTTGACCTACCTTAGTGCAAGATGAAAATACTATTATTAACTCTCTGGATTTTTTATTTCTTTCTAATAAATAATTAATCTTATAATTCTTTCCTAAATATGTTTTTTGTTTAAACTTCATCAAATACTTCGTTTTTAACAAATCTAGTGCCTTATTAATTTTACTTACTATGTTCATATTCTTACCTCTAATACAAATTTATAAAAAACAAAACAATGTTTATGTTAAATAAACATTGTTAATTTACTTATTAATTACATTATATCAAATAATTGTAAAAAAGTAATTACGTTATCTTTAATTTTCTAAATCTATTATATACTGACATAATTTCTTGTTTTCTAGGTAATGCTAAATTTCCTGATCCACCCTTAATTTTATCTATAGAAATTAGACCATTTCTTTTTATTTCATTATAAGCCTCATTTACTGCTTCCTCTAAAGATAAACTTTTATTCATTATGTTATCCTCTATCCACTTCATAATAGCTCCAATAGCATTTAATTGTTCATTATCTACTATTTGCTCTACAGCTTTTAAATCAATGCTTTCATTATTTATACTTATATTACTTAAGCCCATAGTCTTAATTTTTACGCCCTTATAAGTACTTTCTATAGTTCCCTTTTTAAGTTTTCTATTAAAATCTATTTTTATAGATATATTTTTTTCTTGAATTCTCTTATTTATTTCTCCCCTCATAAGAGATTTAGCTTCCTTTGTAACATTCTTTGCTTCATAATTATCCATTTGTATAACACAATCTGCTACATCAAAATAATCTCCTGAGCTACCTATAACTAATATAGTTGAAATGTCTTTTTGATTATATAAAGGTTTCACTATTTCAATAAATGGCGTTATTGGCTCCTTTTCCTTAGAAACTAATCTTTGCATTAAGTCATCTCTAATCATAAAATTAGTAGCTGATGTATCTTCATCAATAAGTAAAACTTTTGATTTAGCTTCAATAGCCTCCACTATATTAGCAGCTTGTGATGTACTACCACTAGCATTTTCTGTAGTAAATTTCACTGTATCCTTACCATTTGGAAGATTATCTATAAATAAAGATATATCTGTATTTTTGATACTTCTGCCATCCTCTGCTCTTACTTTAACTGCAGTATTGTCAGTAATTATCAATTCTCTACCATCGCCTTCAATATGATTATAAACTCCAAGTTCTAAAGCATTTAAAAGAGTTGATTTTCCGTGATATCCACCACCGACTATTAAGTTTACTCCCTTTTTAATTCCCATACCTTTAATTAATCCTTTATTAGGTAAATTCAACTCTATTTCTAATGAAGTAGGAGATTTAAAAGGTATAGCATTTTTTAATGGCTTTTGTGATACTCCACTTTCTCTTGGCAATATTGAGCCATTGGCTACAAATGCAATTAAATCTTTTTTCTTAATTTCACTTCTTATATATTCTTGATCTTCAACTAACTTAACTCTATCTATAATTTTAGACTTATTAATATTTTCATATATTAATGTATTTTCAACTATACTTGGTATAACATTATATAATATCTTTTCTAATTCCTTCGCCAAAACCGTTCTTCCCTTTGCTGGGAAACCAACATAAAATCTAGCCTCAATATTATCTTTATTTATTACTATTGAGGTTCTTTCTAATATCTCTTGTGGACATCTACTTATAGCAATTAACCCACTTTTACCAGAGCCAAATATTTTTTCACTAAATTTATTTATATTAAAATAAAATAATCTATTTAAAAAATCAGAAACTGCAATTCTTTTATAATCTTCATTTATTAATTCTTCTGGAAACTTTGCTTTATCTTTATTTATAATAACCCTTATTCTTGAGGGGGAAGCAAAAGGGTCTCCTTGAACATGATCAATGCTTAAAATATAATCAATAAAATCATATTGACCTTGTAAGTCCTTATATGCCTTATATCCTCTTCCATCTATCCTTTGAAGATCATTTTTTAAAGTTATAGAATTCTTCATATTAATGCCTCCTATAGCTTATTAAAATATTCGTCTATTAACTTTTCTCCCATTCTTCTATACATATTGCTCATATTAATAAAAGAACTAAGAAGTAAAAAGTTTTTTTGAAATTCTTCATCCTCTTCTATATTTTCATCTGTCATATTACTTTCAATATTATTATTTTTTTCTTCTATAGTTTTTTCTACATCTTTTAAATCCTCATTATATTGGCTTAAATATAAACTATATAATTCTCTAATTGGATACTTTTCTCCATCTTCGAAGGTTTCAACTATTTTATTTAATGAACTCTTTATATCACCGATAGATAAGCCACCCTTTAAATTATATATAAGGCTCATTAGTATTAAATGCTCCTTACTATACTTTTTATTTTTTATAGACATTAATAATTTACCCTTGGCATAATTATTTACCATTGTCTTTGTTAATGCCTTATCATCTTCAGTTCTTTTACTTTCATTAAATTTACTATCAAATAACTGAGTAACTTGATCCATATATAAATCAATCTCTGGCATTTCTTCTAATGTTAATTGATTTTGTAAATTTAATTCTTTAAATTTTTCCATTAATTCATTTTTATCCATAAGTTCCTCCATGTAGTTTTATAAACTACTTATTAATATACCTATATTTAAATATACTCGTAATTAATAGATAATTCAAGAAGATTAAACAATTTAATAGATTTTCTAAAAATATAAGATATTTTCAACTTTGACTTTTTAAATGCACTTTATTAATATATAAATAACAATATGTAGTTTTGAAAACTATATGAAAGAGGTGTTGAGTTTTGGAAAAGTATTTAAGAGAACCTATTAATAGTTTAACTCATTGGATTGGTGCAATTCTCTCTGTTTTTGCTTTAATTGCAATGCTGGTAAAGGGCATTATTAACAATTCATCTGCTGTCACAATTGCTTCTGTTATCATATTCGGTATTAGTTTAATTTTGTTATATACTGTATCTGCAACTTATCATGGAGTTATAACTAGTGATAAGATTATTTTCAAATTAAGAAAATTAGATCACTCTATGATTTTTATATTAATAGCTGGCTCTTATGCACCCTTTAGCTTAATTGCTCTTGGAGGCTCAAAAGGTACCGTTTTCTTTACAGTTATAGCTTCTATAGCCATATCTGGTATATTATTTAGAATGCTTTGGTTTAACTGTCCAAGATGGTTACAAACAGCTCTTTATATAGGTTTAGGTTGGGCTGCTATATTTATGATAAAGCCATTATCTAAAGTATTAAGTCCTACTAGTTTATTTTTATTAGTTTTTGGTGGAGTACTTTATACAGTAGGTGGAGTTATCTATGGTCTTAAACCTAAGAAACTTCAACTTGGGAAATTTGGTTTCCATGAAATATTCCATATATTCATTATACTAGGAAGCTTATGTCACTTTATTTGTGTATTTATATATTTAATATAAAAGCTCCTTAATATATTAAACTTTATATAATCTCTTGAAGTAAAAAGAGCTGATTTAACAGCTCTTAATAAAAATATACTTTTAAAACTCCGAAAGGAGTTTTTTCTTTAATTTTACGTTCTACATTTTTAACTTTACATTGTGCGTCAGCACACTCTATCTTTGTTTAATTATTGCTTTTCTAGTTAATAGCCTTGCTAATGATATAAATATTATAAATGATACTAAAAATGTTAATACAGCAGCATATGAATTATGAGTATTTAACCCAAATATAGTTGAAATAAACTTATTAATATTATTAATAATGCTAGGATACGCTGTTCCTATCATGCTTATTAATATGGATAATGCAACTGGAATAATAGATACTACTACCTTCATAAAGCTATTGCATTTATAATAAATTATAGTTATTAAAAAACCTAAAGAAATTGCAACTAAACATAACGAAGCCTGAAAAATAAAACTATTAAATAAAGTTGAGATACTGTTACTTTGTATCCAATCAATAGAATTATACCATTCGCCACTTCCTATATTCGCATAACTCATATCATAAATAGTTGGACATTTTATAAAGATGTTATAAACACGATTAATTATTATATCTATAATAGACATAAATAATGCTATTGGAATCATAGACAATGCTGTTCCATATAAGAAGTCTTTTCTAGATACGTTGTTACTCTTCATAAAATAGAAATTTTCCTTAAATAAATTTAAACCTGCAACAAAGATAAATATTACTGATGATATCTCTAATCCAGAGGAAGATATATTACCATTTCCTGAGAGTATGGCTGATAATAGGCATACAGCAATAAAAATTGAGTAATAAATTATTATAGAATTTTTTAAACTATTAATATTATATTTTACTATAGATTTTAATTTCATTATTTTACTTCCTCCTCTCCAGTTAAGTGAATAAATAATTTTTGTAATTCTACCTTTGATGTTTCTAATTCTAAATCTCTTATTTGTATTTTATTTTCATCAGTAATCTTTCCAATAATAGTTGCTGCCTTAAATCCTGCTATAGATTCTATATTAATGCACTTCTTATCCTTTATATATTTTTCAACTTTTTCTGAAGGTCCTGAAATTAGATATGCTTCAGCTAATAAACTTTCTACTTCCTTATCTCCTAATACCTTTCCGTCCTTAATTATTATTACTTTTTCTAAAATCTCTGAAACTTCTTCTATTATATGAGTTGATAAAATTATAGTCTTAGGTTCATCAATATAATTTGCAACTAATTCCTTATAAAACATATCTCTATGATTAGCATCTAATCCTAAAACAGGTTCATCAAAAATTAATATTTCAGCTCCTGATGCTAAAGTTATAATTACTTTACAAATTGATGAATATCCAGTAGATAATTCTTTAAATTTCTTATTAATATTAAGACCAAATTTTTCACTTAAGTTTAAGGCATAGTCCATATCAAAGTTTTTATAAAACTCTTTTGACCATTTAAATATATCCTTAATCTTCATTCCTTCAGGATATAAATCTTGTTCTGTCATAAAATAGGCTTTCCCTAAAGCTTTACTATTTTCAATTACATCTTCATTATCTATTGTTACACTTCCTCCACTTGGAAAGATTCTATTAGTGATAAGATTTAAAAGTGTTGTTTTTCCTGCCCCATTTCTTCCTAATAATCCATATATCTTATTTTCTTCTATAGTTAATGAAACATTATCTAAAACTCTATTTTTCCCATATTCTTTAGTTAAGTTTGATATCTTTATCAATGCCATTAGCTATTCCCCCTTTTTATCATATCTAAAATATCCTCAACAGATATATTAAGCTTCTTTGCTTCCTCAATTAATGAAATTATATAATTAGAATAAAAACTATCTTTTCTCTTTTGTATCAGTACTTCCTTGCTTCCCTTTGAAACAAACATTCCAACACCCCTCTTTTTATAAATAATTCCCTGATCTACTAATAAATTAAATCCCTTTGCTACTGTTGCTGGATTGATTTTAAATTTTACTGATATTTCTGTTGTTGACGGTATTACTTCATCTTCTTTATAAATTCCATTTAATATACCATCCTCTATTAACTGAGCTATTTGAATGTAAATAGGTATTTCACTAGAAAAATCTAAATTCATAGCTACCTCCTTTTAACTTTATACTATAATATATGTATCTTTTGTTATTTAGTTCATTACTTATGTAATTAACTATATACCTATTGGATTTATTTGTCAATATATCTCAAATAAATTATTTACTTAATTTCCATTAAATTTTCTAAATATTATTTTGTCTTTCAATGAAATTATGTTTACTTTATGATATAATAACGAAATGAATAATTTTAGAAATGAGGTCGGTTTTTAGTGATAACTGTATCAAACGTAAGTTTAAGATTTGGTGGCCGTAAGCTATTCGAAGACGTAAATATAAAGTTCAACCCTGGTAACTGTTATGGTGTTATAGGTGCTAACGGTGCTGGTAAAAGTACTTTCTTAAAAATATTATCTGGAGAAATTGAACCAAATACAGGTGATGTAAGTATTGCACCTAATACAAGAATGTCTGTTTTAAAGCAAGATCACTTTGCTTATGACGAATATGAAGTTTTACAAACAGTAATAATGGGTAATAAAAGATTATATGAAATAATGGAAGAAAAGGATGCTTTATATGCAAAGCCAGACTTTTCTGATGAAGACGGTATAAGAGCTTCTGAATTAGAAGGTGAATTTGCTGATATGAATGGTTGGGAAGCTGAATCAGACGCTTCTTCTTTACTTCAAGGTTTAGGAATTGGAACTGATATGCACTATAAGAAGATGGCTGAATTAACTGGTTCTGAAAAAGTTAAGGTTCTTTTAGCCCAAGCCTTATTCGGAAATCCTGGAATATTAATTCTAGATGAGCCTACTAACCACTTAGATATACAATCAATTAACTGGTTAGAAGATTTCCTTTTAAGATTTGAAGGAACTGTTATAGTAGTATCTCATGATAGACACTTCTTAAATACAGTATGTACTGTAATGGCTGACGTTGACTTTGGAAAAATCAAATTATACGTTGGTAACTATGACTTCTGGTATGAATCAAGCCAATTAGCTCTTCAAATGGCTAAGGATCAAAACAAGAAGAAAGAAGAAAAAATTAAAGAATTACAAGACTTTATCGCAAGATTTAGTGCTAATGCTTCTAAATCTAAACAAGCAACTTCTCGTAAGAAGTTATTAGACAAGATTACTTTAGATGATATACAACCATCAAGCAGAAGATATCCTTTCGTTGGATTCAAACCTGAAAGAGAAGTTGGTAATGAAATTCTTACTGTTGAAGGATTAACTAAGACTATTGATGGAGTTAAAGTTTTAGATAATGTTAGCTTTAGAGTTAATAAAGATGATAAAATTGCTTTCGTTGGAGACAATGAAATTGCTATAACAACTTTATTTAAAATAATTAATGGTGAAATGGAACCAGATAGTGGAGAATATAAATGGGGAATAACAATAACTAATTCTTACTTCCCTAAAGATAATACTGAATTCTTCGAAGGCTGTGACTTAAGCTTAGTTGATTGGCTTAGACAATATGCTGGAAAAACTGTTGAAGAACAATCTGAATCTTACTTAAGAGGATTCCTTGGAAGAATGTTATTCTCAGGAGAAGAAGCATTAAAGAAAGCTAGCGTATTATCAGGAGGAGAAAAGGTTAGATGTATGTTATCTAGAATGATGCTTACAAATGCTAATGTATTAATTTTAGACCAACCTACTAACCACTTAGATCTTGAATCTATAACTGCTGTTAATAACGGCTTAAAAGATTATAAGAGCGTAGTCTTATTCGCTTCTCATGACCATCAATTTATTCAAACTATTGCAAATAGAATAATTGATATTAAAGAAGATGGTTCAATAGTAGATAGAACTATGACATATGATGAATACCTAGAATTCTCAGGAAAGACTAAATAAATATTTTCAAAATAAGTATAGGATACCAAATTGGGTATCCTATTTTACATTATATAAATTTTACGTAGCAAAATAACATGAATTCTTTCATTCTTTAATTTTTTCATTCTTTCATTAATAAATTGCTTTGCAATTTATTCCACTTCCAATTTCTTTATAGTGTATCCTTTTTCCTCTAAATAATCTAGAACACTATCTTCACCAATATAATGTCTATAGCCTACTGCAACAACTCTTTTTTTGCCATCCTTTATTAATTCATCTATTCTATTAGCCATATTCTTATTTCTTTCTGTAGCTATTAAATTATATAATTCTTTATCTGCTTCTTCTCTATAATTTACTTCTAATTTTTCTGCACTATCAATATCACTATTTACGTAATTTTCAAAAAGCTCTTCTGTTATTTCTAATTCTTTATTTTTTGACTCCTCATTATATTGATTTATATAATCCTTTAAATAATCCCAAGTATAAATTTGATTCATTAAATTAATTTGGAAACCTAAGCCTTCTATTTCATCTACTTCTATCTTATTCCCCTTTGCTTCAGTTAATAATAATGCATCTGTTGAGCCACTTCCAAATCCAATTTCACTTATTTGATTAGCTGAAAGCACTTGATTTATACCAAATGGATTTAAATTTTTTATTGAATCTATCTTTTGATTATATGGCATTAATATTTCACTTAACTTACTAATTTCTTCTGAAGATAAATAATTTTCTATGTTATCTCCATCTTTTAAGTATAAGCTTTTTTGAAGATTAGTCGTACTACTAGCTGCCATTATATCCACTTCTACTGTTAAGACATCTGAATTATTTAATATCTCTTTTAATTTATCATTTAATAATATATGTGTTTTGGGCGCTGGATGCATGGTTCCAACTAGTGTCACAACTTCTCCATTACTACTTGTGGCTTCCCAAATAAATCCTTTTGCTACTGGTCTAGTATCCTCAACAACCTTTTGTTTACAACCCCCTAAAGTCACTAAGACCATAAAAATCAAAATTAGAGTCGTACTTATCCTAAATTTTCTTCTCATTTCCCCACTCCCCTTATAAATTTTAAATAAGTATTCTATATACTTATTATATGCCATTATTTTACATGTGAGTAGTTATATTATTATAGTTCTGCTATCATTTTACGCTCTGTATATTTTTCTCCTTCAAACTCATACTCAAATACTTCTTTCTTTTCAAAACCTGCTTTTTCATACATAGCTATAGCAACTTTGTTATCAACTTCTGCACTAGTATAGAGCTTTAAATGACCATGTTTATTTACAAATAACTCTAAAAACTTCTTTAATGCTACCTTCCCTATTCCTTGATTTTGATAACTTTCATCTATCATAAATCTACTCATTGACCATCCATTAATATCATAATCAAAATCATATAAAATAAATCCAACCATCTTATTGTCCTTATAAATTCCTAAAGGATAAAAATTAGGTTCATAGGCTGCTTGAACTAAAGAGAAGATATTTGATGCTACAAACCTTTTTTGCCCTTCACTTATTTTTAAATTTATACATTCCTTATAATTACTTCTATCAATTTCTCTAAATTCTATATTCATCTCTCATACCTCCTAAGTATTATTTATACTCTCTTTAAATAAACTATTAATAAAAAAGCACTACTTTCAATAATGAATAGTTGTGCTTTCCTCAATAAAAATAAATTTAACCCAATACCCTAAAATATAACATTCTAGGACTGCTTAGTGTTGACTCACTCAGCTTATTTCTCTTTTATTATACCAAATTATTCTAATAATTAAATCACATATTTATTAAACCAATTATATGCTTTTTTTATGAACTAATATTATTTTCATTATTAAAAAAGAGATACCTAAATCAGTATCTCTTCATAATGCCTCTAAAATTATTGGATCCCTTTTGTTAGGAATAGTCATAAAATCTAATCATGCATTTTTATTTTCTGAAATAATTCTAACTTAATTGGTATTAAAAAGTATTACCTTAGATGGAGTCTCATAATATAAATAGTTAAATATCACCTTACTTTATCAAATAAATCTGCTTTGAAGCTTTTTACTAATGCACAAATTATAGTTTATTTGACTCTATTGTAAATTTTATGATTTTCATTGAACTGAATTAGATCCCATAAGTTTCCGTATAAATCTTTAAATACTGCAACTATTCCATAATCTTGTTCCTTTGGCTCCCTAACAAATTCTATTCCTATTTCTTTCATCTCATTGTAATCACGCCAAAAATCATCTGTTCCTAAGAAAAGAAAAACTCTCCCTCCTGCTTGATTTCCAATGAAAGGCTCTTGTTCTTCCTTAGATGCTCTTGCAAGTAATATTGTGGCACCATTTGATCCTGGTGGAGATACTACTACCCACCTTTTCTCTTGCTCAGGTTGATATGTATCTTCTACCAATTCAAAATGAAGTTTTTTTGTATAAAACTCTATTGCCTCATCATAGTCCTTCACTACTAAAGCAATATGCACAATTGATTGAATCATTATTTTTCCTCCTTATTCTATTTATACTGACTAACAGCTGGAACTTATTTATTTGATCTATAAACAACATAAATCATACACATATTTGTTAATTCTACTTTAGCCATTGATAATATCACTTCCAATATATTAAATTTGCTCTAAAACTATTCTTCTTTTATAGAACCCATATCTTTTATAAAATTCTAATACACCCTCATTTCCTTCTGCTACTACAATGACCTTTGTTTTTACTTTATTTAAATCAAGCCATTTAATAGCTTCTTTCATTAACTTATCTCCTAATCCATCTTTACGATATTCCTCTTCAATAAATAAGGAATCTATCTCCCCAGTTAGCTCTACATCTATAGTACTTATGCAATACCCTATATATAAGTTTTTCTCTATATCCTTTATTAAATCAATTCTAACCTTTAAATTATTATTACTTATAAACTTACTTTTTCTCTTTTCAAAGGTATTATTCTTATACTTATCCGAAAAATAATTTGATTTAACTTCATGATATTCATTAAGCTTTTCCCATAATGGTTTTATAAAATCAACTAGCTCTACACTACCTGTTATAAATTCAAATCTACTCATAACTTAATATCCCCTTAATACTTATAATACTAATATTTTCGTCTAATACTTAAATATAATAAGTTAATTTATAAATTGCATATAATTAAAACTAAAACCCACTAACTTTTGCTTTCTAACTCTTAACTATGCCCTATTACTTCTTACTTATCTCTTACTCCTTACTTATTCACTCTTACATATTACTTGTTCCCTATTACTTATTAGCCTAATACTAATTAGCAAAGTGATAACTTCGGCTAAAGGAATAGTAAGCCATACTCCTGTCATCCCAAGAAAATTTGGTAATAATAATATCAAAGGTATCACTACAATTAATCCTCTTATCATTGAAATAGCAAAGGATTCCTTTGCTTTATTAATAGAAGCAAAGAAAGATGTAGTTACAATATTTACTCCCATAATAATAAATGCACTAAAATAAATATTAATTCCTTCTATAGCCATAGAAAGTAATGCCTTATCTCCTTCACTATTAAATAAGTTAACTATTTCCTCGGAAAAGCTTAATCCAATTAAGTAGCATCCTACTCCTAAGATAATAGACGTAATTATTCCATACTTAAAAATAGTTCTTATATTTTTAATCTTACCTTCTCCATAATTTTTACTAATTATAGGCTGAATTCCTTGAGCTATTCCTGTAAATATAGATATTACTATTAGAGCTAAATTAGCAATTATTCCATATGCCGCAATTCCAGTATTATTTGATATTTTTAATATAGTAAAATTAAATAATAATATTATTAATCCAGATGAAACTTCAGTGATAAAGGCTGGAATACCTAATGAAATTATTTTCTTCATATAAGTAAAATTAAACTTACACTTAATAAGCTTAAAATTATTTTTCTTTTTAATAAAGTGAAGTGATAATATAACCAAGCTTAATATTGGCGTAGCTCCTGTTGCAAGAGCTGCTCCAAACATTCCAAGCTTAAATGGAAATATAAAAATATAATCTAAAACTACATTACTTAAGCTTCCTATAGTCATTGCAATCATAGCTAGTTTAGGATTATTATCATTTCTCACAAAGGAGGTAATTATATTATTTACTATGAAAACAGAAGAAAACGATAATAATGTTTTAAGATATTTACTAGCTAAAGGTGCTACTACTTCATCAGCGCCTAAAATTACTACAATGTCATAAGAAAATATTACTCCAATTATAGTTATTATAGCTCCAGTAATTAATCCCATTAACATAGCATGAGTAAATACCTTATTTGCTCCCTTTTCACTATTCTTTCCTCTTTTAATGGAATAACTAATCCCACCTCCTATGCCTATCATTAATCCAAATCCGCTCATTAAACTCCATAATGGTAAAACTAAGTTTAAAGCTGTTAGCCCAATACTCCCTACTCCATTTGCTATAAAAAATGTATCAGCAAGTATATAGAAAGAAAGACCTATCATACTAATTACATTTAATGATACATATTTTGTAAAATCCTTTAAAATATTATCTTTTAAACTTTTCATTTTATATCCCCCTTAACTAAAAAAAGCATTAGATTGTTTATACCCTAAGGCCTAACGGCATAAACTTCTAACGCTTGTTATCTAAATAATATATCCGGCGATATTATTATTCTAACTATTTATTTTATAAAATTCTATAATATTGTACTAGCATTGTCAACAACTCTTTAAATATTAACTCATAATAGTATCTATGCACTCTCCAACAGTTGAAACACATTTTTGTGCAATATTTTTTAATTCTTCTTCAACATGATGGAAAGTAAAACTGTTTTTTGTTAATTCAAACATTGATACATCATTAAATGAATCTCCTATAGCATAAAGATTTTCCTCTTTAATATTATCTAGTTCAAGTATATTTCTTAGTCCATTCCCCTTTGAGCAATCCTTTGGAGCTATATCTACAAAGAATTGATTTCTAAAGGCTTCTATTTCTTGTCCATATATTTCAATTAATAAATTCTTTATTTCCTCTGCTACTACCGCATCCTTATTAATTGAAAAAACACTTATAAATGCATATTTTCTTTCTTTAGTAAATATCTCATCTATTGAAATTCTATTTTCAAAACGTAATAACATATCCTTTATGTCTCCTGATAAACTACTTTCATATTCTAATCCCTTAGATTTAACTAAATAATGTTGTCCATCAGCTTCAAAATGAATACAAATATCATCTCTATCTATAAACCCATTAATAATTTTTTTTGCTATATCATGTTTTATGTAATTATTAAAAATAACTTTTTTATTATTATCTAATACTATTGCCCCATTACAAGCTACTATATAGTCATACTCTATTTCGGGATAATCCTTAAATAAGTCATAAATTGACTCTATATCTCTTCCTGTTGAAATTACAAATTTATTTCCTTCTGCCTTAAAACCTATTATAGCCTCTAAGTTTTCTCTGCTTATAGTTTGATCCTCCCTTAACAAAGTTCCATCTAAGTCGCATGCTAAATATTTCATTAATTTCCACTCCCCTGAAAATACTTCTAGAAAATTATATCATAATTATTATTATAATTTTTTCAATATATAAAATTACTATATATTATTACATTTAGCATATACATTATATTTTTATTATATAATTATTATAGATACTATTCAGAAGCTCATTATCTACATTTAACTCTAAAAATTAAATTAAGGAGATTGTTATGATATTTAACAGAAAAATAATTTTAACCTTTATTATTTCTCTTATAATTTCATACCTTATTGTTGGATACTTAGGTTCCAACTTATTCGTTGCTATTCATTGGATTGAAGATGTAACATTAATTGATAAATTAAGAGAATTTTATATTAGAACCTTTTGGTCTAACATTTCTTTTGCCTTACCCTTAGCATTAATTTCAACATTTATAGTTTATAAAAAACTAAATAAATAGACTTTCTTACATTAAAAAGGATACATATTAGTTTGTATATAATTAAAAACATTTTAATTATTAAACTTATATATATCCTTCTGAAATTTATATTTTATTTATTATAACTCATATGAAGTAATTCATGAGCCTTTCCGTGGCCTGGTTTACCCATATAATTATCATACATATTATTTAAAGCTACATTTTCATGAGACTTTCTCTTCTTCAAGTTTTTATCTTGATTATATAATACTGATGCTCTTACACTTCTAATGTCCATAGTTAGCCTATCAGTTGCATTAACATGAGGTTGCCCACCTCCATTTACACATCCACCAGGGCAAGCCATAACTTCAATAAAGTGATATTGCTTTTCATCTAATTTTCCACTATTAATAAAATCAAATAAGCTTGAAGAGCCATTTATTACTGCAACATTGTAGTCATCTCCACCAATATCTATAGTAGCTTCTTTAATTCCTGCAAGTCCTCTTACTTGTTTATATTCTATATTTTCTAAATCTTTTCCTTCCACAAAATCCTTAGCTGTTCTTAAAGCGGCCTCCATAACTCCACCAGTTGCTCCAAATATAGCACCTGCACCTGTATATTCTCCCATGGCTGGATCTGCTTCGCTATCCTCAAGCTTTGCAAAGTCTATTTTGGCATCTTTAATCATTTTAGCTAATTCTCTTGTAGTTATTACTGCATCTATATTTCTTAATCCGTTATTTTCCATTTCAGGTCTGTCAGCTTCATATTTTTTAGCAGTACATGGCATTATAGTTACCGTAAAAACATTTTTAGGATCTATATCTGAAATAGTTGGATAATATGTCTTACTAGCTGTTCCAAATATTTGTTGTGGTGACTTAGCACTTGATAAATTTTCTAAAAGGTTTGGGTAATAGTTTTCTACTTGTCTTACCCAAGCTGGACAACAAGAAGTAAACATAGGGAATGGTCCACCAACTTTAATTCTTTCAATTAATTCAGTTGCCTCTTCCATTATAGTCATATCTGCACCAAAGTTTATGTCAAATATTTTATTAAAGCCTAATTGTCTTAATGCTGTATATATTTTACCAGTTACATCTACTCCATAGCCCATTTTGAAAAGTTCACCCATAGCTGTTCTTACAGATGGAGCCATAGCAACAATAACATGCTTATCTTCATTTTCTAAGGCATCTTTTACTCTATCCATATGTGATTTTTCTGATAATGCATCTACTGGACAAGCAGCTACACATTGACCACATAATAAGCAATTAGTATCATCAAAACACTTTAAATTATCGGGTCCAATTATATTTTCACCATTAACTTCAATAAACTTTATAGATTCTGTTCCAGTTTTAGTTTTGCAAGCTGCTACACATCTCCCACAAGTAACACATTTAGTTCTATCTATTACAATTGATTTACTTCTATCATCTATATACTCTGTTTTATCTGCAATAACAAAGGGTTTACTTGCTTTAGATCTAGTCTTAATAACAAGCTTTAAAAACTCACAATTTTCTCTTCTTTTACAAGGTCCACATTTAAATTCATGCTTATCTAATAAGCTTGAAACTCTTTCTTTAATAGCTTCTTGAACTCTTTCAGTATTAGTATTTATAATCATACCATCTTCTGGAATTAAGCAACAGGCTTTTTCTAAAGCATCTTGTCCTTCTATCTCAACTAAGCATACTCCACATTGGCCAACATTACCACAGTCTTCAAGAAAACATAAAGAAGGAATATCAACTCCATTATCCCTTGCTATCTTAATTAAATTATCTTCATTACTTACTAGAACCTTATTCCCATTAATAGTAATATTTTTCATCGAAAATTCCCCCTATATTTAGTGCAATGAACTTTATTTATCTATTGTTATATTATTAACGATATTTATTATACTCTTTTTTTTGAATAATTACTATCTTTTAATTAAATTAGTAAATAAAAAGAAATTATTTTTTAATGTTTACTTTCCATATCAGTCTTCATTTCCCAATGTATAACAAATGCCAATATTGCTCTTAATATAATTATTGCTGCAAGAATATACATCTCATCTAATGACCTTACTATAACAGTTTTCAATATCTCTGCTCCAAGTTTAAATTCAAGTGCAAGAGTTAATGACTTTGCTAATTCTACTTTAATTGGAATATCCTCTTTAGTGATTATATTTACTACAAATGTATAAAAGGCTTTTACAGATCCTATAATAATTATTATTATCCCCATTAACTCTAATATATGTATTACATTTGGAGTTATAATTTCAATAATATTTCCTATCAATTTTATCCCCCCTTAGAAATTCTTATGACCTATTATCTATAATAACAGAAAATTAAGTAAAGTAAAATTATACTCTATAGGTTTTTTATTTATATTTTATGGTAATATAATACTATAAAAAATATTGATATGAGGTAACTTATGATACAAGTATATAACAGAAAAACCCAAAAATATGAAGTGGAGAAAGTAGCTGGTGGCAATTATATAAAATGGTCCTATGAATCTCCTATAGGTAAAAGTTTCACTGAACTACTTATAAAGAAAAAGTTCTTTTCTAAACTATATGGTGCATATTGTGATTCTTCTTTAAGTAAGAAAAAAATATCAAAATTTATAAAAGATTTTAATATAGATATGAATATTAGTTCTAACACAATAGATGATTTTAATAACTTTAATGATTTCTTTGTAAGATCCCTAAAAGAAGATGCTAGACCTATTGCTATGGATAATACTATACTTACTTCCCCTGGGGATGGTAGATTATTTGCTTATGAAAATATCTCTACAGATAAATTAATCCAAGTTAAAGGCATACATTATAGTCTATCCGAATTAATAGGAGATAATGATTTAGCCAAGGATTATGAAGGTGGTACTTGTCTAGTTTTAAGACTTTGTCCAACTGATTATCATAGATTTCATTTTGTAGATAATGGAATTCCTTTAGAAAATCATTTTATACAAGGTAATTATTATTCAGTAAACCCTGTTGCTCTTGAAAGAATACCAAAACTTTATTGTCAGAATAAAAGAGAATGGAGTGTATTTAAATCTGATAATTTTGGAGATATCCTTCATATCGAAGTTGGTGCTACTTGTGTTGGTACAATAATTCAAAGCTATACTCCTAATAAAAGAGTTAATAAAGGAGACGAAAAGGGATATTTTAAATTCGGTGGTTCTACTACTATTCTCTTATTTAAAAAGGACTCAGTTAAAATTGATGAAGATATAATAAATCAATCAAACTTAGGTTATGAAACTATGGTTTTAATGGGTGAATCAATAGGTAAAAGGAAATAAAATAATTACTTAAGGAGTGAAATTTATGGGGGATTTAATATACAGGCTGCTATTATATTTAAATAGTAGTAAAGAAACTGATATAAATTATAATATAGCTCTTACTATGCTTAGAAATATTCGTATAATTCCTAATATGTCTATTAATAAGTTATCTGAGCTTTGTTATACCTCTCCTGCTGCAATAACAAGATTTTGTCATAAACTTGGCTATTCTACTTTTATTGAATTTAAGGAGAATATAAAAATAAATATAGATAGTTATAATGAAGGGCTTATGAAACCTAAATCAATAAACTATGAAATATCCAGAGAAGATATGCTAAATAATATGTCTCTTGAAATAATAAATGAAATTGAAACTTTTAAATCCTTTGTCGATTTAAAAATAATCGATAGAGTTATTGAATTAATTTATAGTAGCAATAATGTTTGTATATTTGGAACCCAATTTTCACAGTTAATGGCTCAAGATTTACAAAGAAAATTAGTGAATCTTTCAAAGATAATTTATAATGCAAATGATGTACAAGAACAAGAAAGACTCGCTAGTGAGTTAGATGAAAACTCCCTGGCAATATTAATTTCTCCTTCAGCTAGATTTACTATTTATCATGAGCGATTATGGAAGCA
Source organism: Bacillota bacterium (assembly GCA_023445445.1). Lineage (GTDB taxonomy): Bacteria > Bacillota > Clostridia > Clostridiales > Clostridiaceae > Clostridium. The sequence continues at coordinate 45,360 of JAEXLD010000037.1, forward strand.
AATAGAAAGTAGTCCTGCTAAGGTAGTAGTTATTACAGAAAAGGAAAATCCTCATTATGAAAAAAGAAGTAATTATATAATTTATCTTCCTCATAGAAATGATTCAAATGAATACATACAAAGTCATAGATACGATTTAAGTTATCTTATTGAATACATATATACTAGATACGGAAGTATGTATAAAAATTAAAAGGGGCTGTGGCATAATGTAAAGTGAATAATGAAAAATGTAAAATTAAAGAAGAAACTCCCTTAGGAGTTTCTAAAATCTATATCTTTTTAGTAATTCCCTTGGAATTACATCAATAATTCTACATTTTACATTCTACATTTTTAATTTAGGAGCTGTTGTGACAGCTCCTTTTATACTTTTATTAATACATAAGTTCCATCACTAGCTTTTACCTCAACTAATGTTAATCCCTTATAACTTTTTAATTCTTTAATGGCAGAAATAATAATATCAATATCTAAATAATCTACATATTGAATGGTCTTTTCAATACTTTTATCTGATTTATTATCCTTGTTGTAATTTTTATTTATAAATTTTGCAAGTCTTATTCCACTAGTTAAAACAAACATTGGTATATATAAATTAAGGTTTGTTTCCTCTGACTTTACTATTACCTTCATTTCTCTACCTATTCAATAACAACTCTTACAATATCGCCATTGCTTGAATCTACAGTTACTATCTCTCCTAGCATCTCATTATCTAATGCAGCAATTATTGATTCACTTAGCATTTCAAAATCAATACCTTCCATTTCAGTATTTTTAATTGGTAGTTTTCCTGTTGCCTTAAGTATAGCTGTTATAACAGCTACAGGTAAATTAACTTTTACATTATCTCCATTCTTTGAATCTACATATACCCTAAGCATTCTTTTATCATAATTACTTTCGATAATTTGTAAGTCCTTTTCCTCCTTCTTATACATTGCCTCAATTAATTCCGAACTTTTTTCCACATTAAGTTTTCCTTCTGATAGCATTGTTAATACCTTTACTAAATCTTCTCTCATTCCTATTCCCTCCACATATTTATTATTCTTTCATTCTCTCTATAGCTTCTTGAGAAGAAATTTCTCCCTTTTCTAATGCTTCTATAACATCGCTAGTAGATGTTTCTAAAGGTTTGGAATTACTTTTATATCCTAATGTGTTTATTACTTCATCTAATTTTGCTCTAACTGTTGGATAAGAAATTCCTAGTTGTTTCTCTACATCTTTAATATTTCCCCTACACATAATAAAGACTTCTATAAATTTAAGTTGGTCATTAGATAAGTAATCAAACTTAGAAAACTCAAAATCATTTTCAATAATAGTATTGCATGATGAGCACTTTAATCTAGTAGCCTTCATTTTCTTGTTACATACTGGACAAGAAGTTATTATCTTATACATTCTACTATCCCTCCTGTTACTTATATACTATTCCTACCAAATATATTTGTCAATAATTTTATTAAATATTTTTATATTATTATTAATATTTTTAATTAATATCATTATAAATATTAATATTATTAATTCTATTGTTAATATAATTTAAGTGTTACTTTTAAAATTATATAAAAAAGGATTTAGACAAACTAAATCCTTAATACTATATTTTTTATTTAATCCTAATTATCAGCTTTTATATATACTTTTAGCTTCTTTTATAATCCTTTAATAATGTTAATAAAGTTCTCTTTATCCTCTTCATTCTCGAATAAGTTAAACCAATCACATATTTCAACTGCAAAGTCTATAAATGCAGCTCCTTGTGCAGTTATAATGTTCCCATCTCTTACAACCCTATCTACTACAAAATTATCTCTTGGAAAAGGGTCTTCTTCCCCATATCTATATACATATTCCTCATTCCATTCAACTATAGGAGTTGTATATTTTACATCATTTAATATACCTGCCTTTGCTAGAGCTAGTGTTCCTGCTCCGCATATTCCACCTATAAGCTTTCCTTTAGAGTTTAAGTCATTAATTAAATCTACAAACTCTTCTTTTATTTCCTTGAACCATCCCCCAGAAATTATTAAACCTTCAACATCATCAGTTAAAATATCACTAATTACTTTTTCAGGCTTATATATAAATCCTGATCTTCCCTTAATTAAATTCTCATCATATGCAATTGGAATAACTTCTTTTCCAGCATCTGCACATAATAAATGACTAATTAAAGTTGTTTCATAATCTGTCATTCCATCAAAAATAAAAACCAATACTTTACCCATTTTATACCCTCTTTTCACATTATTATTATAAAACCTATTTATTTCTATAATATAATTATATCACCTCTTGGTTAAATATAAAAAAATAAAAGGAGCTTAACTTCTAAAATTAAGCTCCCTATTTTATAACTATTCTATTAAAACTCTGCTCTTTCTACCTTTTCAATTTTTTCTATTACATCTTTAAATTGTGGTAGATAATCTTTATGAGCAACTAACATTTCGTTTAATAATTTTCTTCCTCTTACATCATCAGCAATTAATGGATTTGTTACCATTGCTAAAAGTGCAGTATTATAATTTCCTGTATAGGCTGCTTCAGCTGCTAATCTTTCAAAAGCTTTAATTTGTGCTACTAATCCTTGTGCAAATATAGGTAAGTCAGTAACAGTTTCTACTGGTACTGGACCATCTTTTCCTACATAACAACTTACTTCAATAGCAGATTCATCTTCTAATTGCTTTAATGTTCCATTATTTTTCGTATTTACAGCAATTATAGTATTTTTATCATTGTAAATTCCGTTTATTACATTACATGCAACATCTGAATAATGAGCTCCACCACGTTTTGCTAATTCTTCAGGCTTATCTTGTAAATTAACATCTTTATACATTTCAAATAATTTCTTTTCAACTTCCATAACTACTTCTGCTCTAGTTTTACCACTCTTAAAGGCTTCTAATTCATCATTAAGCATGTCCTTAGTTTTATAATAATATCTATGATATGGACAAGGTATCACTCCAAAGGCCTTTATTGTAGCAACATCCCAACCTAAATCCTTAATGTTTGCCATAGTTTGGCTCTTTGTTTCAGGAGATGTTAATATTTTTATAACTTCCTCTGTAACATCCTTTCCATCATTATAAACTCTTTCTGCATAAACCATATGATTTAATCCAGCAAAATCTACAGTTATTTTATCCTTATCTACTCCTAATATGTCTGCAAAGGAATATTCTAATCCTATTGGAACATTACATACTCCTACTACCTTCTTATGAACTCCATATCTTAATAAGGCTTCAGTTACTATACCTGCTGGGTTAGTAAAGTTTATTAACCATGCATCTGGACATAATTCCTTCATATCCTTAGCTATATCTAATATTACTGGAACTGTTCTTAATGCTTTAAATAAACCACCTGCTCCATTAGTTTCTTGTCCTAAAAATCCATGACTTAAAGGAATTCTTTCATCCTTACATCTTGCTTTTAATAAACCAACCCTTAATTGAGTTGTAACAAAATCTGCGTCTTTTAAAGCTTCTCTTCTATCTAAAGTTAAATGAATGTTCATTGGAACTCCAGCTTTTTCAACCATCCTTTTAGCTAAGGCTCCAACTATTTCTAATTTTTCTTTTCCATCTTCAATGTCAACTAACCAATAATCACTTACTGGCATTTCATCATATCTTTTAATTAACCCTTCTACTAATTCAGGTGTATAACTTGATCCACCGCCTATTGTAACTATCTTTAAAGGTTTCTTTACCATAATCTTAACCCCCACTTTTATATATTTATTTTATACCCTTATTATACACATATTTAAAAGTAAACAATTTCAGATTTTGAAAATCTAATCTTTAACTTTAGATATAACTTCCCTTATTTGATTTTTAAATTTTTCTTCTTCCCCATCAAAAATTATAATACTTATTCCCATTTCTCTTGCTCTATCTTTAACAGAAGGTTTAATTGGCTCCTTTGTAGCTACCAAAATCTTATATACATTTTTACCACCTATTTTATTACTATATACATCCAACTCATTTAAAGCATTTTCATTATACTTATCACTATCCTTACATGAAATACAAATAACAATTGCATCCTTAACTGCAACTACATCTAACTCATTTCTAACAACCTTACTTTTATCATTCCATAGGAACATAACTCCGCTTCTTACTTCGTCTATTTCTTTAATTTCATTAATTATATTATTGGTTGCTACTTCTAACCAGGTTCCACTTTTAAATATAAAAGACTTTAAATATTCATTTTTAAAGAAAACCTTTATTTTATTTTTTTCATTATTATAGTCTATTCCACCTATCTCCTTTAAGTATATAAGAGCCTTACTTAAAATATATCTTTCTTCTTTATTTAATAATTCTAAGTTTATCCTTATAACCTGTGGTGCATCAATACAATGAATAAAAATATTAGAATCATATAATTTTTGTTTATATCTATGCCAAAGTTCTAAGTTTCTATAAATCCCTTTAGTTAATAAAATTAAATCCTCTTTGCTAGATAATTTAGTAGAATCATTTATTACTTCTCCTCCACTTGCTTTTATAATTTTATCTAATTCCATATCTTCAAATTCTTCTTTTATTATTTCTACCTTATCATCAAATATATATAAATATTTATTTTTTATATCTATGTATATAGATTTTATAGCATTATTTTTACATATATCTAACATCCCTAAAGAATTTATTCTACTTCCTCCTGTTAAATTTACTAAAGTTCTCTTATTACTATATAATATTATTCGATTTAGCTCTCTTATATCTCCTTCACTAACCATATATTCTTTAAAAATTACATTAGGAAGATAATTTTTATAATAATTTCTCAATGATTTCAAAAAGGACTCATCTTCTCTTCTATATATAAATATTACTTCACTAGGATTAAATCTTTTTGTTGCAAGTATATTAAATTCATTATTTTTATCCACTTGATTTATTAAAATATCTATATTCATATAACTTTTCCTCTTATAAATAAAATATATTCTTAATTTGCCCCAAAGCATATAAGTTTATCCTATTTGTATGTAAAAAAGAAAAAGCTTAGACTTATCTAAACTCTTTCTTTTTTTATTAAAATAAAAAGCCTTACAAACAAATAATTTGTAAGGCTTTTTGGTACGGCGGAGAGGATTCGAACCCCCGACCAACTGGTTCGTAGCCAGCTACTCTATCCAACTGAGCTACCACCGCATATAATATAGTTTTTCAACATAAATTATATTATCATAACTATTATAATAAATCAAGCAACTATATTGAATCCTAAAAAATTTAATTATTGTATATATCTGAAAACTCTATTTCTAACATTTGAATCTTATTACTTTTATCATCATTTAAACAATGATTTTCTGTTTCTTTTACAGTTGTTATAGGTAGCATAATTACAAATTCACAACCCTTACCTACATCACTATTTACTACAATTTCTCCATCCATAGCCTTAACTAGATAATGAACTAAATCTAATCCTATACCACTTCCTATAGTGTCACTATCTTTATTATTTTCCATTTGATAAAATCTATTAAATATCTTCTCTTGATATTCCTTTGCAATTCCTGGTCCTTCATCCCTTACTGAAATTTTAATTTCATTGCTTAATACAAATATATCAATATAAATATTTGTATTAATATATGAGAATTTTATTGCATTAGATAGCAAATTCATAATTATTCTATCCATAGCCTCTGGATCTATTGCCATTATACATTCTTCTTGATTTGTATCAAATATTAATTGTATATTCTTTTGCTTAGCATACTTATCTATACAATTTACTGTGCTTTCAACCATAGAAATAATATCTGAATTCTTCTTATTTAGAACATAATAATTATTTTCTAACTTTGTAGTATCTATTAGGTTATTAACTAATCTCAACATTTTAAGACTATTCTTCCGTATTATTTCCAAGTACTCCTTAACCTTTTTATCTGTTATACATGCACACCCATAATTTATTACCTGCATAACACTTAAGATTACATTTAGATGGCCTCTTAGATCATGAGAAATATTTAACAAAAAATCCTCTTGCCTTGCACTTTTCTTAATTGTTTCTGTTATGATACTTACTAAATCATCTTTTGTTAAGTCCCTTCCACTTCTCAAAAAAAATTCATTTAACCTATCCTTATTTGATAATAATTCCCTTTCTATAAATTCGTTATTAATCATCATAATAATTCCTTTCATAACAGGTTTATATTTAATTTTTAACCCCATAATTATAGTTTATCATATACACATTTTTGCAACAAGATTATTTTGTATTTTTTTCCATTTATTGTGGTGATTTCTTAAAATGCTATACAAATATAGCCTCAACATTCTACTTATATTTTTATTTTTCCCTACAAATAGTAAATAAAATACTTCTATAAATAATATACACTGCAAATGCTAGACATAAAAAACTAGCATTTGCAGTGTATTATGAATATAATTCATTGTTATATTTTTTTATACATCATTCTTAATTCTTAAATAATTTACTACTATTATAAAATAAATTCCTGAAATTAATAATCCATAAGTACCTATAGGGAATATTAATCCAATTATTGTAGGTGCAGTAGTAGCATATATAGAAATCTTAAGTATGTTTTCATAGTTTAGCCCAAATTTATTTATTCCATTTATTATTAGTCCTAATAAAGATAGAATTAAGGAATTCATCATAAAAATAATATAAGTTAATATTATTGAAGTAATAAAAGCTATATATTTAGCTAATCCAATACTGCTTAAAGCTTTTAATATTTTTTCATTATTTATTTCTCCTGCTATTTCATCTTTACTAAATTCTATGTCTCTTTCCATTCCATTAATTCTAAAAGATATTCCATCTTTTAATATAGCCACAGATACATCTTTATGTATCACTATGTTTCTTATACTTTCCTTTTCTTCTAATGAAATATTCGTATCAATATAGACTATATTTCTTCCCTTTTCACTTTTTATAGGCGAATTTTCAAAATTTAATATCCCATCTTGAAAAGTAAATTTAAACTCATCTGATGAAATAGCTTTTTCAATAGTATTTTGTATAGAGCTAATTGTTACAAAGCTTATTAGCCCTTGTATAGTCCCAATAATTAAAGAGAAAATTATTGAATATATAATTGCTTTTGAAATCTTTTCTTTAACTAAATCACTGTACCCCTTTATACTAGTAATACTAATTTTTAATTTTTTTACAAAGTTAATTTTTTCATTCATGATCTTTTAAACTCCTTAGAAATTTCCTGATTAGATAATATTTTAACATATAATAGCATAATTTTATAAATTTTAATTTTTAGGATTAAATTATAACACTTTTGTTAATGATTATAATATATGTTTTAAGGAGGTCTAAAAATGTATAGTAATAAATCCAAAAAGAGAAATAGATTTTCTATATTTAAATTATTCTCTTTTTTCCTTTTGTTAATACTATTAGGATTTACTGCAAATATTTATTTAAATTCACAGTACCAGGAGCTAACATCTGAATTCTATAATAACTTTAATAATCATGATTTCTCTAATGCTAAATCTGTAATAAATAATAAAGCTTTAACAGTAAAAAAGGCTAAGCTTAATACTGATTTGAAATCTTATTTTACTAATATAGTTAATAAAATATGTTCCTCTTTATCTAATAATGAAATTAGCCCTAGTTATGCTTTAGAAATATTAAATGAAATTAAAAGTTATAATGTATTAAATTCATCTTTAGATAAATTAATTACTGCTTTAAATAATAAATATCCTGATTCATCAATTACTACAAATGGCTTAATTTCTTCTGATAATGAAATTAATTCAGATGATAAGTTTAAATATAATGAAGATAGTTATTTAAATCTTGGAATAGCGGCTTTTAATGAAAAGGATTATGAAACTGCTATGGAGTACTTTAATTTAATTGATAAATCTTCTCCTAAGGATTATGAAATAGCTAAAGGATATATAAAGGATTTTGAATCTAATTACAAAAATTATTTACTTGAAAGTGTTGATGAATTAGTAGCAAATAAATATTATACAAAAGCAATTAATATTTTATCTAATTATGATAAAAGTCTTTTAAGTAAAGATGAAATACTAGAAATTGAAAATAAAATTAATTCAATTAAACTCTTTAGAGAAGAATATCAAGAAGAAAATTCAGAATATACCTCTAATGCAATACTTCAAGAAATAACTCCAAGTAATATAAATAGTTTTTCTATAGCAAGTAAAACCTCTTACTTAGTTTACTTAAATTTATCTAAACAAATAACATATGTTTATGAAGGTTCAAATAATAATTGGAATCTTTTAAAAGAATTTAGTAGTTCTACAGGTATAGAAGGTAAAGAAACTCCTAAAGGTATTTTTTCTGTTACTGATAAGGGAGATTGGTTCTTTTCAGAAGAATTTCAACAAGGGGCTAAGTACTGGGTTCAATTTATGGGTGATTATCTTTTTCATTCCCTTCCCTTTGATGAAAGTAAGGAAAATATATTAGATTATACCCTAGGTACTCCTGCATCACATGGCTGCATCAGATTAGCTGTAGAAGATGCTAAATGGTTATATGATAATATTGATAATGGAACAAAAGTAATTATAAATTAAATAAGTTGTAGCTATCTATTAAAGATAGCTACAACTTTCATTATGTAAATTATACTTTATAAATTTTTGTTTAATACTTAGTGTATATATCCTGATATGAAAAATCCATTATTATAAATGGATCCTTTTCAGGATCTAACCTTTGAATAATATTAACTAAATTTTCTTGTGGTATTGCAACACATCCATATGTATATGTACCTAAATCACAATGTAAAAATATAGCTGAGCTCTTACCTGGAATTACTGGCCATCTATTATAATCTATAACTAATGAATAATTATAGTACCCTTGAAATTCAGTTAGTTTTTCTGCTGAATTCCATCTTCCATTTGGTTCTCCAAACTGCATGGTATTATAGAACTCCGAATTTACGTCATCTACCCAATATTCACTTCCATCTAATTGTCTATATCTAATACTAGTTCCTGGATCTTCATTTATTCCAAAAGCTTCTGTTAATGAATATATTCCTGTGGGAGTACTTTTATCCATTTCATAAACCTCGCTGGCTGCTTTCATTCCATTTTGTCCTAATCTAGCTGAAACCTTGTCCACTAAAACCCATTCACCATTACTATCTTTTTCCCAGAACACTAATTCACCATAGGACCCACCTTTACTTACAACTGTTATTATTTGGCTTGATCGCTTAGATGCTACTGTGCTTTCAATTCCTAGCTTAACAGTATTTGGCTTGTTATGACTTACATCATTATTAGTTTCAGGCTTAGTTTCTTCTACTACTTTTTCTTCTTCCTTTGCTGCTTCCTCTTTTAACTCATTTACTTTATTATTATATATTTTTTCAAGCTCTGATATATCCTCATCAGGGTATTTTCCCTTAAACTTATCTATTAGCTCCTTTGCCAAAGAGATATCTTTATTAATAGCTGAAGATATTTGCTCTTTAACCTCACTAACTTCAATATAATAGTTTTTTATATTATCTTCAATTTTCAATATGTCTTCATTTAACTTATTAAATATTTCATTACTTAAATAGCTATTATATTTTTCCTTAAAACCATCTATTTTTTCTTTTTCCTTATGAGTATTACTTTCATTTTTTATTTCTATAAAGTCTTCTAATATACTTCTATATAAAGTCAACTTTTCGCTATTTTTAGATTGATTTATAGATTCTATAGCTTCCTCATACTCTCCATTTGTAATATGTAATTCTATATTATTTATTATATTTTTTTCATTATTATTTTTATAAATGGAAATGCTAAAAATAACAACAAGTATAATTGAAATAATAGAAGTTATAACTATTGTAATTTTTTTATTTTTCATTACTACCTCCCCTACATGAATGCTTATGGAAAGTATACCACATAAAATCTCTATATAAATTAATTAATTATTTCATTTTATGGTATTATTTATTTATAACAATTAAAAGGTAGGTTAAACATGAATATATTCGTTCCAAAAGAGGTTAACTTTATTATTAATAGATTTTATAAAAATAACTATGAGGCATATATGGTAGGTGGTTGTGTTAGAGATAGTATCTTAGGTATTACTCCTAAAGATTATGATATAACTACTTCTGCTAAACCAGAAACTACTATTTTGTTGTTTAATAAGACTATCCCTACAGGTTTAAAACATGGAACCATTACTGTTTTAATAAATAATGACCCCTACGAAGTTACAACTTTCAGGACAGATGGATCTTATTTAGATAATAGACGACCTTCATCTGTTAACTTTGTTACAGATATAAAAGAAGACTTATCCAGAAGGGATTTTACTATAAATGCTTTAGCATATAATAAAATTACTGGATTAATTGATTACTTTAATGGAGTTACTGATATAAAGAATAAATTAATAAGATGCGTTGGAGACCCTGACAAGCGATTTAAGGAAGATTCCTTAAGAATGCTTCGTGCTATTAGATTTAGCTGTCAATTATCCTTCGACATAGAAATAAATACTTTAAATGCAATAAGGAAAAATCACTTGCTTATTTCTAATATTAGTAAGGAACGAATTAGAGATGAGCTTTGTAAAATATTAATTTCTGATAATCCTTCTAAAGGACTTCAATTATTAAAGGAAACTAATCTACTTGAATTGATTCTACCAGATATAAATTCATTAGTTGATTTTTCTCCTAAATGTACTAATCATAATAGAAATGTTTTTACACATACATTAAAGGTTATTGATAATACTGAAAATAATTTAATATTACGATTATCAGCTCTATTTCATGATGTAGGTAAAATAAATACATTAACAGCCTTTAATAATGGAAGCTTTTATGGATTTCCTGGTCATTGCCTTGAAGGCTCAATAATGACTAAAAAAATATTATCTGACTTACGCTTTGATAATAATACAATAGAAATTGTATCTAAATTAATTGAGCATCACTTAGTTCTAAATGTTGATATTATGCCTACAAAATATGAAGTTAAGAAGTTATTAAATTCTGTTGGCAAAGATAATATGCATTTATTATTTGCACTTCAAAGGGCAGATATTAAATCCTTAAATAATCCTGAGCCATTTCTAAAAAAGGTAAGCTATACTGAAGATTTAGTTAATGAAATTATAAAAAATAAAGAGCCTCTTTTAGTTAAAGATTTAGATATAACAGGGAAAGATTTAATTAATATTCTAGGAATTAAGCCTGGAAAATTAATAGGAGAAATATTAAACCATTTACTAGATAAAGTTTTAGAAGATCCTAGTTTAAATTCAAAGGAATCCTTACTAAGATTAGGAAAACTCTTTATAGATAATAATTAAGGAGCTGTGGCAACCAGCTCCTTAATTAAAAATATTATGACTTATCTACTATTACTTCTTTGCTTAAACCAAATAAATATAAATAACTTTCTCTAACTTTTTTACCAGTTATCTTTTCCACAGCATCTTTGTAATATCTTAGCTGAACTCTATATTTATCTATTATCTCTTCTTCCATTCCCTCTACTACATAATCTGTTTTGTAATCTAAAAGTACTATTTCATTATGTTCTTCGAATATGCAATCTATAATACCTTGAAGTCTAACTTTCTCATCTTTATATTCTTTTTCTGGCAAGGTATTATCTACTTCTAAACTACTTATTTCTGTATAGAATGGAAGCTCCCTCTTTAATAATTTATCCTCATTATATGCAGTCATCATTCTTTTGCCTAATTCACTTCTAAAGAATCCTAAAAAGTTAATTTTATCAACAGCCTTTACCTCTTCTTCAGAAAGTAAGTTATTATCTTTCATATCCTGAATTTGACTTCTTATTTCTTCTCTTGTGGATACTTTATCTAAGTTCAATTTTTGCATTACAAAGTGGACAGCTGTTCCTCTTTCAGAAGCTGATAAGCCTTTTCTTTCTTGAAGGAACTTAGGCTTTAATACTTCCTTATCTCTAAATATATTAACAGTTAATACATCATCATCTTCATGTTCATAAAGGGATCTCTTTAAATCTGATACTGATACATTGCTTGGTAAAGCTTCTGCTAAGTTATATTTATATTTATAACCTAATCTTCTGCTTATCTCTTTATCAATACTATTTACTTCTTTATTAATAAATAGATCATCTTCATTAATTTCATCCACAGCCACTTCATCTTTTTCCACATTCAATTGATTTTTTCTCCACATTTTAACCTTCCATGTGGAGAAATCATTCACAATTGTACTGTTATTTAACCCTATATAATTTCTAAGTTCTTCTCCATCTCTATGTTTACATAGTGCCATTCCAATCCAATCTAAATAACTTTTTCCCTTTAATACTTCTGATGCTGGAACTATCTCTTCATCTAATGCAGCTGCTGATGTCCATCTAGATATTGATTTTTCTAAATCTCTTGTTGCACCTGTTATAATTAACTTTTCTTTTGCTCTTGTAAATGCAACATAAAGAATTCTCATTTCTTCTGATAGAGTTTCAAATAGTATTTTCTTTTTTATAGCCTCTTTTGCTAATGTACTATATGATATTCTCTTTTCTAAATCTATATAATCTGGACCAAATCCTAAATCATCATGATAAAGAATAGATTTATTTAAATCCATTAAGTTAAATTGCTTACCAAAGCCAGAGGTAAATACTACTGGGAATTCAAGGCCTTTACTTTTATGAATACTCATAATTCTAACTACATCTTCATTTTCTCCAAGTACTTTAGCACTTCCCATATCTCCTGAGGAATTTCTAAGCTTATTAATAAAATTAATAAAGTTAAATAATCCTTTAAAGCTAGTTTGCTCAAATTGCTTTGCCCTTTGGAATAATATTTTTAAGTTTGCTTGTCTTAGCTTTCCATTTGGCATTGCCCCTACATATCCATAATAAGCCGTATCCATATATAGATACCATATGAATTCATCTATAGGTGTATATATAGCCTTTTTTCTCCACTTTTCTAGATTACTTATAAAGATTTCGCATTTATTCTTAAGCTCTTCATTAACTTCATATTGGGCTTCTGATACTTCTTTTATAATTTCATAAAAGTATTTTTCCTTATTTAAAAGCCTAATATCACCTAATTCTTCTGCAGTAAAGCTAACTAATGGAGATCTTAAAACAGAAATCATAGGAACATCCTGCATTGGATTATCTATTATTTTTAATAAAGACATTATTGTTCTTATTTCTATAGTTTCAAAATATCCTGTTCCTGTATCAGCATAAATAGGAATTCCCTCTGAACCAAGCTCCTCTAAAAATAATTCTGCCCAATTTTTAGTTGCTCTTAGTAATATAACTACATCTTTATACTTTAATTGTCTATACTCTCCAGTTTCCTTATCTAGGACCTTATATATTTTCCCTGTATTTAAATCTGGATTCATTAATTCTTTTATTCTTTTTGCAACTATTCGTGCTTCTAGAGTTATTGCATCAACATCTTCCTCTTCTTCCTTTTCTTCATCCCCTAAATTTATTTCTTCTATTGTATCTTCTTCTGTATTATCCTTATTATTTGATTTATCTAAAATATGAAGTTCTATAGGTCCTGCTACAATTGTATCCTTATCCTCATTTTCTTTATAAATAGCGCCTAAATTTAATGCTTCTTCATCTGTATATTCTAGTTCTCCAACATTGTTAGACATAACTTCTTTAAATATATAGTTAACTCCACTTATAACTTCTTCTCTACTTCTAAAGTTCTTATATAATTGAATTTTTCTATTTGAACTTCCTTCTTCTAAAGGATATTTATTATATTTATCTAAGAATAATTCTGGTTTTGCTTGTCTGAATCTATATATACTTTGCTTAACATCACCAACCATAAATACATTTGGATTTTCTAAACTCTTTCTTGATACCAAATCTATAATGGCTTCTTGAACATTATTAGAATCTTGATATTCATCTACAAGAACTTCATCAAAGTATTCTCTAAAACCTTCAGATACGCTTGAAGGAATTATATTTCCTTCATCATCATAATTAATAAGTATTTTTAAACATAAATGCTCTAAGTCATTAAAATCCAATAGATTTCTTTCTCTCTTTTTTACTTTAAATCTATCTATGAAATCTAATGTCAGCTTACTAACCATTTTCATATAAGGGTATGAGTTTTTTATTCCCTCTAAAGCTTCTTCTATGGATATAGAAAAACTATCTTCAATTAATTTTGATGACTTTTTCTTAATATTATCTCTTATAGACTTTACTATCTCTAAAGCCTCTGGGTCTGAAACCTTATCCTTCTTAACTGATTTTAATCTTCCAAAACTAACTCTACTTATTTCACTATAAAGTTCTTCTATTCCATAGTTTAATGATTCTATAATTGAATTAAACATATTTAATTCATCATTAAAGGTTTGTAAATATGGTTCTAGTCCTTCTGTGCTTTTAATTAACTCAATAGCCTTCTGCAAAATCTTAGTATAACCAGATACTTCAATATATATAGTTTCCTTTAGTACCTGTATCCATGGTGTCTTATTTAAATCTTCAACAGTATCTATGTTAAAAGCTTCTGCGCTATCCTTTAACCATTTTTCTGGCCAAGGTCCACTCATAGAAAATCTATATAAATCTAATACTATATTTTTTAGTTTTTCATCATCCTTAGATGTACTATATGCTTCAATAAGATTTTTAAATTCTCCATCCTCATTTTCATAGTAATCTTCAAACATATCATTAATTACTTCTAATTTTAGTAATGTATTTTCTGTTTCATCTGCTATCCTAAAGGTTGGATCAAGATCAATAATATGATAATAGTTTTTAATAACATCTAAGCAGAAGGAATGCATAGTAGTTATATTAGCTCTACTTAATAGTGTTAATTGTCTTTGTAAAACCTTTGAGTTTGGATTAACTTCTAATGCCTTTGATATTGCATCAGCTATTCTTTCTCTCATTTCTGCTGCTGCAGCTGATGTAAATGTAACAACTAATAATCTATCTATATCTATTGGATTATCTTCATTAGTTATAATCCTAATAATCCTTTCAACTAAAACTGCTGTTTTACCTGATCCTGCAGCTGCTGCAACTAAAAGATTGCATTCTCTTGTGGTAATTGCTTTTAACTGATCTTCAGTCCATTTAGTGCTTCCCATCTATTATGCTTCTCCTCCCTTCTCAACTTCATCCTTTATTAATTTCCATGCTTCTTCATTGCTTTTCTTTAATACAATTTTATATTTATTATTTTCTATAGAAGTATCAAATTGACATACTGATGAATAATCACAGTAATCACAATATGGAGTATTATTATTTTTGCATGGTACTATTTTTATTTCTCCACTTAGCATTTCTTCACAAAGCTCTGCCATTTTATCATTAACATATTTTCTTAATATATCAAATTGTTCTTCTGTAACTACTGAACTTGTTGCTGTAAAGTTCCCATCCTTTTTTATAGCTGCTGGAATAATTAATGAATATGCTGACTCTATATCACTATCCATAGCCTTTACAACGCTTATATCCTTAAGTAATAATCCACTCATTTTTAATTCTTTTAATATATTATTTTTTATTTCCTCTTCTGTAAGTGGCTTTTTAGTCTTAATTATTGGATCATCTATTTTAAAATATAATATAGCTCCTGGCATTGCTTGTTTTTCTAATATATATTTTGAGTTTTTAATAAGAGCATCTAAATAAACTAATAACTGTATTTGTAATCCATAGTAAACTTCTGTTAAGTTAAATTTCTTATTTCCTGACTTATAATCTACTACCTTAATATAAGTATTTCCATCTAAATCTAATGTATCTATTCTATCGACTCTACCTACTAAGTATACTGTTTCATTGGAAGGCAAATCTATTTTTATAGCCTCACCATCCTTAAATCCTCCAAACTCAAATTCATTTCTAAAGACTTCGAATTTTCCTTTTCTCATTTGTTCTGAAATAACCATTACAGACTTTGTTATAGTTCTCTTAAATCTATCTGCAAAATATTGATATTTTTTTGTACTATTTAATATTGAATTAGTATCACTTTCAAGCTTTCTATCTACTAATTCATTAACTATAAGCTTACATCTTTCTTTATTTAAATCAGACCAAGCTATTTTTTCTGTTCTTATAGTATTAGTAAAATCATCTAATATATTATGCATAAATGACCCTAAATCTGGTGCTGAAAACTCATATACCTTTCTGTCCTTAGCCTTTAGTCCATATTGCACATAATATGAGAATGGACATTGAGCATATTTCTCTATTCTTGATATATTAAATACTAGCTTTTTGTTTTCTAATTGATAAAGTCTTCTTATTTTCTCTCTAGGAACCTTTTCTACTAAGTTTGTATAAGTAAGTCCCTTAAACATTGTATTTGCCTTATTTCTAAATTCTTCGTCATTTTCAAACCATCTAAAGGCCTCTGCCCAATATTCATCTACCTTTTCCTTCTCAAATTCCATTCTTAAAGCCGTAATTAATTCATTAAAAGTTGGAATTGGAGCTGTAATCTTATTAAATTTATCCTTGTTATCTCTTAAATTATAAATTTCACTTTCTTCTATTACATTAGGAAGTATTTTTTTAAGTCTTGGAATAATTATCGATGGTCTTAAAGACTTACCTTCGAAATCTGCCATAGGGAAGGTTATCATTAAATATTCTGATGCTATTGTTAATGCCGTGTAAACAATAAATTGTTCTTCAAAGGCTCTACTCTTAGTATCTGAAGCCAATCTTATGCCAATATTCTTTAATAGCTCTCTTTCTCTATCATTGATTATTCCTTCATCCTTACTTACTGCTGGAAGAACTCCATCATTTACTCCTATTAAATATAAAGCCTTTACTTCTCTTCCCTTAACTCTAGATATATCTCCTATATTTACTTGATCTAAAGACATACGAATTACTCCAATTTCCTTTTCTTCAAAGCCTGAAATAAGAATTTTAGTAAATTCTTTTATCTCTATAACCTCATCACCGAGTACTTCAACTAATTGATCTAATATATCCATAACCATTTCAGGAACTTGCATATATTCTTTTATTTTATCTTGAAGTCCTAATTCATTAAATTCATCTAACCAAGTTTCTAAGGTTTTAAATACATTTAATTCATTTAAGAATTCATATAAACTTGTAGCTACATCTCTTACTGTTTTTTTACCTCTTATTTTATTGTGAAGCGTAATTAAAGGAGCCCTTATTTCCTCCATAATTTCTAAAACTAGGTTTTCCTCTTCAGATATATTTTCTTTATCATATAAATCCTTAGTCCATTTATATCCTTTTATCCCATTAGCTAAAACATAATTTTCAAGTATATCTATATATTTCTCTTCTATATTTATTAAACCACTTTTTAAATACTTAAACATACTTTCATAAGACCAATTGCTAGATAATATTTCTAAAGATGAAATTATTAATACTACTAAAGGATTATCTAATATTTCTCTTTTCTTATCTAAGAAAAATGGAATTTTATAATCATTAAATATAACAGTAGCTATTTTTTCATATTCATCTATATTTCTACAAACAACTGCTATATCTTTATATCTATATCCCTTATCTCTTACTAGCACTAAAATATCTCTAGCTATTGTATCTATTTCCTCATAACTATTATTAGCTTTATAAAGTCTCACATTATTATCCTTCCCCCTATATGGCATAAAGGGATAAGTAAAAAAGTGTTTCTCTAAATGTTGAAGGTCTTCAGAATTTAAAAATCTATATGAATATCCTTTATTTAAGTCTATAGGTTCTAAATATGAGATATTACCTTCCTTCATCATATTTAATATTGCATTTTCAGTATTCTTTATAGCATCAAATATATCTGTATAATCTACTTCTTTTCCGCCACTTAAACTATCACTACATAAAGTTATATTAACTGTTTTAGCTCTTTTTGCTAATATCTTTATTACTTCTAATTGTTGAGGCGTAAAGGTAGTGAATTCATCTATCCATATTTCAGCTCCATCATATATATTACAATCACTTAGCTTATTAGCTAATAAGGTTAATTCATCATCAGAATCTATAAATCTTTTATGAAGTACTTCATTAAAATCTCTATAAATTATCTTTAAGTCATTGATTTTCTTTTTTAATTCCTCATCATAAATTTCTTCTTCTTTTGTTCCTAGTATTTCCGTGGAAATGTTATATTTTTTAAATTCAGTTATTGCTTTTGAAACAATTGATGAAAATCCTTGTTCTTTACTCATTCTATTAAAGTATTGAAGATTGTCTCCATTTTCTCTTAGTAGCTTATATATAAGCATATTTCTTCCTGAATCACTGATTTTTACATCTGTTCTTCCACCACATTCTTCAAATACTCTATGAGCCATTCTTTTAAAGCTTAAGACTTCTCCCCTTAAGAATCCCTTTTCGGTAACTACCTCTAAGAACTTCTTTTCAGTATCAAATGTATATTGTTCTGGAACAATCAATATCAGTTTATTGTTGCCAGTATTATTTTCAATTTTCTTTTTGATTTGATCTAAGCAAAATCTACTTTTCCCGGTACCTGCCCTTCCGAAAATAAATCTAATTCCCATACAAACACTCCTTTATTTAATATCTTAATTATACCCTAAGTACTTAAATAAATTCTTTTTTTAATACCCCCATAACTATAGTATCTAAATACTTTCCTGAATAGTAATACTTACTTCTTCTTATTCCCTCTTCTTTAAAACCACATCTTTTATAACAATTTATAGCTCTTTTATTTTCACTTACAACTTCTAATTCTATTTTATGAGCTTGTCTGCTATTAAAAAGATATTTACATAGGGTTTTTATTGAATCCTGCCCGTACCCCTTGTACCAATAATCTTTACCTATAGTTATACCAATTGAGTAAACATCAATAGTATAGCTATTTTCTTTATAATACATATATCCTATTACATCACTGGAATTATTAACTATAACTAACTCTTTTTTATTAGGTTTATTAAGATGATGAAATTGACTGTTTATATATTCCTTAGTCATAATTCCTGTTGCTAGTCCATTATATTTTAATACATCCTTATCAGAGCATATATCAAATAATATATCTATATCCTCTCTTACTACATCTCTCATATATATATTTTCTCCATATATCATATCACCATCTCCTTTACCCTTTACTGCATAATATTATTATAAATCTTTTTTATACAATAAAAAAAGAGTTGTGTTGTTATATATATAAATTTACTTCTTTATAATAAAAGGCCATATTACAATGATACTAATCATTATAATATAGCCCTATTTATTCTATTTACCTTCTAAAATTGCTAATGCAGCAGCACCTAATACTCCTGCCTTACTTCCTAATACTGCCTTTTCTATTTTACAATTATTATATATTGTTTTTAAGCATCTTCTTTCCATTTCATGGTCTATCTTATCAAATACTATTCTACCAGCTTCACTAACTCCACCACCTATAATTATCTTATCAGGATCAAATGAATTAGCTATATTAGAAATAGTTATTCCTAAATATGATAATGCTTCATTTAATATATCTTTTGAAACTTTATCTCCTTTTTCTGCTTCTAAAAATACTTCTTGAGCAGTTACTTCTTCATATTTTCTTAAAGAAGTTTCTACCTTGCTATCTAAAGCTTCCTTTGCTCTTTTCATTATAGCAGTTCCTGATGCTAGTGCTTCTGCACATCCTGTATTACCACATCCACATCTAGGGCCACCCTTCATTACTGTTATATGACCTATTTCTAATGCATTTGATGTACTTCCTCTAAATAAACTTCCATTTAGAATGGCACCACCACCTATTCCAGTGCTTACTGTAACATAGACCATATTTTTGCTTCCTTTTCCAGCTCCAAACATATACTCACTTAAAGTAGCAACATTTGCATCATTATCTAAATAAGTATCTATTTTATACTTTTCTTTTATAGGTTTTACTATGTTAAAATTCTTAAATGGTAAATTTGGAGTATATACTATTAATCCGTTTTCTACATCTAATGGTCCTGGTGATCCAACTCCAATAGCTTTAACTTCACTTATATCTGTTCCTGTTAAAACATCATCTATAGTATTTAAAATTTTCTCTAAAACTACAGCTTCCCCTTTTTGAGCTTCAGTTTTTACTGTAACTTCCTTAACTATCTTACCGTCTAAATCAACTAACGCAGTATATATCTTAGTTCCCCCTAAGTCTACACCTACTACATACTTTTTTTCCATCTCCATCCTCCCAAATATACATATTCTATTATTCTTAAATAAGATAAAAATAGTATATCATTTGCAGAAATTGTTTACAATAAAATTAGTTACTACTTTAAATCACTTTGTTTTTTTACACAAAAAAAGCACCTAACTATTGTTAGATGCTTTTGGCGGAGAAACCGGGATTTGAACCCGGGCGCCAGTTACCCGACCTACGCCCTTAGCAGGGGCGCCTCTTCAGCCACTTGAGTATTTCTCCATGTGCCCTCTTAAAAAGGTTATTTGGCGGAGAGAGTGGGATTTGAACCCACGGTACCCGCAAAGGTACGCCGGTTTTCAAGACCGGTGCCTTAAGCCAGCTCGACCATCTCTCCATATTTCCGTCTTGCGACAAATATTATTATAGCAACCACTATATATATTGTCAATTATTATTTTTAATTTTTTTAATATATTTTTATTATTTTAATATTTAAATTAAAAAGCATCTAAGAAATTAGATGCTTTTACTTGGCGGAGAGAGTGGGATTTGAACCCACGGTACCCGCAAAGGTACGCCGGTTTTCAAGACCGGTGCCTTAAGCCAGCTCGACCATCTCTCCATATTACGTCTCGCGACAAAAATTATTATATCAACATAAGAATATTATGTCAACATTTTTTTATTCTTTTTATATTGAAATTTAAACAATATTTAATTATTAATAATAATATTAATAATTATTTCTAAAAAATTATATAAATTAAGAGATACATATAATTATATGTATCCCTTATAAATTTACTTTATAATTATTTAATTACCTTCATATTTCCCATGTATGGTTGAAGTGCAGTTGGAATATTTACTGATCCATCTTCATTTAAGTTATTTTCTAGGAATGCTATTAACATTCTTGGTGGAGCAACAACTGTATTATTTAATGTATGTGCAAAGTACTTTCCATCCTTAGCATTTACACGAATCTTTAAACGACGAGCTTGTGCATCACCTAAGTTTGAACAACTTCCTACTTCAAAATATTTCTTTTGTCTTGGTGACCAAGCTTCTACATCTACTGATTTAACCTTAAGATCTGCTAAATCTCCAGAACAACATTCTAAAGTTCTAACTGGTATATCTAAAGAACGGAATAAATCTACAGTATTTCTCCATAATTTATCATACCATTCCATACTTTCTTCTGGCTTACATACAACTATCATTTCTTGCTTTTCGAATTGATGAATTCTATATACTCCTCTTTCTTCTATTCCATGAGCTCCCTTTTCTTTTCTAAAACAAGGAGAATAACTAGTTAAAGTTTGTGGTAATGATTCTTCTGGTAATATAGTATCTATATACCTACCTATCATAGAATGCTCACTTGTTCCAATTAGATATAAGTCTTCGCCTTCAATTTTATACATCATAGCATCCATTTCAGCAAAGCTCATAACTCCTGTAACAACTTCACTACGAATCATGTATGGAGGAATACAGTAAGTAAATCCACGATCTATCATGAAATCTCTAGCATAAGAAATTATTGCTGAGTGAAGTCTTGCTATATTTCCCATTAAGTAATAGAAGCCACTTCCTGCTACCTTTCTAGCACTATCTAAATCTAATCCACTTAATTTTTCCATTATATCTGTATGATATGGAACTTCAAAATCTGGAACCTTTGGTTCTCCAAAACGTTCAACTTCTACATTTTCACTATCATCCTTACCAATTGGAACACTTGGGTCAATTATATTTGGTAAAGTTAACATTATAGTGGTAACTCTTTCTGATAACTCTGATTCCTTAGCTTCTAATTCAGATAAACGATCTGAATTTTCAGTTACCATCTTTTTCATTTCTTCTGCTTCTTCTCTTTTTCCTTGAGCCATTAATGCCCCAATTTGTTTTGATAACTTATTTCTATTAGCTCTTAATGATTCTGCTTCTTGCTTAGCTTCTCTAAGTGCTTTATCCAATTCTATTACTTCATCTACTAATGGAAGTTTATTATTTTGGAACTTATTTTCTATATTTTTCTTAACTATTTCTGGATTTTCTCTTACAAATTTTAAATCTAACATTTTATATCCCTCCTAATAATTTATACCTTTTTAATTTTTTTCAATAAAAAAGAACCTTTCTTTCCCCAAAAGGGACGAAAAGTTCCGCGTTGCCACCCTAATTAGTAGCATATTAATGCTACTCTCTTAAAAAATTTAACGGTTTATCCCGTACTGTTCATCACAGTCCCTCCAAGGTGGATTCATACCATGCTGCTATCGATTCACACCATACATCGACTCTCTTAAAGCAAACATTGCTATTACTAGCCTCTTCAACAGTTTTATTATATTTATTCTTAATATATTATAAAAAAATATTAATGTCAATAATTTATTTAATCATCTAATAAATCCCTTGTGCATATAATATCTACTCCAGTATTTAGGATATTCTTGCATATTATATCTCCAACTTTTATTGGAATACTTACATATATTCTTCCTAACACCTTAGATAATTCCTTCCAAATGCTTATATCTACTTTTTCACTGGACTTAACAGGTACAACCCTATATTTATCACTGCCTTTAATTCTAACTACTGATGTAAATATATCCTTATTTTCTTCTTTTTCTTCTAAATTATACATCCTTAAACTCCTTTATTCTACTTGAAATTATCTTAGAGTCCTTTGAATCATCTACTATCTCTGTTACATTTTTATCTAATTCTCGTGCTAATATATTTACTATCTTTTCTAGGCAATAAGATCCATGACAAGTTCCAAATCCAGATCCTGTTCTCCTCTTTACTCCTTCTACTGTTCTAGCACCTAATGGTCTTCTTATAGAGTCTACTATTTCACCCTCAGAAATATTATTACATACACAAACAATTTTCCCATATCTTTTATCTAAAGCAATTATTTCATTTGCTTCTCTTTTTCCTAATTCTCTGAACTTATATACTTCTCTTCTTTTATCAATAAAATTCTTTTTTAGAGTACAATTTAAGTTATTGGCAATAGCTTCGCATGTCATTTTAGCTATTGCTGGTGCTATAGTTATCTTTCCATAATGAGTTCCTGTTACTCTTATGTATCCTTTATCAATTTCACTTTTATCTATTAGCATTGAATCTTTATTATAACTTTCTCTAAAAAGATTACTAATGTTATTATGATTTAGATTCTTTAATAACTTATTAGCATAATATAGGTTATCACTTAAGCTTGTTTTCTCAGTGCTCTTAATTCCTATTAATGTACCTGTAGTAGTTGTAGGAGTGCTTAAAATAAATGTATCCTTATCAAAGGTTTCTATAACTATTTTATTTAACTTATTTTTGTAGTTATCTTCAACTAATAGATAACTCATATTCCTAAATTTCTTGATACCTAATTTTTCTTCTTTTTCTTCCACTTTACCATTTTCTTTAATATATATTTCATGTGGTATAGTGTTAATAACTACTTTACAACTAAATTTATTTTTATTTGTTGTAACTCTAAACCCCTTTGATAAGTTTTGAATTTTTAATACTTCTTCTTCTAATCTAAAAATAACCCCATTATCAAAAGCTACTTCTGCATAAGATAAAGCTAAATCATAAGGTGCTACTATTCCAATATTTTCTGAATAAAGACCTTTCTTTATATTATGATTTATATTTGGTTCTATATCATAAGCATCCTTATCATCTATTAAATAAACTCCTTCTATTCCTCTATTCTTAGCTCTTTCATACATTTCTATAAGTTTTTTAACACCATTATCATCTTTAACGACCCTTAATGCTCCTACCTTTTTGAAAGGAACATTGAACTTTTTGCAGGTTTCCTGCATAATTGCATTGCCTATATACTCATATCTAGCCATTACATCATCTGATGTTTCAGATCCATCATACACAATAGATGTATTTACGAAGGATATATCATCTGCTATATCATAATCTCTTTCTATTACAGCTATATTAAAATTATACTTAGATAGCTCATATGCTACAGCACACCCTATAATTCCTCCTCCTAATATAAGAATATCATAATCCATATTTTATTCCTCCCATACCTATAATAAGAATCCCTTTTCTTTTAATTCTTTAATTATTGATTTTATATCTTCTTCACTATCTGCAGCTATTGTATGTAAATGAACCCCATTTGTTAAATTAGATAATGGTTTAACATTTTTATCTTTAAATTTACTTTCAAATTTATTTAAATCATTTAAATTCCTAATCATTAAATTTCCCTTTATCTCCCCATAAATAGGATGCTCAATAATAACATCTTCTATCATTCCACCATACTTAACTACTATTTCTAATTCCTCAATAGTTCTATTACTATCATGATTAACTGCTATTATAGATTTAACTTTATTACTGTCCTTACTATACATATATCCATCTGGCGTTGCTATAATATTTTTACCCTCTGCTCTTAAAATAGCTATATCTTTAACTATTACCTGCCTAGTAACACCAAATAAAGAAGCAAGTTCTGTACCCTTTTTGGCCCCATTACTTTTTATTAATAAACTTATAATCTCTTCTCTTCTCTTTTTAGAACTCATAAATCACCTCAAATTTAATTTTTATCATCACATACTTTAATTATATTAAGCATTTTATTTTCATTTTTTATATTAGTACTATGATGGTATCTTACTACCTCTAGTAATTCCTTATCATATTGGAATCCATTTTTTATAAAAATCCCTAATCCTATATTAGGATGATTATAATAAACATTTATTTGTTTAATATTATCATATTTTCTTATCTTTCCCCTTGTTAATTTATCTAGTAATACTACTGTAGATTTCTCTACTAATGATAAATGTATCTTTCCCTTTCCTGCATCATGTAGTAATGCAGCTCTTCCTAACTTATACATATCTACATCTATATTTAATTCATTTCTCATTTTTATTGAATCCTTACAAACTCTTATACAATGGTGTTTATCATTATGTTTCAGAGTATTAAATATCTCTATTTCATTTTCATTTAAAAATTTAGTTATATATGTATAATCTATTTCTTTAAATAATGAGGTAAATCCCCAAATAAATTGCTTTATTCTATATAAAGTCATAAAATCACCCTTATTTTTTATTATTAACTATCCATATATAAAAATAATAACATTATATATTTTTATTATCAATTCATATAAGTTTTCAAATTTTTGAATATAAAAAAAGAAGTCATGATTTCATGACTTCTTGGTGGAGGTAAAGGGATTCGAACCCTTGACCCCTTGCGTGCAAGGCAAGTGCTCTCCCAACTGAGCTATACCCCCAAATAAAAATAACCTGGCAACGTCCTACTCTCCCACACAGTCTCCCATGCAGTACCATTGGCGCTGTAGAGCTTAACTTTCCTGTTCGGAATGGAAAGGAGTGTTTCCTCTACGCCATCATCACCAGATTTCAGAGTG
>JAEXLD010000092.1 GCA_023445445.1 Bacillota bacterium
GCTACTAAACAAAGAAATTCTTGATAATTCATCACTTAAGATGTTACTTAGGACATTGCAGAAACGTTCTCTTTGAAGGTTTGAATTCATAAAGCTAACCTCCGAATAAAATTATAACATAATCTGGTATATGAAAGCCCTCTAGGTCACGTTATATTATCAATATATTTTTTGACCCTATTTCACCAAAAAATATATATTACTCTTGCATGCAATAGTAAAATTGATAATTTATAATTGGATTATAATTATATTTTAATTATAATATATGTATAAAGAGGTGTTGTTCATGAAACTTAAAGACTTATTATTAGTTG
This sequence comes from Bacillota bacterium, assembly GCA_023445445.1. Lineage (GTDB taxonomy): Bacteria > Bacillota > Clostridia > Clostridiales > Clostridiaceae > Clostridium. Next base: position 318 of record JAEXLD010000092.1, read on the forward strand.
CAGATTGCAACTATCATGTATTTTTTAAAACAGAGATTGCGAATATTTCCGGACTTCCATACGAAGAAATCGAAAAAGAACAGTTAAAAGATTATCTAGATATGACTGTATTACGTGTGGATCAAGACTGGAACATAACAATTGGATAGGAGAACGAACATGACAGATATTAGAATTGATAGACCAGACGAAACTAAAACACAGACTAAGAAATATTATAAATCTAAATACTGTTTCAGTTTACATCTTCCAAAAGACCTAGAAGAAAAAGTGAAGGATGCTGCTGAATCCGAGGCACGCAATGTTACATCCTATATTACAAGTCTTATCTTAAAAGACTTAAAAGAGAAGGAACTGATAAAATAAAAAAGTAGTCAAAACCAACTACTTTTTTATTCAATGTTAGTCCGTTCTCTTTTTCATGGCATTAATTTATCAGCACAAACCTAATCGAGTTGTAATAAGCTTTTTGCAAAATTCAATAATTTGTTAATAGTAAGATTAGCAATAATAAATTTATTAAAATAAAAGGAATTATGTATTTCTTATTTTTTTTGCAAAGAAAAATTATATAACATTCTGCTACTGCAATTCCTAATAAAACACTTAAAATTCTAATTTTTATCATAATGAAAATTTACATAAATAAGTTCCTCCACCAGGAGCGAGAACGCATTCATTTCCTGTATTTGTTTTATATGATTGAACTGTGGAAGAAGTTAGTGTTAACAACATAACCGCAACAATAATAGCTCCACCAGGATGAGCTGCAACTAAGGCCACTATAGCGGATATAGCTTGAGCCGCCAAAGCTCCTCCAGAATATCCAGTTACATAATAAACAACCCCATCTATTAAAGATGCAATGACATAACCTTTAATTGAAATTGTAACAGCATCTTCTTTCAAAACTCCGTCTACATAAACATGATTCTGTTTCACAACAACTTGTTTGTTTTCTAAGCTAGTACCTACTAAATTTTCAGGTTTAACAAGATATGAATCATTGGATAATTTGATATTATTATCTGCAAATATATGTTTTATGGGCTTTTCTTGATCAATAACTGTACTTATTGATGTTGAATCACATTCTTTAGCGTTTACATTAAAACTCATTGTTCCTATAAAACCCGTAATTATAGCTAAACACAAAATCATTGAAATACTTTTTTTTAACATAATTTCACCTCTTTTTAAAAGTCTAAAAGCTCAATATTTCCTACCTAAAATTACAAATTCAATCAATCTAAATGTCTTTTTTGAAAATTTTGTATTTCTTTTACATCATCAGTTCCTATAAGCTTATTTATTGGTTTTCCAAATTCAAAATACATTGCTGTTGGAACGTATTCTAAGTTATATTTTTTTCGACATATATCTTTTTGATTATCTGTCAATTTATTAGTATTAATGATGAAAAATGAAATTTCATTATCCTCAGCAATTTGGCTAAAATCCTCTATAAATGTAGGGCATGCAGGACAGTCATCTCTTTCAAAAATAACATAGAAATTCATTTGATTATTTATCTTCTCCTGAAATTTTTGATAACTAATTTCCTCATATCCATAGATTTTAGACGGTGCTACATTTTGACAACTTATTAGAGATGTAAAAAGAATTAAGGAAACAAAGAACATAAAAAATTTTTTTCTATACATTTTTTTACTTTCTTATTATCAACTTTATATTTAAAATTATTTAAAACTTTAAACGATAATCACTTTTCTAAAAATATTTTTCGATTTTATTAAATCTAATCTTTCCCATGGGTATCACATCTCCTATTATTTTCATGTTCTTTATACAATGATTTTAACAAGTATAAATTTAAAAACACAGTCTACTAATGATTTAAAATACATGATACAATTTAAAGGTAGTCAATAAGTACATGTCCTCGTACTTAGCTTTTGCTAAGTCTCGGATGTTTACTTTTAAAAAGTTCATGATATAATCTAAATAGGCAAAAGTTGAAGATGAATCTGCCACGTGAGAAGAACTGAACTCGTCACTCAGTTCTTCTTTTTTTACAAAAAAAAGCAGGTTGTCATCCTGCTCTTATATGCTTTGTTGTCTAGTCATCTCTATCAAGCCATTTGCAAATATAGTAGGCAACCATACTTGCTCCAACAGAGACTAAAAAGTTGAAGAAAAACTCTGACACGTTCTCACCTCCTTCGCGTTGGTGAGCCCAGACAACAAAAAGATTATATCATAATTTAAAATCCAATCACCCAATTATTACAAGCGCAGTTTGTCCATGAGTGTATTGTCACCACTGAATTACTCTATATTGCAAGAATAAAGTTGAATGCGAATATTATAGATTTTTATTGATTGTTGACGCCAGCATCCATTATTACCATGAAAAGATAGAGTATTTGAATTACTAGAAACCCAAAAAACCAATTAAAATCACATCCGTGTAATTCGTCTGCAAAGAATACCGCTGCAGAAAGCGATATAAGCGCTATAGCGACACTTAGCCAGTTGTAGGCATAATCGGTATAAAGCTTATGAACAAGCCATCCAAATGTGCCTATAAGGGCCATTGAAAAGCCTATAACGACTATCACCATAAATATGAATCCAATCCATTTACCAGTATCCGAATCTACAGGTTTCTGTTTTAAAAGAAAATCATAAACAAATATGATCCATGATTTGAAAGTTGCTAGAGCATATTTAAAATCACTTATAAAGTATTTTGATTTAAATCCTTGGAAAATCGTAATCAAAAAGCTATAAAGAGTCGTTCCAACGAAGAATGCATACAGTGAATTGTGTTTAAATCGATATTCTTTATCTAACTCATCACGAATATATCCAACTTTATTAGACACACTTTTCTCGATGTCGGCTTCTTTCTCATCCAGTTCTTTTTCTCGATTGGCCAGTCTTTCTTTTTGTTTCTTCACTTCTCTGTAGTCGGCATCATATTGTGCTTTAAAGTTCGATATCCTCGTCTCTGCTTCTTGTTTGGCGTACATTTTCTCTCGCTTCAGACTCTCGTTTCTCTCTTTCAATCTCTTGTTTTCGAGCTCGATCTTGTCGCTTTCGCTCATCTTCGCGATTTTTTCGTTCAGTTTCACTTCTCTGTCGGTCGAATTCTGCAGTTTGTCTTTGAGAATCGAGATTTGTGATAAAAGACTGGAGTTCTGATCCTTCAACTCCTCGTTTTCCGCTTGAATTTCCTCGCTCAGAGTTAACATTTTCTCTAGATCTATGTTGTTGTAGTAGTTTTGCGAATCGCTCATTGATTTCTTCTCCTTTCTGATTCATTAAATCTGTAATTTGCTTAGTCAATAATTGGATTTCATAAAGACATTTTCGAATGAGCCAGTTATGGCCACGAATTTCACGATTAATCTCACAACGCTCTGAAATGCCCCCATTTGCTTCTATTTTGCGTGCTATGTAGCCTTCATGGATGGTTGGCAATTCTTCTATGCCTTGTGCTGCATAGCTCCTGTGGTCCACTCTAGCAATGCTCTGAGCCTTTTCTAAAGCTATGTTACAATGTTCTGCCCATCTAGATCGCCATTCCTCGACCTTTTCTCGTTTGTTCCAGTCTGTATAGTCATCTTTATAGCACTTCCATTGCTTTCGATTCTGTTTGTCTACTTTCTGCAAGCCAGTGTTTTTATCAATAAGCGGTATCTTCTCTCCGTAGACATCTCGGCAATAAACCTTTTTTGTTTTCGGTGCCCATTGTCCTTTTTCATTGATTGCTCTTACAGTGGCCATGATATGCGCATGGTGGTTTCCTTCTTTCCAGTGGATATTGACGTCTACACACATACCTTCATCAACTAGACTTTGTGCAAACCCCTTTACAAGCTCTTTGCTCTGTTCCAGAGTGAGTTCATTTGGCAGTGCAACTTCCCATTCACGTGCAAGTCTCGCTTTGCTTTGCTTTTCTATCTGCTCCACCGCATTCCATAAAGTCCCTCGGTCTTGATATTCTTTTGGAGCATTCTTACAAAGGAAGATTTCAGAATAAGGTATTTCTTTTTTTCGAGTATAATCATGTATCAAGCCTGTTTCTAGATCTTCTAATTTTTCGCCTGCACGATATGAGGCAGAGGCAACCGCAGACTTTCCACTTCCTCGGCTTATATTTTTAATTGAACAATGATATATAGCCATTTTATGATTTCTCCTTTCTGAATTTTTTCGGTAGGGGAGTTGAGAGGGTGTTCCCTCTCATCCTCGAAGAGCGCACGTATCTGCTTGCAGATAACACTACCTATGGTGGTGTGTAAGTGCGCCCTTAGCAAACTAAGGGATGTTCTAAATATATTTTAGCGTCATTCAAAAATAAAAACAATAATGTCATGTTTTTTCGATATGGTATACTTATAAATGAGGTGATATTAATGGCAACTATTGATGAGAGAATCGA
>JAEXLD010000109.1 GCA_023445445.1 Bacillota bacterium
AAGAAGAAACTCCCTTAGGAGTTTCTAAAATATATATCTTTTTAGTAATTCCTTTGGAATTACATCAATAATTCTACATTTTACATTCTACATTTTTAATTTAGGAGCTGCTGCGACAGCTCCTTATGAAAATTAGTATAATATTACTTGATTTTAAGCATCTTTTCATATAGTATTATGCATTATCCATTATGCATTGTGCGTAGCACATTACTTGTTTCCTCTTTCTTCTTCAGTTATATTTCTTATGGATTCTAATTCTGAACAAGCAGCTTCACAATTATTGTCTTTGTGCAGGCTATCCATACCAAAGTTTAAATTAAAGAACAATAAATTCACTTCTTCTTCTTTTAAGATCCTTAGTATTTCTATATTAATTTCTTCCTTTAAAGTTTCATATTTTTCGTATTTTAGTTCATTAGTATAAAAATATATAAAAATTCCAAAACCATAGGTAGATAATTCATTAAAACTTACAATTATTAATTCATTATCTATTTTTTCATGGTTTATTAATAAATCCTTTATTTTCCCTAAGGAACTTTTTATTTTTTCAACAGGAGTTTCAAATCTTATAATAAATTTAAAATGTATTCTTCTTAATTTTCTTTGACTCCAATTTATAATATTTTCATTAGCTAGCTTTGAATTAGGAACTGTTGCCACTGCCATAGAGAAGGTTCTTATTTTTGTGCTTCTAAAGGTTATTTCTTCTACTATTCCCTCTATATTAGATGTTTGAATCCAGTCCCCTATTGCAAAGGGTCTATCTAATACTATAATTACTCCTCCAAAAAGGTTAGAAAATGCATCTTGAGCCATTAATGCAAAGGCTATTCCACTTATTCCAAGTCCTGTTATAAAGCCTGTAAATCCAAATTCTTTTGCAATAATACTTATTCCTATAATAACTATAGCTAATCTTATTATTATAGATATAAATGGGAAAACTATATTGTTTTTTTGCATCTTTTTATAAAGCAAGGAATTTTCTAATGTAAGATTATAAAAAAAATAGCATATTACTATTACTATAAATATCTTATTTAATTTATCACTTTTAAAAGAATTAATATTTATCCCATCAAACTCTATTATTATTAATGAAATATATACACTATAAAAATTTATATATAATTTAATAGGCTTTTCTAATGCCCTAACAAAACTATCATCAGCATAATTCTTAGTCTTTGTAACTAATCTAATGAGATAGTTAAATATTTTAGTTATTATAAATTTATTAATAATTAAAGCTCCTGTAATAACAAGTAGTGCCAATATATATTTACTTATACTAACTCTTAATAAAGCTTTAATAATAACCTCTATTTGTTCCATATTTACTCCTAGAGAATTTTTTAGTCTTTTTATTATATTTTATCCATTTTACTTAATAATATTATTTATAAAAAAGGATATAGATATTATATTCTTTGCTCCGTCGTAGACTCCAAGTCGCCAGAACATAATATCTATATCCTAGAATACTGAAGGAAAGGAATTTATAAAAAATTATTAACAGGGTAATATTTTTATAAATTCCTAAAAAATAAAAAAAGAGCTGTGGCAACAGCTTATAATTAAAAATGTATATTTATTTTATAAACTCACAAAGAATTTATTTCTTAAACTACCTTTATAATTATTAAGTATTATGCCACAGCAACTTTTTTGGTTATTTTAATTCAAAAGAATCACAATCAGTACATTGTACTTGAGTTGGATTTTGTTCATGAGTTCCAACTTGAATCATTTCTAATGTACAGTATTTTTCTTGGTTATTATTATACTTACATTGCTCAACTGAACATTTTATGCTCGGATTTTTATCCATTAAAATCACCACCTTACTACGTTAGTATTTGCTGTAAAACATATACTATTCATAAGGTGGTGATTTACTAAATGGTAATTTTAAGATTTATTAAAATTCTTGAGCTATAGTCTTACATTCGCCTATGCAAGTATTAACTATTTTGTCAACATCCATTCCAACAACATCAAGATTTTCAGCTGCTATACTTTTAATATCTTTTACTCCAAAGAATGAAAGTATAGTTCTTAAATATCTTTCTCCCATTTCGAATTGTGCTCCCATTTCACTTGAATAGTCTCCACCTCTACCAGAAACTATTAAAGCCTTTGTTGCTTTACATGTTCCTACTGGACCTTGTGCTGTATATTTAAATGTTATACCTGTAACACTTGCATAATCAAAGTATGCCTTAACTATAGCTGGTACACCTAAATTCCACATTGGTGTTGCTATAACGATCTTATCAGCTTCTGCTATTTGATAAGCATACTTTAATATTGGATGATTTCTACTTTCTTCTGTTTTTTCACCAAAAACAGATGCTAAGTCTTCTGCTCTTAAGAAATCTATATTTTCCTTATATAAATCTAAAGTTGTTATTTCATCTTCAGGATTTAATCTCTTATATTCTTCAATGAATCCATCTGCTACTCTAAATGTTCTTGATTGGCCTTCTGGCTTTATATTTGCTTTTATATATAATACTTTATTCATTTTACCCTCCATATAAACACTTTTGTAATGTTTACCTATTTGTTATAATATAAGTAAATGATAGTTTATTAATTATCAATTTACAAGTAGACACTTTTTATATACATAGTATACAAATTGATACTAATTATCAATTGCTCTAATTTATTTATAAGGAGATATTATATGGAAAAATTTTCAGATAAACATGAAGATTGCTATTTAAATAATAATGACAATAATAATGATACACATGAAATTTGCCCAATGATTTTAGTTCATAAACTTATTTCAGGAAAATGGAAAATTCTAATACTTTGGTATCTTGTAAATGGTCCCCTAAGATTTGGTGATATAAAAAGGAATCTTCCTAATGTTACACAAAAAATGCTAACAAATCAACTTAGAAGCTTGGAAGCGGACAACCTTATTTATAGAAAGGTTTATCCAGTAATTCCACCTAAGGTTGAATATGGATTAACTGAAATAGGAAAAAGAATTATTCCTGTTTTAGAAACTATGCATGATTATGGTGAAGAATACATACAAAACATGAATAATGAAGAATTTAAAATATAGAATTAGGGAAATAATTCAGAGGAACTGAATTAATAATGAAAGAGCAAATTTTAAATTTATATATTTATATTGTTCGTTAAAAAGTCTACTTTATAGTAGTCTTTTTTTGTTATATTAAAGATATGGATATTCTACAATCAATTGTAATTTTATGTAAATAATATTATAGTTAATTATAGAGATTATTTCGTAGTTGTATTATATTGCAAAGAAAACTTGCAATTCAGGAGGTATTAAATGAAAAGTAAAAATGTGTACTTGGCTATATTTATTATAGGGCTATTTCTTACATTCAATATTACTAATTTTATGTTGAAGCTTGGGTTTTCCACTACAACAGGAATAATGGAATCAAGTGATAAAAGATTCGTATATTCACTAATATCCTTATTTGGACTAATAGGGTTTTTTATAGAAATAGTTTTTGAAAAACTTAATACAAAATCTTTAGAGAAGATTAATGAAGAACCTAATAGTAATGAGTAATATTAATTTATTACAAATTAAGATCAGGAGTTTAGATTAGTGTATAAATAAGGAGTTTTAAATTTAGTTCCTATTTTATATTTTATTGTTCCTAACTAAAGCCCAGCAAATTTTGCTGGACTTTTTAATTTCAACTATTAACTTTTATAATTTTGTTTTATACAATAAAACTGCATTAACTCTTACCTATTACTTTTTACTTATTCCCTACTTTAGTTGTCTCCAAATACTTTTTTTCTTAGTTCTAGACCTGCTTTTGTTACTGCTACTCCTCCAAGAGCTGTTTCTCTTAAAGATGGTGGAAGGCTTCTTCCTACCTTATACATTGCAGATAATGCATCATCAAAAGGTATTTTAGATTCAACTCCTGCCATAACTAAATCTGCTGTGCATAATGCACTTATGGCTCCTGATGAATTTCTTTTTGCACATGGAATTTCAACTAAACCTGCTACTGGGTCACAAACAAGTCCCAATATATTTTTAAATACTATAGCTGCTGCATCTAATGACATTTTAGGTGTTCCACCCATCATTTCAACAACTGCTGCTGATGCCATTGCTGCTGCAGAACCACATTCTGCTTGACATCCACCTTCTGCTCCTGCAAAGGTTGCATTTCTTCCAATTATCATGCCCACTGCTGCTGATGCAAATAATGCCATTACTAATTCATCATCAGTTTTTTCAAGTTTTTCCCCAGCTGTTAATATTACTGCTGGAAGTATTCCACAAGAACCAGCTGTTGGGCAAGCTACTATTCTTCCCATGGATGCATTAACTTCTGATGAAGATAATGCCATTGCCATAGCTAAAACCATAGTATCTCCAGTTAATGTTTTTCCCTTTTTTAAGTATTCTTGCAGTTTATATGCATCTCCACCTATAAGTCCACTTACAGAATAAACTTCCTTTTCCCTTGCTTCTGTTGCCCCACTTCTCATGGTTTCTAATGTTTTATGCATTTTCTTTAAAACATATTCTCTTGATACTTCCCTATCTTCCATTTCTCTTCTAATAGCATATTCACTTAAAGAAATAGAGTTTTCTTCACATATCTTAATAAGCTCTTCTCCAGATCTTGCTATGTCCAAACTACTCACCATCCTCTATCTTGTTAATAAGTATAACTTTTTCTATTCCTTCTACTTTTTTTATCTCTTCAACTAAATCTTCAGAAATTTTACTATCTACCTCAAAAGTCATAGTGGCATTTTTCCCCTTTTGACTTCTTCCTAAAGTTAAGAAGGCTATATTAACATCGCTATCATATAAAATGTTAGTTACCTTAGCTACTGTTCCTGGAATATCCTTATGAGAAGTTATAATAGTAGAATATGTTCCAGTAAACTTAACTTCATTTCCGTTAATTTCAACTATTTCAATATTTCCGCCTCCAATAGAGGAACCTATAACTTCGCATTCTTTTCCATTTTTAAGCTTCATTAAAAACTTTACTGTATTAGGATGGTAATCCCCTAAATCTACATCTTTAAAAGTAATTTTTATTCCCTTTTCCTTTGCAATTTCTAATGAATCTCTAAGTTTTTCATCTGAAGGATCCATTCCCATTATTCCAGCAACTAAAGCTCTATCCGTTCCATGTCCTTTATAAGTTTTCCCAAAAGATCCATGTAATAAAAATGTAACCTCCAGCACTTCATAACCAGCTATAGTCCTTGCTACTTTCCCAAGTCTTGCAGCCCCTGCAGTATGTGATGATGAAGGCCCAATCATAATTGGACCTAATATATCAAAAACGCCCATGCTACTCATGATTTTTTCTCCTTTAGTATAAATTAATTTTTAATATCCCCATTATATAAGGATATCTATAAAATATCTATATTATTTAAAAAGTTTAATTAAGTTTGTATTGTATATTTTAATTAAATAAGGACTTTTTCTAAAATACATCTTATATTTTTTTCTATTCTTTTCAAATTCAATAATAGTTATATCATCATTTGACTTTATAAGATTAATCTTATCTATTTCCTCTTTTTTATACTTAATAGTATTTTTATATTTAATAATTTCTAGTTGATTTGTACTAATATTATATACACAACTTGATAATAACCTATTTGCATAAATAAATGATGCTATAATAACTATTGATAAAATTATTAATAAAACTATTTTAGTACTACTTTTTTGCCTTGAAATATTATTAATAATACTAGGTAAAAAACAAGCATATAATAAAGTACTAAAATTTCCTCTTGAATTAATATAATCAAACAATATTTCTTCTTTACTAAGTTCTAACTGTAAAGCTTCTAATTTATTTCTTTCACTAAATAATAAAGCTACTATATTCAATGAATAAACTTTCCCACTATAAGCTAAAACTCCAAGTATATATTCATCATAAAAACGCTTCTTATTTCTTCTCTCTTTATAGTTACTTTTTTAAATTTTCTTTTGTAAACTAATTTTTCTTCATCTAAAAGTATAATATCCTTATGATAATCATCTTTTAAAACCATAAATTCTCCATTCACTTTTTAACTATTTTATTCGCACTTTTATTTTAGCATATTTGTATTTAATTCCCAATTGGTTATTATTACTAATAAAATAAAAAACTACTATTTATAAAAATTAATTTATAAATAGTAGCTTAATTCTTTAAACTTTTTTATTTTAGTATTTATAAAAGTCGCTACCACCAATGAATTCTCTCAAAATACTGTTAGTAGGAACTAGATCCTTATCAATTTCCTTAAAGAAACCTAAAAATGCTTTAAGACGGCTTGCTAATAAATATACTTTGCTATCTGGCTTTATCTTATCTAACTCTTCTAAAGCATATTTCTTTAATACACATAACTCATATACTAAAGTTGAATTAAACATAATATCTGCTTCTTCTTGAAAAATAAAAATGTTTTTTTCTTCTCCTCTTCTAATGGATGGCCACATTTTTAAGGTTTCTTCTGCTCCATATCCTCTTGATAAATAATCTCTTACTATTCTTCTGACTCTTCTTATATCAGTAGTTGCAATTCTATTATGATTATCAAGATTCAATTGTGTTAAAGCTGATATATATATCTTAAACTTTTGCTTATCTAAAATTGATTCTGTTAACATTGGATTTAAGCCGTGGATTCCTTCAATTAAAATTATTCCATTGTTAGGTAGTTTAAGCTTTTTCCCTAACCATTCTCTTTCTCCTAGTTTAAAATTAAAGCTTGGAATTTCTACTTCTTCACCTTTTAATAAACTACTTAAATGAGAATTAAATAATTCTAAATCTAATGAATATATACTTTCAAAATCAAATTCACCATTTTCATCCCTTGGTGTATGCTCTCTATCCACAAAATAATCATCTAGTGATATAGGAACTGGTATATATCCATTTACTCTTAATTGTATGGATAATCTATTGGCAAAGGTAGTTTTCCCTGAAGAACTTGGTCCAGCAATTAATACCACCTTAGTTTCTTTTCTTTCATTTATCATATCTGCAATTTGAGCTATTTTCTTTTCATGAAGTGCTTCAGATACCATAATTAAATCTCTAAGTTCATGATTTTCTACTTTATCATTTAAAGAACCAACTTCACCAACACCAATAATATTTAGCCACTTTTCACTTTCCATAAAAATTTGAGATAGCTTTCTATTTTCCTTAAACTCTGAAACTTCATCTAAATTTTCTCTTTTTGGTGACATTAATATAAAGCCTGGATCATAATAAACTAAATCAAAAGCCTTTATTACCCCTGTAGAAAATGCCATTTGCCCATAGAAATAATCATATCTACCATCTAATTCGTATAAACTTACATTTTCAAAAGAGACATGCTTAAGTAAAGACACCTTATCTTCCATTCCATACTCTTTAAATATTTCTATAGCCTCTTCCCTCTTCTTTTTTATTTTTTTAATAGGAATATCTCTATTTATAAGTTCTAACATTCTTTCTTTAACTCTTTTTAAGTCCTCTTCATTTAAAGCTTCTTCCTTATGGATTTCTCCAAATACTCCTTCTCCTATGCTATGTTCTATAGTTATAGCTGAATTAGGAAATAAATCTAAAGCTGCTCTAATAAATATAAAATTTAATGTTCTATTATATATTTTATAGCCAATTGAACTTTTTACATCACAAAAAGGCACAAGTTCTAAGTGGCCATCTTCTTCTATTATTTTAAAAAGTTCATAATATTCTCCATTTAATCTACATAAGGCAATATCATAAGGATTAATTTTTATAATATCACTTAAAAATTCTTTATAGCTAATTCCCTTATCTATTTCGTATTCTTTTCCCATATAGTTTATTTTGATTTTGCTCATGTTTACCTCCGTAATACCCAATTCAGTTATCCCTTTTAAAGTCTCTTATCTAATATTATATACGTATTAAATAAAATTACTACATTACAACATACAATTTATTTGCCTCCTAAATACATAAAAATGAATTTATTTACACTGTAAAATTCTCTTTATTATATTATATCAATGCATCCTATAAAAAAACAATTTAATTACTATAAAGTAAACTTTTTATATCCTATTACAGTATAAAAATTGCCATTAGACAAATAATACTTATGCGAGGTGTTAAAATGTTTATTGTATTATTAAGAACAGTGTTCCTTTATGCCTTAGTTATTCTAGTTATAAGGCTAATGGGAAAAAGACAAATTGGAGAACTACAACCTTATGAATTTGTAATTACTATTATGATTTCAGACTTAGCAGCACTACCAATGCAAGATACTAGATTACCTTTAATTCTAGGTGTTATACCAATAGTAACTTTATTGTTTATAAAGACACTACTATCTGTCCTACAGCTTAAAAGTCAAAAAGCAAGAAAAATTCTTGAAGGTGAACCTTGTATTTTAATTGCTAGAGGTAAGATAAGATATGAAGCATTAAAAAAACAACAAATTAATTTAGATGAACTTATGGAAGAAATTCGCCTTGCAGGGTATTTTGATTTAAGTGAAATAGAGTATGGAATATTAGAGAATAACGGCCAAATGTCTTTTCTTACATCTAATAATAGTTCCTCTTCTAGTAATTCAAATAGTTCTAGCAGTACAAATAATCAAAAACCAAGATTACCTATAATCTATATATTAGATGGAGAATTAAATAGAAATTCATTAACATCTTCTCCTAAAGGTGATGAATGGATAATAAATGAACTAAAAAAACATAAGGTTAATTCAATTAAAGATGTATTAATAGCAATGACTGATACAAATGGTAGATTTATATATCAGCTTCATAAAGAAAAGGAGGAAGATTAATGAAGAATACATATATATCTATTTTTCTTTTTCTTATATTAGTTGCAGGCTTATTTTTCTTAAATAATAAATTTGTTAGTTTGTGTAATGAAGTTATTTTAAGATGTGATAATATAGAAGAATTTTTAAATGCTTATGATGAAGATAGTGCTTATGATGATTCTGTAGCTTTAATTGACTTAATAATTGAAGAAGCTGATGTACCTGCTATATATTTAAATCATGTTGATTATGATATGTTAAAAAATGATGCTTTAAAGTTATCTCTTTATATTAGAGGTGAAGATAGGGCTGAATCTTTAGCAACTCTTCATTCTCTCCGTTCAACAGCTGAACACTTAAGAGATCTACAAACTCCCAACATAAAGAACTTGTTATAAATGAAAGAGAAAAATAATGTTGCTTATTCCGTCGCGAGCTCCAAGTCACCACAACATTATTTTTCTCTTTCATTAGCTCTATATAAAACTGGAGGAAATAATTCTTCGTTCCTCAGAATTATGAACGTATCTTGTAATTCAAAATATTCTTTTATTTAAATAGTGAATTTTAAGTTTGTTCCGTCGCAAGCTCCAAGTCACCGCAATACTATCTCTCTCTTTCATTAGCCTTATATAAACTGGAGGTAATAATTCTTCGTTCCTCAGAATTATGAACATATCTTGTAATTATCAATATTCTTTTACTTAAATATAAAATTGTAATTTTGTTCCGTCGCCAGCTCCAAGTTACCACAACATTATTTTTCTCTTTCATTATCATAGGTTAAACTTGTAATGACTGTCTTTTCTTTTTATCATATATGTTAACAGTAACGATTGAAATAAGTATAATAACTGTATTTGCAACAATAGTACCTGTCCAAGTCATAGTCATAGTTCCGAAAATTGGAGATGCAGCATTGAACATAGTATGAAATAATACACACATAAATACTGGCCCTTTTCCTGATATTTTATAAATAGCTCCATTAAAAAATCGAAATGACATAAGTTGAACATTGAACATCCAAAAGTTAATGAGTCCATCTCCATGGTTAGTTCCTAATATAAAGAAAAGTGGAATATGCCACAATATCCATATTATTCCGGTGTAGATAGAAGATAGAATATATCCATATTTTTTATTCAGATTAGGTTGCAGTATATACATCCAACCAGCTTCTTCTAACCCACCTATAATAAGATTACCAGGTAAGGAAAGGAAAAATGTATAAAATGGAAGTGTTGTTTCCCACGCTCCGGAAACTATAATATGAGATAAAAAATAAACTGCCACTCCTGATATAACAAACAAATATGATAATACACTATTTCTAAAGTAAAATACGTTTTTTAACCATTCCATAAAATTTGATATCTTATTATTTTTCTTCAAAACAATATATGAGGCTATAGCTGGAGATAAAATATATATTGAAAAGGGAACATTCATCATAAATTGTTGAAATGTATTAACCCAGTTGTGTACCCTATATCCAAATTGTCCGAGAAAAATCAAAGAGCCAGCTACAAGATATGCAATACAAAAGGTTAGTAATGTAAATTGTATTGTAATTTTTTTATTAATCATGGTTCTCTCCTTAACACTTAAAATTTCTTATAAATTAATAATAAAATACTAAAATTAGAACTTTTTATAATTTCATATTTCCTAATAATATACTTATATAGTTTTTATAAAAATTATTTCTAAGGGCTCATTAGGTAATAATAAACTTCCAGCATCCTTATATCCTAATTTTCTATAAAAATGCTGTGCTTCTTCATTAGATTGGGTTGATGTCATAAGAAGTTCATAGTCTTTTTTCTTCATTTCATTTTCCCAGAATAAAACTAATTCTTTGCCAATACCCTTATTTCTATAGTTTTCAATTATATAAAGCATATTCATAAAAGGAGTATTGTCCCAAAAATAATTATATCTTAACCACCCTATAATTTTATTATTTTCATCTTTTGCTATTATAGTTTCTTTTTCCTTTAATTTATTTTTTATTAATTCTTTAGATACATGTCTATCATTATCAAGTATAAATTGAAAGTCTTCTTCACTTCCATATTCAATCTTCATTATTAACACTCTCACTTCTTATTAATAAATTTTATAAGCATGTCCATTTTAATTATTTATTTTACAAGCATTACTATAATAAATACCAAGGCTATCATTATAGGTGGTATAAAGAAAAATAAAAGTATTAATCTACCAACTTTACTTGCAAAATTAATAGTACTACCCATACCATTTCTTCTCTCAACAGATTCAGATGGATCATCTGGATTATAATAAAATATTCCTAACTTCCAATGCTTAGAATCATTATTTTTATTCATAGACTTCCCCTCTATAATAAGTTCTCACTATCTTTTACTTTCAATATTTCTTTTTTCATCTATTTTACTTTCAAGTCTATTTAATCTAGTATACAATTCTTTAATATACAGTGTCTG
This sequence comes from Bacillota bacterium, assembly GCA_023445445.1. Classification (GTDB taxonomy): domain Bacteria; phylum Bacillota; class Clostridia; order Clostridiales; family Clostridiaceae; genus Clostridium. The sequence goes on from JAEXLD010000109.1 coordinate 11,313, forward strand.
CTTCTCTTCCTGTTCCTTTAATTTATTAGGTATATAATATACCATGTTAAATGTAATCACTATAACTAATAAAATTAGTATTATAGCAAAAATATTTATATCCATTTTAACTTTCCTTTCTATTATATATTTCATCCACATCTTCTTAATTGTAATTTCCCCCTAATCTACGAAAACAGTTATCTCATTAGGAGTTTTAAACCCTTCCAGTGCTTTTATTTAGTAAGACTCTATTAATTTATTTCCTATATAATCAATATAACAATACCTATTATTATAAATATAACTCCTATAACATTTCTTATAAATCCTAAGAAATCATCTAATTCTGAAAAGTTATGTTTTATTATATATTCCTTATGCCAATTAGTTTTTTGCAAAAATATACATATTAATCCTACACTGATAAATAAAAATCCATACCCCATATAATTCTCCTAAACAATTAAATTTTCTTGTGTTGATAATTAACAATTGTAAATATTAACCACATATTAATTATAGCATATTTTCTGTTTTAAAATTCTTATTATCTATGGTTTTTATTCATTATTATTGAATATTATTATACTATTTTCTGTATAATTCCATACTCTTTACCATAATCACAACATATATATTACATAGTTATACCTTTATTCTTGCAACTTAAAGGTTTATTCAATAATTATTCATATTTTCTGCATAAATATTAAAATAGTTGTTGCATAATTATACCTTAGAGCGTATAATTATTAACATAGTTTAAATGTAGTTTTTATTTACATTTTAAAAAGGGGGCTAATTAAATATGAAAAAATATAATAAAGTTGTACTAGCTTATTCTGGAGGTCTGGATACTTCAATTATAATTTCTTGGCTTAAAGAAACTTATGGATGTGAAGTAATTGCTGTAGTTGGAAATGTTGGACAAAAGGATGAGCTTGTAGGCTTAGAAGAAAAAGCTATTAATACTGGGGCATCTAAATGCTATATTGAAGATTTAAATAAAGAGTTTGTAGAAGATTATATCTTCCCTACTATTCAAGCTAATGCAATTTATGAAGGTAAATATCTACTTGGTACTTCTTTTGCAAGACCTATAATAGGAAAAAGACTTGTTGAAATAGCTTTAGCTGAAGGTGCTGATGCTATATGTCACGGTTGTACTGGAAAGGGAAATGATCAAGTTAGATTTGAATTAGCTGTTAAAGCTTTTGCACCTAATATGGATATTATAGCTCCTTGGAGAATTTGGGATATTAAATCTAGAGAAGAAGAAATTAAATATGCTTTAGATAGAGAAATACCTATATCTATAAGTTATGAAACAAATTATAGCAAGGATAAAAATCTATGGCACTTAAGTCATGAAGGCTTAGATTTGGAAGATCCTGCTAATGAGCCAAATTATGAAAAAATATTAGAACTATCTAATACCTTAGAAAAAGCACCTAACACAGCAACTTATATCACTTTAAAATTTGATAAAGGTATTCCAGTTGCTTTAGATGGTGAAGAATTAGATGGTACTACATTAATAGAAAAGCTTAATAAAATTGGTGGAGAAAATGCCATAGGAATAATGGATATGGTTGAAAATAGATTAGTTGGAATGAAATCAAGAGGTGTATATGAAACACCAGGTGGAGCTATCCTATACAAAGCTCATAAGGATTTAGAAGAACTTTGTTTAGATAAAGAAACTTCACATTATAAAGAAGTTATAGCCTTAAAATTTGCAGATTTAGTATATAACGGTCAGTGGTTTACTCCTCTTAGAGAAGCATTATCTGCCTTTATAGATAAAACTCAAGAAACTGTAACTGGTGAAGTTAGATTAAAATTATATAAAGGTAATATTGTTAATGCTGGGATGACATCTCCTTATTCATTATATAGTGAAGAATATGCTACTTTTGGAGAAGATGCTGTTTACAATCAAAAAGATTCTGCTGGGTTTATAAATTTATTTGGACTACCTATTATAGTAAGATCAAAAATGCTTGAATCTTTAAAGAAAGCTGGTAAATAATTATGAAGCTTTGGGGTGGACGTTTTGAAAAGGGAGTTAATTCTTTAGTTAATGACTTTAACTCTTCAATAAGAACTGACTCTAGAATGTATAAAGAAGATATTTTAGGTAGTTTAGCCCATGTAAAAATGCTTGGTAAACAAAATATAATTCCAAAAGAAGATAGCGAAAAGATTGCAGCAGGATTAGAAACAATATTAAGTAGACTAGAAAATGGAGTAATTAAAATAGATGAGGCTTCAGAAGATATTCATAGTTTTATTGAAGGAACTTTAACCTACTATATTGGTGATGAAGGGAAAAAACTTCATACAGCAAGAAGCAGAAATGATCAAGTTACTTTAGATACAAAATTATATTTAAAGAGAGCTTTAATATCTCTATTAAAAGATGTTATTAATCTTCAAGAAGTTATATATAAAAAGGCAAATGAAAATATAGATACTATAATGCCTGGATATACTCATATGCAAAAAGCTCAACCAATTACTTTTGCTCATCATCTTTTAGCCTATGCAGAAATGTTTAAAAGAGATATTAGCAGGATTTTTGATTGTTATAAAAGATTAGATGAAATGCCTTTAGGAAGTGGTGCTCTTGCAACATCTACCTACAATTTAGATAGACATATGATTGCAAAGGACCTAGGATTTGCACAAATTACAGTAAATAGCTTAGATTCAGTATCAGATAGAGATTATGCTATTGAGTCACTTTCACTTTTATCTATGATAATGATGCATTTATCAAGATTTTCTGAAGAAATTATTCTCTGGGCTACTAATGAATTTAGCTTTATTGAATTATCAGATGAATATAGTACAGGCAGTAGTATAATGCCTCAAAAGAAAAATCCAGATGTTGCTGAATTAGTTAGAGGAAAAACTGGAAGAGTTTATGGAGATTTAATTACACTTCTTACAGTTATGAAAGGCTTGCCTCTAGCTTATAACAAGGATATGCAAGAAGATAAAGAAGCTTTATTTGATGCTCTAGATACAGCAAGCCTTTCACTTAAGACCTTTGCTGGAATGCTAGACACCTTAAAAGTAAAAAAGAAAAATATGAGAAAAGGAGCTTCCCTAGGCTTTACTAATGCTACTGATGTGGCAGATTATCTTGTGAAAAAAGGATTAGCCTTTAGAACAGCTCATGAAATAGTTGGTGCTATAGTTCTTCATTGTATAAAAGAAAATATAGCAATTGATGATCTTACTTTAGAAGAATTTAAGACCTTCTCTTCAATATTTGAAAATGATATATATGAAGCAATAAACTTAGTAAATTGTGTAGAAGAAAGAAAAGTCTTTGGTGGCCCTAGTTCTTCTTCAGTTAAAACACAACTAGAACTACTATTAGAATCAATAAATAAAACTAAGGAGGCAGTAAAATGCTTAAAGTAGGAATAATTGGTGCAACAGGCTATGTAGGCGCTGAATTATTAAGACTTTTATTAAATCATTCAAAAGTGAAAATAGAAGCCATTAGTTCCGTTAGTTATGAAGGAGAGGAATTTTCATCTATATATAAAAACTTTTATGGAGTAACTAATTTAATATGCGAAAAACAAGAAGATGTAATAAGTAAATGTGATATTATTTTTGCTGCTCTTCCTCACGGTTTAAGTGAAGACATAGCAGAATTAGTTAATAAAGAAAATAAAATTTTAATAGATCTTGGAGCAGATTTTAGACTTGATAATGAAGAGGATTATAAGAAATGGTACGGAAAAGATTATAAACACAAAAATCTTCATAAAGAAAGTATCTATGCTCTTCCAGAATTTAATAGAGATAAAATTAAAGAATATAAAATAATAGCAAATCCAGGCTGCTATCCAACATCTATAGAGCTTGCCTTAATGCCTTTATTAAAAAAATCCTTAATTGAAGTTAATAATATAATTTGTGATTCAAAATCAGGGGCAACAGGTGCTGGTAGAGTTCTTACTTTAAAATCACACTATCCAGAACTATATGAGAACTTTTCCCCATATGGTATAGGAGCTCATAGACACACTCCTGAAATAGAACAATGTGTATCAGCA
>JAEXLD010000027.1 GCA_023445445.1 Bacillota bacterium
AGTGCTTATTACCTGGGTCTACTCTTTCTGGTGAGAATGCTAGGAAGAAATCTTCTCCACATTTTAGTCCATTTCTTTCTAGTATTGGTTTTAAAACTTCTTCAGTAGTTCCTGGATAAGTAGTACTTTCAAGTATTACTATCATACCTTTATGAAGATACTTAGCAACATTTTCTGTTGATTTTACAACATAAGATAAATCTGGTTGCTTATATAAATCAAGTGGTGTAGGAACACAAATACATACTGTATCTAATTCACTTATAAAACTAAAATCTGTAGTAGCTTTTAAAAGCCCCTTTTTAGTTAACTCAGCTAATTCTGAATCCACAATATCACCAATATAGTTTTCTCCATTGTTAACCATTTCTACTTTTCTCTCTTGTACATCAAAACCAATAGTTTCGTATCCAGCCTTTGCTTTTTCTACAGCTAAAGGTAATCCAATATAACCTAAGCCTACTACGCCAACTTTTGCCGTTTTATTCTTAATTTTTTGTAATAATTTATCCTTTATATTCAATATTTCACCACCCCAAAAAGCCAATTATTATGTAAATATACCTTAAATTTGATTTAATGTAAATAATTTTATTTTGCATTATTTTAAAATAATTTTCACAATAATAAAGAAATGGTATATTATTAATACACCATCTCTTTAACCTTATTATTCGTCGCTTTTACCTACTCCTGAAAGTATTAAGCCCTTATTGTGGTCTAATGCCCAGTTAATACCCCAGTCATTTTGGAATATAAGGATATTTCTATCTTTAAAGTCTTTAACTCTTTTTGCATCAGAAGTTAAGTTTAATTTGTCCATATCTATATCTTTATTTTCTATCCATCTTACATATCTAAATGGAAGTCTATCCATCTTTATATCAACGTTGTATTCATTTTTAAGTCTGTATTCTAGAACTTCAAATTGAAGTACACCAACAACTCCAACTATTATTTCTTCCATACCTACAAAGGATTCTCTAAATACTTGGATTGCTCCTTCTTGTGCTATTTGAGTAACACCTTTTACGAATTGTTTTCTCTTCATAGTATCTACTGGTCTTACTCTAGCAAAGTGTTCTGGTGCAAATGTAGGAATTCCTTCAAATTTAAATTTCTTTGATGGTGCACATAATGTATCTCCAATTGAGAATATACCTGGATCGAATACCCCAATTATATCTCCTGCATATGCCTCTTCTACTATTTCTCTATCTTGAGCCATAAATTGTTGTGGTTGTGAAAGTTTAATTTTCTTACCACCTTGCATATGATATACATCTTCCCCCTTTTCAAATTTACCTGAACAAATTCTCATAAAGGCAATTCTATCTCTGTGTGCCTTATTCATATTTGCTTGGATTTTAAATACAAAGGCAGAGAAGTTCTTATCAAATGGGTCTATTTCTCCTATGCTTGAATGTCTTGGAAGTGGTGCTGTAGTCATCTCTAAGAAATGTTCTAAGAATGGCTCTACACCAAAGTTAGTTAAAGCTGATCCAAAGAATACTGGTGTTAATTCTCCAGTTCTAACCTTTTCTAAATCTAATTCATCTCCAGCGATATCTAATAATTCAATATCTTCCATTAATTTATCATGAAGGGCATCCCCTAATATTTCTCTAAATCTTGGATCATCTACTGAACCTTCAACAGCATCTACTGCACTTTGTCCGTGGTTTCCTGCTGAGAATGCAATAATTCTATTGTTATCTCTTTCGTAAACTCCCTTAAACTCTTTTCCTGAACCTATTGGCCAGTTCATTGGGTATGTCTTTATTCCAAGTTCGTTTTCTATCTCTTCTAATAATTCAAATGGGTCCTTAGCTTCTCTATCCATCTTATTTACAAATGTAAATATAGGCATTTCTCTAAGTGAAGCAACATGGAATAGCTTTCTTGTTTGATCTTCTATACCCTTTGCTCCATCCACTACCATAACTGCGCTATCTGCAGCCATAAGAGTTCTATATGTATCTTCTGAGAAGTCTTGGTGACCTGGTGTATCTAATATATTTATACAATGTCCTCTATAATTAAATTGCATTACTGATGAAGTAACTGAAATACCTCTTTGCTTTTCTATTTCCATCCAGTCGGATACTGCATGAGTTGAAGCCTTTCTAGCCTTTACTGAACCTGCAAGTCTTATAGCTCCTCCGTATAATAGGAATTTTTCTGTTAATGTAGTTTTACCTGCATCTGGGTGGGATATAATAGCAAAGGTTCTTCTCTTTTCTATTTCACTTATATAATCTGCCAATGGCCTTTCCTCCTTGAATTTCAAATTAAATTTGCTTTAGTTAAATCTCTTTTCTCTAGTTATTCATTATACCCTAAACTAAGAAAATTTAAAATGAAAATTTATTCCCCAGGGGAATTCATTCCCCTGGGGACCAGTTTTTTCCAGTTACTCGCTATAAACCCAATATTCAATAGCTTCTTCTAAGAATAGGCTTGCTTTTACTTTTATAATTCCATCCTTTGGAGTATTATAAATTATATTTTCATTATCCTTGTAGTTTGGGTTATCCTTATTGCTATCTAAAACATTAAAATAATTTACTCCATCTATTGTTTCTATTCCATATATAACTAAGTAATGGCCTTCAGTTGTAAAGCTTCCTGGTTTCATTAAAGCAATTGCCATATGTTCTCCATCACTTACCAACCTTTTTATTTTTGTTAATTCATTTCCATTGAATTTTTGAACTTCTAATTTATATGGTGTCTCTTTAACAACTTCATCAAAAAACTCTACTTCTGTATTGTTATTACAATAGCCATTTTCAATTGAGTACTTTGCCATTTCTATTGGATTTATATCTGCTTCTTTAATTGTGGATTGAATCATTGCCATAGCTGTAACTCCACAACCTGTTTGCCCTAAAGGATTATCTATTGTTTTGTAAGGGTAGTTTGTCCACTTCTCATCTTCTTGACTAAAATATTTAATTTCCTTTTTATATTTCCCATTTAATAATATATTGTAATCTATATTTTCACTTCTAATATCATCAAAATTTTCTTTAAGCTGATTATTCATATATTTAGCTCTTTTATTTAACTCCTCATAGTTAACATAATAAGTAATTTCTAATTTTTTAAGCTTATATTCAGTATTTCTATCTCCAGTTTCACCGTAAAGTTTCATTAAATAATCATAAAGCCTTATATATGCTCCTGGATAAAATCTTTCTCTTTCAACTACATTCTCTGCATATTTTATAGCTTCTAAATTATTACCTAAGGATTCATGTAAATATGATAAATTCCATTCCACCATTGGATCATAAGGATTTATTTTTTTACTAGTTTCTAATAAATCTATTCCTTCATTTATATAGTTCTCATCCTTAGTTTCATCATATATATTTTTCTTAGCTTGAGCTCTATTAAAGTATCCTCTGTAATCTCTTTTAAAGGATATACTATTTGAGAAGCTAAAAATCTTATCTGCTAGATTTGCATTAACATCTATTATGTAATTTCCTAGAACTATACTAGATTCATAAATTACAAAATAAATAGAAATAGCAGCTATGCCCATATAAAGATAATTACTTAAAATAATTCCTTCATTTTTATTTCTTTCTTTAAAGGCTTTATTGCTTTCTTTAAAAGCCTTTTTATTAGTTTCTTTAGGAACTTTTCTTTTCTTCTTATCTAGTACTTCTATATCCCCTAAAACTACTAACATAACAAGAATTACTGGAAAGGTACTAAAGGATAAGTCAAAGTCTAATATTGAATGTAATAATATAGTTAAATAAGCTAATATTAAATAATTCTTATCTACATTATTACTTTTAAATATTTTATATAATCCTATTAGAATAACAGCTAGGAAGATTATTAAATTAATTATTCCAGTATCATAACCTACTTGCAAATATGAACTATGTATGTACTTAACATCATAAAAGGCTGTGGCATTATCAAACTGCTTATATTGAAACATATTTATTCCATTGCCAAAGGGATGTTTTATAATACTATTAATGGAATCTTCATAGTAAACAAGCCTTTCTTGAAAGGTTCCATTACTTAATTTAATATTTTTAAGCCTGTTGAATGTATTACTATTGGATAAAAATAATATTATTATCAGTAAAACTCCTAAAGCATAATAAAGTTTATCTTTAAATTTTAAATTTTTAATTAATATGTAAAATATCAATACTAATGGTAATATAAATATTGCTATTAACCTTAATTTATCTAAAATTACATATAGTACAGTTCCTAATGCAATTGGTTCTAAGGATAGTATTATCTTTGTATTATTGTATTTCTTATCTCTATATACCTTGTAAATTATATAAATAATAGATAAAATCAATGTTGTTCTTGAACCTGTAAATAATAAACCTATAAATAAAATCGTTTCTATAATATCTGTAAGTTTATCTTCTTCTCTAAGCTTATTTAAATAAAGTCCAATTAGAAGTAGTACTGCATAACTATTTGCATATCCAATATTACCAAAGATTCTAATCCCTTGATATAATCCATGATAGCAGATATAAAATATACATATTCCAGACATTGATAAAAGTATGTATTTTAGCATTTCATCTTTATTTTTATCTTTTAAAATATATCCATAAATCAAATAGTAAATAGCCATATTTAAATATAAAAAGCTTCCTGAAATACTTTCAATGTAAGGTGAAACCACTATTTGGGATATAAGTATTGAAATCCACATTATTATTAGGATTAAAAAGTACTTACTCTCTTTAATTTTATCTTTATTTTTAATAATAAAAATGCTTCCTACTAAAAACAAAATTAAGGACCCTAAGTTTTCTTTAAAAACTGAAGATAGAACTATAAAGGGTAATATTCCTATTATTATTTCAAACATAAACTGTCTCCTTATTTAAAAATCCATGCAATAGATTTATCTAAAGCATGGATTTGTAATTATTCTACTTTAAATTAAGCATGTTTTCTTTTTCTAAAGAACATAGCTCCACCAATAGCTAACATTCCTACTGCTAAAACTAATATTGTAGTATTGGATACTCTTGCTCCTGTTTCAGGTAATTGACCCTTTCCAGTTTCAGTTTTATTTTCTGTAGAAGGTTTGTTTCCATTATCTCCTTCATTTGCTGGTGTTTCTTCATTTTTTGTTTCTATCTTTTCTGCTATTACATACTTAGAGAAATGTGGAGTTTTAAAAGTTACTTCATTTCCATTAACTGAAGTTTCCATTTCTTCAAAGGCTTTGCTTGAATCATTATAATAGTAAACTACTATCTTATCTTTATTTAATCCTTCAAAATCCTTATCAGTTAAATTAATCTTAACTTCAACTAATCCCTCTTTAAAGTTATGGACATTTGTAGTTCCATCTTCTTTATTTATGATTAAATTAAAATCGAATACCTTATTAACTCCTTTGATATTTTTAACTATATCTGAATTGTCTATAATATCTAACTTAATAGTAACATCCTTAGCTCCTTCTAAAAGGCTCTTATCTATTGCTGATAATGGTAAATTAATTTTAAATCCACTATCTGTAACTATATTTAATGACCCATTACCATTTTTAATGGCTTCTATGTCTTTAATAACTACTTCTATATTCTTAGTTCCTTCTGTAGTTTTTACAGCTATTTCATTTTTCTCATTTGGATTAATTCTTGGTACTTCTGTAACTACTTTATCTTCCGAAGGTTTTGTCTCACCATTATCCCCTGGTTTTGTTGGCGTTACTGGTTCCTGTGGCTTTGGGGTTTCCTCATTATTTCCTGTATCTCTACTAGGCTTTTGTAATAAGATAAATCCTTTTGGCGTTACAATTGATATTTGTCCATTTTCTTCATATATATTAAAATAATTATAATCATCATTTTTTATACTGTTTATTTCTTTAGTTAATTCAATAATTTTAGATACTTGACTACCATTTATTTCACTTAAATATATTTTTTCTTCATTTTTTTCTAACAATATTGGTTTACTTGAATTTAAATTTAATCCTAAATTTTCAATTGAATTTAGTAAGTTATATTTATTGCCTACCAATTCATATATATATACCTTATCATAATCATTAATATATATTTTATTATCTAGTTCTTTTAAATAAGGATATACATTATCTTCTAAAGTTATATTTCCATTTGATATTTCTTTTCCATATTTTACTTGAACTAAATTATAATTATTTCCCTCAATATTTCCCCAAATATAAATATTATTATTACTTCCTGTATTATATTGTATATCTCCATATCCATAAGATTTAGATATATATACATAGTCTTTATAAATTAATCCTGAATATCTAACTACTGACCCATTTTCACTGTCATATTCAGAATAATTCATAAGCTCTATATCTTTATTATTATAGTCATTCCATATATTAACAGAAGTGTTGCTTCCATTTTTACCTTGCCAGTTTCCTGACTCCTCAGAATACTCTTTATCTTCTACATTTAAATTTAAATTATATTTTTCATTAAATCTATTAAAATATTTATTCAATTCATTTTTATCTTTTATTGGTGCATATGGTACATAATCACCTTTTTTTATTCCAGAGATATTGGCGAATTCTTCTTTAGTTATTGCTTTAAACTCTTTAGTTTTAAAATTAAATTCTTCAAAAGTTTCATTATAATTTTCATTTTCCCATTTAGAATAAACTATCCCAGCTCTATAGTCTCCATTTGAAAAAACTTGTACTGTAGAATATCCTTTTACTTCTTTTAATAAAGTTTCTTGTCCATTTTTCACTATAGAAATTTGTGTATCCCCATCTCTAGATTTACCATAAGCTATTAAAGCTTCATCACTATATTGTGCATTCCCTTTTAAATAATAATCACTTTTAACAAATTTTATATAGTCATTTTCTGATGCATTAGCTACTGTTTGAAATAACGCTGTTGGTAATATTGACATTGCCATAAAGTAAGTTAAAACACTAGCCATAAATAATTTAAATTTTCTCATTTTACCCCTCCATATAATGTTTATTTTGCATAAACAATTATAATATACATATTTTACAAATTCAACCATAATATGAGTTATTTTTGTATTTTTTTACTTAAAAGGTTAAATATTTGTATTTTTCTAATTTTCATTTAAAGTAAAACATAAAAAAAAACAGGGGAATTAATTCCCCCTGGGGTCCAAAATTTACCAAATATATAATGCATAATTGATACTGCATAATTATAGAAATAACTCAGGCAAGCCAATGTAATAAATGAAAAATGAATAATTAATAATGTAAAATTAGCGAAATAACTCAGACAAGCTGAGTTATGAAATTTATTAATTCCGATGGAGTTTAATCCTTTATTCATTCCTTTTCCAAAACTCTGTAAGAGTTTTAACCTAAATTCTTCATTCTTAATTCTTCATTATTCATTCCTCTAACGTTCCATTTAACAAAGAATAATAACCCAATGCTTGCTATAAGGGTAATTATCATTATTATTCCAATTGGCACTCCTAGGTCTATAATTTGTCCAAATAATAATTGTCCTGGAGCTACACTTATGGTTGCCACTGCTACTGAAAAGGCAGATACTCTTCCTAACATATCTTGGGGTACTTCCTTTTGTATAAAGGTTAGTGTTAAAACATTTGATAATGATAATGATAGCATAATTGCCATACCACCTATGGCAAAAAGGGCAGCTAATGTATAGTTACTTGCGTTAATGCTAGTTAAAGTAGACATTACTGTAATACCTATTATCATTGGGAAATATGTATAGTGGACTTTTTTCATTGAAAACCTATTTGGTTTTAATGTTATCCATAGTCCACCTAGTATCATTCCTAATACGCATATACCTTCTACTATTCCGTACACTTCTGAAGGTAATCCTAGGAATATATTTATAAAGTAAGGTGCAATTATAGATAGTATTGGCACCAAGAAAATATTACATAAGGCATAGGATGCTATAATTCCAAGTATTATTTTCTTTTCCTTCTTTAAATATATAAAGCTATGTTTCATATCTACAAATGATTTTTTAACAAAGCCTATAGATAAAACCTTGTGCTCCTTTGAATTGTTTTCCTTTTTAACATCTGGAATTTCTAAGAATAATTCCATTACTGCTGATAAGAAAAAGCTTATAGCATTTATTATAACAATGGCTTTAATTCCTACTAATCCATATAATACCCCAGCAAATATTGGCCCTACAAAGTTTACAATTGAGCCTACTTGATTTATTATTCCATTGGCAGCTGTAAGTTTATCACTTTCTACAACTTGTGGAATTGATGATGTTACCGCTGGTCCATATAGGGTATAGCAAATTGATAATATAAACATTACTGCTGCAACTATTAATTCATGATCTCTACCTTGTAGTAATATAAAGGCATAGCCTCCTATTAATATTGAGCAGAAAAAATCTAAATAAACCATTATCTTTTTTCTATTTATATTATCTGAAAGCATTCCTGCTATAGGTGCAAATAATATATAAGGTATAGTTGATATTGCTAGTATATTTGCAAAGGTAGCAGCACTACCTGTAAATTCTAATAAATATAAGGACATACTAAATCTTTGTATTGCATTTCCAAATAAGGATATAATTTGCCCTATTACTATTATTATAAAGTTTTTGTTTCTCATGCACCCTCCCTTAGAAGTTCATAATCCATACATATTGGATATAGACCATTTTCACTTTTTTGAAGAGTAGCATCTATTCCATATATTTCTTTTAATGTTTTCTTAGTAATTACATCTAGTGGCTTTCCTTCACAAATAATCTTACCTTTTTTAAGACCAATTATATTGTCTGCAAATCTGCAAGCATTATTAAGCTCATGTAAAACTATAACTACTGTAATATTTTTTTCTCTATTTAATTTTTGAAGTACTTCTAAAACTTCAAGTTGATAAGACATATCTAAATAAGTAGTTGGTTCATCAAGCATTATTATTTCTGTTTCTTGAGCTAAAGTCATTGCTATCCAAGCTCTTTGTCTTTGCCCTCCTGATAAGTTCTCAACTTCCCTATCTGCAAATTCAGAAAGTCCAGTTTCTTTTATTGCCCAGTCAATAAGATCCTTGTCATGACTATTAAGTCCACCTATAATCTTTTGATGAGGGAATCTTCCATATGCCACTAATTCTCTCACTGTAAGCCCACTTGGACAAACTGGTCCCTGGGGAAGAAATGCAACTTCTTTAGCAATACTTTTTTCTTTTATTTTCTTTATATTTTTGCTATTTATAAATATATCTCCATTTTTAGGCTTATTAATTCTAGCTATAGTCTTAAGCAAAGTAGATTTTCCGCATCCATTAGCTCCAATTATTATGCTGATTTTTCCCTTTGGAATTTTTAAATTCATATCTTCAATTATAATGTTGTTTTCATAAGCAACACTTAAGTTATTTACACTAATAGCTTCCATAACTATTTCTCCTTCATCATTAAATAAATAAAATATGGTACTCCAAATATAGATACTGTTATTCCTACAGGAATTTCAATTGGTGAAAATAAATTTCTTGAAACTGCATCTGCAAGAAGAACTATAATAACACTTATAATTGCTGAAATCACAATAAAATTCTTATGGTATGGACCTACTAATTTCCTTGCAATATGAGGGGAAATTAGTCCAATGAAACCTATATTTCCTGCAAAAGCTGTAGCTGTTCCTGCTAAAATTACTGCAAAGCTTAAAAACTTTTTTCTTTCTCTTTCTATATTTAAGCCTAGGGAAATAGCTAGTTCATCTGAAAGATTTAACACATCTAATTTTTTGTGATTTAATAAAACTAAGATAAACATTAAAGTTACTATTGGAATTATTACCTTTGCATAGCTCCATCCTGATCCCCAAAGGCTTCCTGATGTCCAAACTAAAACTCTATTGTAATCTCCAACTCCTCCTCTAAAGGTCATGAAGGTAATAAAAGCATTTAGTCCAGCATTTAATCCTATACCTATTAATAATAGTCTTTTTGGCTTTATTCCATTTCTGCTTGATAGCATATATATTATAAATGAAGAAACTGCTGCACCTATAATTGCCATTAAAGGTAATACAAATATAGAAAACTGTCCAAGTTCTGAATAATAGTTTCCTGTTGCATAAGTTATAAATATTACTGCTGCCACTGCTGCTCCAGCATTTATACCTATTATTCCTGTATCTGCTAAATCATTTTTAGTTATTGTTTGAAGTATTGCTCCTGCAGTTGATAATGCAATTGCAACAAAGGCACCAACTAGTAATCTTGGAAGTCTAATACTTAAAATTGCTGTATTTTGAAGCCTAGTTCCATTTCCAATAAGAGTTTTTATAACATCTGTGACTGATACCTTATAGGTTCCCCAGCATAATGTAACTGCAAAAGAGATAACTAATAAAGCTAATAAAATTATTAATGCTATTTTGAATTTCTTTTTTTTCATTATCCCCTCTCCCTTCTTGCAACTGCTATAAAGAATGGTATTCCAATTAAGGCTGTAAATACTCCAATTGGTGTTTCATATGGATTAAATAGCATTCTTGCTGCAATATCTGCATAAGTTAATAAAACTGCACCTAGTAAAAAGGAACAAGGAATATTTCTTCTATAATCTTCTCCTAATATTTTTCTAACTATTTGTGGCACAATAAGTCCAACAAAGGCTATGTTTTTACCAACTGCAACTGCTGCTGCAACCATAGGTATCATAACCATAAGAGTTGTAAATCTTATTTTTTCTGGATTTTCACCAAGTCCAATGGCTACATCATCTCCAAGATTTAATATATTTATTTTAGGTGATAATAAAATTGCTATAATAAGTCCTATAATTCCTACCATAAATACTAATTTAAAATCTGCCCAAGTAGCATTTCTAAATCCACCTGACACCCAAAATCCTATCATTTGTGCTTGATTTGATAAAAGTCCAATTACTGTTGTTAAAGAAATAAAAAATGTGCTCATTGCTGTTCCTGCTAAAAGTATCTTAGCAATTGAATTGTTATTTGCTTTTTTAGATATAAAGCCTAAAACTATAATTCCTGTTACAAGGGCTCCTATAAAAGCAGCTATCATTACATTTCTTGTATTAATTGATATTCCTACTGCATAAAAAATTGCTATTACTAGAGTTGCTCCTTGGCTTACTCCTAAAATAGAAGGTTCTGCTATTGGATTTCTAGTAACTCCCTGAATCATTGCACCTGTTACTCCTAAAATACCTCCTGTTATTAATACAGAAAGGGCTCTTGGAATTCTAACATCTCTAACTAACATAAGTTCTAAGGTTTCACTATAATTAAAGATGCTATCAAAAATATCTGAAAAACCAATATGAACTGATCCCAGCCTTATAGCTAGAACCAGTCCTCCTATTAAAAGTAACAAACTACAAATTACAAATATTGCTGTATGTTTCTTACTTTGTTTCATTTAACATTTCACCTATTTCATCTACTAATAAATCTCTTCCTATTGAGCTATATCCTTGGTTAAAGTATGGTGATGCTTCTAATATCACAACTTTTCCATTTTTAACTGCAGGTAGGTTATTCCATATTGCATTACTTTGTAATTGTGCTAAATCTTCTGCTGTTGCTATTGCAAATATATAATCTGCTTTAATTGCTGCTAATCCTTCGTAAGTTACTACTGGAAGGCTTATATCACTTTGTTCTGGCATTCCTTCTGGTTTTTCTAAATCCATATCATCATATAAAACGCTACCAAATCCAGCTCCATCAAATACGAAGAATTGACCACCACTTGCTAAGAATGAAAGATATGTAGTATCTTCACCGTATTCTGATTTAATCTTATCTCCAGCTGCCTTTGCCTTAGCTTCATAATCTGCTAACCATTTATCTGCTGCATCTTCTTTATTAAATACTTTTGCAAATGCCTTTACGTCATCTTTCCAATCTAATGCTTCTAATTGAATCATAACTGTTGGAGCAATTTCACTTAATTGATCATACATTTTTTCTTGAACTGTTGATATTATTATTAAGTCTGGGTTTAAGTTCATAACTGCTTCTACATCCATAGTATCTTGCATGCTATAGCCTAATATTTCAGCTCCCTTTAATGTTTCTTCTAAGTATGAAGGAAACTTAGTGTAATCATAAGCATCACTATTTGCTGTTCCTATAACCTTATATCCTAAAATTGATAATATATCACTATTACCGCTTAAATCTACTATTCTTTGAGGCTCTGATGGTATTTCTACTTCTCCTCTAACGTCTGTAACTGTTACTGTCTTTTCTGAAGTTTTCTCATTACTTGTACCACCATTATTAACTCCACAACCAACTAACATAACTGCTGTCATGCATGTAGCTACTAAAGTTTTTAATATATTTCTTTTCATATTATACCTCCATTATTTTATAACTATTGTTATTATTTCTTGACGTCGTAATGAATTGTATATGATATTCATTCTCAATACAACCCTTGCACCTAATTTAATAATTTTATCATCTATTATGATAAAATTATGTTATAATACTAGATATTTTATTAATAATATTATTACCAAAGCATACGTGAAAAATGTAAGGCTAAAAATAGCATTTTATGGATTTACTTATATAGAAAGGGTGGCTAATATGATTGCTAAAACCACAAAGGAATTTCAAAATCAAGTTTTAGAAAAAATAACTTTTTCTCCATACCCCAGGGGAAATTCTACTATTTATAAGAATTTAAAAAGACCTGATTTAGGTTTTTTTATTAAATATTCTAGAGAGGGTTACTATGATTTTGGTATTGGAGATTATACAATCCCAGAGGATTTTTCATTATCCTTTGAGCATAAAGAAGAATTTATTAGATTTGGAACTGTTTATACTGGAGAAACTAAATTTAAAATAGAGAATAATCCTGTATCTTCATTTAGCCCTTCTTCCTTCTTTATTGTAGAAAATGGCCTTAAAGGAAAACAGACATGGAAAAGGGGGCAACACCTACATGGTGCAGAAATAACAATCTACAAGAAATATTTTGATGAAGTAATTAATCCAAACTTTAAGGATACTGTGGATTTTAATAATTTTATTAAAAATTATACTTATATGTATTTGCCTCTTGAAATAGCATCAATTATTCAAAATATAAGAAATCTAGCTCAAGTGAATGAATTAACTCCTTTATATTTAGAAAGCAAGGTTTTAGAATGTATTGATATAATTTCTAAAGAAGTACATTCCTCTCCAGACAATACTTTCACCAATCAAATAAATTATGGAGAAATAAAAATAGGAAAAAATAGATTTTTAAAGCTAACAGCTTCTGATGCCAATGCCATCCAAAAGGCCTATGAAATATTAACTAAGGAGGCTTGCAACCCGCCAACTATTGCAACCTTAAGTAAAATGGTTTATCTTAATGAGCAAAAGTTAAAGGCAGGTTTTTCCGCAAAATATCATATGTCCATTAGCGAATATACTAACTCCATTAGAATGACTATGGCAGAAAACTTACTTTCTACAACTGAATTAAGTGTTGATGAAATTTCTAAGATGGTTGGCTACAACTATAGTGGAAACTTTGTAAAGATGTTTAAGAAAATTCATGGGAAAACTCCATTAGCTTTTAGAAAAGGAAAAAATTAGTTGTAAAAATTATTTTTTAGAGTTAAAATAACATTAGATATATAACATTTGTTATATTATGAAAGGAGTTTTTACTATGCCACCTAAAATAAAGGTAACAAAAGAAAATATTATTGAAGCCTCTATAAATATTGTCCGTAAAAGTGGTGTAAATTCATTAAATGCAAGGGCAATAGCAAAAGAGTTAAACTGCTCTACTCAACCTATTTTTAGTAATTATTCTTCTATGGATGAGCTTAAAAAAGATGTAATTGCCTCAGCTAAATCACTATATAACCAATATATCGAAGAAGGATTTAAGAACACAAATTATCCAAAATACAAATCAAGTGGTATATCATATATTAAATTTGCAAAGGAAGAAAAAGAACTCTTTAAGCTACTTTTTATGAGGGACCGTTCTAATGAAAAAATTGAAGATGAAAAAGAATCACTTGAAAATATCATTAGTATTATTTCTTCAAATTTAGATATTAGCTATGATGATGCATTTAAATTTCATATTGAAATGTGGATTTATGCCCATGGTATTGCAACAATGATTGCAACATCTTATTTAGACTGGGATTGGGATACTATTGATAAAATACTTACAGATGCTTATGTAGGAATGAAAAATATATATAAAAAATAATCATATTTTATAAGGAGGATTATAAATGGAAAAGATATTAATAGTAGAGAATCTCTGCAAAGAATATCCAAAGTTTAAGCTTAATAATGTATCTTTTTCTATGGATAAAGGATCAATTATGGGCTTTATAGGTAGAAATGGTGCTGGTAAAACAACAACTTTAAAATGCCTTTTAAATTTGGTTCATGAAGATTCTGGTAAGATACAATTCTTTGGTTTAAATTTTAATAATAGCGAAAAGGAAATTAAGCAGCGTATTGGATATGCAGCTGGAGGGATTAATTATTATCAACGTAAAAAAATTAAAGATATTATATCTATAACAAAATCCTTCTATCCTAATTGGGATGATAACTTATACCATAGTTACTTAAAAAGATTTTCCTTGGATGAAGAAAAGAAACTAATAGAATTATCTGAAGGTATGAAGGTAAAATTCAATTTAGCAATTGCTCTTTCACATCATGCAGAGCTTCTTATTTTGGACGAGCCTACTAGTGGACTGGATCCTGTTTCTCGTGATGATTTATTAGAAGTATTTTTAGATTTAGCAGAGGATGGTGTATCAATTTTATTTTCTACTCATATTACATCAGATTTAGATAAATGTGCAGATTCAATTACCTACATTCAAAAGGGTAAAATAATTGCCTCTGATAAAACCAATAGCTTTGTAAATAGTTATCGCTTATTAGATGTACCTAGCACACTTACTGAAGAACAAAAAAAGGTACTTATTGGTGTAAGTCGTAATAAAGATGGTTCTACTGCTTTAATAAAGGAATCTGATGCTAATAAATTTAAAGATTGCTCTCTTACTATTCCTGATTTAGAAACTATTATGATACATTTTGAAAAGGAGGTAAATTAATGAAAGAACTTTTATTAAAAGAAATGAAACTAACAGCATCGCCTCTTTCTTATTTTTTTATTGCTTTTTCATTTATGACATTTATACCAGGATATCCAATTCTTGTTGGAGCATTCTTTGTATGTATGGGGATTTTTTATACCTTCCAATTTTCCCGTGAATATAATGATACCTTATATACAGCTCTTCTTCCTGTTCGTAAAAGTGATGTAGTTAAGGCAAAATTTTCATTTTGTATAGGTATCCAAATTATTAGTTTTACTATAAATACTATAATAACAGTTATTCGTTTAACTGCTTTTAAAAACTCAACTGTATATATAGAAAATCCTTTAATGAATGCAAACTTTGCATATCTTGGATATGTATTAATTATATTTACTTTATTTAATTTTGTTTTCTTAACTGGATTTTTCAAAACAGCATATTATATTGGTAAGCCTTTTATAATATATTGCATAGTGACTTTTATTGTAGTAGGCATAGGGGAAATTCTACATCATATACCTGGATTAGAACTTTTAAATTCAACAACCTCAGATGGATTCTCTATACAAATGATTGTATTTATCATAGGAATCCTTACTTATATATTAGGAACTTATTTATCTTTTATTAAATGTAAAAAACTCTTCAATATTATTGATTTATAAAAAATAATATAATAGTTATCTATTAAAAAGTTATATTGTTTTATTAAAAAAGATGACTTCTTGTAAATTAAGAAATCATCTTTTTTTATTCTTCTTTTAAATTCTAATCTTTAATTTATGTGATATTTCCATAACCTGATTTTTTGTATATAGTATTCTGTTTTAAAATGTTGTTGTTATTTCATATCAATGTATCTATTAATAGCTTTATAATTAATAACAACAATTTTCTAAAACAGACTTATATACTCTTAAAGATTATAGCTCTAACTCCATAACCATCTCATTATCATCACGTTCACCTGTATCTTTAAAGCCAACCTTTTCATAGATGTGAATTCCATGAGAATTATCTATATTACAAGTTAAAATAACTTTATTTGATTCTCCAAAAGGCTTAGATTTAATATAATCTAAGGCTAACTTTATTCCTGCAGTTCCATATCCTTTACCTTGATATTTCTCATCAATGATCATATGCCAAATATTATATGTTTCTTCATCATAATCATAAATTACCATAACATATCCAACCATAATATTACCCTTATAAATTCCAAAAGGTGTACATTGATTATAATATACATAAGCTTGAGCTAAACTACGAATTGGATTTGATACAAATTTATCTTGTCCTTCTCCAAGTTTTAAATTAAAACATTCTATAAAATTACTTTCATCTATCTTCTTTAAATTTATCTCTTCATCTAAAGAGTCTTCATTATACTCCTTCTTAGAATACTTGTGATGCTCCATACAAGCTATTAGTGGAATTTCATATCCATCCTCTGTAAAGTTTATTTCCGTAAGGCTTGTCTGCTTTATAAAGGGAGGCTCCCACAAAGTATCTATATCTCTATTTTCTAAGGCAGTTAAATAGGATTTTAAAGTAATAGTATGAGTTACTATTAAAATTGTTTTACCCTTTTCTTTCTTTAAAATCTCACCTATAGCCTTAAAGGACCTTTCTTGAACTTCATTAAAGGTTTCTCCATTTCCTGTAGGAATATATTTTGATGGTATATTCCAAAAATTAAAGTGATTATCCTTTGCCATAGATTTAATAGTTTCTTGATCCTGACCTTCCCAATCTCCAAAGCTCATTTCCTTCAATCCATCATGGGAAATTAAAGGGATATCTCTATCCCCTCTAATAATTTTAGCAGTATTAAAAGCCCTTCCTATAGGACTTGAATATATAACATCAATATGTAAATCTTTCATTCTTTCTCTAAGCCATATTGCTTGATTTTCTCCTAGTTCAGTTAAAGGTGAATCTCCCCATCCTTGCATTCTACCTTCTTCATTCCATTCTGTTTCACCATGTCTGGTTAAATATAATTTTGTCATATATCCCTCCATAAATTCTAATTTCTTCTTATATTATACACTCTATAAGAAATACTTAATATTAAAAGTTAAATTGCTTATTTAATTAATTTTTAATTATGTATATAATATTATATAAAAGTAGTATTTTGTTAATAATATAGGAGGTGAAATTTTGCTTACTAATGTTGATTTTAATTTAGATAAAAAAATAGTAGAAGAGATTTATGAAATAGCAAGTAAATATAAAAGCATTAGTAAAATTCTCTTATTTGGTTCTAGAGCTCGTAAGGATAATTCACCTAAAAGTGATATAGATTTAGCAATATATATTAATGGTAAGTCATCTGAATTATCAGATTTTATATATGATATAGAAAATAATACAAGTACATTACTAGAATTTGATTTTACTAATATTAATGAAATAGATGATAGTTTTTTCATAGAACAAGTTGAAAGAGAGGGAATACCTATATATGAGAAATGTTGAATTTAAATATATGAATTTAAAAAAAGCATATACTAAGCTTAAAGAAGTTAGTGATATATATGATGGAAAGAACGATATAATTAGAGATTCATTAATTCAAAGATTTGAATTTACTTATGAGCTAACCCATAAAACTTTAAAGGAATTTATGAAGTATTTAGGTGTTACTTTAGAAAACTCTTTTCCAAGAACAATATTTAAAAAGGCATATGTAAATAATTTAATTTCTGATGATAAGATTTGGATTAATCTTTTAGAAGACAGAAACTCAACTTCTCACATTTATAATGAAAGTATGGCTGAAGAAATTGCAAATAGAATAAAAAATCAATATGTTGCTGCTATTAGTGAGCTAATTGATAATTTAGAAAAATTATTATAATAAAGGGCTGTGGCATAATGTAAAATGAATAATGAAAAATGTAAAATTAAAGAAGAAACTCCCTTAGGAGTTTATAAAATATATATATTTTTAGTAATTCCAAAGGAATTACATCAATAATTCTACATTTTTAATTTAGGGGCTGTCACTACAGCTCCTTATTTATTATTATTATTATTATGTATTCATAATATTTTTTAAAAATCAGAAAATTATCAACAATTAATATTTTTTTATTCACAATTTTCTGTTAATAAAATTTATTTTGTTGTTGATAAATTTCAAAAATAAAAGGATTCCTATAATAGGAACCCCTTACTTAGCCATATCTAATTGAACTTTTTCTTCTAATTCATCTGATAAATTAAGTATATCTAAGATTTTTTCTGACCTTTCCTTAGTTGATCCTGTAATTAATTGATATTTAACATTTTCTGCTTCTAAGAAACTTAAGATAGCGTTGTCCACTGCTTGAGCAACTTCTTCATCTTGCCATCTTACTCCATCCTTAGTATAACCAAATTCTCTTGGTACAAAGAATATATGATCGTATTTTGGTAAGTCTCTTAATGCTAATATGTATAAGTCCTTTAATATTTCAATTTCCTTTGATGTTCTCTTTTTATCTCCAAGCATAAATCTTCCATATATATATGGAACAAAAGTTGCATAATCTGTAATTGCATAATCAAAGTCATTTAAGCTATCTTCAATGTGAAGTTGTCCTAAATATATTCCGTATTGCTCTGCTATATTTTCAATCATTCCTTTATCTCTTAAATAGTCAGTGCTATACTCAGTTGCTACTCCAACATTTAAGTCTCTAATCTTCATTTCCACATAAAGTTGTTGTATTAATGTTGTCTTTCCACATCTTGGTCCACCTAAAATGGCAATTCTCTTTGGCATTGTAAACCCTCCAAAAAATTCTATCTAAAAAGTGAATTATTTTTCAAAACAGATATTAATTATATCAATATTTACTGACAATTTCAATGTATATTCTAGGAATAGTTTTAGTAGGTAAGAGGGAAAGGATAATAAGTGAAGAGCGAAGAGTGAAGAGATAGGGGAAAAGAAAAAGCTCTGCTATTAAACAGAACTTTTTCAATGCACTTTAATGAATGCATAATGCATTTTAATTAATGCATAATGCATAATTGATAATGCATAATTGTTGAAATAATTCAGACAAGCTGAATTATAAAATTTATAAACTCCTTTGGAGTTTATTCCTTAATTATGCATTACGCATTATCCATTATCAATTACTCTATAAGTCCTTCTGCTTTTAAGAATTCTACAACTACTGATTTTACGTCTCTTTTATTTATGTCTACTTCGTAGTTTAACTTTCTCATTTTTTCTTCTGTTAATCTATCATCTAAAAGACCTATTGCTTCCCTTAATTCTGGGTATTTTTCTAATGTATCTTCTCTTACTACTGTTACTGCATCATATGGTGGGAAGAAGCTTTTATCGTCTTCTAAAACTGCTAAATTAAACTTATCTATAAGTCCATCTGTGGTAAATGCATCAATAACTTGTGTTTCATTATTGGCAAGGGCTGAATATCTTAATCCACCATCTATCGGTTTAACATCTTTAAATTTCATATTATAGGCTTTTTCTAATCCAATTAATCCATCATCTCTATTTGGGAATTCTATAGTTGGCCCAATTATTAACTGATCTGATACTTTTGCTAAGTCTGAAACTGTTTTTAAATTGTATTTTTGTGCTGTTTCTTGAGTTACAGCCATAGCATAAGTATTGTTAAAGCCTAATGGATTTAATACTTCTAATTTATAATCTTCTTTAAATCTTTCTTTTACTATGTTATAAACTTCTTCTCTATTTGAATTAGGTTCTGTAATATTTAATATACTTACATATCCAGTTCCTAGGTATTCTGCATATAAATCTATTGCTCCTGATTTTATTGCATTAAAGGTAACTTGGCTACCACCTAAATTAAATTGTTCTTTTACATTTAAATCAGTATTAGCTTTAATTACTTCTGATAAAATATTTCCTAGTATTAATTGCTCTGTATAATTTTTTGAAGCTACTACTACTGTTTTTTTATTATCAGGTATAAATTTTGGCACAATAATTACACCTAGTAAGGCTATAGCTACTATTGTTGATATAGCTGTTATAATTCCCTTTCTTTTTTTGGAACTTTTCTTTCTTTTTACTTTCATAGTTCCATCTGCCTTTTTAATTCCATTAGGCATAGTTGCATCTTCTATTTTCCCTGTTATAAAATCTATTAATAAAGCTAATATAGCTGCTGGAATTGCACCAAATAAAACTAAGTTATTATCTACTGTTTGAATTCCTGAATATACTAGATATCCTAGTCCACCTGCCCCTACAAAGGCTGCTATTGTCATAAGTCCTACAGCTGTAACTGCTGCCATTCTTATACCTGCCATAATTACTGGCATTGCTAAAGGTATTTTTATTAATCTCAATGTTTGTCCATTAGTCATTCCTAACCCCTTAGCTGCTTCTAAGGTATCTGGATTTATATTTGTTATTCCAGTATAAGTGTTTTTAATTATTGGTAACATAGAATATAACACAACCATTGTTATAGCTGGTGTTGATCCTATTCCAATGAAGGGGATTAAAAATCCTAAGATAGCTAAACTTGGAATTGCTTGAGTTAAATTGGCAAATCCAATCACTGCATTAGCTATTTTTTTATTTCTTGTTATCATAATTCCTAAAGGAACACCTATTGCAACTGATATTAAAACTGCTATTACTGTTAATTCTATATGTTCTAATAAAAGAGAAATGATTTCTGATTTTTTTATCATTAATTGCTCAAAAAAATTATTCATTAGTTATTCCCCTCCATTTCGATGTACTGGCTACTTAAAACTGAAATTAAACTACTTCTAGTAACAAGTCCTAATAATTTTCCTTGGTCATTACATACTGGTAAATAACCTCTTTTTAAGTTATTAAATACTTCTAATAGCTCTGGTAATGCTATGTCTCCATTAATACATGTAGGATTTTTGCTCATAATTTCTTCGACTAAAATGTTTTTATTTTCTGCTCTTTGAATGTTTTCTAATGTTACATATCCTAATAATATTCCTTCTCTATTTATAGCAAGCAAGCTATCAACCTTATTTTCTCTCATAATTTGAGCTGCTTGAAGAAGATTTCTCTTTGGATTAACAGTAATTGGTCTTGAAATCATAACATCTATTGCCTTTATCATTTCTGGTTTTGTCCAAATCTTATTCTTACCAACAAATTCTTCAACATACACACCAGATGGATTTTTTAATATATTTTCTGGTGTATCATATTGAAGAATCTTACCATCTTTCAATATACAAATTTTATCTGCTAAGTTTAATGCCTCATCCATATCGTGAGTAACAAATACTATAGTCTTTTTATATTCCTTTTGAATATTGAATAATTCCTCTTGAAGTTCTGCTCTTGTTATTGGATCTAGGGCACTAAAAGGCTCGTCCATTAATATTATTTCTGCATCTGCTGCAAATGCTCTTGCAACTCCAATTCTTTGTTGCTGACCACCACTTAATTCTGCTGGATATCTATCCATATATTTTTCTGGTTCTAATCCAACCATATTTAATAATTCCACTGTTTTTCTATCTATTTCCTCTTCTTCTCTACCCATTAGCTTAGGAATAATCTCTATATTTTCTTTTACTGTCATATGAGGAAACAACCCTGTTTGTTGAATAACATAACCTATACTTCTTCTTAATTTAATTGGATCCATATCTTTAATGTTTTTACCATTTATTAATATATCTCCTGCTGTGGTTTCATTTAATCTATTTATCATTTTTAATAGTGTTGTTTTACCACATCCACTGGAACCTATTAGAACCACTAGGTTTCCATCCTCAATTTTAAGATTAAAGTCCTCAAGAATTACACTATTCTTATAACTTTTCTTTACATTTATAAACTCTATCACATTTTAAACCTCCTTTTAAACGCACAAATTCTCCTTTTTTTGTAAACAACTTTTATTATATATTAAAGTTGTCAGTTAGTCAAAATTTTATGAATATTTTTAATACTATTTGTAAATACTTAATATTATCTACTTTATATAAATGCTGCTGTAAGCCCCATGTTTTATATGATTATAGTGGTTTTTATGTAAAAAAGCTAACTAAAGATTATCTCTAGTTAGCTAATTAAACTAATTATTGTTTATTTGGTTTACTATATACTCACATAATTTATGAGTTATTATTGAATCTTCAATGGATGGATTTGGTTCCTTACCTTCTTTTACTGAATCTAGGAAATGAGTAATTAAATCTTCAAAGCCTCTTTTATAAAGAGTATTTTCCCAACCACCATAAGTTGTTTTCACTTTACCTTTATTGTTAACTTTAAAGAAATCCACTAAATCTTCCACTACATATTTATTGCCTTTTACCATATATTCTATATTTTCTTCTGTTATACCAGAAGTTCTATTCATTACTCCTATAGCTGTTGTCTTGTTGCCCTTAAATGTAACCACTACATTTTTAAGATTATTATTTTCCTTAGAGAAATTAACATCCATTTTCTTCACTTCATCATCCATTAAGAACCTTAAGGTATCAACAACATGTATAAAATCCTCTACAATAAATTTTCTGATATCACCAGGTGGATGCTCTCTATTTTTCTCCATAATGATAATATCAGCCTTCCCCTTATCCTTAAGGGTCCTAACCTTTGGACAAAATCTTCTATTGAAACCTACCATAGCAATTAAATTCTTTTCCTTTGCTAATTCAGCTATTTCAATACTTGTCTTAAGATTATATGTTAGAGGCTTGTCTACATAAATATTAACACCCTTATTTAATAACTTTTTAGCTATTTCATAATGTCCATCAGCATGAGTGGAAATTATAGCAGCATCAAAATCTTCTATTAATAAATTATCTAATACATTATAAGCCCTATCAATTCTATATTTATTAGATACCTCTTCCAGAACCTTTTTATTTCTAGTTTGAATCAAAAGCTCAACATCCTCCATTGAAGATAAAATTGGTAAATAAGCTTTCTTAGCTATGGCTCCAAGGCCAATTATCGCAACTCTCATAATACCCCCCCTAAAGCTGCCTAGAGCAGCAATTAATAATGTATAATGTAAAATGTATAATTATTGATATAACTCAGACAAGCTGAGTTATGAAAATTGTAAATTCCAAGGGAAATTAATCAATGGTTTTAATTCTTAACTATTCCCTCTTACTTATTACTTTTCTTAATCTTTTCATTATTTCATGCCAATTTTGCTTTAGCAAAGAGGCTATTCATTTTTCAAAACTCTGCAGGAGTTTTTTCCTTAATTCTACATTTTACATTCTTCATTCTTCATTGATTAAATTAAATTTAATCTTCTCAGTCCTTTTTCTATTCCTTCATTTTCTACATTTTCTGTAAAAGCATATGCATATTTTTTTAATTTCTCATGATGGTCTCCCATAGCAATTCCATACTTTACAGCTTGGAACATTTCTATATCGTTTTCGCCATCTCCAAAGGCATAAGCTTTATCTTTATTTATATCTAATACATTTAATAAGTGCTCAACTCCATAACCCTTTGAATATTTAGCTTTGTATATTTCGAAAACTCCACCATTGCTTAAGTTTGACATAAAAGCATAGTCTTTTTCTTTGAATTTTTCGAAAACTAAGTTGAAAGAATTTTCGTCATAGGATATAGCAATTATCTTGCTAACTTTAACAGTGTCTTTATCCCAATCTTCTTTAAAATTATTTTTATCTAAATTAGCTGCTTCTACAAAGCTTGATAGTTTTTCATTTTCCATATCTAACACATAGTTATATTCTTGTCCTTCAAGCATATAAACTACCTTATTTTCTTCTAGAAAATCTAATAATTCCTTAAGTTCCTTATTATCTAAGGTTTCATTAAATAAAACCTTATTATTGATTTCTAAATAGGCTCCATTTGAAGCTACATATCCATTTAACCCCAAATCTAATATTCCTTTATGAACACAATTCATTGGCCTTCCTGTTGCTAATACAGTTAAATAGCCATTTTCTCTTAGCTTCTCTATAGCTAACTTAGTTCTTTCTGTTGGATCAAATATCTTCTTTGTCCAATCTATCAGGGTTCCATCTACATCAAAAAATACTATTCCCTTATTATTCATCCTTTTCTCCTTTGCTAAAATTATACTTACTATTATTATATAGTACAGAGAAAAAAATTAAAGACCTTAAATTTTCATTGTAATTAAAGTGTATTTTTTGCACTTTTTTAATTTTTCAAGGAACCATATAATTATATTAATACTTTTATAAAAGCAAATATTAAATTTAAAAATTATTGAAATATACTAAATAAAATTTTAAGAGGTGAAAATATGAATAAAGAAAAAAGGACTTTTAATAATCCTATTCTTCCTGGATTTTATCCTGACCCTTCAATATGTAGAGTTAAGGATGACTACTACTTAATTACATCCTCTTTTGCATATTTTCCTGGTATTCCAATATTTCATAGTAAAGATCTTGTTAATTGGGAACAAATTGGACACGTTCTAGATAGACCATCTCAACTTAAATTAGATGGAGTTGGCATTTCTGGTGGAATATATGCTCCTACAATTAGATATCATGACGGAGTATTCTATGTTATCACTACTAATATAGGTAATGGTGGTAATTTTATTGTTACTGCTACTGATGCTAAAGGGCCTTGGTCAGAGCCCTATTGGATTAATGATGCCCCTGGAATTGACCCTTCCTTATTATTTGATGATGATGGAAAGGTTTATTATACAGGTACAGCACAGGCTTCTGATGCTGTGGAGTTCCATGAAAGTGAGATATATTGCCAAGAATTAGATTTAAAAACTATGCAATTAGTTGGAGAAAGATTTGGACTTTGGAGAGGTGCATTAAAAAATGCTAAGTATCCTGAAGCCCCTCATCTATATAAAATAGATAATTATTACTACCTTATTATTGCAGAAGGTGGCACAGAACATTTTCATGCTGTAACTATTGCTAGAAGTAAAAATGTCTTTGGTCCCTATGAAGGTTATGAGGGAAATCCTATTTTAACTAATCGTCATCTTGGGAAAAAACATCCTATTTCAAATCCTGGACATGCAGATTTAATTGAAACTCAAAATGGTGAATGGTGGATGGTGGCTCTTGCTTCTCGTCCTTATGGTGGATATTATAAAAATCTTGGTAGAGAAACCTTTTTAATTCCTGTGGAATGGGAGGATGGCTGGCCTATTATTAGTCCTGGAACAGGGAAAGTGGAAAGTACTTATGTTAGGCCTAATTTGCCTTATTCTCCAGTAGATAATTTATCTCTTAGAGATGATTTTAATAATGATACTTTAAGTTTTATTTGGAATTCTATTCGTACACCAAAGAATGAATTTTATAGTCTTAGTGAAAGACCTGGGTTTTTAAGATTAAAATTAAAAGCTAAAAGATTAGTAGATACATTAGATTATGATACTTCTAATACTTTGTATGATCTTAATGAATCCCCAAGCTTTATTGGAAGACGCCAACAACATATTAATTTTGAAGTAAATACTTTAATGGAATTCACTCCAGAAAAAGACTTTGAAACAGCTGGTCTTGCTTTAATCCAAAATAATAATTTTCAATATAGATTAGAATATTCAATTGTTAATTCTGAAAAAGTAATGAGATTAATAAAATCTATTTCTGAAGGTTATGAAGATAAAAGTGGAAATTATAAAAGAAAAAATATAGAAAGTACTATGATAGAAAAGGCATTTCATTCAGATAAGATTTACTTAAAAATAAATGCTAAGGGTCAAGATTATAGCTTCTATTATGGTGATTCCTCAGATAATATGAAGCTTTTAATTGATAATGTTGATGGGCGAATATTAAGTTCAGATATAGCTGGAGGTTTTGTAGGAGCCTATATAGGAATCTTTGCTAGTAGTAATGGACATACAACAAATAATATTGCCGATTTTGATTGGTTTGATTATAAAGTACTTTAATTGAGGCTTTGTTAGACAATAATGTTGATATATATCTAAAGTCTTAATTAAGGTGATATTCATAATGTGGATGGTATAGTAGAAATAGAGAAAAGATTTTCTGATGAGCCTTTTAATGGGAATCATAAAGAGAGTGGTTTTAAAAAAGCTGATACCTAAATGAAAGAAAATATAATTTCTTTTAGGTATTGCTTGATAAATATAAGTCTGTTAGCATTATATTTAAAAATTAAACTGAAGATTACAAGGGGGGGTATTGAATTATGAATAAATTTATAGAAATTCTAAGAGATTATGATAATGAAGATACTATAAAGGATTTTTTATTAGATAAAGAATTAGAATTTTATAATAACGACATGAAGGATATAATTATTTCTTTGGATTTTTATGTTCCTAATTATAAAATATTAACATCATTACTTGAAATTCATGACAATGTAGACCCAACTGAAACTGAAATGTTTGCTAATGGAGCAATAACCAATGTTATAAATTTATATCATACTAACATAAGTTATTTGTATTTAGTTAGAAGAGAGCAATTTGGAATAAGAAACGAAGACGCTATAATAACTGAATTAGTGTTTAGTAATAACACTAAAGAATTGATAAATAAATTGAAGATAGACCTCTGCAATAGAAATATTGTTAGGGAATCTAAACAGATTTGAGGTTCAAATTAGTGTAATCACATGCAAAATTACACAATAAATCAAACCATAATTACAAAATCAAAATTACAAAAGTGGAGATAAGCTTATTCTTACCTCCACTTTTATTTAATTCGATATATAAGAATATTGTGTTTTATTTTATTATATAAACTTTCATATTTTTTTAGTTATATACAAAGAAAAGTTAAACAATGTGCCTACATAACCACCATGGTCATTTATTACTTCTTCAATTTCATCATTCATATTATAAATAATCTTATCATCTAAACCATCGAGTATGGAAGCAAATGCTGGTACTGATTTCATAACTTTTAAATATTGCTTGGCATTATTCCTTGTTTCATGAGTATACTCTATTTTTTCTACTAATTTAAATAGACTTGATGATTCAATTTCAGTTTTCCTTTCATCATCTTTATGTACCCCATCATGTTCACGTCTTTGAGACTTTCCATTTTCTACAAAATAATGAGAAACATATTTATTAACTATACCATCAATCTTTTTTTGTATTTCTTTTGTTGTAGGTAATTTATCATTACTTGGATTATACCAAAACAGAATAAGATAGCCATTATCCTTTAAAAGCTCATGACATTTTTTATATTTAATATTTTTCTCTAACCAATGAAATGCCTGAGCAGAATAAATCATGTCATATTTTTGATTATTCTTGCAATCCCATTCCTCAAAAGAGGCTACATCTATTTTAACCTTTGGGTAGTTAGCACATTTATCATATAGTATTTCAGCCATATCTTCCCCAATTTCTATTGCATTAATGGTGAAACCCTTCTCTGCAAATAGTACTGTTGCCTTCCCTGTACCAGCACCAATTTCAAGTAGTCTATCATTTATTTTTAAACCTGTCTTATAGATTACATCTTCAATTAACTTTTCTGGATATGAAGGCCTTATTTCATCATATATAGCTGCAAGACCCTTATAAGGTTCAATTATTTTCATTATGATTCTCCTTTTAATATTGTTAAGCCATATAATACAATTGTTCACTGCCCATTTAATATTATATTAGCATTAATTTTAAAAATATTCCATATAACCTTTTACACTAAAGATATTCTACATAAAATAAGAGAAATCAACTATGTGATTGCATATATGAATTATAGTGTGATTTCTCTTAATATTTTAACCTTTTTAGTAAGTTTTGCACCCAGAAAGGGAGCCCGTTGATCTCAACGACTTCTTTTTTAACTTTACATTTTTAATTATTTATTTTACATTTTCATTGTATAACAGCACTATTATTTATTCCATAATTCTAATCTATCTTTAATTAATGCTGTCATTTGAGTATTTAATTTATCTATATCATAACTCTTTAATGTGTTAACTATTTCATCATAAGCCTTATCGAAATCTTCAGGTTTTCCTAATATAGCTTGAGTTATTGCTTGTTGAGTATAATCATCAGCTTTCTTTTGAATTATAGCTATATCACTATCACTTGGTATATTTAATTGCCACACTTGTCCATGATTAGATATACCTAGTTCTTCAGCTGATGGGAATAGCTCTGGCCAAGATTTTACACCATAAGCAGCTAATGTTTCTTTTTCAGCTTCTGTATAATTTGCTATTTTATTTTCTAATGTATCTGGTGAATATGAGTCTCCATTTTCATCTAAGGCTCCAACACCTCTTTGTGGGAATGGATAAGCATATTTTCCTACTCCTGTTTTCTTAGAGAAATCAGCATCTGTATTTCTTTGTTGTTGAATTTCTGGTAGGAATTCTCTCTTTCCTTCTTCATTAACTTTATAATGAACTCCTTCTACTCCCCAGTTTAATAAAACTTGTGCTTCATCTGAAGCTAACCAATCTAGGAATTCAAAGGCTCTTTCTGGATCTTTGTTGCTTGATGTAATTGCAACTCCCCAACCACCACTAAATCCATAATCTTTTAGGCTTGGTGCTTTATGCTTAGCTGGATCCATTACTACTGGAAGCTTAGCATATGTTAATTCATCTTTACCTTCTGCAATTAAACTTGTTACTGATGCTTGATAATCCCAATCTTCATCAGATAATCCAACTACTTTACCAGAAGCAATTTTAGCCTTATAAGTATCTTCCTTTTGAGTGAAGGATTCTGGATCTAGTAGTCCTTGAGCATTCATGCCATTTAACCATCTAAAATATTCTCTTGCTTCATCAAGTAAGAACTTATATTTTGCTTCTCCAGTTTTATCATCTACAACAAATTGTCCATCATCAGGATAACCTGCAGTAAGGGTAGCCTTATTACCTACAGTTAGTAACCATCTCCAGTCACTAGCCATTAATGATAAGCCTATTCTTTTTTCTCCTGATTCTGTTGTAGGACTCTTTGCTAAATAATCTTTTATAGCTTTTTCATAATCAGCTAAGCTATTTATTTTTGGATATCCAAGTTCTTTTAAAGCTTGGTGTTGAATTTGCATATTACCTGATGGTGCAAATACTTTATTTACAACTCCATAAGTACCTACTGTATATATTGATGGATTTTCATTACTATATCTTAATCTATTTAATTGATCTCCATATAATGCCTTTAAATTAGTTCCTTTTTTTTCTATATAATCATTTAAATCAATTACAGCTCCTGCATCAATTAACTTAGATGTATCTCCTTTTGCATAAATTAAGTCTGGATATTCTCCTCCTGCTATCATAAGAGGTACTGCTTGTGTGTCTCCTGCTACTGGATGTTCAAATTTTAATGTAACACCTGTTAACTCTGTAATCTTCTTAGCTACATCATCTGTAAAGGCAATATCCTCTGTTAAATCTGCTGAGAAAAAAGTGAATGTTATAGGTTCCTTACTTCCTCCAGTTGTAGTTGAGCCATTGTCCTTTTTACCACAACCAACAAAAACTGATGTGGTAACTAAACCTGCCAATAATAAAGAAAATATTTTTTTCTTTTTCATATTTACCCTCCTAAAATTTAATTTACCCCAGGGGCCCATATTTTTAGTCCCCAGGGGACCATATTTTTACAA
The DNA here is from genome assembly GCA_023445445.1 of Bacillota bacterium. Lineage (GTDB taxonomy): Bacteria > Bacillota > Clostridia > Clostridiales > Clostridiaceae > Clostridium. The sequence goes on from JAEXLD010000027.1 coordinate 29,724, forward strand.
TTTATATAAACAAGGTTTCATCATATAACCCCATAGAAACCTTATGTTTACCATATTATTTCAATTATTAATTTACCTTATCAAAAAAACCTTTATACTGTCTACATATTTTCAAATCATAAGATACTTAATAAGCATCTTCCCTAGCTATTCACTCTTCTCTATTCTCTATTCTCTATTCTCTATTCACTCTTCTCTATTTACTCTGCCCTATTCAATTTTACTTAGCTCTTAACTGCTCCTAATGTCATTCCTGAAACAAAATACTTTTGTACAAATGGATATACTAATAAAATTGGAATTGTTGCAACCATTGTTATTGCCATCTTTATTGATTCTGGATTTGACCTAGCTGTATTTTGTAAATTAGGATTATGAATATCTACTGTTGCTGCTGCATTATCCATTATTTTCATAAGTTCATATTGCAGAGTTGTTAAGCTATCATTTGTTCTTGCATATATATAAGTATCAAACCAGCTATTCCATTGACTAACAGCTATAAATAATGCAATAGTTGCTATAACTGGAAGGCATAGTGGGAATACTATTTTTGTAAATACAGTCCAATCATTAGCACCATCTATTGATGCTGATTCATATAATGCTTCTGGAAGTCCATCCATAAAGGATCTTATAACGATAACATTAAATGCAGAAATTAATCCTGGTAAAATATAAACTGCAAAGTTATTTACTAGTCCTAATTGTCTTACTACTAGGTATTCTGGTATTAACCCTCCACCAACATACATTGTTATTACAAATAGCATAGTTACTAATTTATTAAAAATAAAGTCTCTTCTGCTTAATGTGAAAGCTACCATTGTAGTTGCAATAACACCAGTTATTGTTCCAATTACAGTTCTTAACACTGAATTTACAAAGGCTCTTGGCAATTTAGTGCTACCATTAAAAATTTCTTTATAATTTTGAAGTGTAAATTCTCTTGGCCAAATATGAATTCCGCCCTTTACTGTATCTGTTGCGTCATTTAAAGAAATTGCTAACACATTTAAGAATGGATATAAGGTAATAACTACAATAAATAACATTATAACGATTAATACTATATCAAAAGCTTCAGTTTCATTTTTCTTCTTTTTTAATTTCATACAAGTACCTCCTACATAGCATTACTATTATTTTAGTAAGCCTCCCTCTCCATCATTAAATTTCTTTGAAATATTATTAGCTATAAATATAAGTACAATTCCTACAACTGATTTAAAGATACCAATTGCTGTACCAAAGGAATATCTAAACATTCCAATACCATAATCTAATGCATATTTATCAATTACTAAAGCCTTACTTGCTACTGTAGGATTGCTAAGTAAAATTTGCTTTTCAAATCCAATATTTAATAGATTTCCTATACTCATTATTAATAAAACTAATATTGTACTCTTTATTAATGGTAAGGTAATACTATACATTCTTCTAAATCTTCCTGCTCCGTCAACTTTAGCTGCATCATAAAGTTCTGGATCTATTGCTGTCATTGCTGCTAAGTATATAATGGCATTCCACCCCATTTCCTTCCACACATCTGAAACTGTAACTATTCCCCAAAACATATTTTGATTTTGCAAAAATTTAATTGGCTCTGAAATTATATTTAAATTCATTAATATCTCATTTACTACTCCTGTTTGAGATAAAATATTTGTTACTAAAGCAGCTGCAACAACCCAAGATATAAAATGAGGTAAATATGAAATAGTTTGTACCATCTTTTTGAATCTTGTATATCTAAGTTCATTTAATAATAATGCAAACAAAATTGCAGATGTTGTTCCAAATACTAACCCTAAAATACTCATTCCTAAAGTGTTTTTTAAGGATTCATAAAATAATGGTTCATTAAATAAATCTATAAAATGTTTAAATCCAACCCATTTTTGTTCAAAAAATGATAGCTGTGGCTTATAATTTTGAAAAGCCATGGTCCATCCAAATAGCGGTAAATATTTAAATATAATAACCCAGATAACAAAAGGAAAGGACATAGCTATTAATATCCATTGTTTCTTTATATTTTTCCACGTTAATTTCTTCTTTTTAATATTAATTTCTTTTTCTGTTATTAAGTCTGCATTCTTCATCAGCTGCATATTTATCCCTCCATTTTCTTAACCTTTACTTCAACTGTTAATAAAATAATAATATTTTCTATGGACTCTTCATACCTATAAAAATGTATATGTTTTCATATAAAAATTAGAGAAAAATAAATTGAACATATGTAAGCTTGCTTATTCCGTCGTACCTTCAAGTCATGGCAAGCTTACATATGTTCAATTACAAGGCAAAAATGAAATGATTTAATGAAAAAACTCCCAAAGGAGTTTTTACAATAATTTTTTCATTCTTTCATTCTTTCATTTCTTCATTATCTATTTCTATCTCTTCTGTTTCTATTTTTTTATTTTCTGTTAGATATTTATATTTCTCTTTTAAGTATTCTTCTGCTTCTATTAGTATTTTTTTTTCTAAAAATAATATTAAATAAGCTAAGGCTATTGGTCCAAATAATACTCCAATTAAGGCTATTTTTAAGAATTTTATTGCAAATAAAGCTATTATTGTTACTGATAAAACAGTAAGTGGTATATAAAATTTCTTAAGAGTTAGCTTAATTGAAAGCTTAAATACATCCATGGTTTTAGCACTTATTCTAGCTATAATAGGAAAGACGTATATACTTATTGCTAGTGTAAATATAGCTATTCCTATAAAAATATATGAAACTATATTAATTCCAACCTTGAAAAAATATTCTATATCTAAGTAACTCATTAAAAGTATTATACTAATTATGGTACTAGCAAAAATCCCTTGTAAAAAGTTTAATTTATAAAAATATAAAAAATCCTTATGGAACTCTGTTTCTTTACCTTTAATCAATCTGCCTAAAACTGAAAACACAGTGGAAATAGCTGGTCCAATTAATATTCCTAAAAATGATAATATGTAAATTGAAAGATTGCTACCAGCTAAAATGAAATAAAGTATAAATGGAGATATTGCTAGTAAAAAATATATATTAGTCATAAATATATATATAAGCTTCTTAGTTAAATAATATGTTCTATTGCTTTTTATACCTGAATTGTTACCCATATAAATAATCCCCCTACTTTGTTACTTCTTTTTGTTTTTTATAGTTTAATGGACTTACTCCCACATACTTTTTAAATTTACTGTGAAAATAATCTATGTTTTTATATCCAATAAGTTCACAGACTTCATAAACCTTTAAATTCTTTTCTACTAAAAGCTTTTTACCTTCATCTATCCTTCTCTTATCTAAATAAGTGTTAAAGGATACCCCTGTATAGTTTTTAAAAATCTTTCCTAAATAAGCACTGTTATAATTAAATATTTCTGCTAAGGCTTCTAGCTTTAAATCCTTATAATAGTTGGTATCTACATATTTAACTATTCTCTTAATGGAAGAATTATTAGAATTTATGCTTATTTCCTTTGATATTTCTATTAGCCCTTTTTTAAGTACAGCTATTACATCTTCTAAGCTTTCCCTCTTATATATTTCGTCGATTATTTCTTCACATTTATTTTTATTTTTAAATAGAAGAGTATAATCCTTCTTTAACTTATCACTAAAATCCATAAGACTTTTAGTAATTAGAACCTTAGCTTCATTTTCCTTATACCAATTCGTCCTAATATATTTTTTTAGAAAGTTAATGTATTCATTAAAACTTTCTAATTGTCCAATTTCTACATAGGTATATATTGAATTTAGAATATCCCTTTCATTTAGCTTTATATTTGTGTTTTTATTGTGCATTTCTAAATTTGATGCAACAACTAAAGTATTAAATAAAAATTTATTATTGGTTAGTTTCTTTGCACTTCTATAGGATGAATATATCTCTCTTATATCATTAACTTCTTCTCCTAAAGCAATAAAATTATTACTTTCTAACTCTTGATCTAGTGTCTTCTTTATTTTATTTAATAACTTATTTGCATAACTTGAATTTATATTTCTAATAACTAAGGCTATTTTATCTTCTAGCTTTATGATATCAATACTTTCTTTTTCCTCTAAGTTTTTAATTAAGAACTCCTCAATTTTTATTATATTATCAAAATTATATTGATTTGAAGAATTGCTAATTAGAGCAACTTGGAAGGTTCCCTTATTAATCAATTCTTTATTTACATCTTCATATTCATTAATTTTTTTATTTAGTATAAGTTGTCCCAATAAATACTGTCTTAGTGCAATCTTATTTTTTTCTAGATAACTTTCACTTTTTTTCTCTTCTTCTATTTCTTTTTTTAACTTAAGTACTATTTCTAGTAGCTCATCTTCATCAATGGGCTTTAATAAATAATCTTTAACACCATACTTTATAGCTTTCTTAGCATAATCAAAATTTGAATAACCACTTATTATAATAAATTTCCCATTACAATTTTTATTTCTTATATCCTTTAATATATCCAAGCCTTCTTTTCCTGGCATTTGAATATCTAATAATATAACATCTGGTTTTAATTCTAAAATTCTATCATAACCTTCATCACCGTTAGGGGCTTCACCACAAACTTCAAAACCATTTTCCTGCCAATCTATAATGTATTTTAAACCTTCCCTTACATAGGGCTCATCATCAACTATCAATACCTTCAACATGATTTATGCCTCCTTTCTTACTTGGTAATAAAATAATTACCTTAGTACCAATATCTAGTGAACTTAATATATACAAACCATATTCTTCTCCATAGAACATCTTTATTCTTTCATTAACATTGCTAATCCCTATACTTTTTTTATTGTTATTATTATAATTAGCTAGCTTTCCATTTATATAATCTAATTTTTCCTTAGTAATGCCTACTCCATTATCAGAAATCTCAACTATTAAATATCCAACTTCATCATAAATTGATACTTCTATTTTTCCCACTTTAGTACTAGATTCAAGTCCATGAATAAAGGCATTTTCAACTATTGGTTGAAGTAATAAAGGTAAAATTAAATATTCTTCTGGCTTAACTTCTAATCTAAAGTCATATTCAACCTTTCCTTTAAATCTTAAGCTTTGAATTTCTAAATAATTTTTAATCATATCTAGCTCTGAACTTAGTGTCACAACTTCATTTGTCACTTCTAAATTTCTTCTCATTATCTTTCCTAGCTTTTTAACTATATCTGCAATTTCCTTATCACCATTACAAAAAGCCTTCATTCTAATGGTTTCTAATGTATTGTATAAAAAGTGTGGATTTATTTGGCTGGCAAGCATTTTAAACTCTGCATCCTTTTGTTTAACAATAAGTTTCTTTTGCTCTATTTCTTTTATATAAACCTCATTAATAAGATTTTTAATACTATCTACCATGGTATATAAATTCCCATAAAGGTCTGCAATTTCATCATTTCCATCTATACTTTCTTTAATTTCAAAATTACCTTCTACTACCTTTGACATTTCTTCGTTTAAAATACCAAAACGTTTTGAAAATATCTTTGAAAAGTAAAGAATAATTACTAATGATATTGTTATAGTTATAGAAATTATAGCTACACTTTTATTTACAGCATCTCTTGATTGTGCCATTATCTCATAAACAGGTACACTTACAATTACTTCAAAAATATTGTTAAAGGATTTGTCCACCTTAAATTTATCTGAAATCGCATAACTGTTTCCTATACTTACTTCTTCCTTTTTACTATTGTAATAATCTACTTCATCTTCATTATATACAAGTACAATTTCACTGCCTTCTTCGTATTCTCCTGAAACCACTACAGTTCCATCTATTAAAATAGTAATTGGATAAGGTTGTTCAGAAATCAATTTTCTAAATTTTGATGTTTGAATACTTATTACTAATACTCCAATATGACCATTAATATCTGAAGATATGTCTCTAATAAGTGATAGGCTATAGCCTTTTGATATTTCATCATATCTATATAGCCATGTTATTATTCCCTTATCTTCCCTTGCTTTTTTATACCATGAACTATTTCTAACATCATCATTTACCTTTACTATATTGGAATTATCTAAAATAGTATCATTATCAACATAAAGCCTAATATTAGATAAATCATTATAGTACCTTAAATAATTACTTAGAATTGGATAATCATTATAAACCTTTACATTTTCTCCATAGCTTGAGTACTCAGTTGTAACTATTTTATGTAAATTTTCATCTTGATATATCATATCTGATGTAGAGGTTGCTAGTCTTAGAGTTTCAGTTAGTCTTTGCTTTATTTGATTTGAATTAGCTCTTGCATCCTTCTTAGAATTTTCTATTACTACATTCCTCATATTAGTTGTAAAATAAACTCCAACTGTAAGGACAGTTACTGCAACTATAATAAAATATATAATTAAAAGCTTAGTTCTTATCTTTAAATTATTTGCTATAGATTTACTTATATTATTCTTATTAAATTTAAACATATCCTTATCTCCAAAAAGTATATATTAATTACATTTTAATTCATGAAGTTAATTATGTAAATATTCTCATTATTTTAAATCACTAATTATATGTATATATTAAATGCAATTAGTGGTGTATTTTTAAAATTATTTTCCCTTTAAAATTTATATATCTATACTCTATAAGGAGGTCTATTATGATTAGTAAAAAAACACCTTTTATTCTTTATGGTGGAGATTATAATCCAGATCAATGGCCAAAGGAAACTATAATAGAGGATATTGAGTTTTTTAAGCTTGCTAATATAAATACTGTTACTCTACCTGTATTTAGTTGGGCTCTTTTACAACCTAATGAAGATACCTATGACTTTAAGTGGCTTGATGATATTTTAGATGTGCTAAAAGAAAATAATATTTATGTTTGTTTAGCTACATCAACAGTAGTTCAACCAACTTGGATGTCAAAAAAGTATCCTGAAATATTACCAACGGATTTTCAAGGAAGAAAGAGAAAATATGGAGGAAGAGCTAACTTCTGCCCAAATAGTGAAAAATATCGTAAGTTTTCTGTAAAGCTTGCCACAAAACTTGCTGAAAGATATAAAGATTATCCAAATATAATTGCTTGGCATATAAGTAATGAATATGCTAACTATTGTTATTGTGATAATTGTGAAAATAAATTTAAAGAATGGGTTAAAAATAAGTATAAAACTATTGAAGAAGTTAATAAGGCTTGGAATATGAATTTCTGGGGACACACTCTTTATAGTTTTGATGAAATAGTTGCACCTTCAGACTTAAGTGAAATGTGGAATGGATATGATAAGCAATGTACTACCTTCCAAGGTATGGCTATAGATTATAATAGATTTATGTCTGACTCAATTCTCCAATGTTACTTAGGAGAATATGAGGCTATTAAGGCTATAACTCCAGAGATAAAAATTACTACTAACTTAATGGGAACTTTTAAACCTTTAGATTATTTTAAATGGGCTAAGTATATGGATATAATTTCTTGGGATAATTATCCTGGATTAAATTCAACTCCAAGTGATATTTCCTTCCGTCACGACTTAATGAGAAGTTTAAAAAAGGATGAGCCTTTTATGTTAATAGAGCAAACACCTAATCAACAAAATTGGCAGCCTTATAATAGTTCAAAACGCCCTGGTGTTATGAGACTTTGGAGTTATCAGGCCCTTGCTCATGGTGCTGATACAGTTATGTTCTTCCAACTTAGACAGTCCATTGGTGCATGTGAAAAATACCATGGTGCTGTTATATCTCATGCAGGCCATGAAAATACTAGAGTTTTTAGGGAATGTGCAGAGCTTGGTGAAGAACTTCATTCTTTAGGAGATACTATAATTGATTCAAAATATGATGCAAAGGTAGCAATAGTCTTTGATTGGGATAACTGGTGGGCAGTAGAATTCTCAAGTGGTCCATCTATTAGCCTTAGATATGTGGAACAAATAGAAAAGTATTATAAGGCCTTTCATAATTTAAATGTTGCAGTAGACTTTGTAGAACCTAATGAAGATTTATCAAAGTACTCTGTTGTGCTAGCTCCTGTTTTATATATGCTAAAAGAAGGTGTAGCTGATAATATTAAGAACTTTGTGTCAAGGGGTGGAACCTTTATAACTACTTACTTTAGTGGATATGTAAATGAAAGTGATTTAGTTCAACTTGGTGGATATCCAGCAGAATTAAGAGATATGCTTGGTTTATGGGTAGAAGAAATAGATGCCCTTCCACCAGAAATTAATAATTCAATTAATTTTGTATCAGATTTATATTCCATGAAAAACACTTATAATTGTAATATGGTTTTCGATATCATTAACATAGAAAGTGCTGAAGTTCTTGCAGTTTATGGTTCTGATTTCTATAAGGATAAGCCAGTCTTTACTTCTAATAAATATGGTGAAGGATTAGCTTACTATATTTGCTCTAATCCTGAGCAGGATTTTTTAAATGACTTTGCACTAAATTTAGCAAAGAGGAATAATCTATTACTAGAAATAGAACCTATAAAATCCATAGAATATATAAATGAGCTAGAAGGAATAGCTGGCACCTATAGTATAACCTCTAGTATATCCTCTAGTATAACTGGTATAGAAATTACTAAAAGATATAAAGATAATTATTCACTAATATTTATTTTAAACCATAATGATAGTGAAATTACTATAAAACTTGATGATAGTAAAGAATATACTAACCTTTTAAGTGTTGGTAGTAATAGTAATAATAGTAGTACTGATACTGGTACTGGTACTGATACTGGTACTGGTACTGGTACTGAAATTATAAAGGATAAATTAGTATTAAAAGCTAAGGATGTAGCAATTCTAAAACTGTAAAAATTTGGTCCCCTGGGGATGTTTTTAAACTGTAAATTTTTGGTCCCCTGGGGTAGATTATTTTGGCTAATAACTTTTTTCATATACATCTCTTTATTTTAAAGAAAGCTAATATCCTTAGCTTTCTTTTTTGTTTCTCCTAAAAAAACTTCCACCAATATCACAAATTATTAATACTGTTTTATTACTTTTATCACTTGTAAATATTTTATATTAGATATTTATCTCCTTTGTTATTGTTATTCCAATTATTATTTAATTAAAAAATAAAGAAAAGTAATATACTAAGAAAATTTTACATTTATTTACTGTATAATTATATTGATGAATTATTAAAAATGGTACAGACTATAAATTTAAATTTATTAATTAAGGAGAATTTTTATGCGCTTATTTAAAACAATTTCGCTATTACTCTTATCATCTATTTCTTCACTATTTTTTATTGGCTGCTCTCAAAATGCTGCTGATGGTAAACCAGTAATCTACCTATATCCAACTGAAGAAGAAATTATTAGTGTAAAATTAGATTATGATGGAGAACTTACTTCTACTTATCCTACATACAAGGATGGATGGACTGTTAAAGCTAAACCAGATGGTACATTAACTAATTTAGAAGATAATAGGGAGTATTCTTATTTGTTTTGGGAAGGAAATCCAAATGTAGACTTAAATATTTCAGAAGGATTTGTAGTAAAAGCTGAAGATACAAAAGATTTTTTGCAAGAAAAATTAGACTATATAGGTTTGACCCCAAAAGAATATAATGAATTTATAGTTTATTGGCTTCCTATTCTTCAGGAAAATGAATATAATCTTATATCTTTTGCAGGAGAAGAATATAGTAATTATGCTAAATTAGAAATAACTCCAAAACCAGATTCAGTCTTAAGAGTTATGATGATTTACAAAGCATTGAATAAGCCTGTAGAAATTAAAGAACAGCAATTACAGCAATTTGAGAGAACAGGATTTTCTGTTATAGAATGGGGCGGAAGGCAAGTATATTAAGCATTTATCATTTCCATATTTCTGGTCCCCAGGGGGTATTCCCCTGGGGACCAGTTTTTTTCCAGTACCTTATTTAACTTTTACTTTAATCGCTAAATCATTTAAAACATCAATTTCAGATAAATCTTTATTGTAAAAAACTGATAGTTCTTCCTCTATTCCTGTAGTATCAAAGGAAATAATAGCATTATTTATAGCATTTAAATTATCAAATCTCTCTATACTTTCAGAGTCCATCCATATAGGATTAAAATTCAACACTAAGTTTGGGTCTTGTAGCTTTTCTTTCATACTGCTAGGTGCAATATTAATATTATTTATTAAGATATCTTTATTAATTCCATTAACATTACAATCTATAAAAATCTTATTATTAGTTTTATTAATTGAATTAATTATAATAGTGCCAAAAGGTTCTAAGTCAATTGTATATGGCAAGATAGTATTTAGGTCTATAAAAACTTCTGAGCCTGCTTGTTTTGAAGCTTTCTTTAATGTTGGAATAATATTAATTTCATTTATTCCCTTAGAAGAATTAATTAAATAACGGCTTATTCTAACTTTTGTTGGAGAAATAAATTCCCTTTTCTCATCAAATCCTGAGTTATTATATAGATTTCTTCCAAATTCATTAACTATATAAGCATCTAAAATATCTTTATCCATTAAAGACTCATTTATTTCTAGAGTATAAACAACATAAGTAATAAGTGGTGTTCTAATAACTTTTTCAACAGATATTTTTGCCTTTTCATTTTCTTTTACAATAGGCTCCTTTAATTGGAAAATATCATTATTAGTCATTTTCATATTTACTTTTAAATTTATAGTTATTTTTTCTGATGATAAGCCAAAATTATTTACATCAATAGAAATACTATCTCCATCATCAATTGAATCAACAATTATATTCTGATAACCTATTATCTTATCTCCACTTTCTGAAAGCTTACAAGTACCACTTACTTCAATAGGTATAATATCTTTATTATTTATAGAAATCTTATTAATTTCTAATCCATTTACCAATTCTACTGATAACAATTTTTGAATAGTATTAATGTCAGCATTTTGTCCAAAAAAAGCTGTATCTAAAGTATAAGTAAAAGTTACATCCTTTGAAGAATAAATAACCTCATTTATAGTGATATATTTATTATCAACTTCTATAACAGTATTAGTTTCTTCAATATATTCATTACTATTATCAGTAACAATAATTGAAATATTCAATTGCTTAAGCAATGAAATTAATGATGCTTTAATCGGCTTATAGTTTATACTTAATAAAAAAAATGATGCTGATAGTATAATAATTATGGATGCTGCCTGAATATATTTTTTACTAAAATGTTTTTTATTTTGATTTGGTAAATTGCTAAGTAATTTATCAATACTCTTATCAATATCTAATGGAATTTCTTGATTTAAGTAATCCTTTTTAATGTCATCAAAATTTTTACTCATGTTTATCCCCCCTACTATAATTATTTAAAATACTTTCTAATTTTTCCTTACCTCTTGAAATTCTAGAGCGTACAGTGCCCTTGGGAATTTTTAATATCACGGATATTTCTTCATAAGAAAAATCTTCAAAAAAGTACAATATAATAGGAAGTCTAAAGTCATCAGTAAGACTATTTAAAGAATTCCAAACATCTATTTTATTGTCAATATCTATGCTGCTATCCTTTGCCTCAAAATTAAAACTTTCTACATCTAAAGTAGACCTTCTTTTTCTAATTATTAAATAACATTCATTTACAAGTATTTTAATAATCCAAGTGCTAAAGCTTCTATCATCCTTTAAAGTATCTATTTTCGTCCATGCTTTAATTATTGTTTCTTGAAGTGAGTCATCTACATCAAAATCAGATTTCAAAATGCTTTTAGCAATTCTAAATAGTTTATGCTTATTGTTGTTGATTAGCCTTTCAAAAGCTTCTTTATCCCTTGTTTTAGCTAAGGTTACATCATTTATCTGCCTAGTTTCTTTGAATACATTAATATTCACCATTTTTTATCTCCTAATTTTATATTTCATTAGTAAGATGATTCATTTTTCATAAAAGTTCCCTATTAAATGCACCTTATAAAAAAAATAATGTAATATTTAAAACAGGAATAAACTTAAGCTTTTGTTTAAAGTAATATTGATATTTGACAATAAAAAATAGATAATTGTTTGTGAATTTTTATTTAGCAATAGTTTAATTATTGTTCACCAAATCTACTATACAAATTGGAATTTGCCGCTATCAATACTTATAACAAACTCTCTTCATCTGTTGGATAATGTTGTGGCAAAGTAATATACCATCTTGCACCAAACTTATCCATTATAACAGTTGCTAAAGGACTCCAGGGCAATTCGCATACATCAGTTATAACTTTACCTTCCTTTTCTAAAATTGAAAAAATGCGATAAAACTCATCTTTTGACTCAACGGTATACCCCATCTCAATAGGATTATCATACGACAAGTTCATGCCATTAGGAAGGTTCGTATCATTTGCTTCTGCAACGACGATAAAAGGCTCACCATCCTTCAATAATTCTGAATGAAAGTAATTCCCATCTTTATTTAGCACATGATACCCTACTTCAAGTCCAAATACATTACAATATAGCTCTATAGCTTCTTTACTGTTTTTTGCATAGATTCCTATTCCAATACTCATAATTCAACTTCTCCTAACTTAAAATATTATAAATTCTGATTCCTCTCTACAAATTCTTATTTATATGAATGTTATCAGAATTATTCTTAGTTGGGCATTATAATACAATTGTTAATTAATGTATATTTATATTGTACATTAATCATAGCCTTACTTACATAATAATATTAATGTTCTATTTTTAAATTTCTTCACCATAATATATAAATCAGCACTTAATTAAAACTGAATAACTTAAAGAATATATTTATTTCCATATTTCTGGACCCCAGGGGATTTATTTTATTATCTTTTCCTCACATTCTGATAGCGTGAACCTTACTTTCTCTACAGAATCATTATCATCTAAAGTCATTAATTTTCTTCTATACTTAATATTACAAGTTCCAGCAGTTGTTGCTTTTATCTTAAGTTGGATTAGCTTATTGTCTTCCCAAGCTATATCTACAATAAAACCGCCTCTTGCCTTTAAGCCCTTAACTTCCCCAGTTTTCCATTCCTTTGGGATTGCTGGCAGTATTTCTATATAGTCTGTATGGCTTTGAATTAGCATTTCTGCTATTCCTGCTGTGCCTCCAAAGTTCCCATCTATTTGAAATGGTGGATGTACGCAAAATAAATTTGGATATGTTAATTTACTTAATAGAATTTTTAAGTACTTATAAGCTAGATCCGACTCCTTTAATCTTGCATAAAAATTAATTATCCAAGCACAACTCCAACCTGTATGTCCTCCCCCTTGTGCTAACCTTCTTGATAGAGTATTTTTACAGCCTTCTATTAAAGCTTCATTTTTATATTCTGTAATTTCTTTACCTGGATATAATCCAAAAAGATGAGAAATATGTCTATGTCCCGGTTCCTTTTCTTCAAAGTCTTTAAACCACTCTTGAATTCCACCGAATTTATTTATTTTATATTTTGGCAGCTTGTCCATGGCAGTTTTTATTTTTTCTCTAAAGTCTGCCTCTATATTTAATTCCTCACTTGCTTTTATTACATTAGTAAATAAGTCTCTAATTATAGCTATATCCATAGTTGATGATTTACTAGCTGCACAAGGTCTTTTTTCATTATCTAAGAAATTATTTTCAGGAGATGTTGATGGAGATGTATTTAAAATTCCATTTTCATCTTCCTTTAACCAGCTTAATAAAAATTCTGCTGATTCCTTTATAACAGGATAATATTCCTTAAAAAATTCCTTATCTCTAGTAAAATCATAGTGTTCAAAAATATGTTGGCAAAGCCATGGTCCTCCCATTGGCCAATATCCCCATTCACAGTTTCCTAAAACTTTATTTGAATATCTCCAAATATCAGAATTATGATTAGCTGTCCAACCATTACAATTAAATTCTTCTCTTGCAGTTCTAACTCCTGAAACACTAAGGTCTTTAATCATATTTAGTAAGGGTTCATGACATTCTGGAAGATTACAAACCTCTGCTGGCCAATAATTCATTTCTGTATTTATATTTATAGTGTAGTTACTACTCCAAGCTGGTTTTACATCCTCATTCCATATTCCCTGAAGATTTGCTGGTTCACTACTACTTCTGGAGGAGCTAATTAAAAGATATCTTCCATAGTGAAAATATAAAGTTATTAATGATAAATCATCTTCTCCACTTTTTAATCTTTCAAGTCTTTCATCAGTGGTAAGTATTTCTTTGTTTATGTTTGTAGCTTGTCCTTCACTATCTTTATATATATTATTTGAGGCTTGTCCATTGATATCATTGTCTTTTTTATCTATAGCTTGTCCATCGGCATTATTATATTTCTCTTCTATAGATTGTCCATGAATATACTTATATTCATTACTTATAACTTGTCCACCAGGATTATTCCCTTTATCTCTTATATATTGCTCATGAATATCTTTATATCCATTATTTAAGGCTTGTACATAGCTATCATTGTATTTCTTATCCATAGCTTGTCTAGCGCCATTATTATATTTCTCTTCTATAGATTGTCCATTGCTACATTTGTCTTCCTTACTTGCAGCTTGTCCCTCGCTATTTTCATCTATGTATCTCCACGCTTGTCCCTCATTGTTTTCATCTGGGTATCCTAATGCTTGTCCTTCACTATCTTTAGATTCATTACTTATAGCTTGTCCCCTACTATCTTTTCCAATTGATAATGAGTTAATATTTGTATTAGACATTGGCCGTGTACTATCAGCCATAACCTCTTCTCCTAACTTAAAATCAACCCTAGAAAATAATTCAGTATATTCCTTTAAATGATTATTAAACAATTCATTATAAGATAACTTACCTGCCTTATTTATAATTATCTTACTTAAGGCTTCTTCATTTCTTCCAAGAGAGCCTTGCATTACACTAAAATTTTCAAAATTAGTGCTTGCTGATAAAATTAAAACTACTTCAGTAGCATTCCTAACCTCTAATATATCTTCATTTATACTAATATCACCATGAGTATTTTTAACTTTTAACCTTACACAAAATTTTGTTCCTAAATTGCCTTCCTCATCATAAATAATAGTTTTATTATCTACATAGCTAGGTAAATTATCTATTGGTGTTATCCCTGTTAATTTAAGTCCTGCTTCTCCATCCTTATAAGATTTACTTTTTAACAAACTCTTTAATCTTACATCAAAATTAAGGGTTCCCTCTTTGTTTGATGTTATCTTCATTACTAAAACCTTATCTTCTGCTGAAACAAAGGTTTCTCTTTTAATTTCTATATTTCCCACAATATACTTTGCTGTTACTAAGGCCTTTTCTAAATCTAATTCTCTAGAATAATTACTAAAACTCTTATCTTTATAATAAAAGTCTAACAATAAATCTCCTAGTGGTGCATAGGATTCAGTATAGGATGATAACATCTTTTCATTTATTATTTCTTGAGCTTCATAATATTTTTCATTATCTATTAGATCTCTTACTTCTTCTAAATAATCCTTACTACTATAATTAGTTTTATCCTTTGGAAAGCCTGTCCACAAGGTATCCTCATTTAAGGCTATTCTTTCATTAAATACTTGTCCTAATACCATAGCTCCTAGAGTTCCATTTCCAAGAGGAAGTCCATCTACCCATTTATCTGCTGGTTTCTTGTACCAAAGCTTCTTACTCATAATATTTTAGAATTCATAACCCCTTTCTAAATTTACTTCTTCCTTTAATAATATATTGTCTGAAGATGAGCCAACTAAAATATTAAATCTTCCACTTTCTACAGTCCAAACTTTCTTTTCTTCATTATAAAAAGCGAAATCCTTCTTATTTAAATGTATTTTTACCCTCTTACTTTCATTCACTTCTAAATTGATTTTTTCAAAGCCCTTTAATTCCATATTAGGTCTCTTTAAAGTAGCTTCTAAATCATTTATATAAAATTGTACAACTTCTGCACCCTTTACTTTTCCTACATTAGTTAAGTCTAAGGATACAGTAACATCAATATCATTTTCTAATTCATTAACTTTTACCTTTAAGTTATCATATTTAAAGTCTGTATAGGATAAACCATGTCCAAAAGCAAATAATGGTTTAACATCATAGGTTGAAAAATATCTATATCCTACAAATATATCTTCATCATATCTAACCTTTTCTCCCCCTGGGAATTCTCCAAGACTATGAGCTGGTGAATCCTCTAATCTAACTGGAACAGTATAAGATAATTTTCCTGATGGGTTTACATCTCCAAATATTACTTCTGCAAGGGCTTTTCCACCCTCCATCCCATTATAAGAAGTTTGGATAATTGCCTTTGCCTCTTGCGCAAAGCTTGCCATATCCACTGGTGAACCTGTTGATATAACTAAGACAGTATTTTTATTAATCTTTAATAATTCATTTATAACTTCATCTTGTTTATAAGGAAGTAACATATTTGTTTTATCATTACCTTCACTATCTATATTTACTACATCATCATCTTTACTTGACCGTAAGGCATTTTCATATAATTCAAAGTTTTCCTTAGTATGTTTTAATCCTCCAACAAATACTACTGCATCAGAGTTTTTAGCTAATTCTATTGCTTCCCTTAAAACTTCTTCTCTTTCCTCTTCATTATTAGTGTATCCTCTTGCATATTTTACTTCTGTATTTCCACCTAGTTTCATTTTTAATCCAAGAAGTGGAGTTATTTCATATAAAGCCTTAATTTCCGCTGAACCTCCACCTAATGAATGTCTTATATCTGCATTTTCTCCTATAACTGCTATTTTCTTTAATTCTTTTTCCTTTAATGGAAGTATATTATCTTCATTCTTTAATAAAATTATTGATTCTCTAGCTATTTCTAAAGATTTTTCTCTATTTTCATAGCTATTATATTCTCCTTTTTTTCTATCTTCAGAAAACATTTTTAATCTATACATTAGTTTTAATATATTTCTTATTTTCTCATCTATAATTTTTTCCTTCACTATCCCACTTTTTACTGCATGTATCATTGGATTTGCAAAGAAATATTCATCAAAATTATAAGTTACAGACATTTCTATATCCAGTCCACCTTCTGCAGCATCTTTAGTATCATGAACTCCAGACCAATCTGATATTACTACTCCATCAAAGCCCCATTCATCTCTTAGAATTTCTTTAAGAAGCTTTAGATTATGACAACAATACTGATCCCATATTTTATTGTAAGCACCCATTATAGAATAAGCATTACCTTCCTTTACTGCTGCTTCAAAGGCTGGAAAATATATCTCTCTAAGGGCTCTATCACTTACTACAACATCTACATTTAATCTTTCTGTTTCTTGATTATTAACTGCAAAATGTTTTACACAAACTGCTACGTCATTTTCTTGAACACCCTTTATATATGGAACTGCCATTTCCTTTGTTAAATATGGATCTTCAGACATATATTCAAAATTTCTTCCACACAGTGGGCTTCTAATTATATTGATTCCTGGAGCTAGTATTACATCCTTCCCCCTACCTCTTGCTTCATTTCCTAGTACATATCCTTCCTTATATGCAAGGTCCCTATTCCAAGTTGATGCCAAGGAAGTGTTACATGGAAGATATGAAACATAATCATCAGAATATCCATAAGGAACCCAACTATCATCTGGGAATTCATTTCTTACTCCCATTGGACCATCTGCCATTTTTAATGGTTTTATTTCTAGTCTTTCAACACCTTCTGTTCTAAAAAGCCCAGCACCATGTATCATTCCAATCTTTTCTTCTAATGTAAGGGATTTTATTAGTTCTTCTATTTTATTTTCATTTATCATAATTTTTCCTCCTTATTAATCTTTTAGCCCCAGCAAACTTATAGGTAAACTGAGGCTAATTTTTTATTTAAGAGTTATTGTAATTTTATTAGTATTAGGAATTAATCTAATTCCCTCTTTATCTTCCTTAGCATCTGCACCTTCTACATTTTCTATATTAAATACACCATTTATTAATATGCTGTAGCTTTCCTTAGCTTCTACATCAAAAGTAATAGTGTTATTTACCTTTAATGCTTTTGCTCTTAATACTACAGAGGCATTTTCATTTACTACTTCTACATAAGCTTCTTTATTATCTATTAAATTAAATACCTTTAAAGTTACATCTTTTCCATAATCATAGTTTGGTACAGTATCAACTGCTCCAACTGGAATAATACTATTTTCCTTTACCATCATTGGAATACTTAAATATCCATGTTTTTCTCTAATCCATTTTCCACCTTCATATACTTTTCCAGTTATAAAGTTAGTCCATTTTCCTTGTGGTAAATAATATTCTGCTATTCCTTCTGAATTAAAAATTGGTGCCACTAAAATATTATCTCCAAGCATATATTGTCTATCTAAGTATCTACAAGTTGGGTCATCTTGATTTTCTAATATCATAGACCTCATTACTGGCAGACCCTTAATTGATGCATCAAAAGAAGTTTTAAATAAATATGGCATAATGCTACATTTTAATTTTGTAAAGAATCTAACTACATCACAGGATTCTTCATCATAAAGCCATGGCACTCTATAGGATGTACTTCCATGTAATCTACTATGGGATGATAATAGTCCAAAGGCTGCCCATCTTTTATATACATCTGGTGTAGATGTGCTTTCAAAGCCTCCAATATCATGACTCCAGAAACCAAAGCCTGACATACCTAGTGATAATCCACCTCTTAAGCTTTCTGCCATTGATTCATAATCTGAAGTACAGTCTCCACCCCAATGTACAGGGAATTGTTGTCCACCTGCTGTTGCTGATCTTGCAAATAATACTGCTTCTTTTTCTCCCTTAACTTCTTTTATTACATCAAATACTACTTTATTATAGATTTGGGTATAGTAGTTATGCATTTTTTCTGGATCTGATCCATCAAAGTACTTACAGTTAGTTGGTATTCTTTCGCCAAAGTCTGTTTTAAAACAATCTACTCCCATATCCATAAGAGCTTTTAGTTTATCTCCATACCATTTGCAGGCATCAGGATTTGTAAAGTCTACAATAGCCATTCCAGGTTGCCACATATCATATTGCCATACATCACCATTTTTCTTTTTAATAAAGTATCCATTCTCTTTACCTTCAGCAAATAATGATGATTCTTGAGCAATATATGGATTTATCCATACACAAATCTTTAATCCCTTTTCCTTTAATCTCTTTATCATTCCTATTGGATCTGGGAAAACTCTATCATCCCATTCAAAGTTACACCAATTAAAGTCCTTCATCCAGAAGCAATCAAAATGGAATACATGAAGTGGAATTTCTCTACTTGCCATTCCATCTACAAATTCATTAACTGTTTTCTCATCATAATTAGTTGTAAAGGAAGTAGTAAGCCATAATCCAAAGGACCATGATGGTGGTAATGCTGGTTTACCAGTTAGGCTTGTATAGTTTTCTAAAACTTCCTTCATATCATTTCCTGTAATTATATAATAATCTAAACATTCCCCGGTCACACTAAATTGTACCTTTGTAACAAGCTCTGAACCTACTTCAAAGGATACTCTTTCTGGATGATTTACAAATACTCCATATCCCTTATTAGTTATATAAAAAGGAATATTTTTATAGCTTTGCTCTGTACTCGTTCCACCATCTTCATTCCATATATCAATAGATTGTCCATTCTTAATAAAAGGAGTAAATCTTTCTCCTAATCCATATACAGCTTCTCCCACAGATAGGCTTAGCTGATCTCTCATATAGGCTTTAGTAACTTCTTCATCTAAGAACTTTGTTCCACCTTCTTTTAAATAAGCTGAGCTTCTATTAGCACTCTTAGTTAAATACTTATCTCCATTATAAAATTCCATTGAAAAGTTATTTTTATTTATCTTTACATTTAAATCCCCTGATTTAACTGTGATTAATTCTTCATTTTCCTCTGTTAATATACCTAGTTCTTCTTTCTTCACATCAAAATGTGGGCCTAAATCTTCTGCTCCCATATAGTGATATGCTCTTATTCTAAGAACATTTTCAAGGGGTGATGAAATCTTATATGTTATAACAGGCCCCCCTAAAGTGGCTCCTCTATGATTAATTCTATTGCATGGAGAATACATAGTTAAAACCTTTTCATTTTTATCAGTACTATATACTTCTTCTGGGCTAAATCTTGTAATTCCATCTTTATTTAGCCAACATCCATTACTAAATTTCATAACTTCTCACATCCTTATTTAATTATTTAAAATACACATTTATTATCTCATTGTAATTATACATAATAATAACTTTTTCTTATACCTAGTAAATTTCACTTATTTTATATTAATTTTTATTTATACTGTAAATATTTGGTCCCCTGGGGTGCAATAATTTACATTTCTATAAATTCTTTATATAATGCACATTTTCCTGTATAATAAAGGAAATAAATTTATAAAGGAGAAACTAAATGTATTGCTATAAATTAACTAATAGTGCTGATTTTGAAATGACTTATAAAAAATATATTAAAAAATCCCTATTAAAGAATAGCTTAATTCTTGTATGTATAGCTAATATTGGTATTTTTTTGTTTTCCATTTTTATGTTAGTCCCCTTAAAGCTACCAATGGAAATTCTTTCAGCTATACTCACCCTTTCTTTATTCTTAGAGTTTTTTATATTTGCCATATCCTACAGAAATGAATGTAAAAAATTATTAACTACTGTATCTAATGATGAAGTAGCTATATCCTTTGATGAAGAAGGAATTTATTTTGAAAGTTCTAATACCTTAAGACATATTAAATGGTCATCAGTAAGTAATGCTATTGTAAATGAGGATAGTTTAATATTTTATTATAAACTTATTGGACTACCTGGAAACTTCTTTTTTTTAAAATTCTTTGATGTTGAAAGAGAAGTGTTAATTGAAGATGTGGAAAAATATATTAAGGTAAGGAGGTTTAAATAATGAAATTTGAATTTAAACCCAGTGATTATAACCTTAGTTTAAGAGAGTATTTAGTATATATAAATAAAACTTCTCCGATTATTACTCTATATCTAAAAACTATTACAGCTCCTTTTTTAATACTGGCATTTTCCTTGATTACTTATATATTATCTCAAGAATATAGGTATCTTATCTATACAATTCCATTTGTTATTGTAATTTTTCTCCTTTGCTATTTATTGTTTTTATTAGTACTTAAATTAAGAAGAAGAAAAGCAATAAAAAATACTAAATTACTTTGTGATATTGAGAGTACTTTTTACTTTACTATAGAGGATGGTTATTTAATAAGAGAAAATGAATTTACTTTTCTTAAAACTAAGTTAAGTGAAGTTAAAAGTATTAAGCTTTTAAAGCATGGATTAATTTTATCCATTGAGAATGCTAAACTTTCACCCTTTATTCCAAAGGCTGCTTTACCTATTGCCTTAGAGGAATTTCTATCATTACTTATTAATGAAAATAGTTCTCTTATTGTATTAGATGAATTTAAAAGATTAAAGAAGAAATCTAAAAGGCTATATGCTATTTTAGTATTTACAATTTTATTATCCTTTGTCGCTAGCTTTTTTATTGGAAAGTATAACTTTAAAAGGTATCCTTTAATACCTAATAGTGATTTAATTAAGCAAAGCGACAATACTTTTCTTTATGAAAATGAAGATATAGGAATTTCAATAAACTTTCCAAGTACTTGGGAAAATAAATTTGGTATTGAAGAAAAGGCGGATAGAATAAATGTTTATTACCTTCCAGATGGAAATCAAAGTCATGATACTACTTTATTATTTTCAATAAGAGGTGTAGGAGCTATTTTTGATAACCTTAGTCTTAATGTTATTAAAACTGAGGGACTATATTTATTTGTTGGCCCTACTAAAATAGACCTAAGAGATGGTTCAAAAGAATATTTAGAATATATTGAGCTATATAATGATATAGAAAAAATAAAAATAAAAGAAAATGACTATTATCATATTTAATTAACATTCCTTATTATTGTATTAATTTCTAATAAGTGTTAAACTATAAATATACAAATTATTAACTATAATTTTCTTTAATTTACTAGTTTTACTTTCTTATTATTTCGTTAAGAAAGTAAATATTTATATTAAGACTGCTAATATTGAATCATCTACTAGAGTTGAAGCTATGTTAGTAAAATACTAAAGAAATTAATTAATATGATTCTATATAAGCAAAGGCGGTCTAAGGACTGCCTTTGTCTATTTATTTTATAATTTATTTAACATTATTATGCTATTGGATAATAAAAGAGGGGTGAAAAAATGAAATATAAGTCAAGGCTATCCGTAGTCTTAATAATTATTTTATTAATTTCTACTCAAGATAAATTAACTGCTGCAAATCCACTTCAGCAACAGCTACAGGAATACAACCAAAGTATAGAAGAAGATACTTATAAATTAGGTACCTATGAAGCTCAAGCAAATGAGTTAACGCTTAATATACAAGAGCTAGATAATAAAATAGAAACTGCAATGTATAGACAAGCTTCCCTTGAAGAAGAAATAAGTATAATTAATAACTCTATACATGAAAGCAATCTAAAAATTAATCAATATACTGAAGAAATAGCTAAAAGGGAAACTAATAAAAATGTATTTGTACGTAATATGTACAAATTCGGTAACTTATCTTATATTGATCTTATTTTTAAATCTGATAATGTATTTGATGCAGCCTATAATTTTTATAATTATTCTGCTTTAGTTAACTCTAGTAAAAAGAATATCGAAGAATTAGATGCTCTAAAAAAGGACTTAATAAGTGAAAAAGAAACTTTAAATTCAAACAAATCTGAATTAGAAAAAGCTAATAATGAAGTTAAATCTATAGTTGAAGATATGACAGCTATGATGAGTGAGCAACAGGAAAAGTTAAGTGAATTAAATGTAATTCAAGCTAATTTAGCATATAAGATAGAAAATGAAAAAGCAGAGGTTTCAAATATAACTGCTAAATTAGAAGAAGAAAGAATCCAAGCTGAACTTGAAAGAGAAAGACAAGAAGAGGCTAGAAAGCAAGCAGAGGAAGCGGCTAGAAGGCAGGCAGAGGAAGAAGCTAGAAGACAAGAACAATCTAGAAAGGAAGAAGCTTCTCTAAATAACTCTCAAAATGATTATGAAAGTGATTATGAAAGTGATTATGCTGAACCAAATAGAGGTGGTTATGAAGAAAGCGAGAGTACAAATTATCCAGTATCAAATGGATATTATGCCTCTGAAATTGTAGCTTATGCCAGTCAATTCCAAGGTGTTCCCTATGTTTGGGGTGGTACAAGCCCTAGTGGATTTGATTGCTCTGGATTAGTTCAATATTGCTATGCTCAATTTGGATATTATCTACCAAGAGTATCTCAAGACCAGCAAAACTTTGGTACAGATATAAGCTTATCTGACCTTAAGACAGGAGACTTAGTTTTTTGGGGAAGACCAGCTACCCATGTCGCTTTCTATATAGATGGTGGTTATATTCTTCATGCACCTAACACAGGAGATGTGGTAAGGATACAACCTATAAATTTAAATAGTATCACATCTGCAAAGAGAATTATAAATTAATTGCTAATCTAATTATAAATAATTATTTTGTAATTACATATACTAAGTATAACTTCATTATATAATGGCACATCTACCAAATAAGGATGATATGCTACTGCCCAACAATACTTGTAATATATTGTTGGGCAGCTTTTTTCCCAGTTTTTTGGACCCCAGGGGAACTTATTCCCCTGGGGTCCAAATTTTTACAATAGTTTATTTTTTAAAAATATGGTATATTTAACAATATATAGTTGTAGATTTATGTAGGCAAAAATTATTATTATTTTTGATAAAATGGGGGATACAGAATGTATGAAAGAATGTTAAATAAAGAGCATGAACCAACATATGAAGAATTTATTGAGTACTGTGGAAAGTGTAAAAATTTATTTGAAAATTTAGATTTCTTTTTAATAAAAGAATTGGAAACTGAAAAATTAATGCGTTTTCCTTACGGCAATAGTTATGGTTGGGGAATAAAATATTTTATAAAAAGTATGCATTTTTGTGATATTTTTGCTGAAAAAGATTCTTTTACAGTTATGATTAGATTGGATAATACAAAGTTTAATGAAATCTACAATGAAGTAAGTCCTTATACAAGAGAGTGTATTGACAATAGATATCCTTGTGGAAAAGGTGGATGGCTTAATTATCGTGTTTTAAATGAAGATAATTTAGAAGATGCAAAAAAGATACTGCAACTTAAATTAAAATAGGAAGTTAGTTTTTACTAACTTCCTTAAAATTATTATATTAAATCCCCTGGGGTCCAAATTTTTACAGTAGTTTATTTAGTACATAATCTACTTCTATATTTGTTGTTATAAGTAGTCCTTCTTCGTCTACATCGAATAAATGATTATGATGCTCAGCTGCAGTATTTGAGTTACATGAATTCCTAGTTCCAACATGAATATATGTGCCTGGTACTTCTATTAAGAATTCTGCAAAATCATCGGCTCCTAATCTTTTCGGAGCATTAGTTATTACATTATCTTCACCAACTATAGTATTAGCTATAGTTGCTACTTCTTCACTTACCTTTTCATCATTTATAAGTGGTGATGCATAATCTTTAAATTCTACTGATACTTCTGCTCCATATATTTCTCCAATGGATTTTGCTATTTTCTCTACATTTTTATTAGTCTTTTCCCTTGTTTCAAAGGAGAAAGTTCTTGTAGTTCCCTCTAGTACAACCTCTTCTGCTACCGCATTATAAATTGTTCCCCCAGTAATTGTACCAACTCCAACAACTACTGTGTCAACAGGATCTGTTTGTCTACTTACTATTGATTGTAGATTTATTACAATTTGACTTGCAATATATAAGGCATCTATTGATAAATGAGGTACAGATACATGTCCACCCTTCCCCTTAACTATTATTTTAAAATAATCACAGGAGGCAGCTATAGGTCCACTTGTTACTGAAACTTGTCCAACATCTAAATGTGAAGATACATGAGCTCCAAGTATTTCATCTACTCCATCTAATGCCCCTTCTTCAATAAATATCCTAGCACCTTGTCCGATTTCTTCTGCTTGTTGGAAAAATAGTCTTACTTCTCCCTTTAATTCTTCTTTTCTTTCCTTTAATATCTTTGCAGCTCCTAAAAGACTAGAAGTATGAGCATCATGACCACAAGCATGATGATATCCTTCATTTTGTGATTTATATTCTACCTCTTTATCATCAGGAACTTTAAGAGCATCAATATCTGCTCTTAAAGCTATTACTTTATCCCCTTTAGATTTTCCCTTTATAACCCCTAAAACCCCTGTTTCGCCAACTCTCTTATGAGGAATATTTAATTTATCTAATTCCTCTTCAATTCTTTTTGCTGTTTTATATTCCTTTAAACTAACCTCTGGATGTTTATGAAATTCTCTTCTTAGAGAAATAATATAATCTTTTTCCTTTAACACATATTCCTTTATACTCATTGCTTTTCCTCCCTCTACTGCTATTAATAATATCAATACCATTTGATGCTATTAATATTTCTGTTATTACTACTACTTCCAAGTTGGTAAATAAGCACCCTTATAAACTTCTTTTATTACCTTTGCTACATCATCAGATCTATATGCATCTACAACTTTTTTATAAGTTTCATTATCTTTATCCTCTGTTCTTGCAACAATTACATTAATATATGGATTATCACTACCTTCATTTGCCTTTTCTAAATAAATGGCATCATCATTTGGATTAAATCCGGCATCAACAGCGTGTCCACCATTAATAAATGCTGCTGCTACATCATCTAATAATCTTGGAGTTTGTGCAGCTTCCACTTCTACAAATTTTATATTCTTAGGATTTTCAGTTATATCACTTAAGGTTGGTGTATATCCTGCTGATTCTTTTACTTTTATAAGACCTGAAGTTTCTAATACTTTAAGAGATCTTCCTCCATTAGTTGCATCACTAGGTATTGCAATAGAGTCCCCATCCTTTAATTCATCTAAAGACTTTATTTTATTTGAATAGATTCCAAGAGGAGCTATTATTGTATCTCCAATAACTGATAAGTCAAAGCCCCTATCTTCAATATCCTTCTTTAAGAAAGCATAGTGTTGGAAAGAATTTAAATCTATTTCTTTATCTGCTAAGGCTTGATTAGGTTGACTGTAATCTGAAAAAGTTACAAGTTCTAATTTTATACCTTCTTCTCCAAGTTTCTTTATTACAGGCTCCCATTGATCTGTATTTTCCCCAACTAATCCAATTTTAATAACCTTGTTTTCTTCATTAGATTCCTTAGCTTCTGATACCCCACAGCCTGCTAATGATAAAATTAATACTCCTGATAATATAATATTTAATAATTTCTTTGTTTTCATATTTAAACTCTCCTTTTTATTTATTACTTATTGCTTATTATTTTTTGCTTATTGCATGTTCAATATTTACTCCCCAAACTTCTTAATTCTTACCTCTTCCCTTTTGCTTATTACCTCTTACTTCTTCCCTCTTACCTCTTACCTCTTACCTAACTAATGTGTTGTTTTTTTAATTATTATATTTCCTGCCCCTTGAATTATATTTACAAAAATAAGTAGTATTATTACAGTTACAAAAGTTATATCTACTTGATATCTTTGATATCCATATCTTATAGCTAAATCACCAAGGCCCCCGCCCCCTACTGATCCTGCCATAGCTGTTAATCCTACTAAACTTACAAAGGTTATAGTGGTTGCCCTTACTATATTAGGTATACTTTCTTTTAAATAAACTCTAAAAATTATTTCAAAAGGTGATGACCCCATGGATTCTGCTGCTTCTATTATCCCCTTATCAACTTCTGATAAAGCACTTTCTATCTGCCTTGCAAAGAATGGTATAGTTCCTAACACTAGTGGTACAAAAGATCCCTTTGTGCCAATGGCAGTTCCTACTATTAATCTTGTTAATGGAATTGCAGCTGCTAGTAAAATAATAAATGGAATTGATCTTGTAATATTTATTATTTTTTCTAGAACATAATATATATATTTATTTTCTAATATATTTCCCTTCTTAGTTACAACTAAAACTACTCCTAATAAAATTCCTATAAAGAAGGAGATAGCTCCTGCAATTAAAATCATAATTAAAGTTTCCAAAGTAGCATTATAAATTTCTGGTAACTTTTTTATTGCATTAGGCAATAATTTTTGTACTAGTTCTGCCATCCTTAATTACCTCCACTTCCACTTTATTTTCTTTAAGATAAGCTATTACCTTATTAACTTGTGTTTCCTCTCCTCTGATTATTACTATAAGTCCCCCAAGAGGAAGGTCTTGGATTATTTCTATATTCCCAAATATAATGCTTGTATCTACATTAAATTCCCTTGATACTATTGAAATTATTGGCTCGCTTGTACTATTTTCTAAATACTTTAGCTTTAATATTTTTTCATTTTCCTTAATATCCACCACTGAAGATTCTTCTTTAATTAAGTCATATATATTAGTTAGTAATGAAGTACTGTCTATAAAGTTCCTTGTTATCCTTTCCTTTGGTTCTGAGAAGATTTTAAAGATATTACCCTCTTCAACTACTCGTCCATTTTCCATTACAGCAGCTCTTGTACATATTTCCTTCACTACTTGCATTTCATGAGTTATTATTACTATTGTTATTCCAAACTTTTTATTTACCTCCTTTAAAAGCCTTAATATAGATTTTGTAGTTTGAGGATCTAAGGCACTAGTTGCCTCATCGCAAAGTAAAACTTTTGGATTATTGGCTAAAGCCCTTGCAATTCCAACTCTTTGCTTTTGTCCCCCACTTAGCTCCGAAGGATATACCTTAGCTTTATCTTCTAATTCAACTAATTTTAATAAGTCATTAACCTTTCCATTTATCTCTTCCTTTGAATATCCCTTACCCTTAAGTGGATAAGCTATATTTTCAAATACATTTCTAGACCTCATAAGATTAAAATGTTGAAATATCATTCCTATCTTCTTTCTTTCAGCCCTTAATTCCTTATTAGATAAAGTACTAAGTTCCTTTCCATCTACAATTACTTCACCACTAGTTGGCTTCTCCAAAAAATTAATGCATCTTACTAAGGTGGATTTCCCAGCTCCACTAAAACCAATAATTCCATAAATCTCACCCTTTTTAATATTTAGTGTTACATCTTTTAAAGCTTCTACTTTGCCAGCTTTAGTACTATAAGTTTTGTTTAGATTTTTTAATAAGATCATAATTTTCCCTCCTTTAACTATAAAAAAGTATAAAAAAAACTACTTTCCTAAAAAATAAGAAAGCAGTGTAATAAACACTTATTTAATTCTAATCTTTCAGACGCAGTAGTAGCTGCAGGAATTAGTACTATCATACAAATGAAGAATGTAAAATGTAAAATGAAGAATTATTGTAGTATTTCATTCTGAAATACTTAAATTAATGCTTCTTAAAACTACTTTCAGTAGTTTTATATTACCTATACATTATGCATTTAGCACATCTATCTTTGCATATCATTAAAATAATTTAATAACTGAATGATGAAAATAATAAATTTTTTCATTCTTTAATTTTAATTTATGAATTGCAAATTGTGCATAGCACTTTAGACTTCCTTGGGCCAGTCCCTCCGTCTTTATGATACTATTTAATTGTTAATGTATATTCTATATATTTATTTATCCTTTGTCAACACTTATTTTCATTTACATTTTAATACATTTAACCCTTTTTCTGTTCCCCTGGGGATTATTCCTTAACATCCAGGCTGATTTCCATCCATTCCTCCATTACCTTTTCTAATTCTGAGCTTAATTCTTCCTTTTCTAAAAACAGCTTATTTAACTCTTCATAACTTATTGTTGGATTAGACATACTATCTTCAATATCACTAATTTCCTCTTCAAGACTTTGGATTCTTAATTCTAGTTTTTTTATTTCACTTTCTTTCTTTTTTACTTCATCTACTTCTTTTTTCTTCTTTTCTTTTTTTATCTCTTTTTGCTGTTCAATGGTATTATTCTCTTTTTCTAGTTTTAGTTTATCTTGTATTTCCTTATAGTAATCATAGTTTCCAAGATAGCTTTTGAACTTATTATCCTCAATAGCAATAACTCTTTCACTAATTTTATTAATAAAATATCTATCATGAGATATAAAGAAAATAGTACCTTTAAACTCATCTAAAGCTTCTTCAAAAGTTTCTATTGAATCAATATCAAGATGATTTGTTGGCTCATCTAATATTAATAAATTTATATCTTCATATAACAACATAGAAAGCTTTAATCTTATTCTCTCTCCTCCAGATAAGGCTTTAACTTTTTTAAATACACTATTACCAAAGAACATAAACTTAGATAAATACTGCCTTGCCTGACCTTCCAATATAGAAACATTATCCCTAAAGGCTTGAAGTACAGTATCCTCCTCATTGTTAAAAGTAATGACCTGTGGTAAATATCCAAGACTTACATTAGCCCCTAATTCTACTATGCCTCTATCGCAAGCTTCTTCTCCTAGCAATAACCTTAAAAATGTTGTTTTTCCGCTACCATTAGGTCCAATTAAAGCAACTCTTTCTTTAAAGTTAACTAATAAATCAGCTTCATTAAAGATAATTTTATCCTCATAACTTTTGCATAAGCCTTCTGCTTTTATAGTTTCATTTCCTGATCTTTCACTACTTTTAAAATTTAACTTCATAGTCTTATTTTCAAGCTTTGGCTTTTGTGCTTCATCACTATTTTTCATCTTTTCGAGCCTTTTTTCCATACTAGCAGCTCTCTTAAAGAATTTACTATTATCTGCTCTAATTGCCCAATCTCTAAGTTCTTTTATAGTACTTTCCATACTCTTTATTTCTTTTTGCTGCTCTTTATAGTTATGCATTTCCTCAATAAGCTTTTCTTCTTTTTGCTTAACATAACTTGAATAATTCCCCTTATAAGTTTGACTTTCCATATCTTCTATTTCTACAATTTTACTTACTACATTATCTAAGAAATATCTATCATGAGAAACTATAATTACAATACCCTCATATCTCTTAAGATATCCTTCAAGCCATTCAATAGAATCCATATCTAAATGGTTTGTAGGCTCATCTAATAACAAAATATCTGGATTATCCATTAATATTTTTCCTAGAATAACAGTAGTTTTTTCACCACCACTTAATAAATTAAATTCCTTATCTAAAAAGGCATTTGTAAACTTTAATCCAGTACATATTCTTGCTAATTTTTCTTCTGTATTATATCCACCTTTTACTTCGTAACTTTGAAGTAAATTACTGTATCTTTTTAATGTTCTCTCTAGTTCTTCCCCTTTTAGAAGCTTCATTTCTTCTTCTAATTCATGCATTTGTTCCTCTATTTTATAAACTTCATTAAATGCCATTTTTAATACATCAATAACCTTAATGCCCTCTTCATATTGTGGAATTTGCTCTAAGTATGCTGTGGTAGCTCCACTAGGCATCTTAATAAAGCCTTCATCATAGCCAGGACTAGTAGCCCCTGGATATCCCACACAATAATCCATTGGTAATATTCCTGCAATTAACTTTAATATAGTACTTTTACCACTTCCATTAACTCCAACAATACCAACCTTTTCTCCAGAATAAACTTGAAAATTAATATTCTTAAGAACAAGAGTTGCTTCCATATATTTTTTTACATTAATTAAGGATAATTCAAACATAAACACGCCTTCTTTCTCTCTATATTAAGGCTCTAAAGAAAAAAGCATAAATACTTAAAATAAAAAGACTGTAAGAAGCTTTAATCTCCTTACAGTCTGAAATAACATTATAAAAATAGTCTTTGAAATAATAGTATTCAAAATAACACTATTCTAATTAATTAACTTACTATAAATTATTATAAATCATTAGAAACTATTAAATATTATTAGAAATATAAAAAATTCTTATGTCCCTATATTATAATAATATACTATAACTTAAATAATATTAATTTAAAACTTGTTAATTTAAAACTTGTTAATTTGAAATATCTAAAAACTATAATATGTGTATTCAGTAATGTAAGTTACCTTCTAAATGCTCTCTTCCATAAAGAGCATAACAATAAAACCTATTAACTAGGTAAATTTTTACTCATTATAAAATAAATATAAAATTAAAATTAATTTATATTAGCAATTAGCTGGTGTCATAACTTACATTCCTCCTTCAACTCTTTCATATATTATATCATACTTTGCTTTGATTTATAATTACTTCCATCCATTTTATTACATACATCCCACTTTTTAATCCCCAGGGGACCAAAAAATGGGAATTTCTTTAAATCTCTAGGTATTGTGATTTATATAGGTTATAGTATAGGCCTTCCTTTTTTATTAAGTCCTTATGAGTTCCCTCTTCTAAGATATTCTTCTCCCCTATAAACATTATTTTATCTGAATTAACTATAGTAGATAATCTATGTGCTATTACGAAGGATGTTCTTCCCTTTAGTAATTCTTCTATTCCTTCTTGTAATAAAGCCTCTGTTTCTGTGTCTATACTTGCTGTTGCTTCATCTAAGATTAATATTCTTGGATTTGACAGTAATACTCTAGCAAAGGATATAAGCTGCTTTTGCCCAACTGATAGCCCATTTCCTTGTTCATTTAAGTTTGTGTAGTACCCATCATTAAATTCCTTGATAAAGTCATCTGCTCTAACTATTTTAGCCGCTTCTATTACTTCCTCATCAGTAGCATCTAATCTACCATATCTTATATTTTCCATTATAGTTCCAGAGAAAACGAAGGGATCTTGAAGCATAACACCAATTTCTTTTCTTAAAGATTTTAGTGTTACATCATTTATATTTATTCCATCAACAAGAATTTCTCCAGACTTTATTCTATAAAACCTTGAAAGTAAATTAACTATTGTGGTTTTCCCTGCTCCTGTTGGCCCAACTAAGGCTATTTTTTCTCCAGCTTTAATATTCATATTTAAATTTTCTAAAATAGTAGTATTTTTTTCATATTCAAAATACACATTTTTAAATTCTACATGTCCCTTAACATCTTTAAGCTCTATAGCATCACTTGCATCATACTCAGGCTCTTCATCCATAGCTTCAAAAATTCTTTCTAAATAAGCCATTGCATTAATTAATGTGTTATAGAAATTTCCTATATTCATTATTGGAGCCCAAAATATCCATACATATGAAATAAAGGCTGCTATTAATCCTAAGGAAACTGAATCTCTAAATACTAAGATTCCAAAAATATAAATTAAAGATATTGATGTTACTGAAATAATATCTATACTTGGCCAAATCAGAAAATTAAATCTAACTGCTTTCATCCAGGAATCACTATTTTCAAAGCAAAGCTCCTTAAAGGTCTCCATACTTTCTCTCTTTCTTGAGAAGGATTGTGTTACTCTTACACCATTTATACTTTCATGAATATAAGCATTTAAGTTTGATTGCTTTGCACTTAGTCTTTGGAAAGCCCTTCTTTGTGCATTTTTTATAGACATCATTACTATCATAAGTATAGGAATACCTATTAAAGTAACTAAGGTTAACTTTATACTTAGGAAGGACATAAATACTATTGCCAAAACTAAAGTAACCATATCTGCAATTAAATTTACAAAACCATTAGATAAAATATCACTTAGTGAATTAATATAGTTAACTACCCTTACTAATATTTTTCCATGAGGTCTTGAGTCATAATAATTAAATGGAACATACTGAAGTTTCTTAAATAAATCATATCTCATATCCACTAATATATTTTGTCCAACATTACCCATGGTGTACATTCTATGCTTCATAATTATTGCTATAGCTATATATATCATTATATATAATACTGAAATTAAAGCTAAATTCTTAATATCCTTATTTGGTATAAAATTATCTAGGGCTGATTTAATTATTACTGGTCCTAATAAGGCAAGTGAACTTGAAATTAACATTAATACAACTGAAAATGCTATTTTACTTTTATAGGGTTTCATATACTTTAATAATCTTTTTAAATAGGCTACATTAAAGCCCGTTTCTAATTCTTCATCTACATTATATTTATTTCTAGCCATTTATACCCCTCCATTTCTTACATCTAAACTTCCATATTGAGTATAAAATATATTTGAATAATATCCACCCTTTTCTACTAACTCCTCATGAGTGCCTCTTTCAACTATTTCTCCATTATCTAATACTAAAATTAAGTCTGCTTGCTTTAATGAGGAAATTCTATGGGCAATTATAAAAGTAGTTTTCTTTTCCTTCATATTCTTTAACTCATACTGTATTTTCTTTTCAGTTTCCATATCAACAGCAGAAGTAACATCATCTAGTACAAATATTGAGGCATTTTTCATCATAGCTCTTGCTAAAGATACTCTTTGCTTTTGTCCTCCTGAAAGTCCTACTCCTCTTTCCCCTACTATAGTTTCATAGCCTTCATCAAGTCTTTTTATAAAGCCATGAGCCTGTGCTTTTTTAGAAACTCTTTTTATTTCAGAAAAACTTGCTTTTGGATTACTAAAGGCAATGTTATCTTTAATAGTATCTGAAAATAAGAATATATCTTGCATAGCTGTTGCAATATTTCCTCTTAAAATATCTAAATCTATATCCTTTATGTTAATTCCATCAATATAAATTTCACCTTCTGTGGCATCGTAAAATCTTGAAAGCAAATTTATTATAAGTGATTTTCCTGAACCTGTATGTCCAACTAATCCAATTGTTTGTCCAGCATCAGCCTTAAAGGAAATATTATTTATTACTTTTCTTCCTTCTAAGGTTAAGGTTACATTTTTAAATTCTATATTACCTTCAAACTTATTAACATTAAATACATTGTCCTTATTTACTATGGTACTCTCTGTTTTTAATAAATCCATAATTTTAGCTGAAGATGCTATAAATCTTTGAGCATCATTAATTAAATACCCACACATTCTCATTGGGTTATTTAATGCCCATAGTAAACTACTGAAAATAATAAGTTCTCCAAAAGTTATCTTTTCTAGGGCTGCTAAAATTCCACCAACTAAAATCATAATTACAGAAAGACTATTAGATAAGAATTCAAGCTTTGGAATATATTTTTTAGCAACCCTTATAGTATCAAGATTCTTATTTTTATAATTTTCATTTTCTGTGGTGAATTTATTAATTTCAAAATCTTCTCTACCAAAGGCTCTTACAACTCTATTACCACTTATATTTTCTTGAACAACTGAATTTAACCTTGAATAAGCTTCTCTTATATTATGGAAGGTTGGTGATATCTCCTTGCTCATTTTAAAAGTTAAAAATCCAATTATAGGGGCAATTAAAAGCATAAATAAAGTTAAAATGTAATTTACATACATCATTGAAACAATAGCAAAACTAAAGGTTGTTATGGCTGCTAAAATATTATAAACAACCCAGGCAATAAAGTGTCTTATGGCATCAGTATCTCCTGTCATTCTCGCCATAAGATCTCCAGTTTTAACTCTACTATAGAAATTAACATCTAAATTTAAGAGTTTATCATATAAATCCGTTCTAATTTTAAATAGAACGTCTTGTGAAATAATTTCAAAAATCATTTGATAGCTAAAAGTTATAATACCCTTAACAACTACAACCGATATCATTATTGAAATTAGAGGAATAAGTAATGAGGTTTCACCCTTTCCAAAAACTCTATCAATAATTCTACCTGCAATAAATGGATTTACCATATTAATTGCGGAAGTAACTAATACTAAAAATAATGCAAAGAAATATTTAAACTTGTGTTTTTTTAAATAACTAAATATCCATTTTATGCTATCCATATAACCGTCTCCTTTTAATATTTATTTATAACTATCATTATAAATAAGTTATTGAAAATAAAAATGTATTATATTAAACTTTAAATGTATATTATTATACATTTAAAAGTTATATTTATTGGGGGTATTGATATGAGCAAAGTATATACAAACATAGACAATTATAATCCTCAAATTCTTTTTGTAATTGAAGCAAATTGTTCTCCAGAAACTTATTTCCCAGAAACTTATTATCATTGCCATGATTATATTGAGCTATCCTTTATAATGTCTGGATCAGTAGATTATTGTGTTGAAAATGAAAATTATACTTTGAAAAAAGGACAAGTTTTAATTTCAAACCCTGGGATATATCATCAAGAATTTTTCTACTCTAATACAAGATGTAAAGAACTTCACATAGGCTTAACTAATTTCAATTCATTTAATAACTCTAAAAAGGACTATATTGATATTGGAGATAAAAATATATTAACCTTTAGTAAATATAGGGATGATATTTTAAAGACTTGCTTAGAAATAATTGATGAGCAAAAGAACTATAATAGTAGTTCTCCCTTTATGTTAAAATCTTTAGTAATGAAATTATTAGTTCTCTTACATAGGGAGATAAATGAAGAATCTCCTAATTCTGATTCCCATGAAGTTTCTTTTAAATCTCGTGAGAAAAAAGAGTTAGTTGAAGGAATAACTAAATACTTAAATGACCATTATGTACAAGATATTTCATTATATACTTTATCTAAAAATATGTATTTAAGTCCTGTTTATATATCTAAGATTTTTAAAGAAGTAATGGGTGATTCTCCTATTAATTATTTAATACAAATAAGGCTTGCAAAATCAAAGGAATTGTTAGAAGATTCAAATCTTTCAATAAAAACTATAGCCAAGATGGTTGGATATGATGATCCTTATTATTTTAGTAAGCTTTATAAGAAGTATTATGGAGTTTCTCCAAATAAAACAAGGGACAACTTAAGATAATGCATAATTATGGTAAAAACTCCTAATGGAGTTTTGCAGAATGAAGAATGTAGAATGTAGAATGTAGAATTAAGGTGTAAATTCTTCCTTCGTCAGAATTTAGAATTAATTAAAGAATGAAAAATCTCTTTGCTGAAGGAAAATCGAAATAAAAAAAAGAAATAGACATTAATTTTAGTCTATTTCTTTCTTTTTCTATAATTATATTACCACAAAATTGCATTTTTTTCAAGACTAGTAATCTCTTTAAATAAGGTGTATTAAGTATATGGAGGTGTAATTATGGAAGATAAAAATATGACTGCATTGATTAGTTGTTTTGCTAGAGCCTATCATACTAAAAATTATAAATTTAAAATATTTAATGATCCATTAGCTGAAAAAATATTAAGTGATGAGGAGTATGAAAATATTAGCAATAATATGAAAAATGGAATATCATTTTTTAATCCAAACTTTAAGGGAACTGATGAAGAAGCCTTAAGGTTTATTGTTGATAATCAGTTATCACCATCGGTATTAGGAAGAAGTGCTTTTACAGAAAGATCCTTATTAAATTCAAAAAAATTAGGTGCTAAACAATATTTAATTTTTGCTAGTGGTTATGACACTTCATTTTATAAAAACAATGATTTAAAGGTATTTGAAATTGATAGAGAAGAAATGATTAATGATAAGAAAAAAAGATTAAGTAATGCTAATATTGATTATTCAAATATAGAATTTATTAAGGCAGATTTTACTAATGATGACTGGATTGAATTGCTTTTACAATCTAGTTACAAAAGGTCTGAGAAAGCTTTTTGTAGCTTACTTGGAATAAGTTATTATTTAACCAAAGAGGAATTTGAAAACTTTATAAGTAAGATTTCAAGTGTTTTACAGGTTGGCAGTGAAATTGTATTTGACTATCCAACTTTTGATGAAACAATTAATGAAAAGCTAAATCAAGAATTAGCAAAAGCTGCAAATGAAGAAATGAAATCAAAATATAGTCTTTCTGACTTAGAAAAAATCTTAGAAAAAAATAATATGCTAATTTATGAGAATCTAACAAGTGATGATATGAATAGAGAGTATTTTCAAGATTATAATATACTTAATCCAAAGCATCAGATTAAAGCCCCTAAAGGAGTATCTTATTGTTTAGTGGTTAAAAGATAATGGTTAAAAGATAAATACCAAGGAGCTGTGGCACAATGCAAATGAAAAGTGCAAAATTTTTAATTATAGGTTCTTGCCACAGCCCCTATTAATTTCCAATATTTTAAGATTAACAATCATAAAGAAAAAACTCCGTTCGGAGTTTTTAAATGAAATAATTATTGTTCTTATTTTAGAATTTCTTTAATCTTCTCTACTAATTCATCAGCCATAATATTGTGGGTTATTTGGCTTGGATGATATGCTTGTCCGTATCCATTTTCTTCTTTTTGATGGCTATGCTCTAGGAAAAATATGTCCTTATCTTCCTTAGAATTATAATATTCAACTACATGATTTTTAACATAATCTCTTATATCCTCTAAGGCTTTCCCTTCCATAGCTGGACCTATAGCACATATTATCTTTACTTTTCCATAGTAATTTCTAATTCTAGTTATTAATTTTCTATAACCCTCAACAAAACTCTCTTTACTTGGTGGATTACCATTAAAATCATTTGTTCCTAAATTAATTATTACAATATTAGGAATGTAATTAGAGAAATCCCATTTCTTATTTGTATCTTTATTAGTTATCCAATCAATTCTCTCCGGTAGTGGCATTGGCGAATCATCATAGTTTCTTACTAATCCAAGACCTGACCAAGCAGTTATGGTTAATTCTGCATTTAATTTTCTAGCTGCTATGGCTCCATAGGATGAATAGCTATTTTCATCTTTAGAGTAAAAGTCTCCGAATTCATTTTCTGATTCATTTCCATAGCCACAGCTTATAGAATCTCCAAATATCTCAATTTTTAATTCTTTTTCTTTAGGTGCCTCTAGTATTTTCCCATTAAAAATTTCAAAGCCATAAAAGCTTGTAGTTCCTACAAAGGTTTCTGTTCTCTTAACTAGCTCTAAGATATGCTCTCCCTCCTCTATATCCTCTACTAATTTATATAGCTTTCTTTCTGTAACTGGAAAGGATTTATTATATAATTCTCCATCTAAAACTACTAAAAAATAATCTTCCCCATCTGATTCCATATCTGCATAAACTTTATTACCTATAAAATTTATAGTTAGTGAAGTCTTAGCCCAACCAAATTCAACTTTTTCTGAATTAGAAAAATCAAATCTTCCTGAATATTTTATTTTATTTCTAGATAACATCATTACACCTTACCCCTATATTAAGATTTCATCTATTTTATTTAACTCTTCATCTGAAAAACTTAAATTCTCAATTATCTTTACATTATCTAATATTTGTTCTGGCTTACTTGCTCCAATTAATACAGTATTAACAATATCTTTTCTTATAACCCAAGCCAGTGACATTTCTGCTAGAGTTTGTCCTCTTCCTTCAGCTAATTCATTTAACTTTCTTATTTTATTTAATTTCTCTTCTGTTATATCTTTTTCATTTAAGAATCTAGCAGTTACTTTTTTAGCTCTTGAATCCTCTGGAATTCCATGAAGATACTTATTTGTAAGAAGTCCTTGTGCTAATGGTGAAAAGGCTATTGAACCTATACCTTCTTTCTTATGGATATCATGTAGTCCCTCTTCTTCACTCCATCTATTAAACATACTATAACTAAATTGATGAATTAAACAAGGTTTTCCATTTGCTTTTAATATTTTTGATGCTTCCTTTAATTCCTTTGGATGATAATTTGACAAACCTATATATAAGGCTTTTCCTTCCTTAACTATATCTGTTAAGGCTCCCATAGTTTCTTCTAATGGTGTATCTGGATCTGGTCTATGATGATAAAAAATATCTACATAATCTAAATTCATTCTTTTTAAACTTTGATCTAAGCTTGATATTAAATACTTTCTTGAGCCACCATTTCCATAAGGACCAGCCCACATCTCATACCCAGCTTTAGTAGAAATAACCATTTCATCTCTATAAGCTTTTAAGTTGTTATTTAGTATTCTTCCAAAGTTTTCTTCAGCAGCTCCAGGAACTGGTCCATAATTATTAGCTAAATCAAAATGAGTTATACCATTATTAAAGGCTTCAAAAATTATATCCTTTTGATTTTCAATTGGATCTACTGAACCAAAGTTATGCCATAGACCTAGTGCAACCCTTGGCAAATATAACCCACTATTTCCACACTTTATATATTTCATCTTTTCGTATCTATCTTCTTTAATATTTCCCATAAATTCTTTCCCTCCCAATTTTTAATATATATTTATATTGTACATTTTAAATAAAAAATAAAAAATTCTTAATTAGTGAAATTAACTAAATTATATTTTTAAATTTCTAAAAAAAGCTATCATTAGCTGAATTGTCATCCACTAACGATAGCCCTTTAAATTAATTATACATTATAACATATTATTTCTTTGTAAATAATTGAATAGAGCTCCTATAAGGTTTGCATCATTTTCAAATTTACATTTTTCTATTGTTGGTCTTATTGTAGATTCTTCTACGCCATTCATTAATATGTCTAGCTTTTCATTTATTTTTTCTATAAAATCTTCTCTGCTGCTTATGGCTCCACCTATTACAATCTTTTCTGGGTCATACATATAGTATATATTAAATATTCCTATAGCATTATAATAATAGAAATCATCTATTGCATTAATACAAATTTCGTCTCCAGCTTCAGCTAATTCAAATATTTTTCTTCCATCAATATCTGCTTCTGTAATTCCCTTTTCATTAGCAACTCTTCTTAATAAAGCTCCTGTTGAACCTACATCGCTCCAAGTTTCGAAAGTTGAATTAATTCCATTTTTATTATTTACTAAAATATTATATCCAAATTCTCCACCTAAACGGTTATTTCCCTTATGAATTTTCTTATCTTTGATTACAGCTCCACCGATTCCAGTTCCACAAACAACAAAAAGCACATCACTATTATCCTTTGCAGTACCTCTCCAAACTTCACCTAAAGCTGCACAATTTGCATCATTTTCTATTTCTAAAGTTAAGCCTAAATCTTCTCCAAATATCTTCTTAAAATTAGGTCCATGAATACAAGGTAAAGCACTTGCTCCACCAATTAATCCTGTGTCGCTATCTACTGCTCCTGGAGCACTAACAGCTACTCCTTCTATATTATACTCATCCTTTGCTTTTTCAATTTCTGAAATCATAGCTGACTTAAAATCATCAAAATTATCTCTTTCTGATTTATAACTTCCCTTTTTTATAAATTCTCCTTCTTCAGTTATAATAGCATGCTTTACACTACTTCCACCGATATCAAATACAATATAATTCTTCATAAGTTGTCTCCCTCATATAAAATATTTAGACTTATTACAGTCTATTTAAAACCCATTATTTTTAGAAACTTCTTTTATCCATTTTCCCGATTTCTTTATATTTTTCTTTTGTGTTTTTAAATCTACAGCTATATATCCGTATCTATTTTTATAAGCATTAGTCCATGACCAGCAATCTATAGGAGTCCATGAGTGATATCCAAAGCAATTAGAACCTTCTTCAATAGCCTTATGAAGATATCTTAAGTGCTCTTCTAAAAAATCTATTCTATAATCATCTTCTATATATCCTTCAGAATTTATAAATTTCTCTTCACCTTCAACTCCCATGCCATTTTCAGAAATATACCATGGTATATTGTTATAGTTGTCCCTTATATTAATTCCTATATCATAAATAGCTTCAGGATATATCTCCCAACCTCTATAGATATTCATTCTTCTTCCTGGCATTTCATAATTGTCAAAGTATTTATCAGGCATCCATCCCTTTGAATTATCGAAGGTACTTTCCTTTGCCTTTACCCTTCTAGGCTGATAATAATTAACACCTAAAAAGTCTACAGTATATTTTTTTATAATATCTAATTCTTCATTTGTATATTCCCAAAGTACATTTTCATCCTTTAATAAATTTACTATCTCCTTTGGAAACTCTCCTTTTACAGCTGGATCTAAAAATGAATTATTAAAGAAGTTATTAGCAATTTTAGAAGCTGTTAAATCCTTTTCATTTTTAGCATCTCTTGGATATGCAGGGGTTAAATTTAATACTATACCAATTTGTCCATTATCTTTTCCGTATCCACCATCTTTATATTCCTTAATTACCTTAGCAGAAGCTAAATTTAAGTTATATACAACTTGCATTGCTTTTTTACCATCTACTAATTTAGGATAATGGAACTTATATAGATATTCTCCTTCAACTATAACTATTGGTTCATTGAAAGTTGTCCAATATTTAACCCTGTCTCCAAACAACTCAAAAGCTACCTTTGCAAATTTAACAAATAAATCTACAACATATTTTGATTCCCATCCACCATACTTTTCATACAATTCTACTGGTAAATCAAAATGATGCAAATTAATAACAGGAATCATTCCATTTTTAATAATTTCATCAATAACATTATTATAAAACTTTACTCCATCTTCATCAACTGTTCCACTTTCAAAATCCTTTATAAGTCTAGTCCATTGAATAGATGTTCTTAAGCTATTTAATCCTATTTCTCTAATCATAGCTATATCTTCTTTGTAGGAATTATAAAAATTTGATGCAACATCCGGTCCTACTCTATCAAAGAAAGCCTCTGGCTCTATTTCATACCAATAATCGAAAAGATTTTTATTCTTCTTATTAAAATTACCTTCACTTTGCGGTCCTGAAGTTGCTGATCCCCACCAAAATCCTTCGGGAAAAATATATTTATTTTCCATATTCCCTCTCCTCCTCTAAATATTATAAATAAATTATATCTACTCCCTCAAAATATGTCTATACTTTTAGGATAAATATATATATTATTCTTATAGTTAAAAAAAGG
Source organism: Bacillota bacterium (assembly GCA_023445445.1). GTDB lineage: Bacteria > Bacillota > Clostridia > Clostridiales > Clostridiaceae > Clostridium. The sequence continues at coordinate 71,512 of JAEXLD010000027.1, forward strand.
CTATAATTATTTAATAATTATAGCTTTAAATTCATGGGTATCATATCTATGTCTTGAAAAAGAATATTCGAATACTTTACCGTTATCTAAATATCCACTTCTTTCTATTTCAAGTACAGGTTCATCACTTAGTAATTTTAAGTATTTTTTATCTAAATCGTCAGATTTTCTAGCTCTAGCTATTGAATGGCAGCTTTGTATCTTATAATTTAATTTATCTTCTATATAACTATAAATAGATCCTTCAACATCAGCCTTCTTTATTGAAGGGAAAAGATATAATGGCATATATGTTTTTTCTATAACAATTGCTTTTCCATCTACATATCTAACTCTATGAATAAAACAAACAAAATCATCTTCTTCAATTTTTAGATTTTCAGAAACCTTCTTATCTGCACTTATAATTTTAAAATCTAATATTTTAGTTTCTACATTATGTCCAACCATAGTTGCTGTTAATCCTAAAAATTGATTTTGAATAGATAGGTCCTCTATTTCATCTTGTGAAATATCCTTTACAAAGGTTCCTGCTCCTCTTCTTTTTACTATTAACCCTTCAACAACTAGTAAATCTAATGCCTTTTTTACAGTCATTTTACTAGCATTAAATTTTTCACAGATATCTTTTTCAAAAGGTAATTGATCGTTAGCTTTATATTCTCCATTAAATATTTTATGTTTTATGGAAGCTGCTATTTCCTGATATTTAGTCATTTATTATCCCCTTCTCTACTATTGAATGCATATACTATATATTATAAATTATAAAGTATATATCTACAATTAAAAAGCTTTAACTTTTAATTGTGGAATTATTTCATAGTAATTAGTATTAAACTACTGGATAACTCTTTAATACTTTAATTTTCCCTTTGATTTTATAACTTCCTAAAGTTGCTGGAATTAAGAAGCTGTCACCCATTTTTATATTTTCTAGGAAGTCCTTACCTTCAATTGTTCCTTCTCCTTCAACACAAGTATACATATCAAAGTTATCTTCATTACTTTTATCAAAATACTCACTATCTATTGATATTTTTTCTATTCCAAAATATTGATTTTTGCAAAGAATACTTTGTGAATATCCTTCATGCTTAACTTCTTCCTTCTCACTTAAATTTTCACATTGAAGGTCAAAATTAATAACATCAAGAGCTTTATCAACATGAATTTCTCTTGGTCTTCCATAATCATAAACTCTATAAGTTACATCACTATTTTGTTGGATTTCTGCTATAATAACTCCTTCACAAATAGCATGAACTAATCCACTATTTATTAAGAAACAATCTCCTTTTTTAACTTTAATTTTATTTAAACACTCTTCAACTGTATTATTCTTTATTGCTGATTCAAATTCTTCTTTGGTACAATTTTTTGTTCCTACTATTAAAGAAGCCCCTGGTTTTGCATCAATAACATACCACGCTTCAGTCTTACCATAATCTCCTTCATACTTTGCTGCATATTCATCTCCTGGATGAACTTGTACTGATAACTTTTCCTTTGAATTTATTAATTTAATAAGTAATGGGAATTTTTCTAATGTTACTTTATTACCAACTAAAGCATGTCCAAATCTATTTATTAACTCATCAAATTTAATTCCTTTTAATTCTCCATTTGCAACTACACCTGTTCCATTTGGATGACAAGCTATATCCCAGCTTTCTCCTATTTCTCCTTCAGGTATATTATTTCTAAAGCTTTCAAAATCTCTTCCACCCCATATTTTTTCGTAATATAAATTTTCAAATTTAATTGGATACATAATTTTCCTCCCTTTAAGTAAAAATATATATTTTATGTTAATCAACTAAGATAAATTTTTCAATACATTCTGCAACTGATGAAACTATATGCTCTGAATATCTTTTTAGTTCATCTTCAGCATAATGAAAGGTAAATGAATGTTTTACAGCTTCAAACATACTAACATCATTCCATGAATCCCCTATAGCATAAACATTCTCTTCAGTAATTTGTTCTTTTTCTATCAAATTCTTTAAAGCATTTCCTTTTGAACATCCTAAGGGAACTATATCTATGTATTTATCATTCCTGTAAGCAATAATACTATCTCCATATTTTTTATTTATTTTATTTTTAATATTTTCAATTTCATTTATTTCCTTAATAGGACTATACAAAGTAATTAAACTTATTCCTTCATCTATTTCTTTAAATGAATTTACCCTTATTTTAATAGGATATGGCAAATCATCACCCTCTGTTAATATATATGTAACATATCCTGATTCTAAAGAAATAAAAGTATTATTATCAAATACATTTTCAAGAATATTTTCTATAATATTTTTTTCTATAAATCTTTGCTCAATTATATTTTCTAATGAATCTATAACCAATGCTCCATTTAATAATATATAATAATTTGCAATTATATTGTTTTCTTCTTTTAACATGCCTATTCCATTATAAGGTCTTCCAGTTGAAATTACTAATAGGTTTCCTTCCTTTTGAAGTTTATAAACAAAATCATTATTTTCTTCAGTAACTTTATTATCCTTTAATAAAGTTCCATCTAAATCTGTAGCTAATAACTTTCTCATTTTAACCTCCATAACTCTTTTACTCAATATTATTTTACCATAATTTATCAAACCTCACTTGTAAATTTTATTTTACCAATAGAATATTAGAAGATAATACTAGGAATTAAAAATCCTTTCTTTCAAATAATAATATTATAAGGAGGGTTTAATATGTCAAATATAAATAGCAAAAAAACTTATTTACCAAATGAAAGAACTGGTTATGCCCCAGAAGAACATGCTTTAATAAGTCATGGGAAAATAGAAGGTCCATCTTCAATATTACCAAGCACTGTAGAGGACCCTATAGTTGTAAATAATATTTCATATATGGAGTTTGATTATACAGAACAGCCAGAAGTAGACTTAGATGACTAGAAGTTTTTATTATGATAATAGATTTATAGGAGGATGATATAAATGGCTAAATCTAATAACAAGAAAAAAAGAACTAATGGAACAATTCCTATGAAAAATAAAGATTTTGCTACACCAATAAAACCAAATAATCAATCAGCTTCCTTTGATTATAGCTTTGATAGGGAGCACATAGATAGAGTAAGTAAAACAAATCAGTTTTATTAATATTTAATAATTATATTTAATAATTATTTTTGATAACCACTTAATTATCTTTTTTTTATACCGATAATTAAAATGGTTATCTTTTTTTATTTAAACAAATTATTTTTCATAATATAAGGAGATTGGTATGAAGAAAAAATCAAAAAACAAGGCTACTAAACTAAAAATAATGAATAGGATTTCATTCAAACTTATAACTACCTTTACTCTAATGATTATTTTATTACTATTTATTTGGGGACTGGGGATTTTTAGTATTAAGAAAATTAATGTAGAAAGTAAAAATCTTTATCTAAATAATACTCTTGGAATTTCATATATAAATGAATTAAGCGAGAATTCTACATACAATTATCTTAGTAGTAAGCTAATCATCAGCATAAATGATAATATTGAGAAAAAAACAATAATTCAGAACATAACTTTTAATAATACTCGTAATGAAGAACTAATTAGATTATATGAAGATACTATTAATTCTGATGAAAATAGACAAAGATTTGATGCAATAATTGAAAGTATAAAAAGTAATGCTGAAACTTCTGACAAAATTATAGATTTAGTTAATGCTAATAAACTTGAAGAAGCAGCAACTTATATTAAAACTTTAGATAACTTAAGAAATGACCTTAATATTAAGTTAAATAGATTAGTTGAATTAAATAATACCTGGGCTGAAGATGCTCTTAAGGAAAATGAAACTATCTATAATAACTCAAATAGATTATCTGCTATCGTCCTAGTAGTATCATTAATAATAGGATTAGTATCAGCAATAGGAATAACTTCTAGAATATCAAAATCTCTAAAGAAAGTATTAAATTTATCAGATAGATTATCTAAGTATGACCTGTCTGAAAATATACAAATTAAGCATAAGGATGAATTTGGTGAAATTTCAAATGCCTTAAATATAGCACAAGAAAATTTGAAAAATATAATAAATACTGTTATTAATACTACTAAAAATGTTAATTCATCTAGTCAAGATTTTGCTGTTGGAATTGAAGAAATTACCTTCCAGTTTGATCAAATTAATGCGGCTACACAGGATATCAATTCTACTATTCAAGAAACTGGCGCAATTACAGAAGAATTAGCTGCTTCTATAATGGAAGTTTCCTCAAGCATAGAAGTCCTTTCTGAAAAAGCTAACGATGGTAATATGAATGCTGAAAAGATTCAAAGAAGATCTACAAAAATTAAAGATAATACTGAATATGTAATTAAAAATACTAATTCTATTTATAAAGATTTTGAAAGTGATATAAAATCTTCAATGGAAAAGGTAAATGTAGTTAATGAAATAGTAAGTATGGCAAACTCCATTGAAGAAATTGCTGAACAAACAAATCTTTTAGCATTAAATGCAGCTATTGAAGCAGCTCGTGCAGGTGAGCAAGGAAAAGGCTTTGCTGTAGTAGCTGAAGAAGTTAGAGTTCTTGCTGAACAATCTAAGGCTTCTGTTCAAAATGTTAAGAATACAATAAATGAAGTAAAATCAGCCTTTAATGATATCACTAGCAGTAGTAATAATCTTTTAAACTTTATTGATACAGAAATAATGACAGAATTTAATAAATTTATAGATGTTGGTGATAAATACGAAAAGGATGGACTATTTATAAGGGAAATGAGTGAAAATATAGCTGCTATGTCTGAAGAAGTTTCAGCAACTATGTCTGAATTAAGTGATGCTATCCATGCCTTAGCTGATATGTCACAAAATTCATCTGGTAATGTTGATAATGTAAAAACTAGCATATCTGAAACTACAGAAACAGTAATAACTATGGTAGATACTGCTACAAGTCAAGTTGAAGTATCTCAAGAACTTCTTGACCTTGTATCAAAATTTAAAATTTAAATCTTTTTATAATTTAGGGACAGTAATTAGGGGACAGTAGTTAGTTTTGTGTAAAAACAAAACTAACTACTGTCCCTTACAACTTTTTATTCATTTGTAGCTTTTCTATTTCTCATAATTTTTTGTCCAGTTCCATTACAATTACCATTACCTTTATTTTCTGAATTATAACCATATCTATTTCCTTGTCCTAGTCCTTCATTATTTCCATTATGATGTTCTTCATAATATGGACAATCTGGATTTCCTAATCCCTTATTTTCTTCACTGTAGTAAGGACAATTTTTGTTTCCATAAGTAGTATTTTCTTCTGTATTTGTACTTGTTTCATTTACTGTAGTATCTTCATTGGTTTCTGCTGCAAAGGCTGCAACACTACCTCCAACTATAATTACAGACATTAAAGCAATTGATAAAGCTAATTTTTTCATAATCATCATTCCTCCTAACTTCTTTATATCTATATAATAGTTAGTAATTTTTATAGTATAATGATTAATTTGTGATTAATTTGTGAAAACTATCTCTTTATTAAATTAATTGGGATAATAAAGTAAAACTCACAGCCTTCCATATACCTACTTCTAATTCCATAAGGAAAATTATGTACTGTAAGTACTTCTTTTGAAATAGCTAATCCTAATCCCATTCCGCCACTTTTTTCTCCTTTATAATATCTATCCCATATATTTTTTTCATCAGTTTCATTTATACCTACTCCATAATCCTTAACATAAACTTCTATTCCTTCTACTACATTTCTTACTCCTAGAATGATATCTTTATCACTTTTAGAATGCTTTATAGCATTAGTTATAAAGTTACTTAAAACCCTATATAAATACCTATTATCAATAGGTACTAATAATTTATCTTCTTCTATTTCATTTTTTAAAATTAGCCTTGTATTTAAATTCAATGTATTTTTAAATTTGTAATAACTTTCTTCAATAAATTCTATAAAATCAGTATCTTTAGGATTTATAATACTCTTATTTTCTCTAATCTTGCTTAATACTAATATCTCATTTACTAAGTCAACTAATATATCTACTTCGTCTATTATATTTTTAGCATATTCTGTTAATTCCTTTCCCTCAACTAATCCATCTTTTATAACTTCACTATTGGCTCTTATAACAGTTAAAGGTGTTTTTAAATCATGAGTAACGTTGCTAATAAATTCCCTTTGAAGTCTATCTTTTATTTCAAGCTTCTGAGACATTTTATCAATACTAGTATTTAATTCTTCAATTTCATCCTTAGTATTAATATCTAACCCCTTTGAATATATTCCTTTTGAAATATTATCAGCCCTTTTTTGTAATTCTACTATTGGCTCTGAAAATTTCTTTCCCATATATAAGGCACTAATACTTGAAATTATAATTGAAATTAAAAATATTAAAGCCATTATAAGGTTAACACTTTTTATTAAGGACCTTATTTCTTCAAAGCCTTTAAATACTACTATATCCCCATATTCTGTTGTAATTTTTACTCCTATATAGGTATTATTATTTTTATCTTTAAATATTTCCTTACCACTAATGCTAGTAAAATCAATATCCTTAATATGATTATTCATTCCACCCATTTGTGCCATGTGGCCTTTTCCATTTCCACTTGGTTTACACATGTTTATAATTGAATCAGCATCAATTAATACAGCATAAATATTAGCTAAATCTACCTTTGTATCATTTTTTGCTGCTTCTAAAACATACTCACTTACTTTCTCTAGATCAGAATATTCATTGTTAATATAAAGCTTTGGAAGAATAAATGATGTTAGTATTATTCCTACTACTGCCACTATTAAATTAATTATAATCATGTATTTAATTATTCTTTTACCTATCTTATTCATTTTCAATTGTAAGGCTATAGCCTACCCTCCATATAGTTTTTAAATTATCTCTAAAGAAAGTAATCTTCTCCCTAAGTTTTTTTATATGAGTATCAACAGTTCTTGAATCACCATAAAAGTCATATCCCCAAACCTTTGATATTAAAGCCTCTCTTGAATATACTCTATTTTTATTTTCAATAAAGAATAACATTAAATCATATTCCTTAGGAGTTAATATTATTTCTTTATTGTCTTCAAAGACTCTTCTATTATTATTCTCTACCTTTAAGTTTCCTAAATAGAGCTCAGCTATTTCTTCTTTTTTTAAATTCCTTAGTCTTAATGAAACCCTTAATACTAATTCTTGCATACTTATTGGCTTAACCATATAATCATCTGCACCTAGCTCAAGCCCAAATATTCTATCTTCTTCTTCTCCTCTAGCACTAGTAATAATAACTTGTGTATTATTATTTATAGATTTTATCTTTTTTAAAAGATACCATCCATCCTTATAGGGCATCATAATATCTAAAATAACAAGGTCATAAGTATTATTTTCTATTAATTCATCTGCTATTTTCCCATCACTGGCTAAATCAATTATATATCCTTCTTTTTCTAGATATAATTTCATTACTTTACTAATTTGTTTCTCATCCTCTACTATAAGTAACTTTTCCATATTTCCTCCATAAACACATAACAATTTATTAATTAAATGTTTTCTAATATAATTATCTCATTATTTTTACTCAAAGGGAAATATTAGGGCTAAGTCTGATAAACTAAAGTTAATTGGATCTTCTGTGGCATAAGAATTATTTCCAAAGAATAATCCTGGATTATTTTCTAATCTATTTAATATAAATAAGATGTAATAATTTAGAGGAGATATATTTATTATATTTGTATATAAAGAAAGAATAGCATTACTGTTAGATATAACTATTATTAATTGTGGTGCATAGTCCACTGTTATCTCTGGATTATTTTCAAGGGTAGTGTTAATAAAATCATTGGCTTCTTTATTACTATGAATAGTATTATCTTTAGAATGCTTAATATTACCTATTTCTACTTCATTTATATATAACCCTACTAAGAAGGTTTCTAAACTAATTTGTAAATTAGTTTGAACATTTGAACTTCCAAGGGCAAAGCACCCTGTGGTAGAATTATTAATTTGTGAATTTGTACTTATAAAATAAAATACTCTATTATAATTTCTAAAAATTAATTCTCCATCTTTAATTATAGGATTAGCATTACCTAAAAACTCACTACAGGGTGGAACTTCTCCACCAGCAAAGGGATTACAATTATTATTGCTCATTTATATCACCACATCTTCTGCATAAATCTATATAATAAATAAATCTATAATATTAAAATATAATGTTTTATACCAATATATTCTATTTCTATTAAAATTTATGTATAATAATATATAAAATATACTATCTATAAAGATTGGAGGAGAAATGGAATCAAAATATTTGATAGTCATATCATTTGATGCTGTATCATCAGA
>JAEXLD010000049.1 GCA_023445445.1 Bacillota bacterium
TAGCAAGAGCAATTGTAATTCATCCAAGTGTATTACTTATGGATGAGCCTCTTTCAAACTTAGATGCTAAATTAAGAATTGAGATGAGAAGTGCAATAAGAGAAGTCCAAAAAGAGGTTGGAATAACTACTGTTTATGTTACTCACGACCAAGAAGAAGCTTTAGCAATTTCAGATAGAATTGCTGTTATGAAGGATGGAGTGGTTCAACATGTTGGAACTCCAAAAGAAATATATACAAGACCTAAAAATGTTTTTGTATCTACCTTCATAGGACACTCTAACTTGTATAAAGGAACTATACAAATAAAGGATAATGAAACCTTTGTTAAGTTTGAAAAAGGCTATATTGTAAAAATGGACAATTTAAAGAGTGGCATAAATAATGGACAAAAAGTTGTTATAGCAGTTAGACCTGAAGAATTTATAATATCTGATAAAGGTTTATTAACAAAAGTAAAAACTGCAACCTTCCTTGGAAGATATACTAACTACGAAATTATATTTGATGATAACGAATTATTAAAAGGACAAGCTGCTATAGAATTATCACAAGATATCGGAACAGCTGAACGTATTTATGATGAAGGAGATAGTCTGTTTTTAGAAGTTAATCCTAAGAAAATTAATGTTTTCACCGAAGATGGAGAGGAAAACTTAATAAAAGGAAGTGAAAACTAATGATGAAAGAAAAGCGTAAATTTAAATTAAAATTTGATTTTTGGACTATAGTAACTATAGTAATAGCACTTATATTTTTAGTCTTCTTTATATATCCTTTGTTCTCATTATTTATTAGTGGATTTAAAGATGCAACAACAGGTGAATTTACCCTTGCTAACTTTACAAAGTTTTTCCAAAAGAAATATTACTACAGTGCATTAAGTAATTCATTTATAGTTACTATTTGCGTAACTTTATTAGCTATATTAATAGGTGCACCTTTAGCATATATAAATACTGCCTTTAATATTAAGGGGAAAAAGCTAATTGAAGTATTGGTAATTATTTCTATGTTATCACCACCATTTATAGGAGCTTACTCATGGGTATTACTTTGTGGTAGAAGTGGTGTAATTACAAAATTTGTTCAAAATAATTTAGGAATTACTCTTCCTCCTATTTATGGATTTGCTGGAATTCTTCTAGTTTTCACACTTAAGCTATATCCGTTTATATATCTATATGTTTCTGGAGCTTTAAAGAAAATAGATGTTTCATTATTAGAAGCAGCAGAAAGCTTAGGATGTAAACCAATTAAAAAGATAGCTACAGTAATACTTCCATTAATTTTACCAACACTTCTAGCAGGATCATTATTAGTATTTATGAATGCTTTAGCAGATTTTGGTACTCCTATGTTAATAGGAGAAGGTTATAATGTAATGCCTGTGCTAATTTATTCAGAATTTATTAGTGAAGTTGGAGGACAAGCTAATTTTGCAGCAGCATTAGCTACTATAATGGTATTTATTACTTCAATAGTATTTTTAGCACAAAAATATGTTGTAAATAAAAAGTCATTTACTATGAGTTCATTAAGACCTATGGTTACAAAAGATTTAAAAGGTGCCAAAAATATATTTGCTCATTTATTTGTTTACTTTGTAGTATTTTTAGCTATAATTCCACAATTAACAGTAATATATACTTCATTTTTAAATACAAGGGGTTCAAGATTTGTTAATGAGTTTTCATTAAAGAGTTATAAGACAGTATTTAATAAGCTTGGATCTGCAATAACTAATACTTATACTTATGGCTTAATTGCTATTGTAATTATAGTTATTCTAGGAATGTTTATAGCATATATATCAACAAGAAGAAAGAATGCTCTTACATCTGTAATTGATACAATAACTATGTTCCCATATATAATTCCAGGTTCAGTACTTGGTATAACTTTATTACTTGCATTTAATAAAAAACCTTTGGCCTTAAGTGGTACTTTTGTTATAATTATAATAGCATATGTAGTAAGAAGGTTACCATATACTTTAAGGTCAAGTGCAGCAATTCTTTATCAAATAAGTCCTAGTATGGAAGAAGCTTCTATTAGCTTAGGATATTCTCCAGTTAAGACATTCTTTAAAGTTACTGCTGTAATGATGTTACCAGGTGTATTTGCAGGAGCTATACTTAGTTGGATAACAACAATAAATGAGTTAAGTTCATCTGTTATATTATACACAGGTGGTACGAAAACCTTATCAGTATCCATATATACTGAAGTTATAAGAGCAAGTTATGGAACAGCTGCCGCCTTATCTACAATATTAACAGTTACTACGGTAATTTCATTATTAATATTCTTTAAGGTTTCTGGAAGCAAAGAAATTAGTCTTTAAGAAAAAGATACTGTTATACAATTAAAATTAGTAATGAAAATGTAAAATTTATATATGTATTTTAGTAATTTGTTTCAAATTACATCAATAATTCAACATTTTAAATTATACATGATTGATTTGGAGCTGCTTAAAACAGCTCCTTTTTTGTAATAAAGGGGAGGCTTATGGATAAAAAAATTAAAAAATATAGTGATGTAATTAGAAATACCATAGTTTGGTATGCCATTGTTCCAATTATATCAGTTTCTTTATTTGCATATATAGTTTTATTTTTCTGGGGTAATAAGTTAATAGTAAAAGAAAATGAAAATAGTAACGAAAAAGTCTCTGTATTAATGGAAGAAAACTTAAAGGAATATAGTTCTTTAATTAATAATATTTCAACTGATGAAGGATTAATCTCTATAATTAAAGATGGAGTAAAACCACAAAGTATTTATGAAATTTTATATAAGTTTGTAAATAAAAGAACTGTTAAAAGCAACTTTTATGTTTTTGATAAAGATGGAAATATGGTTATTTCAAATAAAAATGTTAAGCCTGAATATATTAGTGAAGATAATACTTTTATGTGGGGTATATTCAACAGAATGAAATTAAAAAATCAAGAAGTAATCACAATGATTAACAAAGTAGATCAGGGTAAATATGCTTATGGAATACTAACATTAGGTAAAGCTATTTGTTATAACAATGAAATTATAGGATATATTATATTTGATTTTTCAGAAGAGGATATTTTCAATTTGATTACAGGATATACAGCAAGTGATATTATAATTACAGATAGACATAATATTATAGCAGCCACAAATAACAAGTATAGTGATCAATTATATAGACTAAAGAATGATTTTAGACAAAAAGATGGTTATTCTAATATAGAAGGAACCCCATATTATATTAAGAAAACTACATTGATAGATACTAGTATTATGGTTTATTCTATAACTAATCTTAATGTATTTAATAGAGCATTTTTAATTGGAGGAATTTTTCTAGCTGTTCTTTTCTTAATTATTTTTTATTTAATGTTATTTATATCTAAAAAGGTAGCTTATAGTAAGACAATTACTATTAATGAAATCGTTAAAGCTATTGAAAGCATTCAAGAAGGAAACTTAGATACAAAGTTAGAAATTCATTCAGAAGACGAATTTGGTATAATTGCAAAAGCATACAATAATATGCTAATAGATATTAAGAATTTAATCGAAAGTAATAAGGAAGAAGTATCCCTTAGAATGCAAAGTGAAATAAAGGCCTTAGAAGCACAATTTAATCCTCATTTCCTATTTAATACTTTAGAGACAATTAGAATTATGATAAAGCTAGATAAAGAAAAAGCAGGAGATATTATTGTAAACTTATCTTTACTTTTAAGATATGGAATAAACAATGAAATACATTCCGTTAAGTTAAAGGATGATATAGGATATATAAATAGCTATTTAAAAATATTAAAATATAGGTTTGGAGATAAGCTTCAGTTTAAAATTAATATTGGTGATGAAGTATTAGAATCAGTAATACCTAAGTTACTATTACAACCAGTAATTGAAAATTCAATCAAATATGGATTTGAAAATAAATCAACAATTAATATTGAAATAACTTCAATAATAAAAGATGAAAAAATAAATATAGTTATAAAAGATGATGGATGTGGAATTGAAAAAGAAAGGATGTATTATTTAAAAAAATTACTCAGTGAAAATCAAAATGATACAGATACAATTGGATTATATAACATTAAAAAGAGAATTCAACTTATTTATGGGGAAGAATATGGAGTTGAGATAGACAGCATTGAAGGTGAAGGCACTATAGTTACTATAATTTTACCTTATATAAGGAAGGAAGTTTTATAATGTACAAGTTAATTATAGTTGAAGATGAAGAGATAATAAGAAAAGGTTTAGTAAACACTATTGATTGGCTAAAAATGGGATTCATTGTTGTTGGAGAAGCTGAAGATGGTGAGGCAGGTTTAAAAATTATAAAAGAATTAGAGCCGGATTTAGTAATTACAGATATTAAAATGCCTTTTTTAAATGGATTAGATATGCTAAAAATAGCTAAAAGCACTCAAAATTTTGAAAGTATAATATTAACAAGCTATAGTGACTTTGACTATGCCAAAAGAGCAATTTCAATAGGTGTAGGAGATTATATACTAAAACCTATAAATGAAGAAGAATTATTTGAAGTAGTATCAAATATTAAATCAAAAATTGATGACAGAAAATTATATGAAGACATTAAATGTCATACTGAAAGAAAGGATAAAATAGAATTAACTAATTTAAAAATATATATAGATTCAAATGAAGTTAATAGTTATGTAAAGTATTCAATTAATAAAATTATAGAGGATTATAGTGAAAAGCTTAGTATTGAAGGACTAGCAGATGAACTAGGAGTTAGTCCAAGCTATTTAAGTAGAAAATTTAAAAAGGAAACATCTTATACTTTTTTAGATATGTTAAATAAATATAGGGTGCAAAAGGCAGTTGAATTAATGATGAAGGAAAGAGATAAATATAGAGTTTATGAAATTGCAGATATAGTTGGCTTTGGAGATTATAAGAATTTTAGTACTGTATTTAAAAAATATACTAACTTTTCACCAAAGGATTTTATGAAGGCTAATAGTATAATATTTAAATAAAATTCTTATATTGTATTTATTAGTTTAAATTATATAATAGAAATATATAAATTTTTCACATTAAATGAAATATTAAAGCAATTATATAAAAATAATTAATACATTATATGGAGAGTAAAAATGAAAAATGCAGAATATTATATAAATAATCTTAATATGGAAGCACATATTGAAGGCGGATATTTTAAAGAATCCTTTTTATCAAAGGATGAGGTTAGCAAAGATAAGAAATTATGGAGCAGTATATATTTTCTTTTAAAAACAGGTGAAGTTTCTAATTTTCATAGGTTAAAGTCAGATGAATTATGGTATCATCATGATGGACAAGCTTTAACCATTTATATGATAACACCAGAAGGTGAACTTATAACAAAAAAATTAGGTAATAATATAGAAAATGGTGAAGAACCTCAAGTTTTAGTAGAAAAGGGATGTATATTTGGATCAGCAATGAATGAGGAGGGGTATGCTTTAGTTGGATGTATGGTTTCACCAGCCTTCAAGTATGAAGAATTTGAATTGTTTGAAAGAAATTATCTTTTAGAATTATATCCTAACTATAAGGAGATAATTCTAAAATTAACTAGAGAAAAATAAAATAAAATGCTTAATGTAAAGCTAATAGTTAAAAATCAATTAAAAACTCCAAAAGAATTTTAAAATAAGGAGCTGTCGCAACAGCTCCTAAATTAAAAATGTAGAATGTAAAATGTAGAATTATTGATGTAATTCCAAAGGAATTACTAAAAAGATATATATTTCAGAAACTCCTAAGGGAGTTTCTTCTTTAATTTTACATTTTTCATTATTCATTTTACATTGGGCGACAGCCCTTTATATTTTATTTTAATTGTTTATACAAATGCACTATAAATAGCATTTATTCCTTTTTCAAAGTCATCATTTTCAATACCAATAAGGATATTAATTTCACTAGAACCTTGGTCAATCATTCTTATATTTACATTTGCTTCACTTAAAGAGCTAAATACTTTAGCTGCTACACCTTTATTTGAAGACATGCCATTTCCAACTGTAGCAATTAAAGCCATATTAGGATGAACTACAATAGAATCAGGAGTACATGTCCTTCTTATTTCATCAACTAAAATATCTGTTTTATTTTTTAATTGAGCATCAGATATAACAACACAAACAGTGTCGATTCCAGAAGGCATATTTTCAAAGGAAATATTATTTTGTTCTAATACAGACAGTACCTTTCTACAGAAACCAAGTTCAGAATTCATCATTGCTTTTTCTATAGAAATAACAGTAAAGTCCTTTTTACCAGCGATACCTTTTACTGGATTATTATAATCTGGTTCCATATCTTTTACAATAAGAGTACCTGGATTACTTGGGTTATTAGTATTTTTAATATTAATAGGTATTCCAGCATCTCTAACTGGGAAAACAGATTCTTCATGTAAAACAGAAGCACCCATGTAAGAAAGCTCTCGTAATTCTCTATAAGTAATCTTTTTTATTTGCATAGGATTTTTTACTATTCTAGGATCAGCCATTAAAAAGCCAGAAACGTCAGTCCAATTTTCGTATAAATCTGCTTTAATACTAGCTGCAACTAAAGCACCTGTTACATCAGAGCCTCCTCTAGAAAAGGTAACGATATTACCACTTGGATCACTTCCGTAGAAACCTGGAATAACAATTTTAACATTGCTTTTTAAGACATTTTGTAAAGCTGTATATGTAGCTTCAGTATCAATACATCCATATTTATTAAATAATATAACATCTTTAGCATCTATAAATTCAAAATCAAGATAATTTGCAAGAATAATACCATTTAAGTATTCGCCCCTACTTGCAGCATAATCTTTTGATGCACCATTTTCAAGATCCTCTTTTATCTTGTTTAAATGGTAATCAATATCTAAGCTAAGATTAAGATTTGACACTATGTCTTTATATCTAGTAGATAGTAGATGAAAGACATCATCTAAAGGAATACTAGATTCAATATGACCATGACAAAGATATAAAAGATCAGTAATTTTAAAGTCTTTAGAATTTCTTTTTCCTGGTGCTGAAGGTACTACTATTTTTCTATTATCATTAGAAAAAACAATTTCTCTCACCTTAATAAATTGATTAGCATCAGCTAAAGAACTTCCCCCAAATTTTGTTACAATAGTATTCAATTTTTAGCCCCCTTAAAATAATTATTTACTATATATTAGCAATAATTTAATAAAATCTCAAATTATTTTTGAAAAATTATTAGATTAATCTGAATATTTATACAGGCACATATATAGATAAATAAAAATATTGTTGTTAGTATTAAAGCATAAAGATATTAAGAGAAATCAAAATATAATAGGTTCTTTTAATCAAATGAGAATTATAAAAAATGCAAGGAAAAGTACTTTATTATATAATTAGTAAGAATGATCTTAAGTGTGGGGAGCTGATAATTTAATGAAGGTTATTAAAAGAGATGGAAGTATAGTGGATTTTGATAAGATGAAGATAAGAGAAGCTATTACTAAAGCTATGAAAAATGGAAGTGGAATTTATTTAGGTGACATAGCAAAACTTATAGCAAATGATGCAGAAAAGTATTTTAGTAATGAAAATGAGACACCTACAATAAATAAAATTGAATCATATGTTTATGATAGGTTAGTTCATTACGGTCAAGCAGTAACAGCTAGAGCTTATGAAGGTTATAGAGCTGTACAGGAATTTAAAAGAAATACAAATACTACAGATGAAAGTATTTTAAGTCTTTTAAATAAAACTAATGAGGATGTAATAAAAGAAAATTCAAATAAGAATTCAGTAATAGCTGCAACGCAAAGAGACTTAATTGCTGGTGAAGTCTCTAAGGATATATCTAGAAGAAGGCTTATTCCAGCCCATATAGTTCAAGCCCACGATGAAGGAACAATTCATTGGCATGATATGGATTATACACTTGCTCCAATTTTTAATTGTTGCCTAATTAATTTGGAAGATATGCTTGAGAATGGAACTGTTATAAATGAAAAACTAGTAGAATCTCCAAAATCCTTTGGAACTGCATGTACAGTAACAACTCAAATAATTGCTCAAGTATCAAGTAATCAATATGGTGGACAAAGTATCACTGTAAAACACTTAGCTAAATATTTAAAAGTTACTGAAGAAAAAGCGTATAAACACTATTTGGATTTATTAGGGGATAAAGAATTAGCTGAAAAACTTGCTTATGATGCTAAAATGAAAGAACTAAAAGATGGAGTTCAGACAATAAGATATCAACTATCTACTTTACAAACAACTAATGGACAATCACCTTTTTCTACAATCTATCTAGAAATAGAAGAAGGACATCCATATGAAGAAGAAATGGCTTTAATTTGTGAAGAGATGATAAAACAAAGATTAGAAGGAATGAAAAACTATAAAGGTCAAGAAATAGGAGAAGCATTCCCAAAACTAGTTTATTTATTAGATGAGCATAATTGTCTTGAAGGTGGAAAATATGATTACATAACTAAGTTAGCAGCTAAATGTACTGCAAGAAGATTGGTACCAGATTATCAATCAGCAAAGATGATGAGACAAAACTATGAAGGGAATGCATTTCCCCCAATGGGATGTAGATCTCACTTATCACCTTGGAAAGACGAAAATGGAGATTATAAATGGTATGGAAGGTTTAATCAAGGAGTAGTAAGCTTAAATTTACCACAAATAGCTATAATAGCTGATGGCGATATGGAACTATTTTGGGACATGTTAAATCAAAGATTAGAGCTTTGCAAGGAAGCATTACTAACTAGACATAATATGTTACTAGGAACACTTTCAGATGTTTCACCAATTCACTGGCAACATGGAGCTATTGCAAGATTAAGCAAAGGTGAAAAGATAGATAAGTTATTGAAAAATGGATATTCTACTTTATCACTAGGCTATGTTGGTATACATGAAATGGTTCAAGCAATGATTAAGGAAAGTCACACAACTGAAAAAGGCGAAAAATTTGCTTTAGATGTAATGAATCATATGAATGAAACTTGCCAAAGATGGAAAAATGAAACTGGATTAGGCTTTAGTTTATATGGTACTCCTGCTGAAAATCTAATTTATAGATTCTGTAAATTAGATAAAGCAAGATTTGGAATTATACCTAATGTTACTGATAAATTATATTATACAAATTCATATCATGTTCATGTTTGTGAAGAAATAGATGCCTTCAGTAAACTAAAATTTGAATCACAATTCCACGGAATTAGTTTAGGTGGATGTATTTCTTATGTTGAAGTACCAGATATGTCAAAGAATTTAGATGCAATAGAACAAATAATTAACTTTATATATCATAATATTCAATATGCAGAAATAAATACTAAACCAGATATATGTTATAAATGTGGATATACTGGAGAAATTAAACTAGATGATAAATTAAACTGGTACTGCCCATCTTGTGGAAATAGAGACGAAGCAGAAATGCAAGTTATGAGAAGAACTTGTGGATATATCGGAACAAATTTCTGGAATAAAGGAAGAACTGCTGAAATAGGAGATAGAGTACTACATTTATAAGGGTGATTAAAATGAACTATGCAAAAATCAGAAAATTTGATGTAAGTAATGGACCAGGAGTAAGAACAACACTTTTTGTAAGTGGATGTACAAATAATTGTGAAGGTTGCTTTAATAAAGAATTGCAGGATTTCAATTATGGAGAAAAGTGGACTAAAAACATTGAAGATGATTTCATTAAGCAAGTAATGAATCCTAATATAGTAGGAGTAAATATTTTAGGTGGAGAGCCTATGGACCAAATTAGAGACGAAGGTTTAGCTGATTTATTAAAAAGAATAAAAAGTGAAACTAAGAAAAGTATTTGGCTTTGGTCAGGTTATTTATATGAAAATATTATAAGCTCTAAGGATAGAGATGCTATTTTAAAATATGTAGATGTACTTATAGATGGAAGATTTGAATTAGATAAAAGAAATATATCATTAAAATATAGAGGCTCTAGCAATCAAAGAGTTATTGATGTGAAAAAGAGTAAAGAAACTAATAAGATTATAGAGATAGAAGTATAATTAATAGATGTCTAGTAAGAGTTAACTTATTAGACATCTTTTTATTTACATAATGTCTATATTTGAACAAAATTCTATTAAATTTTGACAAAATGTGCAATTTAAAGGATAATTATAATAAGAGAATTTAAGGGATAAGGGGATATAGTTATGCTTAAAAATTTAAAGGTACGTCTAAAAATATTAATTTTAACAGTCACATTAAATATTATTATGGTTGTAATTGGAATAATAGGTATTACTCAATTAAACAGTGCAAATGAAGCAATGAAAAAAATATATGATGAAAACTTTTCATCTGTATTTACTTTATCTAATGCCCTTAGCGAAGAAGCTAAGGTACAAGCAAGTATTTATAAAATAATTATAAATACAGAAGATACTTCATATCAAAAAAATCAATATAATACTATGGTTGAAAGTCAAAAGAAATTTGATAACGACTATAATACTTTTAAAAGAATTAATACTGATGAATATGCTAATAAAATTGTCGTAAGTATAGATAATAAGGCTAAAATCTATAATGAAAAAAGAAAAGAAGTAGTAGATTTAGCTATGAATGGGAATAAAGAAGAGGCTATAAAAAGATTAGAAGAAATTGAATTAGAAATTGGTGAGGGATTTAGATACGATTTAAATAAGTTATCTGCCCATAGCAGTTCCTTAGCTGAACAAATAAAATATAAAAATGAAAAGGCATCACAATCTTTAATTACAGTATTATATGTAAGTATAGGTATTGGATTAATAATTGGAATTGTATCAGCTTTTGCAATTAGTAGAAATATAGTAAAGCCTTTAAGAATAGCTGTAAAAGAAATGGATGTTATTTCAGCAGGGGATTTGTCTAAAGAAATTGATAAAAAGTATTTAAAGAGAAGAGATGAACTTGGACTTATATTTATGAATTTGAATTTAATTAAAAAATCTTTAAGTGCTTTAATAAAGAATGTTAAAAATGAATCTAATAATACAGAAGAAGCTATGGACATAATAAATAAAAATATATATGACTTAAATATAAGCTTAGAAAGTATGGCAGCTAGTTCAGAAGAAGTAACTGCTATTATGGAAGAAACCTCTGCATCTACTGAAGAAATAAATAATTCTATTCAAAGTATTGAACTTAATATAGAATCAATAAATGAAAAAGCAAAGGATGGGTCCCAAATATCTTATGAAATTAGCAAAAGAGCTATAGATAATAAGAACTTTATCACTGAAGATTTAAGAAATGCTAATAATATTTTAGATCATTCGAAAAAAATTCTAAGAGATGCAATTAATCAGACAAAAGTAATTAATAAAATTTATGAATTGTCTGAGATAATAATAGAAATAACTGAACAAACCAATCTTTTAGCATTAAATGCATCTATTGAAGCTGCACGAGCTGGTGAGGCTGGAAAAGGTTTTGCAGTAGTTGCAGAAGAAATTAGAAAGCTTGCTGAAGCATCAAAGGAATCAGTAATTAAAATTAAAGAGACTGGAAATGAAATATCAAGTTCAGTAAATGGATTAATAAGTGGTTCAAATAACTTAATAGAATTTATGGATAATGATTTACAAAAGGAATTTAATAATATGATAGATATTATTAATACTTATGAAAAGGATGGTAAATTGATAAATGATATAGTAATTGGATTTAGTAAAATTTCTAGTGATTTATTAATTTCAATAAAAGAAATTGCTGATGTTACAGAAGCTGTTTCTAGAGCTACTATAGAAGGTACCAATGGAATAGCACATATTACTGATAAGATTTTTGAAGCAAATAACAATTCACAAACATCTATTACAAATTCAAATATAGCAAAGGATAGTTCAAGTAATTTAAAAGAATCTATTGATGTATTTAAAATTAGTTAAATTATATATTTTAAGGAGCCTTTTAAATGCTCCTTTTTAATATTATTTCAATATATTTTTAACATAGTTTGGTATCATAAAAGCACCTTTGTGTAAATCAGTATTATAATATTTTGTCTCTAGATTTAATGAATTCCAATAATTTTCATCAAGGTCTTTAATTGGATCAATATGCTTAGATGCAAAGCAAAACATCCAATGACCTGAAGCATATGTTGGCATATGATATTGATATACTTGACAAATATTAAATAAATTATTTAATTTATCAAAGGACCTTTTCATTTCTTTAGAATTATTAGGATAGTATGGGCTTTCACATTGATTTATTAATATTCCATTTTCACTTAAAGCATTATAACAATCTTTATAAAAATCAGTAGTAAATAAGCCTTCCCCAGGCCCTATTGGATCAGTTGAATCAATTATTATTAAATCATAAAGAGTTTCTTTCCCTTTAATAAACTTAATTCCGTCTTCAAAAAATAATTTTACCCTTGGATCATCTAATTTATTTGAGGTAAAAGGTAAAAATTCTTTAGAAGCCTTTACTACAGTTTCATCTATTTCAACCATTTCTATATTTTCTACAGTATTATATCTTGTTAGTTCTCTAACAGTACCACCATCTCCAGCTCCAATAACTAGAATATTTTTTATACTTTTATTCGTTGCCATAGCTACATGAGTTATCATTTCATGATAAATAAATTCATCTTTTTCAGTAACCATTGTCCAGTTATCTATTACAAGCACTCTTCCAAATTCGTAAGTATCTATTATATCAATTTTTTGAAAGGGGCTTTGTTCAGAATACAAGTGATTTTTAACCTTCATAGAAAAATTTACATTTTTAGTTTGGTGTTCTGTGTACCATAATTCCATATCCAATCCTAACCCTCCATTTTATGCTTCACTTGAATATTATCATAAAGACCATTTGAAAAAGTTTTAACTTTATCAACTAATCCTCTAGCTACTTCAGTGGATTCACTTCTTTCAGCCTTTAATGCATCTTCAAGATATTTAAATGCTAACCAAGGATTTACTGTATCACCACAAGTGAATAAATCCACTGATGCATAGCCATATTCAGGCCATGTATGAATTGTAAGGTGAGATTCCTGGATTATAACGGCACCGCTTACTCCCCAGGGATTAAATTTGTGAAAACAACTTGTAACAATAGTTGCATTAGATACAATTGCAGCTTCTTTCATATGCTCCTCTATAATTACATGATCTTTTAATATATCTTTGTCACAGTTATAGTATTCTACTAGAATATGTCTACCTAGTTGTTCAATTTTCATAAAAATCCCTCCATAAATATAAATTTTATTTCCATCCAACAGTTAAATATTTAATTAATAAAAATGCTTCACTCATGAAACCTCCTAAAAAATATAAAAAGTTTAGTATTAGTAAACACAGAGTTAAACTATACTAACTATATTATTTTAGCAGTGGAAGGAGAAAATTGTCAAATAGTATTTTTGTTCAAAATAAATATAAAATTACGTTAAAAAATATGGCGTTGTGGTGCCATATTTATAAATTAATTATTATATTTATTCTAAATTTAAATATCTATATTTTCAGTTAAATCATTGGAATATTCAAGGTCATTAGATACTGAATAATATTTATCCTCATTAAAATAATTTTCAGACTTGCTTATAATAATAGTACAAATACAGTCACCCATAGTATTAACAGTACTTCTACACATATCCAATATCCTATCTATTCCTAAAATAAGTCCAATTCCTTCAATTGGTAGTCCTACTGATTGCAAAACCATTGATAACATAACCATACCAACACCTGGAACTCCTGCTGTACCAATAGAAGCTAAAGTTGCAGTAATAATAATGGTTAATATAGAAGGTAATCCTAAATCTATATTATAAACCTGTGCAATAAATATAGCAGCTACTCCTTGCATTATTGCAGTACCGTCCATATTAATAGTAGCACCTAATGGTATTGTAAAAGAACTTACTGAATTATCCACTCCCATTTCATTTACAGCATCAATAGTAACAGGTAATGCTGCATTACTAGAAGCAGTAGAAAATACTATAGAAGCAGGTTTTGTAAACTTTTTCAGGAAAGGTTTTATACTAAGCTTTGTAAATATTTTAAATAATCCCAAATAGATTAAAACTGAATGAATTATTAAAGCTAATAAAATAACTAACATATATTTTAATAAAGGAATCATTGCATTAAATCCTATTGTTGCAAATGTATTAGTCATCAAAGCAAAGATGCCTATTGGTGCAAAGTTCATAATTACTTGAACGATTTTCATTATTATTTCATTTAAGGATTCGAAGCCCTTTTTAATAATAGATCCTTTTTCACCAACTAAACTTATTGAAATTCCTAATAAAATTGAAAAAAATATAATTTGTAACATGTTACCACTAACTAAGGATTCAATTGGATTTGTTGGAATTATATCAATTAAGATATCAATAAAAGATCTACTTTGAGAAATATTTGGTTCAGAAACTAATAAATTAGAAAGGTTTAAACCTACACCAGGTTTTATTGTTAGAGCAGTAATCACTCCTATACTAATAGCTATACATGTAGTAGATATATAAAATAGTAAAGTTTTACCTCCTATTTTTCCTAGCTTAGCTATATCTTCTATTGATGAAGCACCACAGGTTAATGATATAAATACAAGTGGTACAACCATCATTTTAATAGAAGATAAGAATAGATTTGATAGAATTTTTATAAATCCATTAAGAATTACAGTGTCTTTAATAAATTCAGAATTAGTTTTTTGAATTACTATACCAAAAAGAGCACCCAGGAACATAGATATAAAAATTCTTTTTGTTAAATTTGATTTTTTAGTCATAAAATTCCTCCTTAAAACATTACTTTTATTTCCATATTAATATTATTATATAAAGTTTAAATTGACAAGCTGTTTTTAAAAAGAAGTTGTCAGAAGCATATAAATGTTTTAAAAATCATTTATATTCCAATGTTTTTGTAGATAAATACAAAAACAGTAAAAAATGTAGAAAGAATACAATTGATATCCTAAAATTTATTTAGGAAAAGTTTTTATTAAAACAAAATATAAGTTTAAAATGGAAACGTTTCCGAAGTTCTTTGATAATTAAATAAAAGGAGGATAAATATGAGAAGCAATAGTATTTTACGACATAAAGCTAGGCTGAGTATATTTACACTTATTCTATTTTGTCTAACATTAATACCAATTCCTAATAAAGTAGTTAAAGCAGAAACTATAGGGAATCAAAAAGTTAAAGTTAGATTCTTTAAAGATGACAATGATTATTCTGGTTGGAATATTTGGGCTTGGTGGCCAGATAAGGAAGGTCATTCAATTGAATTCACACATAAGGATGATCAGGGGGTATATGCTGTAATAGATGTACCTATAGAAGGCGAACTTGGAATAATTATTAGAAAAGGAAATTGGGAAACTAAAGCTACAGATGATATTAAATATGATTTATCAAAGGGTGAAAAGGAAATTGTAATAACTGCAGGAGTTACAGATGATAAAAAACCAAATCCAAAAGAAGTAGTATATAAGGATTTATATAAGGATTTTTCAAAAATTAATATAAGAGTTAATTACAATAGAGGTGACAGCGATTATGATAAATGGCAATTATGGAACTGGGTAGTTGATGGAAGAGAAGGTTCAGAAGATACTGTAACTCTATTTACAGAAGCTAATGACTATGGAAAAGTTTCAAATTTATCATTTTCAGATATAACTAAGGAAAATAAAAAGGTTGGAGTTATAGTTCGTACAGCAGATTGGTCTAAAGATGGAATTGAGAAGCTAATTGACTTAGCATATCTTGATTGCAATGGGAATTTAGATGTTTATTATAAGCAAAATGATAATACAACATATTATGTACAACCAGTTATAAATGTTGAGCCTCCAACTGAGGGAGATATAGTGGCTGATGAATTAGTTAATCAGCCAGGCGGAAAAAATAAATGGTTTATAGCAGGTACCTTCCAAGGATGGAATAATAGCAATCCAGATACTCAATTAAAACACTTAGTAGATGGATTCTTTGAATATTCAACAGTTTTAGAGCCAGGGGAGCATGAATTTAAAATTGTTAAGAATGGAACCTGGGATGGATTTAGTAATAATGGAGGAAATTTCATTTTAAATTTAGCAGAAAAAAGTAAAATTAACTTTTATGTTAATGAAGAACTTAATGAGGCTAGGATAAATGTTCAAGGTGTTACTGGTCTAGAGCAATATGTTCCAGAATTAAGTAAGGATAAATGGCCAAGATTAGTTGGAGATATTCAAAAAGTATTTGGTGAAGGAGAATGGTCTCCAGAAAATGCTAAACAAATGTTTGTAGATTATAACTTTGATGGTAGTGTATATAAGCTACAAAGAAATTTACCTGTTGGAAAATTTGAAGCTAAGGTAGCCTTTGGAGCAAATTGGGATGAAAGCTATGGAGCTGATGAGAATGGAGCAAATTTAGTTATAAATACTTTAGATCCATCAGATGTGGTATTTGAAATAAACTATAAAGGAAATAAAATATTAACTCATAATTATAAGCCAACCGAAGGGGTTTTTGATGGACTTATAAATAAGTCAGCAATTAAATTTGATTCAAGAAGCATTACCTTTAAAAAACCATTTGGAGCAATAAAAGAAGAAAGTGAAGATTTAACCTTAAGAATTGGAGTTGCAAAGGACGATGTACAAGTTGCTAAGGTTGAACTTATAGATGGCAATGGAGTTGCAAAAAGCTATGATATGAGAAAAGCAACTACAGTTAATGAAACAGATTATTATGAAGTTATAATACCAAAATCAGATTTTAAAGGTATTGGAATTTGGGGTTATAAATTTATATTGGTAGACGGAAAAACTAAGGTAGAGTATGGTGATGATGGATTAAGTGGGGGTACTGGTACTACTGCTGAAGAAGGGGTTTTACCATATAATCTAACTGTATATGATAAGAATTATAAAACTCCAGATTGGATGAAGGAATCTGTTGTATACCAAATTTTCCCGGATAGATTCTTTGATGGAAATAAAGACAATAATAGAGCTAAATTAGTAGATGGTTATAGGGGATATGTTGATAGTGATGGAAATCTTAAATCATATGATATTCAATATTATGATGGAGGAGTAGAAAATGATCCAGCACCATCACAAGTATGGGGTAAATGGAGTGATTATCCTGAAAATCCTAGACATGGAACTCGAGAAAATAAGCCATATTATCCAGATTCAAAAACAGATAATATATGGACAAATGAGTTTTATGGAGGGGACCTTCAAGGTATAGAAGAAAAACTTCAATATTTAAAATCAATAGGAGTAACTTCTATATATTTAAACCCAGTAGCATGGGCAGCATCTAATCATAAGTATGATGCAACTGATTATAAGTCATTAGATCCAATGTTTGGAGAACCTGTATATAATATAAAAGGGGATCCAAATTCAGGTTTAAATTATGAGGCGACTAGAGCTGCATCAGATAGAGTTTATCAAGCTTTTGCAAAAGCAGCAGAAGCTAATGGTATTAAGCTAATAGCAGATGGTGTTTTTAATCATGTTGGAGATGATTCTATATACTTTGATAGATATGAAAAATATCCGGAAATTGGTGCTTATGAATATTGGAGAAAAGTATGGGATAAAGTAAATACTGGAATGTCTCAAGAAAAAGCAGAGAAAGCAGTAATTAAAGAATTTGAAGCTATGAAAAATCCTTTAACTGGCAAAAATTACTCTTATCCAGAAGACTTTGAATACACAACTTGGTTTATAGTAGAAAATGAATGGGTTATAAGAGATAAAGATGGAATTCTTTTAGAGACAAAGGATCAGCATTATAAATATGAAGGCTGGTGGGGATATGATTCATTACCTGTAATGGAAGCAAAAGCTCCTCAAGAAGGAGATAAACTCGCAATCCCTGGGAATCATGAGTGGAATAATATTAACTACAGGGAAAATGTTATCGGCTATGATTTAACAGGTATGAGTGATGAAGAAGCAGAAAAAAATATGGAATATGCAGCATCTCAAAGATGGATTTGGATGGGAGCAAGAGGCTGGAGATTAGATGTTGCTCCAGATGTTTCAACAAATACATGGCAAAAGTTTAGAGAGGCAGTTAAATCAACAGCTGGAAGATTAGATGTTAATGGAAATATAATAGATGATCCAATTATATTAGGTGAAGAATGGGGAGTTGCAACTCATTATTTACTAGGAGATCAATTTGATTCAGTAATGAATTATCAATTTAGAGCAGCACTTCAAAATTATATAATAAGTGGTAATGCTATAAACTTTAATAACGCACTGGAAGCAATAAGAGAAAATTATCCAAAAGAAGCATGGCAAGCAATGCTAAACTTAGTAGATTCTCATGATACTATACGTAATATTACTAAGATAGATAATCCGACATGGGAAGAGGAAAATACTAAGATAGCTCCTGAAGCATCAGATAATGCATTAAGGCTACAAGCATTAACAGCTATATTCCAAATGGGATATCCAGGTGCACCTACTATTTATTATGGTGATGAAGTAGGAGTAACTGGAACTAAGGATCCTGATTCAAGAAGAACATTCCCATGGGAAAGAATTACTGAAGCTAATGGAGATTATTCTGCTGTAGGTAGGTATTCAGATTTGTTTGATGTATATAAAAATGCAGCAAAAATCAGAAATGAAAATCTTGAAGTCTTTGCAACTGGTGAAATTCATACAGCTTATGCAGATAAAAATGTAATTGCTTATGCAAGGAAGAGTTCTGAAAAAGGTGGATTATTAGTTTTAAATCAATCAATGGAAGAAAAAACTATAGAAGCAGATGTAGCAGGATTTTTACCAGAAGGTTTAGAATTGAAGGACGAATTATATGGAAATATTACTTCAGTTGTAAAAGATGGAAAATTGAAAATTACAATTCCAGCTCAAACAGGATTAATGATGATATCTACAAATAAGATTGTGGCAGTTGATAAGGTACAAGCATTAAAAGCAAATGCAGAACAAGGAAAAGTTACTCTTACTTGGAATGCAGTTGATGGTGCTAATAAGTACAATATTTATAGAACTAATCTTGAAGGTCAAAATGCTGAAAAGATTGGCGAAGAAACTAGTACTAGCTACATGGATGAAAATGTAGTAGATGGAATAAGATATTATTATTATGTTACGGCTGTTAAGGATGGTGGAGAAAGTGAATTTAGTGATTCAGTAACTGCATTACCATCATATAATATAAAATCCATTAGTGAACCTAATACAGTTAGTGATTTAACTATTGGAGTAGGTATAAAGACAGAAGAAATAACAGTAAATATTAATATACCAGGGTTAACAGATAATAGTGAATATAAAGATAAAGAAATTCCAAACTTTGAAGCTAAGCTTATGTATTATAAGGATGGAACATCAAGAGATAATGCTAATAGTACTAAGCTAAGATATAAAGGGGATTCAGAAGATGGATCAAAGGTTTACTATGCAACATTTGAGCCAACAGAGGCAGGTATATATAAATATTATGCAAAAGCAACAACAAATGCAGGAGATAGTTATACAGAATCAGCTGAAGCATCAATGAAAGCAATTATTAATAGTGATGCTACTACAGCTCCTAAAGCACCAGTACTTGGTGATATACTTGTAGAATCTAATAGAGCAAAAGTATCTTGGGAATCAGATGGTATTAATGTTGAAGGTTTTGAGGTTTACCGTAAAGAGGAAAATGCGGAGTTTATAAAGATAGCTGTATTAGATAAAGCTTCTAATGAATTTATAGATTTCACAGTAAGTAACGATAAAAACTACACTTATAAAGTAGCAGCCTATGATAATTTCTATAATAGAAATTATTCAGAAGAAAAATCTGTTACTCCAACACTAGTAATGGTAGATGTAACCTTAAGACTTCATATTCCAAATTATACACCAGCTACAGATGATATCTATATTGCTGGAGACTTTAATGGATGGAATGCAGCAGGTGGAAGACTTACAGTGCCAAGTGGTGCAACCTCTAGGGATATAGTTGAGTATAAATTTAAAATGATGGCAGGAAAGAGTATTCAATATAAATATACAAGAGGATCATGGAGTACAGAAGCATTTACAAGTCATAATCGTATTGCAAATGATACAGAGGATTATGGAAATTGGGCATATAGTTCTACTGATACTAATATGAGATTAACTATTAAGAATCAAGGTGGAAACTCAATGCTTATTGATGATTATGTACTTCGTTGGGTTGATATGCCTATGATGATTTCTATGCCAAGAATATCTTATGGAGATAATATTCAATATGAAACTGAAGAAAAGGAATTTACATTAAAAGCTAAGGTTCCATATGGAGTAGAATTTACAATAAATGATGAAGATATAAATAAATTATATCCTGGTGCTATGAATGAATACGGTGATGTATATGTAGAAGGAATTAAACTAAGTCCAGGAGAAAATAATTTTAATCTTAAAATTAAACCTACTCAAGAGACTATTGATTTGCCTTGGTATACTGATGATGGAAGAGCTTCACAAGCAACTAAGGAAATAACAATGAAAATTATTTCTACAGCAGAGCCAGAAGAAATTAGTGTTACAGGAGTAAGCTTAGACAAAACATCAGCAGAATTAAAGATAAATGAAAGCTTAGAATTAAAGGCAACAGTATCTCCAGAAAATGCAACAAATAAAGAAGTTACTTGGACTTCAAGTGATGAAAAGGTTGCAAAGGTAGATGGAAATGGAAAAGTTACAGCAGTAGGTGCAGGAAAGGCAACAATAACAGTAACTACAAAGGATGGAAACTTCAAAGCCCTATGTGAAATTACTGTTATAAATGAAGAAGTACCAATTATAAAAGTAACAGGAGTAAGTTTAGACAAAACATCAGCAGAATTAAAGATAAATGAAAGCTTAGAGTTAAAAGCAATAGTATCTCCAGAAAATGCAACAATTAAAGAAGTTACTTGGACTTCAAGTGATGAAAAGGTTGCAAAGGTAGATGAAAATGGAAAAGTTACAGCAGTAGGTGCAGGAAAGGCAACAATAACAGTAACTACAAAGGATGGAAACTTCAAAGCCCTATGTGAAATTACTGTGAAAAATGAAGAGACACCAACAACACCAACGAACCCAACAACACCTATAGAAGGAAATATAGT
>JAEXLD010000114.1 GCA_023445445.1 Bacillota bacterium
ATATTTAATAGTGTTATAATAAAAATCCACTTATTGTTATATACTTTTAAAGTGAATTATATTTTTATTAATTATTAAAGAAAGTGTCAGGTGAAATTTATGATTGATGCTATATTATTAGTTGAAAAGGCTTATGAAGCTCAAAAATTCGCTTATACTCCTTACTCTAACTTTCATGTTGGTGCTGCATTACTTGGTACAAACGGTAAAATATATTTTGGTTGTAATATAGAAAATGCGGCTTTTACTCCAACAAACTGTGCTGAAAGAACTGCTTTTTTTAAAGCTGTATCTGAAGGACAACATGAATTTCAAGCAATTGCTATAGTAGGTAATATGGCAGATGCTGAAGAAACTGAATACTGTGCTCCTTGTGGAGTATGTAGACAAGTAATTGCAGAATTTTGTGATCCAAAAACTTTTAAAATCTATCTTGCTAAAAATAAAGATGAATTTAAAGAATATACATTAGAAGAACTTTTACCATTAGGCTTTACCGGAAAAGACTTAGCTTAATATATAAGTTTAATATAACTTAAAAATAAGACATAGTATAAATTTAAAGGGGCTGTTGTGACAGCTCTTTTTTTTTATGTGCTCATTCTATGAAAATAAATTCATATAGAAGAAAGTTATATATTTACAATATATACTTAATAATAACTAAGAGTAGTATAAATTAAATTAAAAATAAATATATTTAAAATAGTAAAAAAAGTAAAATATATCTATTTTATTGTTAAAAAATATATAAAGTTAATGAAGTTCAAATTTCAGAAATTTGCAAAAATACTTAATATTAAGTACAATTAACTGAGAAAACATGAAATTTGTTTTAATGGATAAGCGTTCAATGAGAAATTTTAGATGTAATATTTCATATAACATATTCTACAGTAATAGAATTTTACGAGTAAATAAAGCAATGAAATTTATTAAATTTAAAGCTTATCGTTATTATATAAAAGAAAAAACAAGAGAGGTGATTAGGAAAAATAAATTTAAAATAAGAAGGGATGAGGCAAATTGAATTTATTGACAGAAAAAATTAAAGAGGTATCATTATCAGTTTTACCTATAACTTTAATTGTAATAATACTAAACTTTACATTAACACCCATAGAAACTTCTATGCTAGTAAGATTTATAATAGGGGCTGTATTTATAGTAATAGGATTATCAATATTCTTAGTTGGAGTTGATATTGGAGTAACACCAATAGGAAATATAATGGGAAACAGCATGGCTAAGGCAAATAAGCTATGGATTGTTATTATAGCTGGATTAATTCTAGGCCTTGTTATATCTATAGCAGAGCCAGATCTTCATATACTTGGTGGACAAGTCGCAGATGTAACTGGAGGTGCCTTTGGAAAGTTCTTGATAGTTATAGTTGTTTCAATTGGAATATCCATAATGCTTGCTTTAGGACTTGGAAGAATAGTTTATTCATTCCCATTATATAAATTAATGACTATTATTTATGGGATAATATTAGTTATTGCTATTTTTGTATCTCCAGAGTTTTTAGCAATATCCTTTGATGCTTCAGGAGCTACAACAGGAGCTATGACAGTTCCCTTTATATTAGCTTTGGCAACTGGAGTATCTAAAATAAAAAAAGATAGTAAGCAATCAGAAAAAGATAGTTTTGGTTTAGTTGGTATAGCATCAACAGGAGCTATCTTAGCTGTAATGATAATGAGTATATTATCAAAGACTAATGAAATCAGTGGAACAGCGGAAGTAAATTTAGAAGGAACAAAAGGAATAATAGGACCATTTTTACATGCTATACCTCATTTAGCATATGAAATCTTCTTAGCTCTAATTCCCATAGTTCTTATATTTTTAATATTCCAAAAGATTAAATTTAAAATTTCTAAAAAATCCTTAAGAAAAATAATCTTTGGTATACTATTTACCTTTATAGGTTTAGTGATATTTTTAGTAGGAGTTAATGCTGGATTTATGGAAGTTGGAACTATAGTTGGTTACAAAATATCAGCCCTTGATAATAAGGCCTATGTTATAATAGTAGGATTTATACTGGGATGCGTAACGATTTTAGCTGAACCAGCTGTTTATGTTTTAACTCATCAAATTGAAGATGTTACTAGTGGATATGTAAAAAGAAATGTAGTAATGTTATCTTTAGCAATTGGAGTTGGATTTGCAGTAGCATTATCAATGATCAGAATACTTATTCCAGGAATTCAATTATGGCATTATCTATTACCTGGATATATAATATCAATTGGTTTAATGTATATTGCTCCAAAGCTATTTGTAGGAATGGCTTTTGATTCAGGGGGAGTTGCCTCAGGACCTATGACAGCTACATTTATATTAGCTTTTGCTCAAGGTGCAGCAGTATCTATAGAGGGAGCAGATGTTTTAATAGATGGCTTTGGAATGATTGCTATGGTTGCTATGACCCCAATTATAGCTCTGCAAATATTAGGTTTAATATTTAAAATTAAATCTAAAAAAGAAGGGGTTGGTGTAGATGCTAAATGATTCTAATATTAACCATATTGAACTTCTTTGCGTTATAGTTAAATTAGGATTAGGAAGTAAGGTTCTTCACAAAGCTAAGGAGCATGGAATATCTGGTGGAACTGTGCTTTTAGGAAAAGGAACTGTAAATAATAAAATTTTAGAATTTTTAGGACTTGCAGATGTAAGTAAAGAAATAGTTTTAATGATTTCAAAGAAAAGTATTATGGAAGAAGCTTTAATAAAATTAGACCAAGAGTTTAAATTTGAAAGGCCTAATCATGGAATAGCTTTTACAACATCAATATCTAATTTAATTGGAACTAGAAGTTGTAAAGAAAATGAAAAAGTTAAAGAAGGAGATTTTGATAAAACTATGTATAATTCTATAACTATTATTGTAGATAAAGGCAGAGCTCAGGATGTGATAGATGCAGCAACTAAAGCTGGATCATTAGGAGGAACTATCATTAACGCAAGAGGATCAGGAATTCATGAAACTAGTAAAGTATTTGCTATGGAAATAGAGCCTGAAAAGGAAGTAATTCTTATTTTATCAAAAACAGACCAAACGGAACAAATTGTAGAGTCAATTTCAAAAGAAATTAAAATTAATGAGCCAGGAAATGGTATCATATATGTTCAAAATATAAATAAAACTTATGGATTATACGAGAAATAAGTTAAAATATAATAAAAAAATAAGAAAATATTAAAAATTTTCTTATTTTTTTATTTTAGGGCTAATTCCTATTGAAATAGTATTAACTTTAATGTAGCATAAGATTTATGTAAATATTTGGTGAACGATAAAACTTTAAAATTATTATAATTTATACTTGGTTAAAGTAAAAAAGGAGGACTAAATATAAATGTTTAGTTATTCAAGCAATATTGAATTACTTTGTGTTATAGTTAAATCAGGATTAGGAAGCAAGGTAATGCAAAAAGCAAAACAAAATGGAATTTCTGGAGGCACAGTCATTTTAGGTAAAGGAACTGTAAACAATAAGATATTAGATTTTATAGGACTGGCAGATGTAAGCAAAGAAGTGGTAATTATGATTTCTAATACCGAATTAATAAATAAAGCTTTAGTAAAATTAGATGAAGAATTTAAATTTAACAAACCTAATCATGGAATAGCCTTCACAACCAATATATGTGGTGTATTTGGAACTAGAAGTTGTAAATGTAATAAAGAAGAAAAAGGTGGAGAGAATAATATGTATAATTCTATTACTATTATTGTTGATAAAGGAAGAGCTCAGGATGCAATAGATGCAGCAACTAAAGCTGGATCATTAGGAGGCACTATTATTAATGCAAGAGGATCAGGAATTCATGAAACTAGTAAAGTCTTTGCTATGGAAATAGAACCTGAAAAAGAAGTAGTTATAATTTTATCTAAAAAAGATAAAACTGAAGATATAGTAAGTTCTATAAGAGAAGAATTAAAATTGGACAAACCAGGAAATGGAATTCTATTTGTTCAAGATATAAATACGGCTTATGGATTATATGAAAAATAAGATTATCTTCCCTTTCTGTGTAGTATAAGTTATCTAGACTCTTTTCTATACTTATCTTAAAATTACACTACTGTAATTATTGTATTAGTTTAATAAATTAAAGAGGCTTAAAACAGCCTCTTTAATTCCTTTTATATAATATATAAATTATTTATATTAACGGTATTTGCTATGTGAAAAATGAAGAATTTCATGTGCAGTTCTAGATAGCGGCTCTCCTAAATATTCCTTATAGCATTTTATTATCATAGGATTTTCATGAGAAAATCTTCTTTCTGAGCTTTGATCAAGTCCGTATAATACTTGTGCTCTATCTTTTGTAAATTCCTTATTATAAAAAATCGGTTGTCCCCCTCCACCTGAGCATCCTCCTGGGCATGCCATTACTTCAACAAAATCATATTGAACTTCATTTTTCTCTATAGCATCCATAAGCTTTCTAGCATTACCTAGTCCACTTGCTACAGCTACTTTTAAAGTAGTACTGCCAATATCAAATTCAGCTTCTTTCCATCCATCCATTCCTCTAACCTTTTTAAAGCTATCTGCTTTTGGGTTTTCTCCTGTAAGTAAGTAATAAGCACTTCTTAATGCTGCTTCCATTACTCCTCCAGTTGCTCCAAATATAACCCCTGCTCCAGTTCCATCACCTAGCATCTCATCCATATTTTCATCTTTTAATGCCCTAGGATTTATGTGTTCTGCTCTTATCATTTTTACAAGCTCTCTTGTTGTTAATACTGCATCTACATCTATACCTTCATCTGCTCCATTTATACCTGGTATATCTTTTTCATATTTTTTTGCAGTACATGGCATTATTGAAATACAATATATTTTTCTAGGATCAATTTTCATTTTTTCTGCAAAGTATGTCTTGGTTATTGCTCCAAACATTTGTTGTGGAGACTTTGCTGTAGAAAGTTTGGATACCATATCTGGATATTGGGATTTTATAAACCTCACCCATCCAGGACAGCAAGAAGTAAACATAGGTCCTTCCTCACCATTTCTTATTTTCTCAATTAATTCACTACCTTCTTCCATTATAGTTAAATCAGCTGCAAAGGTAGTATCAAACACATAGTCAAAGCCTATTTTTCTAAGAGCATCTACTATTTTTCCTACAGTAGCTTCCTCTCTAGAAAGTCCTAATTCTTCACCCCAAGCTGTTCTAACTGCAGGAGCAATTTGTACTACTGTAATAATATCTGGATTTGCTAATGCTTCAAATACTTTTTCAGTATCATCCCTTTCAACTAAAGCCCCAACAGGACAATGAGTTATACATTGACCACATAGTGAACAATCTGTATCTTCAATTCTTTTGTTATTGACTACACCAATATTAGTTCTGGAACCACTTCCTGTAGTGTCCCATATTCCTAATGATTGCACTTTATTACATACTTGAACACATCTCATACATTTTATACATTTTTCATTATCTCTTATTAAAGGAAAATCTCTTCTCCATGGCTTATATTTTATTTCTTCTTTATAAGGTAAATAATTTATTCCTAAATCTCTTGATATACTTTGAAGCCTACAGTTTCCATTTCTACTACAGGTAGCACAACGGAAATTATGTTGAGAAAGTATAAGTTCTACATTCATCCTTCTAGCCTTTCTAACTCTTGGACTATTTGTTCTAATGACCATTCCTTCTGAAATAGGGGTGTTACAAGCTGCAGCAAGCTTATTAACTCCTTCAATCTCAACTAAACAAACTCTGCATGCTCCAATTTCATTAAGATCCTTCAAGTAACAAAGGGTAGGTATTTCTATTCCTGCCATACTTGCTGCTTCAAGAATTGTAATTTCCCTAGGTACAATTATCCTTTTATTATCTATAACTATACTTACCATCTATCTACTCTACCTCCCTTGAAAGCTCCACAACCCAAATGATCGCAACGTAAACATCTTCCTGCTTCCTGCTTTGCTTCCTCTAATGTAAGAGATTTTTCAACAATGTTGAAATCTATACGCCTTTCCTTTGCTGATCTTTCATACATATTAGATCTCCCCCATGAAACACTACTTTTGAATTTTATAGGTGGTATTTCCACATCGTTCTTTATTATATGCTTATATCCAAAATAGCTATCAATATTAGCTGCTGCAACCTTACCAGAAGCTATTGCCTTAATAACAGTAGATGGGCCTGTTACACAATCACCCACTGCAAATATACCTTTTTCCCCTCTCACTTCTCCTGATTCTGATACAATAATTCTTCCTCTTTCAGTACTTATTCCACATTTCTCAAAGTATTTTGATTCAATGTCTTGCCCTATAGCAACTATTACATTATCACAAGCTATAAATTCTGGTTCACGCTTAGAATTAAGAGGCTTTGCCCTTCTATTTTCTATTGGACCTATAATTTGAGGTTGAACCCATATTCCTTTAATTTTATCTTCACCATCTTTTTCTATACTAAGTGGTGCCATAAGTTCTATAACTTCACAGCCTTCTGCTATAGCCCCTTCCACTTCTTCAGGTAATGCTGTCATATCTATTTTTCTTCTTCTATATACTATGTTTACTTCAGATGCACCAAGTCTAACTGCTGTTCTTGCAGCATCCATAGCAACATTTCCTCCTCCTATTACAGCAATACATCTTCCTGTAAAATCAGGATGTTCATCCTCAGCCATTTCTCTTAAAAGTTGTACCGCTGATATTACAGAAGGTGAATCTTCTCCTGGTACTCTAAGCTTTTTATGACCATGTGCTCCAATTGAAACATATACTGCATCATATTTTTCTCTTAATTCTCCCAATAGAATGTCTTTTCCAATAGAAACTTCTGTTTTTACCTCAACACCATTAGATAATATAGTTTCTATTTCTTTATCTAGCTTATCTTTAGGTAATCTATAATTAGGTATGCCATATTGTAGCATTCCTCCAAGTTTCTTTCTCTTTTCAAAAATTGTTACTTTATGTCCCATAAGACTTAAATAATAAGCAGCTGTAAGCCCACTAGGACCACCACCTACAATGGCAACTGATTTATCTGTAGGTGGATAAGGCTTAGGTATTGGTACATAGCCTGCCTCCTCCACAGCAGTTCTCTTTAATCCTCTTATATTTACAGAATAATCTAAGTTGTTCCTTCTACATTTACTTTCGCAAGGGTGTTCACAAACCAAAGCACAAGTTAAAGGAAGTGGATTATCCTTTCTTATAAGCCTAACTGCATCGGCATATCTACCTTCTTCTACTAAGGCTATATATCCAGGTATATCTACTTCAGCTGGACACTGCTCTGTGCAAGGAATAGATTTTTCTTGCCTTTCTACACAATCATAACCACTTAAATGAAGTTCATAATCATCCCTAAACCCTTTAAGACCAGTTAGTACCATTTCAGCCGCTTCATAGCCTAAGGCACAATCTGCTGAATCTGCTATGCCTTCAGCTGTTCTTTGTATAAGGTTTAGTGTATCATCTGTGCCCCTGCCCTCTAATACATCATCTATCAAGTTTTCAAGTTGCCTTAATCCAATTCTACATGGCACACACTTACCACAGGTATGACATTGGCATAGCCTTAAAAATGCAGCAGCTAAATCTACTGGACACGATCTTTTTGGACTAACAGCTATTCTTCTTTGTAAGTCTCCATATAATTCATCTATTGTTTCCTGAGCCTTATCTCTAGGAGTATTAATTAATCTATTCACTTTTCTTTCCCCCCTATAAATTCTAATCCCCATTTTAAGTATACGTTTTCAATGCCTTTATAACTTTAATTTACCTCCTAGCTTTATGGTTGTCAATAACCATTAATTATATATTTAATATATGCATTTTCCAAGTAAAAAAATAGTAGCTTTTTTTATTAGCTACTATTCTTATTTTAATTGTTCATTATTATATTTCTTAATTCTATTGTATTATCAGCTAAGTAATCTGCACCTTCCTTAGCCAATTCTTCTTTGTTCCTAAAGCCCCAAGAAACTCCAATGCACTGAACACCTGAATTTTTAGCAGTCATTATATCTACATTAGAGTCTCCAATATAAATACAGTCACTTTTTGAAACACCAAATACTTCTATTATTTCTAAAACTGAAGAAGGGTCAGGCTTTTCTTTATAGTTTTCTCTATGCCCAAATACCATATTAAATCTATCAGCAAAATACTTATTTACTATTTCTATTGTAAATTCATGTTTCTTATTTGATACAACTCCAAGTTTTATACCTTTCATTCTTAATTCATCTAAAAGATTTATTATTCCATTATAAGGCTTGGTCATATCCATCATATGTTCATTATAATATTCACTAAATACTTCTAATACCTTTTCTACTGTTTCTTTATCCCTTTTACTATCAGGTAAAGCTCTTTCCACTAATTTATATATCCCATTTCCAATAAAGGTTTTGTATTTTTCCACTTCATGAATTGGAAAAGAAAATTTATTTAGAGCATAATTACAAGCATTTGCTAAATCATCTAATGTATTCAGTAATGTTCCATCTAAATCAAATATTGCTACTTTAAACATTAATGCCTCCTAAGTCATAATTATAATTATATCTTTTAATTATATCATAATACAATTAGAGGACTCCATTACTTAGCAAATATCATATTAAATAATTAAATATTATTTTAGTATGGAAAAAATGGGTAGTAAGGGAAAGGGTATGGATAACCTATAGGAAATACTCTTCTAATGGAGTTAAATGGATATCCCCTTCTTCTAAATCTTCTATGTCTTCTCATTGCTGGCCCTTTTCCAAATTGCCTTCCTTCATTAGGTGTATTCATTTCTTCTTCATCCATAATGTCCTCTCCAACTAGCATAATAATTCCGTTAGAATCTACTTTTTCAATAATTCCATCCACTGTACTTCCATCTTTCATAACCATAGTTATATGATATTCCATTAATTTATTACAATCATCATATAACTCTTGTAAGCTACCATAATCACCTCTATCGTAGTTCACTTTTAACACATCCTTTCTAGTAGCATAATATTCTGCATTACTAGAAAAGGTCCTATTTATATAAATCTTTTCAACAAATTAAATCTACAATTAATACATTAGTTATTTATTTTTATTATATTCATATTTTCATCATACTTAATTCCCATTTCTTTAGACATTAATTCATTTAACTTTACTAGCTTATCCTGATACTCCCTATAATCGCTGCTTAATATCTTCATATTAGGTATAAATATATCATAATACCCACTACTAATAAAAAATTCATTAAGTTGTTTTTTAAACTTATTATAGGGATTAATAAACTTTCTTAATGACTTATGATTTTGCCTATCTATGCTATCTAATATTTTTTTCTTATAAACTTCTAATTCTTCTCCTTCAGCATTTAACATATTATTTATTTCATTTTTCATACCTTCGTTAATACTTTTATACATATCATCTGTCATATTTTCATATCCAAGTTCAATAAATTTAGGTATTTTTATTTCTGGAGCATTATCTAAAAACTCAATTATTTCACTTAAAGCTTTATACTTCTCTGACGTATCTAAGGGCTCATTTAAATATGGTGCAAAATGATATGCTAGATATTTTCCTATTCCACTTGGGAAAGCCCTAATTAATTCTTCTCTAATGAAATCTCCGCTGCTTTTTTCATTTTCTATAATTTCTTCATTTAGCTCATTTATATAATTTTCAGTGAACTCATTACCTATAATTCTTTCTAAATACATTTTTTGAAATTTTATTTGAATTTCTTGTTTCTGCTTTTTCTCAATTATTCTACTTAGAGTTGATTTCTTATCTTCACTTTTTATTATTTCCTTTATATCCTTAATGGGTATATCTAGTTTTCTATAAATAGATATCTCCTTTAATAGCAAAACATCTTCTTCAGTATATTCTCTATATCCATTATGACCTTTCATAGGTCTTATCAATTTTTGCTTTTCATAATATGAAATAGCTTTCCTAGTTAATCCAGTTAATTTACAAACTTCATTTATTAACATATAATCACCCCTACTAATATGTTAAGGTAGTCCCCTAGGTATTAGTCAATAAGAAACTTATATTTTTGTTTTTTCAACATAATCTTCATAGATTATTTAATGAATAAAAACTAACTAATAAAGCTAGTCTAAGCAATCATATGATTGCTTAGACTAGCTCCTTTTTTAATATCTACATTAAATTTCTACTATACTAAATTTATGATTTTCTTAAATATTCAACTTCTATTACCTTGATTATTATCTCTAAATATTAATTTTCTTTATTTTATATCCAATATACATTTCAAAAATTGCTATAAATACAAGATATACTCCTATAACATAAGGAATATATTTTAAAGTAAAGGCAATAACTATAGGGCTAAGTGTTATAAATCCACCTAATACTATAGAAATAATAGATAAAATTGTTAGCAAGTTAAAGCCTAATAACTCATATTTTGAAAGTATAACCATATTATACATACCTTTTATAAATGTCCATATTCCATATATTAAAATTAGATTTTCAACTGTTACTACAGGGTTTCTCCATACCAATATTCCAAATAATAAATCTATAACTCCTGTTAGTATATAATATAACTTTGAATAACTTACAAACCCTCCAATTATTCTTAATACAGCTGCTATTATAATAAAAAATCCACATATTTTAGTGAAGCTTAAAAAAGCATCTACTGGATTCAGAAGAAAAATTATTCCCAATAATGCTAATATTATTCCTTCAACCATAAAAGCTTTTCCTAACAAATTTTTCATTAAATTCACTCCTTTTACTAATTCTATCTAGTATTTTATTTTTTTGAAATAATATACTTTTCCTTTTAAAATTTACTTAACTTAGAATTATGTTTTTAGAAATATTCTTAATGTTTTTTTGTTCTTTTATATCCAACTGAGAAATAAATTTATTAAAGCTTAAATACCAATCCTTACTGTATATATTATCTAAACTCAAACCTTGAATATATTTAAATATAAGTATAATCTCGAACTGTGATAAACTCTTAAAATACTTCTCATACTCATCATCAAACAAACACTCTGAATCTAACATGTCTATCAAATCTTCTAAACTTTCTATATTATTTTTTATAAGTTTAATTTTATCCTCAATTGATTGACATTCTCTAACCTTATTGGTAATACTTCTAAATCTAGTATTACTCATTTTTTCCTTATCCACATATGTTATTAGCTCATTATCTTCTCCAACAAATGATATAAAAACATTTTCTAGTTTATCTAATTCCATGGCATTTTTTATAATGGGAGCTATTTTCAATATAGCTTTATCAATATACTCTTTTAACTTAATATTTTTTATATATACTTCATTATATAATATATTGCTATATTTTTTCAATTCACTCATTAACTTACACAAATGTAAATTTCCTAACTTTTCTTTTATGAACTCTCTGTCTTTTTCATTGATATTTAGACTACTTAGTCCTTTCCCACAAATTATTAATCCTATTGCATTAGTTAGAACTATTTCAAATATATTTATAAGAAGTACATTACTATTTATATCATAGCCCTTTAATAATTCATTAATTTCTTCAATATCAAATTTACTACAGAATTCATTTTCTAACTTTAATGTATTTAAATAATTTTCTATATACTCTATTCCAACATAATCCATATCATCAATGCATAATTGATAATCTATAAATCCCTCTCCTTCATGTGGTGTAAAAAAATCATTATATTTTTTAAAAAATAGTGGAATTCCATAATCTATAGTATCGTTATAAGAATAGTTATCAATATTAATTTTACTATTTTGAATATAGTCTAATAATTCTTTATTTATTTTAATTCTTTCCTTAATTAAAGCATTTCCTTTTTTGAAAATTTCACCTAAAGTAAAACTTTTTAATTCCCTAATCATTAATTCTATATTTTTTAAAGTTTTAATATAAAATCCTATTGTATAATCAATACCTTTTAAAATATTTTCTGCCACTTCTATCATGACAGATGAGGTTTCATCTTTAGTATAGTACCTTAATTGTAGCTTTAAGAGCTCTAGTCTATCATTATAAATCTTATTTATATCTATATCTCCTAACAGGCCACTCTCATAGCATTTAGTTAATAAATCCTTGAAAAAATATTCTTTATCAAGATCTTTAAATTTATTATATAATTTAATATCTCCCTTATTATCCATGGATTTCATTCCTTCTCACTATATATATTTGTATAATCCTTAACACCATTTCTAATATTATCTGAAATCTTATATAAAACTTTTCCCTCTAGTAAT
Organism: Bacillota bacterium; assembly: GCA_023445445.1. Taxonomy (GTDB): domain Bacteria; phylum Bacillota; class Clostridia; order Clostridiales; family Clostridiaceae; genus Clostridium. The sequence goes on from JAEXLD010000114.1 coordinate 12,312, forward strand.
TCTAGGGACCCCTGACAATAATCATCAAAAAATTCTTTCATTATCTCTATTAATTCATCATCACCAATGTAATCTAAGGTTTCATTTTTATAGTTATAAAATATTTCTACTAATTCATTTATTGTTTCACTATAGTTATATTGTGAAATATAAGGTGAGTCACAAAAACTCTCAATTATTTTATTTATAATTTGCCCATTAAATTCTATTCTTCCGCTTCTTTCAAGAGCTATATTCCTTGTTTTAACGATTTCCTTAATATCATTTTCATTAAGTTTTAATCCATATTCTTTAGTCACTTCATTACATTTTATGATTTCATTTAATAAATTATTTTCTAGTAGGCTCCCTTGAAAAATTTTACTAATTTCATCCACTTTTAAAACTTCCCTTCAAAAATAATGTTGACTTTTTATTTAATGTGTGTTATATTAAAATATTATAGATATAATATATAATAGCACTTGTAAATATTTCTGTCAAAGTCCTTTATTAAGTAATATGGATAACTATTAGTGCTAAAGCACAATGGAAAATGAATAATTAAAAATGTAGAATAAAATTAAAGGTTTTTATAAAATTTATTGAATAATTTACTTCAATAATTCTATATTTCACATTTTAAATTTGGAGCTGTTGTGACAGCTCCATTATTTTTATAAATCATATTTACTTCTCAAGAAAGGAGATGGAGTTATTCTTGAATTATATATTTAATATATTAGTTCAATTAATTGATAGAGCTGTATTACTTCTTGCATGTCTATTTGTTATAACAAGATTACAAAGCTTTAGAAATATATTCCAAAGAGATACATATAGGAAAAAGGATTATTTAATTGCTTGTTTAGTCTTTTCTATCTTTGCAATAATATCAACTTACACGGGGCTTAATGTAGAAGGGTCCCTAGTAAATGTTAGAACTATTACTATAGTATCTGGAGGAATAATATTTGGTCCCTTTGTAGGAATTACAACTGGAGTAATTTCTGGTGTACATAGATATCTAATAGATATTGGAGGAGTAACCTCAATCCCCTGTTTAATAAGCAGTATTTGTGCAGGTATAATCTCTGGATATATTAATAAAAAAGTTCAAAGAAAATATAGGTGGATAGCTGGTATAATAGCTGGTATGTTTTCTGAATCAATCACTATGATATTAATACTTCTATTAAGTAAACCTCATGAATTAGGTTATGATATAGTATCTAAAATAGCTCTTCCAATGATTCTTGGACAAGTATGTGTAGGATTTATTGTTATATTAGTTCAAAGCATAGAAGATGATAAAGAAAAAATTGCTGCTACACAGGCAAAACTAGCACTAGATATAGCAAATAAAACTCTTCCTTACTTTAGAAGTATAAATAATGAATCCTTAAATAAGATATGTACTATTATTAAAGAAGATATTCAAGCTGATGCAGTTTCAATAACAGATACTAAGAACATATTAGCATATATCGGCGTTGGTAAAGAATACTACAATATTGGACATGAAATTATAAATGCTGAAACAAAGGAAGCCATTAATAATGATAATATAGTCATAAAAAATACAGGCTTTAAAGAAAAATCTGAATTATTAAAATCAGCTATTATAATACCTCTTAAGGAAAAAAATGAAGTTATTGGTGCTTTAAAAATATACTATAAATCTTCTAATCATATAACTTATACTGTAGAAACTCTTGCCATAGGACTTTCTCAAATAATATCAACTCTTATGGAAGTTTCAAAGGTTGAAGAAATGAAGGAAATGGCAAATAAAGCAGAACTTAAAGCACTCCAAACTCAAATTAACCCTCACTTTTTATTTAATGCATTAAATGCTATAGCTTCTTCTATAAGAATTAATCCAAATAATGCAAGAGATCTTATAATAAATCTATCTAGTTATTTAAGATTTAACTTAGAATTAAATAGTGAATTTATAGATGTAAAGAAAGAATTAAAACAAGTAAGAGATTATATAGAAATAGAGAAAGCTAGATTTGGAGAGAAGATAAATGTAATCTATGATATAGATGAAGTAGATATTAAAATTCCTAGCTTAACAATACAACCTTTAGTTGAAAATGCTATAGTTCATGGAATTTTAAAGGATAACCATAATGGAACAATTAAAATAAGCTTGAAAGATGAAGATGAGAAAGTTAGAATCTCTATAGTTGATAGCGGCATAGGAATAAGTGAAGAAATGATAAATAATATCTATACTGATAATGTTCCAGAAAAGAAAATAGGCCTTTATAATGTACATTCAAGAATTAAGCTTATTTATGGTGAAGGACTCAATATTATAAGGCTAGATAAGGGAACTAGGATAGAATTTTTTATAAAGAAAAATATATAAGAGGGTGAAATATATGAATGCTATAATAGTTGATGACGAATTCTTAGCAAGAGAGGAACTTAAATATTTTATTCAAAATTATAGTAAGCTCCACATAGTTGATGAATTTTCAGATGGAATAGAAGTTCTTAAATATATACAAAATAATGAAATTGATATTATATTTTTAGATATAAATATCCCTTCATTAGATGGAGTTCTACTAGCTAAAAGTATAAGTAAATTTACTAAAAAGCCTTATATAGTTTTTATAACAGCATATAAAGAACATGCAGTTGAAGCTTTTGAAGTGGAAGCTTTTGATTACATATTAAAACCTTATTCAGAATCTAGAATTATTTCAATGTTAAAAAAATTAGAGAATATTGATAATCAAGAAAAAAACCCCTCTCCTAAAAGTAGTATATCAAATAAAATAAATCTATGGAAAAATGAAAAAATAATAGTAGTAGATATTAATAATATATATTACTGTATGGCAAAGGAGAGAATAACCTGTGTTTATACTAAAAATGAGGAATACACAGTAAACTTATGTATATCTGATTTTTATGAAAAGCTACCTAAAGATACCTTCTTTAAATCTCATAGATCTTATATTGTAAATATGAATAAAATAAGGGAAATAATCCCCTGGTTTAATAGCACTTATAATTTAAAACTTCAAGATATTGATTATGAAGTACCTGTAAGTAGAAGTAATGTAAAAGAATTCAGGCAACTCATGAACATATAAATGCATTTCATTTAAAATTATTTGTATTTCGTTCATATAAAACTAATTTTATTTTTTATCCATTTATAATTAGTCTATAAACAATTTGTCATTATAAAAGGCATATGAAAAGGCTATATTACAAAATAAATTTAGAGGTGAATGAAATGAAAAGAACATCAGAAAATCGTTGGTTAATAGTTTTAGGTACAGTAATTACTCAATTAGGTTTAGGTACTATTTATACTTGGAGTTTATTTAACCAACCCTTAGTAAACAAATTTGGATTTCAATTAAATAAAGTAGCCATTACCTTTTCTATAACTAGTTTTGCTTTAGCAGCATCTACATTAATTGCTGGTAAACTTCAAGACAAGCTAGGAATTAAAAAGCTTACTTCATTAGCAGGATTAATATTAGGCTTTGGTTTAATATTAACATCAATAACTTCTTCATTACCTATGCTTTATATTACAGCGGGTGTTATAGTTGGAGCAGCAGATGGTATAGCATATATTACTACACTTTCAAATTGCATTAAATGGTTCCCTGATAAAAAAGGGCTTATTTCTGGAATTTCAGTAGGAGCTTACGGGACAGGTAGTTTAATTTTTAAATATATTAATGGAAGCCTAATTAGTAACACAGGAGTTTCACAAGCATTTCTTTACTGGGGAATAATAGCTATGGCTTTAATCTTAGTAGGTGCTCAATTTATAAAGGATGCTCCATTAGTAAGCAAGCATTCTAAAAACAACACTAATATTAAAGAGTACTCAATAAAGGAAATGCTTAAAACAAAAGAAGCCTATACTTTATTTATAATATTCTTTTCAGCTTGTATGAGTGGGTTATATCTAATAGGAATAGTTAAAGATATAGGTGTTGAACTTGTAGGCCTAACACCTACAGTAGCAGCAAATGCCGTTGCTATGGTAGCAATATTTAATACAGCTGGAAGAATTATATTAGGTGCTTTATCAGATAAGCTTGGTAGATTAAAAGTTGTAATCTTATCACTTTCAATAACAACTATTGCAGTATTTGTATTAAGCTTTATACCTTTAAACTTCGGAATCTTCTTTGCATGTGTTGCTTCAATTGCATTTTGCTTCGGAGGAATTATTACAGTTTTCCCTGCTATAGTAGGAGAATTCTTCGGTATTCAAAACCAAACTAAAAATTATGGAATCATATATCAAGGTTTTGGTTTAGGTGCAATTTCCGGTTCATTTATATCATCAATAACTGGAGGATTTAAATCTACATTTATAGTTATTGGAGCTTTATGTTTAATCTCAATAATTTTAGCTACTACAGTACACTCTGTACAATCCAATAAGAAGATTAAACATAATACTAATCTTATACATAAAGCTGCATAAGTATTTTATTTTTAAGTTTATTAATTATAAATTAAAATAAAGAAATTAAAAATATCCTATATACTAGACTATTATAAAATAAAGTCCATATATATAGGATATTTTCTTGTTGCTAAATACTATATTGAATCTTTTCTTATTTTCTTTAATGCCTTTTTAGAACCACGCTTAATATCATGATCTAATTTTCTTTCTTTATAGGTTGTAAATAGTTCATTTAAATCGTATCCTTCTGGATATAAATCACTTGCCTTTAAATCTAGCTTTACTCTCTTATAATTTACTTCAATAAAATTATTTTTATATAGGACTTCTAAGTTGTTTTTATCATCTATTTCTTTATAAACTATAGCACTTTCATTATTGTCTAAAAGAATTATTCTATCTCCAACAGAGTAATTATATTTATATTCTAAAACTTCTACTTCTTCTCTTTTCTTAATTACCTTACTATCTCTTATTACTCCATAATTATAATCCTTTGTTTCAATATACTTTCTAGCTCTATTTATTATTGAATCAGAAATCCCCATCTTCTTTGATATATATAGGGCATTACTATCTCCGCTTCTACCAATATGAAGTTTATATAAAGGCTCTAAAGTATCCTTTTTAAATTCCATAGCTGCATTTTCAAAATCTGGGTGAGCCTCTGAGAAGTTTTTTATTTCTCCATAATGTGTAGTGGCTATTGTAATACATCCCTTATGATATAGTTCCTCTAAAATAGCTATAGCTAAAGCAGCCCCTTCATTTGGCTCAGTTCCACTTCCTATTTCATCAAACAAAAGTAAAGTAGATTTTGTACTTTGTTTTATTATTTCTGCTAAATTCTTTACGTGAGAAGAAAAAGTACTTAAAGCATTTTCAATACTTTGATTATCTCCTATATCAACAAATATATTATCAAAAACTGATATTTCTGTTCCCTCTTTAGCTGCTATATGAAATCCAGATTGTACTGCTAAAGTTAATATACCTACAGTTTTTAAAACTACTGTCTTTCCTCCTGCATTTGGACCAGTTATTATTAAGGTTCTGTAGTTATCTCCAACTTCAAAATTAAGAGGTACTACATTCTTAATTAAAGGATATTTTCCTTCTACTATTTTTATATAGCCATGATTATTTAACTTAGGTTTTATACCAGAAATATCATTGCTATATTTAGCTTTAGCCCAAATCATATCATATTCAGCTATTACTTCTATATTTATTTTTAAATCTCTTATTCTTTCATTTAACATTTCAGTAAGCATACCTAATATCTTATATTCTTCAATGCTTTCCTCTATTTTTAAAGTAGCTAATTCCGAAGTATATCTAGAAATTGTGTCTGGCTCCATAAATACTGTTGCTCCCTTTGATGAGGCTTCAATAACAGTTCCCTGAACATACTTTTTATAAGCTGCTTTTATTGGAATTGTATATCTTCCATTTCTCTTACTTATGAAAAATTCTTGAATATATTGTTTGTTTGCACTGTTCTTTAAAAATCTATCTAGTTTTTCTCTTATTTTCTCTTCACAATCATCTATAAGTCTTCTTATCTTTTTTAGTTCCTTACTGGCATTAGAATCTACTACAGAACCTCTAATGCATTTATTTATTTCCTCTTCTATATAACTTAAATCTGTAATATTATCGCCATAGCTACATAGTGTTGGAGCATATCCTTCCTTATCCTTAACAAATAACTTAACTTTTCTACATCCTCTTAAAAAGTCACTTACCATGGTTAAGTCTTCTGGATCTAAGGATGCTCCTTTTTCAATTTTTTCAATATGAGATGTTATATCAAATATTCCACTTAGAGGTATATGATATGAAGCTTCTAAAAGTCTTCTTCCCTCTGAAGTTTCATCAAGTCTTTTATTTACAATTTTTAAATTGTTACTAGGCTCTAGCTTATCAATTAGAGCCTTTCCTAATCCACTTACGCAATATCCCTTTACTATTTCTTTTAATTCATAATAATCTAATTTCTCTAATGTTATTTTATCCATTTATTTATTCCTTTCTTGTATTAAATACATACAAGTCACGAAATCTAGATAGACTTCATAGGTAGGCTCTAAAATATAAAAAGCTGTGGATACTTCCACAGCTAAAAAATTCAATCACAGATAAAGGTATAATATACCCTTGTAATTTTATTCGTGGACTTGTATCAATATAGTTTAATTAATTCCACCACAAATAAAGGCTAATAAACCTATTTTTTTGGAATTAATATTAAGTTAACTATTTGATACTATACACTCACAAAAATACCTCTCTTTATTTGAAATCTATCTAATTTAAATATATTCTAAATCGCCTAATAATGTCAATACTTTCTCAACCATATAATTATTTTTTTATAAAAGCTACGCATGGGATAATAAAGGAAACATTAATTTTTTTTCATTAAATATTGTGTCTTTTTTACTCCTAATAAATAGAGTGTCATTTTCATCATTTATTAGCTCTTCTTTATATAAAGAAGAATCCTTAGGGGTAAATCCCAAAACAACTTTTTTAGTATCATTTTTTATTAATGCATTAATAATTTTTTCTAAATTCATATCTTTATCAGAGAATAAATCTAATAATATCATTTCATTTTTGTTATACTCACATATTGCTATAACATCATATTCTTCAATGTAATATATATTGTTCTTCATAAAATCAATGCAATAAAACATTACAAGTGAAGTATTATTTATATTGTCTAGTTTAGCTAATGACTTTCTATTATTTAAAATTCTAATTATAGTATTTCTATCATTATCATCATCAATATTTAGCTTTCTTATTTTTTCACTACTTCTCACTTTAGAAAATTCTAAGGAGCATTGGTACTGATTATATTTTTTAAATCCAAACTTGGGATAAAAGTTTAAAACTGTATCATTAGCAAAAAGATATATAAAATCACACTTATCTTCCCATTCTTCTATTACCTTATTTAATAAAAACTTAATCAATCCCTGGCCTCTATAGCTTTCGTCTGTCATTACAGTTCCTAATTGTATAAGCATCTTTCTCTCTCCTAAAACTATAAAATCCATAATATTTACAGATACATTTGCTACTACCCTATCTCCATCTAATAATGAATATGGTATATATTTATTATTCCAATGTCCATTATCAAACCATTTTCTAAAGTTAAACCCATATGTTTTGTCAGTTAATTCATTAAAACTTTCTCTTATTCTTTCATCATCCCTATAATTAGATACAAACTCATATTCCTTGTTATCAACCATAAATATTTCTCTCATTCCTCTCACCCACTACAGTATACTTATATAAACTTAATATAAGATTAATTATACTACTAAATTCTCATTTTCTGTCCACAAGGAACTTAAATTAATCCACAAATAGATGGTTAATTAAAAATAATCCACAAATAATTTGTGGATTATCCTTAATCTTAACAGGAATATTAATTAAATTTATTTCTATTAATTTTTCTTTCCTTTAACTCTTCATAAAAAGGAATTATTCTTAGTTTTTCCCCATGGTATTTAATAAAATGCCTATGGACAACTATACTTGATATAATAATACACCCCACTATAATTGAATTATTATTTTCTATTAACAAACAAGTTAAACTAAAAAGTGAAAATGTAATAATAGATCTAAAAAAATGTGGATTTATCACTAGTATTACTGAAAATAATATATAAAATAAAGCTAAAATAATAACTGGATCTGTTATTGGAAATAAGCCTAAAAGCACTCCAAAAGAAACTGCAATTGATTTTCCACCCTTTTTATAATTAAATAAGGGATATGCATGCCCTATAACTGGGGCTACCATAACACCTGAAAATAATATATTTTCTATATTTAATGATTTTGAAGCTATCCATACTGGAAAAAATCCCTTTCCTAATTCAAATAATAATACTAATATCCCACAAAAAATCCCTCCATTAATAAATGCATTTGCTGTTCCAGGATTCTCATCTGTGCTATTTTCTCTTATATCAATTTTTAAAATTATTTTTGGAATTAAGTAAGCATATAATATACTACCTGATAGATATCCCATTATAATAAATATTAAATATCTCATATAACTTTCTCCTATCTAGTTGTCCTTTTGGTTAATTAAATTATTCATTAACTTTATAATATCTTTTGCTGCACTTGGTTTAGCATTTTTTCTTTGATTTTCTAACATATTATTTTTTATTTCATTGTTATTTAATAATATCTTCCCTTGCTGAATTTGATCAGTAATTTTTTTAGAATGAAGTGCCATCCCCTTCTCCATGAAAAACTCCATATTCTTACTTTCACATCCTGGGATAGGATTTGTATGAACTAAAGGTCTATTTTTTACAATAACCTCTGTTGATGTTAATCCACCTGGCTTTGTATATATAACATCTGCTGCATCCATATATAAAGATATTTTATCTGTATATCCTACAATACTTACATTACTTTTATTCTTAAACTCTTTTTCTAAAAGATTTTTTAACCTTTTATTATTTCCACATATAACAACTACCTGCTCACCATTTTTACACTGTTTATTTAGTTCAATAGTAAAAAGCTGAATCTTTCCGAACCCCATGCTACCACTCATAATTAAATACATAGGTTTATCTGTATTAAGATTTAATTTCTTCTTTGCTTTTCTCATTTCTTCTTTAACATAAAAGTCTTGTCTCACTGGAATTCCTAAGGGATATAATTTTTCTTTTGGAATTCCTCTTCGTATATATTCATCCATCATTCTCTCATGTGGAATTATATAGGCATCACATTGGGTTTCCTCCCAAAAAGGAATACATGTATAGTCCGTACTTATAGCTATGGTTTTTTCATTAAGCATCTTCTTTTTATTCATATATGTTATAGTTTCTGCTGGAAAAAGATGTGGCATCAAAATAATATCAAATTTATTTTCTTCTAAATATTTTTTTAAATGCTTTGCCATCAATGAATTTGCATAATAAACTGGCGATTTTCTTTTGTCTGATGATATCTTAAGGGCAACTTTATAAAGAAAATAGAAAAAATGCGGAGTATATTTTGCAATGTTAATATAAGCTCCTCCAACAACCTTTGAGGTTCTATCACTTGAGAGCTTCATATAATCAAGCATAATTGCTTCATGCCCTTCCTTCTCTAAAGCTTCTTTCATCCCTTTTCCTGCTACGTTATGACCTTCCCCTGTATTACATGATAAAATTAATACTCTCATTTATACATCTCTGCCTCCCAACACTACTATATTTTATTTTTATAATATATGTTATCTTTATTTAAATTCTCCAATTATAAGAAGTTGTCTTCTTCCTTTAAGAAATTAACTAATTTTGAATTAATTTTATCGTTATTCCTTACTTGAATAACCTTTCTCATATCATTTTCTCCACATATATCTAAGCCAATTACTTTATAGTTAGATATAATTATATGAAGAAAACTTTTTAATTCATCAAAACTCATTATTCCTTGATCCCATGATGTATCAACTACTTTTTCACTTAATACATCCTTATCTATTGATATATAAACAGGATATTTATCATCTAAAAATCTAAATAACTTTTCTTTATTTATACCTTTTAAATCATAATCACAAATACATTTAACCTTGTTTAAATATTTATTAGGAATTGTTTGTTTTTGTTCTTTACTTAATCCAATTATAAATACCTTTTTTAAAAATTTATTTTTATCTATTGCATCCATTATCCAGGAACCACAGGATAATATATCTCCAAAAGAAGGTTTTAACATATCTGATGATGATCAAATACTATTAAGCTGAAATCTCTTTTTATTTTATTTATCCATAATTCGCTAACATAATGATAATTTCCTGAATCTATAAAATGTATTCCCTTAGGCTCTAAATCCCTTAGCTTTTGTTTTATTTCATTAAATGCGCTTTCATCACAGTATCCATTTGTACCATTAATATCTGTACAGTCTATCCAATTATATTCTTTATCTATAAAGAACTTCTCTTTTTCATAAACATGAGAGAAATTCATTATTGTTAACAAATTTTCCATAAATTCTCTCCTTTTTTCTACAGTAATTATATATATTTTATCATATTTTTCCTAACTAGGTCATTTTAAGAAAATATTGTAAATAGTTATAAATATAATTGTTTATAGTAATATATTGATATATACTTATATTGAATCATCAAAAATCATAAATTAAATATTGATCTTTATATTACTAATAGCCTTATTTAGGAATGATTTTTATTAGACATAATTTTATAGATTATTTATTTAAACTGTGATAAATTTATAATTTGAAAAGGAGGGATTTATAAATATGTTACTCATTGATAATATTGAAAAATATTTGAGAGATCATGGAATCAGTCCATCCTATCAAAGAAAAAGAATCTTTGAATATTTATATAATAGTAAAGAACATCCAAGAGTTAATGATATCTACTATGCATTAATAGACGAAATTCCAACATTGTCAAAAACAACTGTATATAATACTTTAAATCTTTTTATCAAGAACAAAATAGCAGAGTCTATTGTGATAGACGAAAATGAATTTAAGTATCAAATATTAGATGATAAGAGACATGGTCATTTTAAATGTGAAGTTTGCAATACTCTTTATGATATTGAAATAGATATAAATAGCTTGAATATAGATTCTTTAAAAGGCTTTGATATCCATGATCAATCTTTTTACTTTAAAGGTATTTGCAAAAGTTGTAAAGATAAAGAAAAAACTGAATAATATAAATGTTATTCCAAAGTATAGCTCATATATTTTTCATATGAACTATACTTTTTTTTATTAAATATGGTAATTTCTATTGATTTATTACCAATTTGATATTATTATAATATTGTAATGAATACAAATTCAGAATAATTTTAATAATAGGAGGGAATATTTATGAGTAAAAATTATATAGGTTTAGATAATAAAAAAATTGAGGGAGTAATTAAATCACTTAACGATTATTTAGCAAATCTTAATTTATTATATGTTAAAATTCACAACTTACATTGGAATGTACAAGGTCCTTCATTCTTCCAACTTCACACTGTCTTTGAAGGATATTATGAAGGTGTAGGTAAATCATTAGACGAAGTAGCTGAAAGAATATTAACTTTAGGTTCTAGACCAGCTGCTTCAATGAGGGAATATATGAAACTTGGTTCTATTGAAGAATTAGAAAGCAAAGGATTATCTGGAGAGGAAGCTATAGATATACTAGAAGCTGATTTCTTAATTATGATTAAGGATTCAAGAGATATTCTTTCTCTAGCTGAAGATGCTAAAGATTTAGGAACTGCTGATTTAATGGAAGGCTTAATCGCTGAGTATGAAAAAGCCCTTTGGATGATTAAATCTTATAAAGCTAAATAATTTATCATTCCAAAGTTCATCATATATACTTATAAAAAATGAGGTTGTGTCCACAACCTCATTTTTCTATACCACTATATTAATCTATGATTTTTTAGGTAAAAATACTGTTATTCTTGTTCCTATATCTTTTCTACTTAAAACTGAAAAATATCCCCTATGATTATCAATAATCCATTTTGCTATTGATAATCCAAGACCTGTACCACCATTTTTTCTAACTCTTGCTGTATCTGCTCTAAAGAAACGTTCAAATATATGTGTAACATCCTCTTCATTCATTCCTATTCCATTATCCTGAACAGAAAAATATGATTCCCCTTTATTACTTATTCCTACCTTAAGAATTATTAATTCACCCTCATCAGTATACTTTGTAGCATTGTCAATTAATATTCTTGCTGTTTGTTTTAATAAACCTATATCTCCATAAACTGTAGTCTTTTCTTCTTCAATATATTTATATACATGATTTTTATCTATCATCTTAGACTCTTCTAAGACTTCAGCCATCATATCATTAAGTGAGAATTCTACCCTTTGAAGCTGTGTTTTACCATTTATCCCTCTTGCTAAGAATAAAAGTTGTTCTACTAGATTTTTCATATTTTCTGATTCACTTTTTATAGCTTTAATAGATTCATCTAAAACACTTTCATCTTCTTTTCCCCAACGATCTAACATATTAGCATATCCCTGAATTACAGAAATAGGTGTTCTAAGTTCATGGGAAGCATCTGAAACAAACCTTGCTTGCTGCCTATAAGAGTCTCTCATTCTATCTAATAAATTATTTATAGCCTCTTCTAAGCCATGAAGCTCATTATCTCCAATATGAATTCTCTCATCTGAAGCTACTGGACTAATTTTGGATATAGCATCTTCTAAGCTGTGAAATTTTTCTTCATCAAAGGCCATATCGCTAAGTCTACTTGCTGTTTCTGCTATTTCATTAATAGGCTTTAATGTATTTCTAATTCTTGCAGTACCAAAGATTATTTCTTCTAATAAAAGAATTCCTTCAATAATGCCTATAACTTTAATTAGCTTTATAATATCATAAAGAAATTCACTGGCTTCCTTAACTAAAGTTTTTCCATCATCCCAGACTACCTTATAATATGCAGTTTCTATAGGATAAAAGTGAATATTTCTTTTTGCATTTTTCACAAACTCCCCATAAAACTGTATTTCTCCTTCAATACACCAAAATCCAATTAATATAACTATTATGCATATATCAAGGAAAAGGAATTTGAAAAATAGTTCTCTTACTGAAATAGAATTAAGCTTTATTGCAATAGATGTAACATTTTTAACTTTATTTTTCTTATTCATCTTTTATTACGTATCCTACTCCTCGAATTGTAGTTATAATCTTGACCTTAAATCTATCATCTATCTTTGTTCTTAAATATCTTATATATACATCTATTAAATTCGTTTCTCCAATATAATCATAGCCACATACTTTATCCATAAGAACATCTCTATTTAAAACTATATTTTTATTTTCCATTAGTATTTGTAGCAAAGTGAATTCCCTATTGGTTAATTCTATTTCTATATCATCATACATTACCCTATGTCTCATTTTATCTAAGGATAATAATCCACACTTAATAACATCTGTATCTTTTTTAGTTACTAATACTCTCTTTTTTAGTGCTGTTCTTATTCTTGCTAATAGCTCTTCTATAGCAAAAGGCTTCGTTATATAATCATCAGCACCTGCATCAAGTCCTGATACTTTGTCCATAACCGCATCCCTTGCTGTAAGCATAATTACAGGAATATCAGAGATTCTTCTAAGCCTTCTTAAAACTTCTAAACCATTAAGTTCAGGCAGCATTATATCAAGAATAACTAAATCAATCTCTTCTTTTTCTGCTATCTCAAGACCTGTTCTGCCATTATCAGCCTTTACTATTTCATATCCTTCATGAACTAATTCTAGCTCTATAAATCTAGCTATTTTCTCTTCATCCTCAACTATTAAAATCTTAACCATGATTAAACCCCTTTTTAATTTCATCTTTTATTTTTTTAACAACTAATGTAATTTCCTTAAATACCTTATTTGCTTTATCAGTATTAATTCTTTTTGAAGATACAGAAAACTCTATATCAAAAAATAATCCAACTATAATTAAGGGTATAACTATCCAAAAGGTAAACATTAAAAGTAATATTAATACTGTAATAGGAATTTTTAAAAATATTCTTCCCTCTTTAGCTATTTCAAAGAATATATTGTTACAGGTATCTATTACTCTACATATAGCTTCAAATATACCTTCAAATCCGTTTATATTTCTTGAACTCTTTGTACCTTCCTTTTTATCATATATAACCATATTATAATCATTGCTATAATTATCTTTGCTTTCATTAGTATAGAAAGTACTTATTGAAGGTTTTTTTATTTTCCCTTTTTCCTCTAAATATATAATAGCCTCTAGAATATCCCAGTTATTAGCTTCTAAGATTTCCTTTGCTTCTTCATAGCTTATATTTGCTTTATCTCTTAATTTTTCTACAAGTTTAAGATTCTCCATAAATATTCCTCCTATTTATGATGTAAAAACTTATTTATAAATCTTTTCCATTTACTAAATTATATCATTCAGTTTAGTGCTTTGTATATTTTTACATAAAATGAAGAGACTTTGAAAACTTCAAACTCTCTTCATTAATTTATATATTATTTTTCATATCCTTCTTTAAAGTCTTTTTTAATACTATCTGCTGATTCTGATACTTTTTCTAAAATATCATTTACACCTTTAGAGTTCATATTGGGACCAGAAATTGAGTATCTATATCCACAGAATAACCCAACTACTAATAATATACCAGCTGCCCAGAAGAATAATACTAATAAAAGAGCAGTTATTGTTAATGATATTTTTATAGGTTTTTCATTTTCTTTTCTAATTTCAAAGTAATTCTCATTTCCCTTTTTAATCATCTTACCTATAAACTTAAATATTCTTCCAACAATTTCTCCAAGGCCCCCACTTTTTTCGTTATCTTTTTTATGATTTTCCTTTCTACTATTACTTTCTTCTTTAACTTCTATAATTGTTGTAGTATTTCTATCTTCGAACTTACCCATTCTCTCTAAATAGAAAATAGCATCTAAGAGATCCCAATTACATTTCTCGAGTGCTTCTTCCGCTTCTCTACGAGTTATATTCGTTTTACCCATTAAGATTTCAATCATTTCATTTCTTTCCATTTTACTTCACCCCATAAATAATTTTTATCTTTACTATGGTTATATAATACTTTTGTAAAATTAATATAAAATATACAAAAGATTAAAATTAGATTAAAATCTTAATATTTGTTTTTAAGCTTTATTTACTCCACTAAGCTGTTATTACGTCTTTCTCTTAGTGAACTGGTCCATTATATTAGATTTGCAGTTTGTATTTATGATCTTCAAACTAATATAATAAAAGAGCTTATAAATTATTTTACATAAAATTTCATATTTTGTATTTGCATACCAAGGAGGTTATAATATAAGTGAATATAAAAAGTGGAGGTTTTTACATGAATATTAAAAATGAAGTAAGCATAAGAAAAATATCTAAAGATGCAGAAGATTTATTCCGTGGTGGATTTTTTTGTTCTGAAGCACTAATAAGCTCTATACGCTCTAATTTTGAATTAGATATACCTGAAGAAGTAATCGCTATGGCTTCTGGTTTTCCTGTTGGTATAGGACGTTCTAAATGCCTTTGTGGTGCAGTTTCAGGTGGAGTTATGGCTTTAGGATTATTCTTTGGTAGAACTAAACAAGGAGATTCTAAGGTAGAGAAAAATTTAGAACTATCAAAAGAATTACATGATTGGTTTAAAGATGCAAATGGTAAAAATGCTCTTTGCTGTCGTATACTAACTAAGGAATTCGATATGTCCGTAGGTGCTCATAAAGAACAATGTATACGTTATACTGGAATGGTTGCTGGTAAGGTTGCTGAAATTATTGTAAGAGAATTAAATTTAGTTAATATAGATAACTTAGTATCAGTATAGGAGTTGAAATTATGATTAAGAAAATACCACTTCCTATGGCAGGGGTAATGCTTGGATTTGCAGCTTTAGGTAATTTACTTCAAAGTTATTCTGAAACTATAAGATTAGCTTGTGGTTTTATATCCCTTATATTAGGTCTTTTATTAATATGTAAAATTATAATGTATCCATCTATGATAAAAGAAGACATGCAAAATCCTATTATGGCTGGAGTTGCTGCTACCTTTCCAATGGCATTAATGCTTTTAGCTACTTATGCCAAGGTATTTTTAGGGCAAGGTTCCATTTATATTTGGTATTTAGGAATACTTATTCATTTAGCTTTAATAATTTATTTTACAATAAATTTTATCTTAAAGTTTAATATAAAAAAGGTCTTTACCACATATTTTATAGTTTATGTTGGTATAGCTGTTTCAAGTGTTTCAGCACCAGCTTTTGAAAAAACTAATGTTGGTACATTGGCTTTTTGGTTTGCATTTATATCATGTTTATTATTATTAGTAGTTGTAACTTATAGATATATTAAATTTAAAGATATTCCTAATGGTGCTAAACCACTATTTTGTATATTTGCTGCTCCTGTAAGTCTTTGCCTTGCTGGATATATGCAATCAGTACAAACAAAGTCATTGTCAATGGTAATTTTCTTAGGTACCTTATCACTTGTACTATATATTATAGTTTTGTTTAAATTACCTAAGCTTTTAAAGCTTCAATTTTTCCCTAGTTATTCTGCCTTTACCTTCCCCTTTGTTATAAGTGGAATTGCAATGAAAATGACTATGGGCTATTTAAGTAAGCTTGGCTATAATGTTGGATTTTTAAAATATATTGTTTTATTTCAAACAATAATAGCTGCTTCATTAGTGCTTTATGCTTTTTATAGATATATAGTATTTTTAATTCCTGAAAAGAGTAATTATTCAGTAACTCAATGATTACTGTTATTGTTTTGCTTTTATGGATAAGGGAGGAATTATCCTAAGAAATACTTGGATCATTCCTTTTTTATTTTTTTCTTTTAGCTTTTAAACTTTCATTTATATGAACCATATTATGCCTTGTAACTGGCATTAAAATTATTCCAGCAACATTCTTTTTACCCCAAAAATCAATTAACCAGTTTGAAGCTTCCACATCTAAAACTGCTCCTTCAGCTACAATCTTCTGTAGTTTAGATTTTTCAAATTTTCTTTTCATGTCTCCTTCTGAAAGTTCATTAATAAGTTCCCTTGTCCTTCTCCCTACTGCAATTCTATAATTTATTAATTCTTTCATATCTATACTCTTACTAAACTGAAGAATTTCCTCCCTATTTAAAGAATTACCAGTATCAATAATTTTTGAATTAATTTTTCTCTGCCAATCTTCTTTATTAAATACTTGTTCACTTTCAGATACTAATAAATTCATTGTTATATCTTCTATTCTACTAGCATGCCACATTCCATAGGCAACAGTACGTCCTTTTTCATTCTGATATATTCTAAACATATCATCATTAATTCCATCCCATAATTCATCTTCAAAAGTTTTCTCATCTATCCCAGACATAGTTGATGAATGGACCATAGAATGCAATCTTAAAGCAATCTCCTTACTTTCTTGTAGCTTATCATCTTTTAAAATTATACTCCTTAATTGTTTTAATTCATTATTCCATGACCTTAAATCCATTTATATTCACCTCATTATACCAATTTCATACTAATTTTATTCCATAACTTATTATACACCCTTATACAGAATATTTTTACAAATGTTATAAATAAATCCTTGTTTCTATGTACTATAATAACTAATAATATTTATATCTATAACCTATAAATAAACATAATAAATTCTTTAACTAATAGCAAAAAAAGATTATACTTAAGTGAGACTCTAAATCTTTGATTTAGCTAGTCGAACTTACTCCTAGGAACGCAGTGAGTAGGAGTTTCCTATTTCACTCTAAATCTTTGATTTAGCTAGTCGAACTTAAGTGAAATTCCAAAACTTATTTTGGCAAATGGAACTTTTACAGAGTGTACTCCTATGACCCAAGAGAATAGGAGATCCTACTCTAGGATTCAAATTTTGATTGAGAGGTTTTTATATGAGAAAAAAAGATATACTTGAATTAAAGAGAAGACTAAAGAAAGATCATTGCACATTTACTAAAATGTGTGGTTGCTATGTTAATGGAGAAAAACATGTTATTTTAAAATTCAGAGAAACATTTTTGAACTTAGATGAAGATGAATATTTTAAATACTTAGAAATTGCTAAAAAAGTGCTGTCTGGAACTATAGGAAATAACATATTGGAATTAAGTTTTCCTATTAATGATGATCTTATAAATGAAAAACAAATTTCTCTTATGCAACTTAAAAACAGCCAATTAAAGGATGATACACTTCTTGATAGCTTTTATGATTCTATTATAGATAACTATGATTATACAGGTAATTTTTTAATAATAATCTTTCATGATGCTTATGATGTTATTACTAAAACTAAGGATAATGCAAAGCTAGATGAATCTGAAGAGGTATATGAATATGTGCTATGTGCAATATGCCCTGTTTCCCTTTCAGAACCTGGTCTTAGATATTTCGAAGAAGAAAATAAAATCAAAGCTCGTATTAGAGATTGGGTAGTAGAAGCTCCAACTAATGGCTTTGTATTCCCTGCTTTTATTAACCGTAGTTCAGATGTTAATTCTATTATGTATTACACAAAAAATGCAAAGGATACTCATCCTGAACTAATGGAAAATGCTTTAGGTTGTGATTCAAAACAAACTGCCACTATACAAAAGGAAACTTTTCAATCAATTATTAAGGATTCCTTTGGTGCTGATGAAAAGAAGGCTGAAAAAGTCTTTATGGAAGTACAAGAAAACTTAAATAATATGATTGATGAATATAAAGCTATTTATGAGGATGTAGATTCAGAACCTATAACGCTAAAAAAGGATGATATACAAAGTATTTTAATGGAAAGTGGCATTCCCGAAGAGGTTACTACTAAAATTGAAAAGTCATATGAAGAAATCTTTGGTGATGATTTACCACTAGCAGAAAACCTAATTGATTCAAAGGTTCTTAAAGCAAATGAGCAAATAAAAAGAGAAAAACACCTACAAAAGCAGGTAGAAATACTTCAAAACAGACTTGAAAAAGTAAAACAAGAGGCTGCTGTAGATAAAGAAATTTCTGAACCTAATACTGATGATATTGAAAATGCTAATGAGATTTTAAATGATGAAAGTAATGAATTAGCTTCAGAAGATTCTCTGGAATCTAATTTAAAAGAAACTTCAGAAATTAATATAGAAGGAACTTCAGAAACTAACTTAGATGAATCTGAAGAGAAAAATATAGAAGCTGATTACGATGTTATACTTCAAGTTAAGCCTGAAAAAATCTCTCAAATAAAGTCACAAGTAATTGATGGACAAAAATGCATAATTATTCCTATTAATGAAAATGAACAGACTACAGTTAATGGATTAGATGACATAATTTGATATCAATCCTCCCTTTTGGTATAATATTCTAAAAAGGATAGGAGGATTCAAAATGTTTGAAGGAAATAAGTATGAAGAAGATGTAAAGTCATTTAAAAAAGTACTTTCTACACAAGCAGATGAATTATTGGCTAATGAAGATAAAGCTGTTGTCTACATTGGAAGAGCAACTTGTCCATTTTGTCGTAGATTTGCTAGTAAATTAAGTGGCTTAGCAGATAAGGTTGATACCACTATTTATTATGTTAATAGTGAAGATTATTCAGATAATGATGTTAACAAATTCAGAAATAAATATAATATTGTAACTGTACCAGGTTTTATAATTCATAAGAATGGAGAAACTGAAGTACGTTGTGATTCTTCACTTCCAGAAAGTGAAATATTAGACTTGATTAAATAAAAACTAAAGGAATAAATTCCTTAATAAGTAGGAATTTATAAACATATAGGACTATCATTATGGATTATAAATCTCTTAATGATAGTCCTTTTATTTAACTTACCTTTTGTAATCTTATCCCTTAAGAATAATATTATTTAGTATTACTGCTCTTATAGCTTCATATTTAATATAATCTGGTAAGCTCTTTTTAATAGCTTGGATTTTATCTATTCCATTTTTATTAATAGCATCTAAAATCATTTTTTCATCTTCTTTATGATAGTACTTATCACAATCTATTTCTATGCTATAATCTCCACTGGCTCTTATATAATCAGTTATATATCCAAGAATAGTTGAAATTGATATTTCCATATCCTCTGAAATAGCTTCTATATCTTCTCCCATATTAAGTC
This sequence comes from Bacillota bacterium, assembly GCA_023445445.1. GTDB lineage: Bacteria > Bacillota > Clostridia > Clostridiales > Clostridiaceae > Clostridium. The sequence goes on from JAEXLD010000114.1 coordinate 32,519, forward strand.
TATCTAAAGCTATTTCAGAAGCTCCCCTAGTTTCACCATCTATAATAAGCTTTTTCCTCTTCTTTTCTTTCCAAACTGGATTAATGCCCTTTTCAATAATATATCTATCTACTTCTTCAACTATTGGCTGCCCATATGTCTCAATCTTTTTAGGACCAATGCCTCCAATATCTTTAAGCTTTTCTAAAGTATTTGGATAACGTCCACTTATTTCTCTTAAGGTATTTTTACTTAAAATCATTTGCACAGGGAGATTTAATTTCTTAGCAAATCCTTCTCTTATATTAATAAGCCTATCTAAAAGTTCTTTATCACTATTAACTTCAAAATAATCATCTTCTATTTCTTCAGCTTGATTCTTATCTACTGCTACTTCCTTTTCAATATTATTTTCTATGACATAATCTTTAATTATATCTATAAATCTTTCACCATATCTCTCATATTTTATTTCTCCAACACCTGAAATTTCAAGAATTTCTTCCTTAGTAATAGGATATTTAATACTCATTTCTCTTAAGGTTCCATCTCCAAATATCATATATGGAGCTTTTCTTTCCTCTTGAGCTATCTCTTGTCTTAATAATCTTAATTTCTCAAATAAGTCATTAATTTCAACTCTATTACTTTCAATATTAACTTCTTTAAGAAGAACCTTAACTTCTCCTTTTATAACCTTAAAAGATATATTATTTAATGCTACAGTTGAATATTCTTCATTAACCTCTAAATATCCATGAGCAATTAATATATTTATAAATTCTTTTAATCCATCACTAGAATATTCCTTCATTATTCCATAGGTACTAAGCTCATCAAAGCCTAAATTTAAAAGTTTCTTGTTTTTAGAACCTCTGAGAACATCTACTATCATTCCAACCCCAAAGCTTCTCTTCATTTTATAAATACAGGATATAACCTTTTGAGCTTCTATAGTTCTATCCTTCACTTCACCTTTATTTAAGCAATTGCTACAATTACCACATTCTCCTTCATATGGATCACCAAAGTAATTTAATAAATACTTTCTATAACAGCTATTTATATAAACTAAGCTTGTCATTTGCTGAAGCTTTTTATACTGATTATTTTTCCTTATTGGATCTTCAGTACTAACTTCAATTAGATACTTTTGGGTAATAACATCTGCTGGAGAAAAAAGCATTATACATTCACTTTCTTCTCCATCTCTTCCTGCTCTACCTATCTCTTGATAATATCCTTCAATATTCTTAGGCATGTTATAGTGAATAACATATCTTATATTAGGTTTATCAATACCCATACCAAAGGCATTAGTAGCAACAATTACAGTGGTTTCATCATTTATAAATTCTTCTTGGCACTTAATTCTCTCATCATTTGAAAGCCCTGCATGATATCTTCCTGCTTTAATGTTGTTTTTATTTAACAATTCATAAAGACTATCAACATCTCTTCTAGTTGCTGCATATATTATTCCTGCATCTTTAGAATTATCCTTTATATAATTAATTAAAAACTTCTTTTTTTCTATTCCCTTAATGACATTTATTCTTAAATTTTCTCTATCAAAACCAGTAACAAATATCTTTGGATTATTAAGCCTTAATAAGTTTACAATATCATTTCTTACTTCTTCAGATGCTGTTGCTGTAAAAGCTGTTATAATAGGCCTTTCTATAAGCTTATCAATAAAGGTTGATATACCCTTATAACTTACTCTGAAGTCATGCCCCCATTGAGACACACAATGTGCCTCATCTATTGCTATTTGTGCAATTTTAACTTGTGTTATTGCTGTAATAAATTCATTCGAGTGAAGTCTTTCAGGTGCCACATAAATTATCTTATATTTATTATTTTCAATACCATTCATTACCTCATTAAATTCATAAGTAGATAAAGAACTATTTAAAAATGCAGAGTTTATTCCCATGGAATTTAAAGTATCTACTTGATCCTTCATAAGAGATATAAGAGGTGAAATTACTATTGTTATTCCCTCTAAAATTAATGCTGGAATCTGATAGCAGAGAGACTTCCCCCCTCCTGTTGGCATAATAGCAAGAACATCCTTTTCTTTTAATATTTCATCTATAATTCTTTCTTGTCCTCTTCTAAAGCTCTTATATCCAAAGTACTTCTCTAAAACTTCTAACTTATCAATCACCTATACTATTCTCCTTATCTAATCTGCTATATACTTATTATCTTAATTATACCAAATAACCTAAAATATATTCTTATATTATTACTTACTTATAAGTTTCTTAATTTTGTTCTAAGTATAAAGTAGGTTTTAAAAATACTATTATTAAATGCTTAAAACTATTAGTATCATATAAATCTTTATATTAATGTAAAAATAAAAAAAAGAGCTGTCCGCAACAGCTCCTAAATTAAAAATGTAGAATGTAGAATTATTTATGTAATTCTAAATGAATTACTGAAAAGATATATATTTTAGAAACTCCTAAGGGAGTTTCTTCTTTAATTTTACATTTTTCATTATTCATTTTACATTGTGCGACAGCACCTTTAATATAATTCTACCACTTTCCGTTAGTCATATGTCCTGCAAGTTCTGCCTTACATCTTTGCTTTATTGTCCAAGCTTCATTTTTAGCTTTTTCAAATCCATTTACACACTTAGGATCTAGATTTATTTCTATACCTTCTTGTGCAAGCTTAGCAATTCTGTCTGCTAATACAATTAATTCAGCATGAATTGTATTAGTTCTATCTGCAGTATAAATCTTTGCTGCTTCTTCACTAGTAAGCTCAACAAACTTTTCTTTTCCTAAGTTACACTTTGGACAAACTTCTGGTGCTTCAAGTCCTTCGTGTACATATCCACACACAGTACATCTAAATAATTTCTTCATAATTAATCACTCCTATATCTAAATAATTATATTTTTTATCCATTTAATATACATATATATTATCCCATTTAGTATTAATTGTCAACTAATAAATATTATTAGTTATAAGATTTTTTTATAAATCTATAATAAGTACTTATACTCTTAATTATGTTTATTTTTGCAGTTATACTTATAATATTTTATAATGTATATAAAATATACATTATAAAGGAAGTGAGACTATGTCAAAAATAATAATTGTTGAAGATTCTGAAACCATAAGAGAAGAATTAAAAATTTTTTTAACAAGATATGAATATTATGTTATTGCTCCATCAAATTTTGAGAACATTGTTGAAGTAATATTAGAAGAAAATCCAGACTTATTACTTTTAGATATCAACCTTCCCGTATTTGATGGCTATCATATATGTAGAGAAATAAGAAAGCATTCAGATATGCCAATTATAATTGTTACAAGTAGAAATAGTGATATGGATGAACTTATGAGTATGAATTTAGGTGCTGATGACTTTATTACTAAGCCATATAATACCCAAATTCTTTTAGCAAGGATTTCTTCCCTTTTAAGAAGAGTTAATGTTTCTTCTTCTAATGATATTATGAATTATAATAACTTAAAGCTTAATTTATCAAATAGCTCAATTACCTACAATGGCAATACAGTAGAGCTAACTAAAAATGAGCTTAAGATACTTTCCTGTATGATTAAAAATAAAGGTAAAATTGTTTCTAGGGATGAATTAATGGATTTTATGTGGAACTCAGATGCTTTTGTAGATGATAATAACTTATCAGTTAATGTTACAAGACTAAGAAAGAAATTAGAAGAAGTAGGAATGAAGGAAACCATAGAAACTAGACGTGGCCTTGGGTATATATTGCCATGAGCTTAAAAGAGTATTTAAAAGATAGGTTTTTGTTCCTTTTAATTAATTTTATATTATTTATTATAGTGGCCTTAATAATGCTACTTATTAATGTTAGTAGGAATATACTACTACTAGTTTTCTCTATATGGTTTTTCCCTCTTCTTTCTTTTATTATTACAGAGTATATTAAGGTAAATAGTTTTTATCAAGATTTAAATAATGTTCTAGAAAACTTAGATAAAAAATATCTTATTTCTGAAATTATAAAGGAACCAGATTTTATTGAAGGTAAGACTATCTACAATATATTAAGAGAAACCAATAAAGCTATGCATGAGCATATAAAAAAATATAGAGATATGCAAAGTGAGTATAGAGAATATATAGAAACTTGGGTTCATGAAATAAAAACTCCTATTGCTTCTACAAGACTAATCATAGAAAATAACCAAGATAAAATTACTAAAAATATTAATTATGAATTGAATACCATTGAGAATTATATTGAACAAGTTCTATATTACTCAAGAAGTAATGATGTAAGTAAAGATTATATAATAAGAGAGCTTTCCTTAGCTACTATAGTGAGAAATACTATAAGGAAGAATTCTAGAGATTTTATAAATAAAAGAATATCTGTGGATATAGAGGCAGTAGAAGGAACTATATACTGTGATGCTAAATGGCTTGAATTTATATTAAATCAAATCATTAGCAACTCTATTAAATATAGTAGAAAAAATGAAGGTAAGGTAATTATTTATACTATTGAAAATGAAAATAATATAATTCTTACTGTTGAAGATAATGGAATAGGCATAGTAAATAAAGATATTAATAGAGTTTTTGAAAAAGGTTTTACAGGAGATAATGGTAGAAAACTTAGTAAGTCTACTGGTATAGGCCTTTATTTGTGCAAAAAACTTTGTGAACAATTGGGATTAGGTATTACTTTAACTTCAAAAGTTGATGAAGGAACAAAGGTTAGTATTATCTTCCCCCTAAGTAAGGTTAATTTAATTAGTTGAATATATATTAATAATGGATTCTTAGCTATTGATAATTATAGTATCTAGGAACCCATTATTTTTTTAATCATTATCTTTCAAAAATGTAACCTTAATGAAATATAAACTAATATGTACTTATTACTATTCCTAGTAAAATGATATTCATAAAGAACAAATAAATTAATGTTTGGAGGAAAATTTTATGAAAAAATTTATAATACCTATTTTACTAGTAATTTTAATATGGACTGGATTTAACGCTACTTATAATTATTTCTTTGGTCCTAAAATTTTAGAGGTTACACTAACTAAATCTATAGATGAGAAGGGTAAGGCTACTGAATCAGCCGATACTTTTACTTCTAAGGATAAAATTTATCTTTCCGCAAAGGGAAAGAAACTTGCTATAAGCGAGGCAACTGTTGTTTGGTACAAGGGGGAAGTAGCAACAAAGAATAGATTTAAGACTGAAGAAAATATACAAAAAAATAAATCTGGATACTTTACTGCTGAATTCTCTGTTCCTGAAGGTCTTGAAGAAGGTAACTATGGAGTAGCAATCTTTAATGGGGGTAACGATATTATAGAAAAAGAATTAGAGTTTGAAATAAAAAATTAAGTATTTACCCATTATTCTAATTAATAAATCTCTTTATGAGGAAATATAGGAGGAATTGTAATGAAAAATATATTACAGGTAGAAAAAATTGAAAAATATTATGGTAATAAAGGCAATATAACAAAGGCTATAGATAATATAAGCTTTACTGTAGATAAAGGAGAATTTGTTGGTATAATGGGACCCTCTGGTAGTGGTAAAACCACTCTATTAAATTGTATTTCAACTATTGATAATGTAACAACAGGTAATATTATAATAAATAATAAGGATATTACTAAACTTAGACCTAAATCCCTAGAAAATTTCAGACGTGATGAGTTAGGATTTATATTTCAGGATTTTAATCTTTTAGATACTCTTACCGCTTATGAAAATATAGCTTTGGCTCTAACAATACAAGATAGAAAGGTTACTGAAATAGATAGCCTTATTAAAAAGGTAGCAGAAAAACTTGAGATATTAGATGTTCTAACTAAATATCCTTTTCAAATGTCAGGAGGTCAAAAGCAAAGAGTAGCTTCTGCTAGAGCTCTAGTTACTGAACCATCACTTATACTAGCTGATGAGCCTACTGGAGCATTAGACTCTAAATCCTCAAGACTTCTGTTAGATTCCTTTGAAAAGTTAAATAAAGAATTCCAAGCTACTATACTAATGGTTACTCATGATGCTTTTACAGCAAGCTATGCCCATAGAATTCTATTTATTAAGGATGGTAAGATATTTAATGAACTCCTTCGTGGAAATGACTCTAGAAAAGAATTTTTCAATAAAATAATTGAAATTGTAACTTTACTTGGAGGTGACGCCAGCGATGTTTTCTAAAATAGCAAGAAATAATGTAAAAAGGAGCTTCAAGGATTATTCTATATATTTTCTTACTCTAACCTTTGCAGTATGTATTTTTTATAGCTTTAATTCTATTGAATCTCAAAAGTCACTACTTGATATAAATACTAGTACAGAAGAATATATGGTAATGCTAAACAAACTAATAGCTGGAGCCTCTATATTTGTATCCTTTATTCTAGGAGGACTTATAGTTTATGCTAATAATTTTCTTATAAAAAAACGTAAAAAAGAACTAGGTATATACATGACATTAGGTATGTCTAAGAGGAAAATCTCTAGAATCCTAATTCTAGAAACCTTTTTTATTGGATTATTATCCTTAGTTGTTGGAATTCTCTTAGGAATTATAGTTTCCCAAGGGCTATCAGTTATTATAGCTAAATTATTATCAGTTAATATGAATGCCTATAAATTTATTATATCAATAAGTTCAATAGCTAAGTCTTCACTATATTTTGGAGTAATATTCATTTTAGTAATGATATTTAATCAAGTTACTATTTCTAAATATAAACTTATAGACATGCTTAATGCAGCAAAGAAAAATGAAGAAATAAAGATTAATAATCCCATTATTTCAATAATTTTGTTTGTTTTATCCCTAGCATCACTTATATCAGCATATATTCTAATAATAAAAATTGGGCTATCTGTTGATGATTATCGTTTTATGCTTTCAATTGTCTTGGGCTTTATTGGAACTATACTATGGTTTTTTAGTCTCTCAAGTTTCTTAATTCAAATTATACAAAAGAATAAACAAATATATTTAAAAAAATTAAATATATTTGTTTTAAGACAAATTAATAATAAAATAACAACTAACTTTATATCTATGACTACTATATGTCTTATGCTTTTCTTAACTATAACACTTTTATTTAGTATGTTTAGCTATAAGAGTACATTTGATAAGTCCTTAAAAGGCAATACTTACTTTGATAGCTCTGCAAAGCTTCATGTTAATACTGATGTCCAAGAAATTAATGATATGGAAGAGCTTTTAAATAGTATAAACTTTAACTTTAATCCTTCTGAAAAATATGTTTTTTTCAACCAATACAAGCTTGATATTTATCTAAGCCAATTACTAAATGATTATTTAACTAAAAAAGAGATAGATGAAATGAAGTATTCTTATTCAGATCATAATATATCAGCAGTAAAAGTATCTGAATATAATTCCATAAATAAACTTTTAGATAAAGCTCCTATAGATTTAAAAGATAATGAGATCTTAATTGTGTCAAACTATGATGAGTTTAACAAGGCCTTCAATAAATTTATTAAAAATGAGAACTCTGTAGTCATTGATAATAATACTTATATCATTAAAAATGAAGGCTTAATTAAAGATAATGTATCTAGTGTGTTTCAAGAATTACAATTCCTTTATTTCATAGTACCTGATAACTTTGAAGGAAAATTAACACTATCACACTCGAATGTTAATGTAATATATGATAAAAGTACTTATGCAGAATCAGAAGAAAAGTTTTCAAAATTCTATGTTGATATTTTAGAAAATAGAAATCCTGCTGGTTCAACTTCTTTAGTGCTTGGAAACACATTGGAACAATTATATTCCATGGTGTATGGTGCATCTACAATGGTAGTATTCTTAGGTATGTATTTAGGTGTAGTATTTTTAATATCTAGTGCTGCAGTGTTAGCATTACAGCAATTATCAGAAGCAAGTGATAGTGTTAGTAGATATAATTCTCTTAAGAAAATAGGTGTTACTGAAAAAATGATAAATAAATCAATATTAAAACAAACCTTAATTTATTTTATGGCACCTTTATCACTAGCCATTATACATTCAATAATTGCTATGAAAGTAGTAAATGAAGTCTTTTCTACTTATAATAAAGATTTATTTAGTAACTCTTCTATAATAATAGTCCTGGCTCTTATTATAATATATGGTGGATACTTCTATACAACTTATATTAGTTTCAAAAATATAGTTAAAAATAGTAATTAGTGCTTAAATAATAATGGAGCTGTCACAACAGCTCCTAAATTAAAAATGTAGAATGTAAAATGTAGAATTATTGATGTAATTCCAAAGGAATTACTAAAAAGATATATATTTTAGAAACTCCTAATGGAGTTTCCTCTTTAATTTTACATTTTTCATTATTCATTTTACATTGTGCGACAGCACCATTTCCTTAATTATTTCTTCAATTCTATGACTAATTAATAGGATTTTTTCTTCTTCTACCTTACAAACCTCTCTATCATAAGTATATAGTCCATTAGTTTCGTCCTCTACATCACTTAATTGTGTATAAACACAGCCACTTAATCCATTTTTTATAGCTGGTATAATCATCTTTTCATACATTTCAACAATATTATTTGTTAGCATCTCAGAGCTTTCATAGGCACCATATCCATAACTATTATATTTACTATAAATATGTCCAGGAATAGCATAGGAATATCCACCACACTCTGATACTATTAGTGGTCTTTTTGTTTTGGGTAAATCTATAGTTTTAAAATAAATATGAAGACTATCTACATCACTCTTTTCATGAATAAACCATCCTGAAGTAGAATCTATAAACCTAGTATTATCAATTGCTTTAACAAGTTCATAAAGCTTATCACTTTGAAATTGCCCCCATCCTTCATTGAATATAGTATAGCCTACGATACATGGATGGTTGTACAGATGATTTATTGTATCTCTTGTATGATTTATAAATATTTCCCTTTGAACCTTGTTTCCTCTTCTTTTATCATTTAATTTTAGCATTCCCATAGTAGGAAGGGCTGTATCTCTAATAAAAGAATATGAGCCATTATTCACCATATCCTGCATTACTAACATTCCATGTTTATCACAATAATAATAAAAGCATTCTGGTTCAACCTTAATATGCTTACGTAACATATTAAAGCCTAAATTCTTCATTCTTAAGATATCCTCTTCAAATTCCTTTTCTCTTGAAGGAAGGAATATTCCATCACAAAAATATCCTTGGTCTAAGACTCCATGTAAAAATATAGGTTTATCATTTAAACAAATTCTTTCTATTCCATCTATTTTGTTTATAGATATAGTACGTAAGGCAAAATAAGATTCCACCTTATCTTCAGAGGTACTAATATTAATATTATATAAATATGGATTTTCAACAGTCCATAAAATCGGCTTATAATTTTGCCCATTTGGTAAAGTGATTTTATCTAAGTCTATCCTAAACTTATTATCTTTTTCATATCTTGTATAAATATATCCATCTAAATTTATATCTATTTTATATTCAGTGGCATTTGTATCTATTTCACATGTTACTCCATTCATATAAGGTGTTATTTTAATATTATTAATAAATACCTTAGGAACACTTTCTAGCCATACAGTTTGCCATATTCCGCTTACAGGGGTATACCACATTCCACCAGGTTTTTTACATTGCTTTCCGTAGGGATACTTTTTAGATAAATTATCAGTAACCTTTACCACTAACTGATTTTCCTTATCTATAAATAATGCCTCTGTTACATCTACTGAAAAAGGTAAATATCCCCCTTCATGTTTCATTAACTTCTTATTATTTACCCAAATCTCTGCAACTTGATCTACAGCCCCAAAATTTAAAATCACTTTGTCTTTTATAAAATTATTAGGCAAATTAAAGTTCTTTACATAAGTTAAGTGTTTACCTACAGTTTTTTTATAACTAGATAAATTAGATTCAGGTGGGAAAGGAACAACAATATCTTCACCATTTAGTTTCCACTTTCCATTTAAGCTAAAGTAAGAATCTCTTTTCATTTGTGGTCTTGGGTACTCTGTCCAATCAATTTCTTTATCTGCAATAAGATTCCAGTGTTCTTCTCTTATCATCTTAAAAATTAAATATAGAATAAAGAGAAGAATTGCAGCTACTATAAAGGCAACAAAATATATTCTTCTATCTGGAATAAAGGAAGTAGTACCATCATTATTTAAAATTGTTTTTGCATTCCTTAGAACTAATGCTCCAATTGTTGGTCCAATAATTCCAGGTATAAGAACTTGCCCTAATATACGTAATCCTTGGAATAATCCAGCTTTATTTTGCGGAATATTATCTCTTATCATCGCTCCAAAACATGCCATCCCAGTTAGATACCCTATCATCATGAATAAGGAACCAATAAACACATAAAGAGTGCTGGTGCTGAAAAAGAGAATAGTATAACCTATCATAAGAATTGAAATACTTGGAACTATAGACATCTTAAAGCCAAGCATATCATATACCTTTCCATAAAAAGCAGTAATAATAGCAGCAATTATAATTGCTGGAGCCATAATTATTACATAATTTGATATCCCTAGGGTTTTCTCATAATAAAGAATAAGATATGGCATAAAAATATTAATGGATATGCCAAAGATAGAAAATGCACCAACTACTGTATATAGAAGTTTATTATTTCTTATAACTGATATACGAAAGCTATAAAGGACATTTGCCCAATATTTATTTGTTTCAGATGTAGTTTTTGCATTGTCTTCTATTAATATAAAACCTAACATACCACTAATAATAACAATTAACCCTATTATTATAAAAATAGTCCTCCAGCTAGATTCTAAATCTAAATTGAATGCCATGAACCCACCAAATACTATTAAAATAGCCACTAGTGGCATCATAGAATTAATTCCTTCTATCCTTCCCCTATTACTCTCATTTCCGCAATCAGTCATCCAAGCATTAAAGGAAGCATCATTGGCAGCTGAGCCAAAGAAGGTCATAATACAATCTAATATTATAACTAATGATATTCCAAGAGAAGCAGCAGATACAGTATTTCCCACAATAGGTGTTAAAATATCCATTCTAATAAATGAAAATGAAAGTATTGAAATTCCCCACATAATATATCCACCACAGATAAATATCTTTCTATTCCCAGCCTTATCAGATAATGCTCCTATTAGAAGAGTTGTTAAAGTTGCTGCTACTGAACTAGCCCCAACCATTAATGAAATATCAGTTGCTGATGCATTAAACATTTTATATATAAATACATTTAAATACATATTTTCAATAACCCAGGCAACTTGACCTATAAGTCCAAATATAACAAGAGTTATCCAAAACTTCTTTCCTAGTTTAGTTTTCATCTATAATCCTCCACTATAAACTTCATATATTTTCCATAAATCTAATTTAATTATATCATGCACTGATTTTATAATGTATTTATTATAAACAAAATAGCCTTAAATAAATTAAAATCTAAGGTTATTATTAAATAATTTGCTTTTTATTACAAAAATCTTTAGTTGACTTTACAAGAAAAATAAATTAATATACAATATAACAATTTTATGAATTTTCAGTCTAGATTTTATTTAAGCAAGATACTTGAATTGTATTATTTGCAATATATCAATAATACTTGCCAATTAAATATATACTTAAATTTCATAGAAAATTTTAAAATACTAATGATAAATTCAAAAATTTATTAATTTTTGAAGGGGGCGTTTAAATGATAATTGAATTAAATATGATTCAAACTGTTGGACTAGCTGTTGTTTCTCTTCTTGTTGGAGATGCAGCTAAAAAACATTTTTCCTTATTCTCGAAGTATGCTATACCTTCACCAGTAATTGGTGGACTTTTATTTTCAATAATACATATGTTTCTTAGACAAAATAACATAGCTGTATTTAATTTTGATACAACTCTTCAAACATTCTTTCAAACTATGTTCTTTTGCACTGTTGGCTTTAATGCAAGCCTTAAAATGCTTAAAATAGGTGGTAAAAAAATTTTTATATTTTTAGCTATATCAGTGGTATTAGCTATACTTCAAAATATATTAGCTGTTGGTTTATCAGGAGTGATCGGGATAAGCCCTCTTTTAGCGTTGCTTACAGCTTCTCCATCTCTAACAGGTGGACATGGCACTTCTGCTGCTGTAGCTCCTAGCATCGAAGCTTTGGGGTATCCAGAGGCTCTAACAGTTGCATTAACAGCATCAACCTTTGGCATTATTGCAGGTTCATTACTTGGTAGTCCTATGGCTAATAGATTAATTGTCAAAAATAAGCTTGTAGATAAGAAAAAGGCAGAAAAATCTAATGATAATGATATTGACTTATCTATTATAGAAACTAAGAAAACTATACTTAATACTCACAAAATTAGCATGGCTTTCTTTCAAATATTAATAGCTATGGCCCTTGGAACTTATCTGACTGCTGCTTTAAATAAATTTGTTGGTGGCTTATTAGGTGGAGCAAACTTTCCTCCATATATAGGTTCTATGCTTATAGCAGCTATTATGAGGAATATTTCAGACCATTCAACTAAATATAAAATTCCTTTAGAAGAAGTTGAAGTGGTTGGAGAAGTATCATTAAGCCTATTCTTAGGTATGGCTCTTATAACATTAAAGCTATGGCACTTAGTAGACTTAGCTCTTCCAATGATAATATTACTTTTAGCTCAATGCTTAATGATGTACCTTTATGGCATGTTTGTATCCTATCCATTAATGGGTAAGAACTACGACTCAGCTGTAATGGTATCAGGATTAACTGGATTCGCCATGGGGGCTACATCAAACGCAATGGCAAATATGAATTCAGTTAGTGATAAGTATTTATATTCTAAAACTGCATTTTTTGTTGTTCCTATAGTAGGATCATTATTTATAGACTTTATAAATATTGGTATTATATATGGCTTTATAGGTTTTCTTTCTTAAGGATGTATTCAAAACTATATAAGTGATTTTATTTATAAAATTTAAATTAAAATATAAGGAGCTGTCGCAGCAGCTCCTAAATTAAAAATGTAGAATGTAAAATGTAGAATTATTGATGTAATTCCAAAGGAATTACTAAAAAGATATATATTTTAGAAACTCCTAAGGGAGTTTCTTCTT
>JAEXLD010000120.1 GCA_023445445.1 Bacillota bacterium
CAAGTCGCCACAACATATTGTTTACACTCTTTCACACTGAAGGAAATAATTCCTCAATACTTCGGAATTATGAATATAATTACGCCTTTAACTGCATATGCTCTTTATACTTTCAATAGCAAGCGACTTCGCAAGCTCCAAGTCACCGTGATATGTTCTTAATACTCCCTTAAAGCTAAAGGAAATAATTCCTCAATGCTTCGGAGTTATGAAAATATTGAGGTACTTACTGCATGAATTCTTATAACTTATATGAGAATTTCTACTTTCCGTCGCTTCGCTCCAAGTGGCCACACTATGTTATTAACATTCCCACATACTAATTGTATCATCGAATTCAATAATATTTTTATCATCCCACAGTGAAAAGTTATTTTTGATATATTCTAGAGTATCGTTATAATTTATTTAAATTTCTATTAAATATCTGACCCAATATCATTATACTTACTGCAGCACCACAGATTAAATAAAGTGTAGTAATAGGAATAACTGATATCATAATTCCACATATCATGGCTCCTAGTGGCGTAGCACATAAGGCCATAGTATTAAAAATGGCTGTTACCCTTGGAATATATTCCTCTTCTACATTTCTCATAAGGGCAACAGATATAGGTATATTAAACAGTGGAATTCCAATACCCATTATAATTACAAGAGCTCCCAACACTACATAAAGATACTTGTAATTATTAATTAACCCAAGAAATGAAACACAGGAGTAACCAGCTCCAATAAGTATACCTCCAACAATAAATATATATCTGCTTTTAAACCTGCTTTTTAGAACTCCAAAAAGAATGCTTCCAAGAATAGTCCCAATAGTGAGAGTAATTCCTATAATACTTAAGGCTTCTGGCCCCTTCTCCAATACTTCATCCACATATGGACTCATAAGTGAATTAAAAGGTACAAACATAAACATCAGTGCTGCTCCCAGAACTGAAATGCTAAGAATCAACTTATCCTTTGAGAAATATTTAATTCCTTCTCTAAAATTATTAGTATAATTATTGAAATTAAGTTTCTCCTTGGATATTTTATCTCCCTGAACTTTCATTGAGATAATTATAAAGGCACATAATAAAAATGTCACTGCATCAATAACTACTGCTCCTGAAATTCCAAAAAAGCCTATGATAAAACCTGCACTTCCGAGTCCAACAAGGTCAATAATATTTGAAACAGAACTTTCAAGACTAATACCATAATCAAGCTTTTCTTCTGGTATGGACAATTTTGTCAGCATTGTGGATGCTGGCCCTCTAAAAGCTTCAAAGGTAGAGTTCATCACAGTAAAAACAAATAAATGCCATGCCCGTAAATACCCTAGGAAAAACATGACTGCAACAATAAGTGTTACTATTCCTCTCCCAACATCACATATAAATACTATACTTTTCTTTTTAAAGTATGATGCTGCAGTTCCTCCTATAAGGCTGAAGAGTATGCTTGGAATGCTATTAACTCCATAAAGAGCGGCAATCATTACACTTGAGTTTGTAATCTTATAAATCATCCAAGAAAATGCCACAGTATCAATGGCATCTCCAAACCTTGAAATCCATTTTGCTAGGGATAACTTTAAAAACTGCTTCTCCAATAATATACTGTAATATGTTACTTTAGATTTTTCTACTTCCCTACATTTCATAATCATTCTCCTTAATCTATTCTTGACATTTCACTTTCTTTACTAAATTGTTGAAACTTATATATATCCTCTTCAAAATTAAATATAATTTCCTTTACCTTATCTCCCACCAACATCTCCGAATTATCAACAATTTTATCCAATGCATCTATAAAATATCTTCGCATTCTGTTACTGTATTCTTCACCTATTGCTGTATTTAACTTCATCTTATCCATAAGTTCTAGTATTCTATCTCTGTTATCATTAAAAAAATCTGTATAATATACCCTTTAAAATATGGTATAATTTTTAAGTAGTGCCATAGTATTAAGTATTGAAATTTAGTTAATATAAGTTTTATATATTATTTTTATTATAAAGGAGGAATGAAAATGACAGATAAAGAAATTGTATCAGGATTTTTTATTGAAGGTTATGTGAACAAAAACTATGATTTTATTATGAAATATGTATCTGAAAACTACATAGATCATAGTCCAGCAGGTGCAAGAAGTAATAAAGATGCAGTAAATATTTTGAAAATTGTTGCTGAAATGTTTGACAATCTTAATATTGAAATAATGGACATATTTGCTGAAAATGGAATGGTTGCTACAAGAATCCGTTATGAAGCAGTTCATACTGGAGTCTGTATGGGTATTCCTCCAACTGGAAAACATATTTCCTTTGAAGGCCTTGAATACTTTAAAGTAGATAATGAAAAGATAGTAGAATCTTGGGGATACTGGCCAGACAAAGAAATTGAGCAGATGTTACTTTCATAGAAATTATAATATTGTAGACTCAAAAAATCTCTCTTGAAATTCTACTAAGGCTTGTATTTGCTCCTTGTTATACTTATTCAATTCCTTACATACTACTAATTTGTCTTCCACATCATTTATTCTTTTTATTATGGCTACTACATATCCTTCAAATATTTCCAAAGGTTCGAATTCTCCTATGATATAGGCATCTATTTCCTCTCCATCTCCTGATATGGTATTAGGAATAAACCCATAGTTTAATGAATATATAAAGTTATGTTTAGGATGTTTAGATCCTAAAGGTCTATCCACTTTAACTTTAACTAATTTCCCTAAATAGTTCTCCATATCTATTCCTCCCAATACTCCCTTTAGTTTTATAATTTATTTATTAGTTCAAGTACATTATTAATACAATTATTATCACTAAACTCTTTGTCTATTTATGAATTTTCAATTATATAATCTGGTACTACCTTATACTCATCTCTAGAAATACTATAGTATAAAGCATTAACTTCCATGTTATCTAAGAATTTTAGTTTTTCTTTTCTGGTAAATTTATATTTAAATCCACATTTCTCATTAACCCTTTTAGAATTATTATTGAAATCAAAATGTCCACACCATATTAAATCTAAATTCATATCCCTAAAGCCATATTCAATTAATGCTTTTACAGCTTCTGGAATATATCCTTGACCCCAGTAATTAGGATTTAACACATAACCAATTTCTCTCTGTTTTAAAGCTTTCAAAGAAGAATCTGGCTTTCTTTTATGTAATCCTATTCCTCCAATTACCTTGTTTTCTTCCTTTAGTACTATAGCATAAGAATCATTATTTTTTATGAAGATCTTTATTGTTTCTTTGCTTTCCTCTTCTGATTTATGTGGCTTCCATCCAGCTCTGGGCCCTACTAATTCACTTTTAGAATACTCATATAAATCTTTACTATCACTAAGCTGCCAAGGTCTTAATATCAATCTTCTTGTTATTATATCTCTCATTTTACCCTCTCCCTTATATATCTCTTAGCATTTCTAATTTATAATTATTTTTTTGAATATATATAAGTAAATATTATTCTGCCTAATCCCATACAAATGATAACTATTAAGTTAAAGATAAGAATAATTCCCAATATATTTTTAGGTAATTCTAATAAATATTTAAAATAAAATATAGCTATGATTACTCCCAAGAAAAAATTAACTGTTGAATTTAATAAATATATTAAAGCTTTAAGGAAGTTTTATTATTTAATTATAATATAGATACTCTAAATATGGTATATTTTTCAAGTTGTATTTCATAATGAAATATCAATTATAATATAAAAAGTTCACTTTCTTGTTACCTTCTTTGTTAGTATAACAGGAGTGAACTTTTATTAATTTTAATTTAATTATAATATTTAAATGTATATTAAGTATGTAAATATTCCTGCAGTTCCTATAAGAATAATAAAATCAATAATTACTAATTTATATTCTTTCTTTATAACTGATATTATAAGTGTAATAATGCTTAATCCCATATTTATTAAAGCTAAATAAACATTAGTGAATAATCCTCTAATAAATATAGATTCTAATATATACATTGCTGTAACTATAAATAGGATACTATGTGTTATCTTAATGCTATTACTTTTACTAAAAAAACTGTTTTCACTCATGATATTTCACCACCTTATATAAATTACTTAGTTTATATTATAAATA
>JAEXLD010000045.1 GCA_023445445.1 Bacillota bacterium
TTGCCTTAATTTTTAAATTGCCACATTTTTGGAACATATATTTGGTATATTTAATTTGTATTTATTAGGAGGTAATATAAAATGCAATTCATACAATCTATTATTTTAATTGTTGTTACAACAATTGTTACAAATCTTTTCACACGTAAATTTTATATCTCGGATAAGGACAGAATAATCAAAGAAAAACAATTTAAAATTTACGAGGGACTCTATATAAATATTGTTAAAAATCGTGTTAATGAACCAATACTTCCATGTTTAGCAAAGAAAAATATATATCATCTCATCAATACTCTTATTACAAACGAGAATTTATACAATTATCTAAACCCTCTCTTATACGAACAGTTAACATCACTAAAAGATCAAAAAATCAGTGACTCTGATGTTGCTGATATTAAAAATCAAATTGAAGAAGATTTAGAAAATATCAAATATAGCTTAGGATACCCTTGCAAGCTTAAATATAAAAGGCGTTATGAGCGTTATGCATTTTATATACTAAATTGTGTGTATTTAACATATTCAATTCAATATAATTTAAAGCCTTTAAAGGACATAAAAAACACAGAATTATTTTGGTATTTAACATATATTCAATTCTTTCTAGTTAGTTTTGGAGTATTTTTAATTTTTTCATTAATAAAATATTTGATGTATAACAAGAAACTCAAGGCGTGTGTAAAATTGATAAAAATGCGTAGCAGAGAATCAAAAAATCAATAATAATTAAAGATAATTTAATAAAAACAAATTTCTGTGAATCAAATAGCTCTTCTAACAGCAAAAGAAAAATCATGGATCCCATAAATATACGTAATAAATAAGCAAGTAACATTTTTTTTACACCTCAGAAACTACTTTCTCATCAGCCGGTTTAAATTTATCATTTTTATCAACCTTCTTTCTTTGTTAAGGCAAATTGCCTTAATTTTTAAATTGCCACATTTTTGGAACATATATTTGGTATATTTAATTTGTATTTATTAGGAAGTACTTTATGAATCAAATATTCACAGAAATCATTGCTAAAATTAAGGATATACCATTGTACGAAGCCATATTATTTCTACTTTATTTCAGTTTCTCTTTACAATTTAACTTATTTGGCATCAAATACATAATCACAATAATATTTCTCGAATTTATTTGTTGTGTTTGTAAAAATCTATTTGGAAATGATTTATCTCATGAATCTAGTAAGGAATTTTATTGTTTAATGCTAATCATCTTTTTATTTGGAATCATAATGAACAACATACAATTTCATTCATTTAAATGGTTACGCATTGCTTTGAATAAATTATTTTCTATCAAGATAGAAAAAGTAAGAGTACTAACCAAATATTTAGATACTATTTTTAAAACAATTATTGGATATCAATCAACTAGTATCATCGTTTATGAAGCGTTTCATTCAGAGCAATTGAATGCAACACTTACCACACTTGTTGAAAAATTATTCACAACATTCTTTCTTTATATAGCATTGGTTTTTTTTAGTTGGCAATAATAAGTATTACAAAAACGATCATTGTTAGTAAAGGTAAAAAATAGAACCAAATTGGATATTTTTTAATTCGACAATTTTTGCTACTAAATGCATTTAATAATGAAATTATCGAAAAAGCGAGTAAAACCAAACCAATACACATATTTTGTTTAATTGACTTCTGGATATGGATATTAATATCAAAGAAATAATTTAGAATTATTATTGTTGCACTTCCAACACAAGTTAATATTAGCAACCATTTTAAATACCCTTTTTCTTTCTCATCTAATAAATCAATCCAAGATTTTTTTCCTTTCATCTCATCACCTTCCTACATGGCAGTACTGCCACGTTTTCTTTTATTCAAACAATTTTTCATGAATATCGACCTTCTTTCTTTAAGGCGGATTGCCTTAATTTTTAAATTGTCACAAAAATAGGACATACATTTGGTATATTGAATATGTAAATATTAGGAGGTACTGTATATGCAACAATTTATTCAATCTATTTTTCTAGTTATAGGCACAGCTGTAATTACAAATTTCTTCACCCGTAAAATTTATCTGTCTGATAAAGATAGAGATATTGTATTGAAACAATATGAAATATATAGCAAACTTTATTTGCATATTGTACGTAATCAATTGAGTGAATATATTGAAAAATCAGAAGCAAAATATAACGTCAATATGCTATTAAAGGAATTACTTAATCATGATTCACTTCATGATTATTTAAACCCTGTACTATATGAACTGTTGATATACGTCAAAGACAAAACTATTACTGATTCTGACTTAGGAGATATACGCTATCAAATAGAAATAGATCTTGAAAATATAAAATTTAAGCTGGGTTTACCTTGTAAAAATAAATACAAAAATCATTTGATGCAATGCGGAATAATATTAATTGTCCTGATATACATAATGATTTCTCTGATATTCTGGAGATTAAAATATCCTGAACAATTTACAGAACAAATTAGTGTAATTATAATTGCTATTTTTATTATTCTTGTTTTTTCAATTTACTATATTGGTTGTGTCTTTATACAAAATTTTATATACTTTAAAAAGTATTATTTCTTTTTTAAACAAAGAAAAGCATTACCCAAAAAAGATATAGGGGATAAGAAAAACTACAATAATTATAAGAAACAGTCCAACTAACGTTAAACCAATCGCAAAGTCAAAATTTCTTTCAAATACAATCACCATAACAAGAGAGCTTAACATAAAAATTCCAGCTGCCGAAATCAAATATATTGTTAACATTCCAGCTTGATAACTACTCATACACTACCTCTTTCTTTCATCTCATCACCTTCCTACGTGGCAGTACTGCCACATTTTCTTTTATTCAAAAGGTTTCTCATATTCATAAAGAAATATATACGTGTGACAATCAACTATATCAAAAGCAAAATGGAAGAGTGATTGCAAAACATAGAACAAAAAACATACACAAAAGTAATAGAAAAGCTTTGATTTTCATTAAATGTTCTTCCCATATTAAGCATAATATTCCAAATACTATTAGACACGAAAATGCACTATACAAAAAATAAATTGCATCCATCCACTCTACACCTCAGAAGTTACTTTCTCATCAGCAGTTTTAAATTTGTACTGCTGTATTTTCTCGCCATTTTCATAATAAATGGTGTTTTTTCTTTTTGTATTTTTATATTTCAATTTTTTCATATTCACTTTTGAATCATCGGCACTAGTATTTGTTATATTCAATCCACTGTCCATAGAATATAAACTTAAATCTGATAGCAACGAACTTTCCAACACAGAACCATTCGGTACTGCAAATACTACATCAGGATACATAGCTTTGAATGCTTGAAATGTTGTACGGTAAATATGGATATATCCATAATCTCCGTTACTTAGTGTGTAATTCCCTTCGCTAATCCATAGATTTGTACCATCAAAAGCTTCTACAAAACCAACATGACCAAATTGTGGATACAA
>JAEXLD010000080.1 GCA_023445445.1 Bacillota bacterium
TTCTTCTGGAACAAACGGATTCTTTTTAGAAAAGAGAATGCCGTCTACAAATCCCAGCTGCAATGCTTTTTCTGCATTCATCCACGTTTCTTCATCCATCAGCCTTGCGATCTTATTGCGGCTGAGATGCGATTTTTCTGCATAGGCATTGATAATGGATTCCTTGACTTCATCCAGAAGTGCGATTGCTTTCTCCATATCTGCCTTGTTGCCCATGGCACAGGTCATCGGATTGTGGCACATCAGCATTCCGGTCGGTGAAATCAAGGTTTCTTCTCCAGCCATCGCCACCACAGAAGCCGCAGAAGCGGCAATGCCGTCAATCTTGACCGTGACCTTGCCCGGATGGTTTCGGAGCATGGTATAGATCTGACTGGCAGCAAACACATCGCCGCCCGGCGAGTTGATAAAGACGGTCACATCACCGCTGTGTTTTTGCAGTTCCGAGCGGAACATGGCGGGGGGTGACGTCGTAGAGTAGGAAAGTATCGCCTTGCTATGTTTCCATAGTAGGTTTATACAGACCCCTCACCGAACCGTGCTTACCCCTCTCGGAGTACACGGCTCTCCATTGTTATATAAAATAAAATCAACTCATTGATTATGAACTTTATGGTGGCAATTCCTGCATAACACCAATGTTTTTCGCCTTTTGGCTATCATTGCACGTTCCCAATCGTTTTTACCTTTCAGGTCTTTCACTTTATGAACGTGATGAATTTCATAGTATTCTGCATTTGTGTCCCCACACAGTTCGCAAACCTTTGCTTTTAAGCGTTCTTCAAGTGTATTTCTTGAATAGCCATATATTACGGCTGCGTTTGAGATATTGTCCGTACCATCTTTTGAGTCTTTGCAATCAGAGTATTTAGCAAAATAACAGCGTTTTTTACCGCTTTTAGTTTCGTATGGGATTCCCCATCCGCCTTTTCCGTCTTTAAACTTTGCTATTATCTTTGAAATCTTGGTATTATGTTTTGCCGCCAGTGTTTTCAGACAGCTATATTCCATTAGATAAGCAAAGTAACGCAATTGGCAGTAATTACTTGCTAAATTGTAATAATTGCAGATTCCTCTCAGCTCTGAATTGTATGTTGATATGATTTCAAGGTCTGACATATGTATCATATAGCTGCGATGAGTAGGAAACAGAGAGCCATCCTTTTTTTGAAAGATGACACCTTTATCGAACATGAAACGGTTGATTTTTTCCTTTAATGGAATTAAAAGTTCAACCTTATTATTCAATGTTCTCAATGAAACTCCGCCATTTTTGCTTTTAATTTTGGCATTTCTTCTTACACTGATGTCGTAACCTAAAAATCTTGCATGATTACTGCTGTGAGTTATCAGCGTTTTCTCATCACTGAGCTGCATTTTAAGCACCTCGCTGATGTATTGTGACAGCTTCTTTTTTATTTCGATGCATTCTTCACAACTTCCATTTACTGATAGAATAAAATCATCAGCATAACGAATATATTGAATTTTTTTGTCTGTCTGTGATTTGCATGGAGTTTTAAGCTGAACACTGCGGACTGCTTTCAAATTTTTAATTAGCTGTTTTTTTCGCTCATAATCCTGCGGGTCGCACTCTCTGATTGCTTTTCGTGCTTTTTCTGTCTGATATTTTGCTTTTCGGTATTCGAGAGTATACTTTTCTTTGCTCGGTTTATCAAATTCCTCTTTTAGATTTTCTACAAACTTATCCAGTTCATGCAGATAGATATTTGCCAGTATGGGAGAAATGATTCCTCCCTGCGGTGTACCGCTGTATGTCCTGTGATATATCCAGTCTTCAAGATAGCCTGCTTTCAGAAATTGTTGAATAAGCTGTATTAATCTTGCGTCTTTGATTTTTTTGTTCAGTATTCCTATCAGTACATCATGGTTAATATTGTCAAAACAGCCCTTGATGTCACCCTCTATGAACCATTTTGCACCTGTGAATTTCATACGCAGACTTTTTAAAGCAGTATGACAGCTCCTGTTTGGTCTGAAACCATGAGAACATTCATGAAATATAGGTTCATATACTGCTTCTAAAATCATGCGTACAGCTTCCTGTACAAGTTTGTCTGTAAATGTCGGAATACCAAGTGGACGCATTTTATCAGAATTCTTTTTTTGTATATATGTGCGTCTTACCGGCGTTGGATTAAATTTGCCGTTTTTCAGCTGTTCTGTGATTTTCTGTATTTTTCTTTCACTAAAGCCGTCGGCAGTGTCATCATTTACACCTTTTGTTGATGCACCATTATTTGCATACAGATTTCTGTATGCTTCAAACCATATATCTTCCCGTAATAAATATCTGAACAGACGTGTAAACACTTCATCTTTATTGTTCAATGAGTTTTTGCTTATTCTCGTCAAAATTTCGGTTGTTGGTTGCATTTCAGCCATTGAGGTTTTCCTCCCTAACTTTCTTCATTTTTGACCATAACAACTGTTTCCCTTCGCCATGCAGACGGTGTTACCGTCCTCGGACTACTATGGAAACTCCGTACCCTTGGGTCATATTCAGATTCTTAAATCATAGCTTTTCAGCATTGACCTTTAGGGTATCCTCGGTTAGTGTAAATAACTGGTTGCAGATTGTCGGATATGCTTTCGTTTCGTTTGCACAAGTTCTCTTGCACGTCATATGAATATTGAGGCAATAATTTATTGGAGATGATAATAAATCGCATT
>JAEXLD010000091.1 GCA_023445445.1 Bacillota bacterium
GGTGCTGGTAGAGGTCTTACTTTAAAATCACACTATCCAGAACTAAATGAGAACTTTTCCCCATATGGTATAGGAGCTCATAGACACACTCCTGAAATAGAACAATGTCTATCAGCAATTGCAGAAGAAAAAGTTCAAGTAACCTTTACTCCTCACCTACTGCCAATTAATAGAGGGATTCTTTCAACAATCTATTGTAGTCCAAATAAAAACCTAAAAAGTAATCTAAACTTAGAAGAAATTCATGAAATCTATACAGACTTTTATAAAAATGAATTCTTTGTAAATGTATTACCACTAGGAGATACAGCTTCTATTAAAGATGTTAAATATACAAATAATTGTAATATTTCACTACATCTAAACCATAGAGGAGATGGTCTAATAATAGTAAGCACAATAGATAATATGGTTAAGGGTGCAGCAGGACAAGCTATACAGAATATGAACATCATAATGGGATTTAAAGAGAACGAAGGACTTGCCTTAGTGTCACCAGGACACTAAGGAATGAAGAATTTAAAATGAAGAATGTATAATTAAGGAATAAATTACTCATGCTTCGTAATTTAAAACTTCAATAATTTGCTTAAGCAAATTATTACATTAATTCTACATTTTACATTTACACTTAGGCTTTCTCTACTGCTTTTTACTATATTAATTAGTATAGATTTTATTTCTGAGCAAGCCTGATAATATAATTTAAATTCTTCACAATCTATTATTTCAGCTTTTGTTAATAACTTAAGCCAATATTCTGATTCATTTGCTTCTTTTAGTGAAATATTCATTTTACTTATAAAGTCTTTTTTACTTTCAGCATATTGAGCTTCTGTTATGTTAGCTCCAATAGAAGTAGCTGATCTTACCAATTGATTTGATAGAATATATTCCTTTTCATTTTTTAGTCTTAAATATAACTTTACAATATCTACTGCAAAGTCAAAACTTTTATCTAACACTATATTTTTTGACAACTGTACCACCTCTTTATGAGTGTGGACATAAAGTTATTACATTTATTCATAAGTAAATTCAATAAATTTAAATATTTATATTTAAATTTATATTTTTCATAATTCAACTCGTTGAATTATAACATTAATTTTACATTTTACATTCTACATTCTACATTAAAGATGAGGGGGGTTTTATTTTGAATTTTTTATCTAACTTAGGTATTACTGCACCACAAGGTTTTCTTGCATCAGGAATTCATTGTGGTCTTAAGAAAAATAATTTAAAGCTAGATTTAGCTCTTATATATTCAACAGTACCAGCCAGTGCTGCTGGTGTTTATACAAAAAATAAGGTCAAAGGTGCTCCAATTTATATAACCAAGGAGCATTTATCTAATAAAAAAGCACAAGCAATAATTATAAATAGTGGAAATGCAAATACTTGTAATGGTGAAAATGGATTAATGACAGCTAAGAGGATGACCGAACTTCAAGGTAAGGCTCTTAAACTAAAAACTAGTGATGTTTTAGTTGCTTCTACTGGAGTTATTGGTGTTCCTTTAAATATAGATGCTATTAAAGATGGAATCCCTATGTTAACTGATAGGTTATCTAAAGAGGGCTTCGAAGATGCAGCTAATGCAATTATGACTACAGACACTTATAAAAAACAATTAGCCTTTGAGTTTACTATTGATAATAAAACAATAACTATTGGGGCAATGGCTAAGGGTTCTGGAATGATTGAGCCAAACATGGGTACTATGTTATCTTTCATTACTACAGATTTAAATATTTCTGGAGAAATGTTAAATGAGGCTTTAAAGGAAAGTGTTAAGTTAAGCTATAACAGAGTTAGCGTAGATGGTGATACAAGTACAAATGATATGGTATTAGTTTTAGCCAATGGTCTTGCCAAGAATAATGAAATTAAAGAAAAGAATAAAAATTACTATATATTCTTGGAAATTTTAAATAAATTAAATGTCATTTTAGCTAAGATGATTGCAAAGGATGGAGAAGGTGCTACTAAGCTTATAGAGTGTGTTGTTAGCAATTGTAAAACTGAAAAAGATGCTGAAATACTTTCAAAAGCTGTTATAAATTCTCCTTTAGTTAAAACTGCAATCTTTGGAAGTGATGCTAATTGGGGCAGAATCTTATGTGCTCTTGGCTATTCAGGTATAAATATAAATCCTGATAAAGTTGATATATCTTTTAAAAGCTCTATTGGTGAAATAGATATTTGCAAGGATGGTATGGGACTTCCTTTTGATGAAGTTAAAGCAAAG
Organism: Bacillota bacterium; assembly: GCA_023445445.1. Taxonomy (GTDB): domain Bacteria; phylum Bacillota; class Clostridia; order Clostridiales; family Clostridiaceae; genus Clostridium. Next base: position 2,255 of record JAEXLD010000091.1, read on the forward strand.
GAAATTTTGCTTCAAGATGAAATAGAAATTTTAATTAACATGAATAGTGGTAAACATTCATCTATAGCTTGGGGATGTGACTTAAGTTATGAATATGTGAAAATCAATGGAGATTATAGAAGTTAAAGGATGGTATGAAAATGAATTATAAAGAACATGCAAAAGTATTAACTCAAGCTCTTCCATATATACAATCACTAGCTGGGAAAATAGTAATAATTAAGTATGGCGGAAATGCAATGACAAGTGATGAACTTAGACAAAGTGTTGCCACAGATATCGTACTTCTTCAATGTGTTGGAGTAAAACCTGTAATAGTCCATGGTGGTGGTCCAGATATATCTAAATTCTTAAATAAAATAGGACAAGAAAGTAAATTTATAAATGGTCTTAGATATACAGACAAAGACACCATGGAAATAGTTCAAATGGTATTAGGGGGAAAAGTAAATAAAAATATTGTTTCCCTTATTGAAAGTGTTGGTGGAAAAGCCATCGGGCTTTCTGGAATAGATGGCTCATTTATAAAAGCAAAAAAATTAGAATGTGATGTTGATTTAGGCTTTGTTGGGGAAATAACATCCATTGATACAAAAATTATAAATAATGCCATAGATTCTGGATATATTCCTGTTATAGGGTCAGTTGCTATTAGTGAAGACAGATCACAAACCTACAATATAAATGCAGATATTTGTGCATCAAAGCTAGCATCTGCACTAAAAGCAGAAAAGTTACTACTTTTAACTAATGTTCCAGGGCTTATGCGAGATATCACAGATCCATATACCCTAATTTCTACTTTAAGACTACATGAAGTTAAAAAGCTTCAAGCAGATAAAATAATCCAAGGTGGAATGATTCCTAAAATAGACTGCTGTGTAGAAGCCATTAGAATGGGAGTTAAAACATCTCATATAATAGATGGAACTTTACCACATTCAATTCTACTAGAACTTTTATCAAACGAAGGAATCGGAACAATGATATATTAGTGTGCTACGCACACTAAATAAAAATGTAGAATTTAGAATGTAAAATGTAAAATTGATGATAAAACTCCTAACGGAGTTTTTAAATTAAAATTATACTTATTAATCTATTCTAGATTAATAAGTAATTTTACCCTTTTAATTATGAGCTGTAATAAAAGTTCATAATTATATATATTATAGTAATTTGGAACAAATTACTTCCTTAATTCTACATTCTTCATTTTACATTTTACATTAAAAAAGGGGGTTTAAATATGAAAAACAGTTTACCTTTAATGTCTACTTATTCTTATCTTCCAATAAATTTAGTTAAGGGTGAGGGAGTTTATCTTTTTGATGATAAAGGAAATAAATATATAGATTTTACTAGTGGAATTGGGGTTAACAGTCTTGGCTATGGAAATGCTAATTGGATTAAGGCCATAACTGACACTGCTAGTAATTTACAGCATATCTCTAATATATTTTTAAATGAAAATACTTTAAAGCTTGCTGAAGAATTAACTAATAAATCTAAAATGAGCAAGGTTTTCTTTTCTAATTCTGGTGCTGAAGCTAATGAAGGTGCTATAAAACTTGCTAGGAAATATAGCTTTGATAAATATGGTTTAAATAGAAATAAGATTTTAACTCTAAATCAATCTTTTCATGGAAGAACCTTAGCAGCTTTAACTGCTACAGGTCAAGATAAGTTCCATAATTACTACTTCCCTTTCCCTGAAGGTTTTGATTATTTTGAACCTAATAATATTGCAGATTTTAAAGATAAATTATCTGATGATGTTTGTGCTGTTATGATGGAGGCTATTCAAGGTGAAGGTGGTGTAAATCCTCTTTCTAATGACTTTGTTAAAGAAGTTTATACAACTTGTAAAGAAAAGGATATTGTATTAATTTTTGATGAAGTACAATGTGGAATTGGAAGAACAGGAAAACTATTTGGATATCAGTATTTCCAAGTACAACCTGATATAGTAACTGTTGCAAAAGGCCTTGGAGCTGGTCTACCTATTGGAGGATTTTTATGTAATGAAAAACTATCTGAAGTATTTAATCCAGGAGATCATGGAACAACCTTTGGTGGAAACCCTGTAGTATGTTCTGGTGCCTTAGTTGTTTTAGATACTATATGCAATGAAGATAAATTAGAGGAAATCCAAGAAAGCGGAGAATACCTTATGAAATTAATAAAAAATATAAATTCTCCATTAATTAAAGATGTACGTGGAAAAGGCTTAATGATAGGAATAGAGGTTACTAATTCACCAGCTGAAATACAAAAGAAAGCCTTAGAAAAAGGCTTACTAGTATTAACAGCAGGTAAAAACGTAATAAGACTACTTCCACCACTAATAATATCAAGAGAAGAAATAGAAAAAGCCGTGGAAATATTAGAAGCAACAATTATTTCAATGCATAATGCGTAATGCACAATGCATAATTAATGTTAAAACTCTTTCAGAGTTTTGTAAAACTGAAAAATGAATGAAACTTTTCTTTTGCTAACACAAAATCAAAATGGAAGAATGAGAGAATGTATTGCTTACTCAAAATGCATTCCTTTATAACTCAGCTTGCCTGAGTTATTTCAACAACTCTACATTTTACATTCTTCATTCTACATTTAAATCAGGGGGTATTTATGAATAAGGATTTATTAAAAATAGAGGACTTATCTAAGGATGAGATTTTAGATATATTGAATTTAGCTGATCAGTTAAAGTATGAATTAAAACATGGAATTGATCACCCACATCTTAAGGGAAAAACTCTTGGAATGATATTTGAGAAATCTTCTACAAGAACTAGGGTTTCTTTTGAAGCTGGTATGTATCAGTTAGGTGGTTACCCATTATTTTTAAGTTCTAGTGACTTACAAATAGGTCGTGGGGAGCCTATTCAAGATACAGCTAGGGTTTTATCAAGATATCTTAATGGTATTATGATTAGAACCTTTGATCAAGAGGAAGTTAATGCATTAGCTGAATGTTCTAGTATTCCAATAATTAATGGATTAACTGATGATGAGCATCCTTGTCAAGTTTTAGCTGATTTAATGACTATAAGAGAAAATAAAAATATTTTAAATGGACTTAAGGTAGCTTATATAGGTGATGGAAATAATATGGCTCAATCATTATTAGTAGGATGTTTAACTGTAGGAATGAATATTACTTTAGCTATTCCAGATAAGTATATGATTAAAGATAGTTATATTAACAAAGGAGTTGAAATTGCTAAATCTCATAGCTTGAATTTTTCTATAGTAAATAGTCCAAAGGAAGCAGCAATTGATGCTGATGTTATTATAACTGATGTATGGGCTAGTATGGGAAAGGAAAAGGAAACTGAAGAAAGAATTAAGGCCTTTCAAGGATATCAAGTTAATTCTGAACTTATGAAACTTGCAAAGGATGATGCCATAGTGCTTCACTGTTTGCCTGCTCATAGGGAAGAAGAAATTACTGAAGAAATACTAGAGCTTCATGCTAATACTATATTTGAAGAAGCAGAAAATAGACTTCATGTCCAAAAAGCTATATTAGTAAAATTACTTAAGTGATCTTACTTTAATATCTAAGAGAATATTTAAATTTAGAGCTGCATTTCAGCTCTTTTTCTTTTAACCTTTTACTCTTAAATAAATCATTTTTTATACATATAATTCTAAGCAAAAAAATATAATATGCTAAATGTATTTTATATTCTTAATAAAATTTTCCTAACTTGCTAATTATAATTATTTATTGTAGTATATAAAATATAATCTAGTATCTTAAAATTTATTGGAGGTGGGATTTTTTGAACAAAAGAAGTTTGATATCTGTCATTGCTACTGTTGCTTTTATTATTAATCTTTCAGTGGTGGCATATGCAGAGCCAAATCCTTCAGCAACACAAACAATCCAAGAAGCAAAAGTTAAATATGAACAATTGGATGCTGATACATTAAAGCTAAATTCTGAAATTGCAAAGCTTGATAATGATATTGAAAGTATTAATTTAAAGTTAGAAAAAAATAATGCTGAAATTAAAGACACTGAAATTGAAATTAAAAATATAAATAAAAAAATAGAAGATGCTAAGATTGAAATTGAAAAAAAAGAAGATACAATGGATAAAAGAGTACGCTCTATGTATAAAAGCAATATCTCTACTGATATGATTGCTTACTTAGTAACATCAGAAAATATATTTGATTTCTTCTATAGAATTGATACTATGAAAAAGCTTATTTCTATTGATAAAGAAATAATAACTGAAATTAACGATAAAAAGAATGATTTAATTGAAAACGCTGAAATAGTTAAAGAAAAGAAGGAAAATTTAAATAATCTTAAAGTTGCAATTGAAAATGATTTAAATGAAGTTAATAAGAAAAAGGAAGAACAAGAAATTGTTTTAGCAGATTTAAATTCTAAAAAAGATGAATTAATGAAAGTAATTGAAGAAAATGAAGTTAATTTATTATCTCATTCACTTTCTATCGTAAACTCTGGATCATCATCTGTTTCTGAACTTAAGAATGCACTTAATAATTTAAATTATATACTACCTCAACTTAATAGTGATTATGCAATTAGTTTAGCACAAGATGGTATTACATCAGTTAATAATCAAATTGCTACTATAGAATCTGACAACCTTGAAAAAAATGGAAGTTATGTGTCTAGAGGAAATTCAGATGGAAGTTCAAATGAAAATTCCACTGGAACTTTTTTATCTACTCTTTCTGTCACTGCCACTGCTTATACAGGTGGTAGTTATACAGCTATGGGACTAAAGCCAACTAGAGATCCTAATGGTTTAAGTACTATTTCTGTAGATCCTAGTGTTATACCTTTAGGATCTAAGGTTTATATAGAAGGTTATGGATATGCTATTGCCTCAGATACTGGTGGTGCAATTAAGGGTAATAAAATAGACCTTTATATGAATTCTCTGCAGGATTGTTATGCCTTTGGAAGAAGAACTGTTACACTTCATATAGTTGCTTATCCAAATCAATGGTAAATATAATAAAAAATAATTAAAAGAATATAAAATTATAAAGGATGTAGCTAAGGGGGGTTTTATTAATTTCAATAATTAATAAAACAACACTACATCCTTTTATATATAAGTATTGAGAGCTAATTAATTTTTAAAACTTCCATTGTTTCCTTTGCAATCATTAATTCTTCATTGGTTGGAATAGCATATACTTTCACTTTTGAGTTTTTAGTACTTATTTCAACTATCTTTCCTTTTATATTATTCCACTCATCATCAATTTCTATACCTAAAAACTCCATTCCCTCTAAGCATGCTTTTCTTGTTGTACTAAAATTTTCTCCAATACCAGCTGTAAATATGTTTCTTCAATACATTTTCCAATTCCTTGAGATGCTCCTGTTACTATAACAACTTTATTTTCTAATCTTAACATTTTCATTCTTCTCCAAATTTGTAAGTGCTTGCTTACATTGATTTTTAAAAAAATTAATCTTTCCCATTTGGAACAAGATTAATTATTATTCATTTCTATATTTTATATAAAGAAACGAATTGTTTAGTATGTTCTTCAACTAATTCTTCCCATTTTATGTTACTAACTGTATAATCCCCTAGTATTTCTATAGTAAATGTACCTAATAAACTATTTATAAGTGTTACTGCCATTATATGAGGTTCACCATTTATTTTATTATTTTCCTTTAATACTTTAAAGTAATCCTTTAAAATACTTATTATCTTTCTAGAAAGCTTAAGCTTTACAAAGTCCTTCTCGTTATCTGATAACTTCATTTGAACCTTGTATAATTTTGTATTTTGAATTAATAATTTATATATTCTATTTGTAATTATAAACATAGCCTCTTCAAAATTTAAATCCTCTGTATTTTTCAATATAGAATCTATTTTTGAATCAAGAACATAATATTCTGTAGTTACTTGAAATAAATTCCTTTTAGATCCAAAGTGTCTAAATATTGTTAATTCATTAACACCTGCTTCCTCTGCAATTTGCTTAGTAGTTGTAGGATAATACCCCTGCTCCGAAAATAATTTTAATGCTACCTTCATTATTTTTTTACTTGTTTCATTATTATATTTCATATCTTTTTCTCCTTTTATTACATTTCGAGCAAGTGACTCCTTACATTTTACATAATAATATTATACTATTTTGGTAAAATTAACAATAGATAAATAACCTTTTAGTATTGATAAAAATTCTACTGGTTTTTCATACATAGATGCATGACCTGAATCTTTAATCATAATATAAGTCGAGTTTTTTATTTTTTCCTTAATGTATTCTTGCTCATTTGAAGGTGTAACAAAATCATATTCACTACTTACAACTAAGGTGTTTGTGTTTATTTTATCAATATAATCTCTTATGTCATAGCCTTCTGTACTTTCTATTAGACTTAACATATCCTCTAAATATTCTTCATATAAATTCTCTTCAGGTTTATTATGTGTATAAATTGCTGCATTCCATAACATACTATAAAACTCTTTATTCTTGCTTGATAAAGCCTCTAAAACAGGTTTTACTTGTACTGAATCTTTTGCAAAATCATTTAATTAATTAATTGGATTATTGTATGTTGAACCACCAAATCCTCTCATATCAACAGCTATAATTCTATATTTATCACATAGCTTTTTCACAAGTATGTCCCAATGTTTTGAAGATGACATATTGCCATGTATAAGAAGTAATATCTTTTCTCCCACCCCTTCTTCTCTATATGCTAATGTCTCTCCATTGGATAGTAGAATCTTCTGTAAATTATTAAAATTACTCATATAATCCCTCCACTCTGAAAGTAATCGCTTACATTATATAATATTATATTATTATACTTAGTTAGAATATTTAATCTATTTTTATTAAAAATAAAAAATATTATTTAAAATACTTTTTTAATCTATATATAACTAAAAAGAAATTCTATTAACAGGCTCTAATAAAAATATAATATTAAATATTCTTAAATAAGAAAATTATAAAGGATGTAGTTAAGGGGATTTTATTAATTATTGTAATTAACAAAACAATACTACATCCTTTTTTATATTTATATATAATGCTATTTAAAAGTTTTTAATATATTATTCCAAATTCTTTTGCTTGAATATATAATTCTTCTCTAAATTTTGGATGGGCTATATTAATTAACCTTTCTACTCTTTCTGCAATGGTTGTCCCTCTAAGCTCTGCCACTCCATATTCAGTTACAACCATATCAACATCATTCCTTGATAAACTTACAGCTGCACCTTGCTTTAAGAATGGAACAATCTTGGAAATTTCCTCTTTTTCACCTGTTTCTTTATTTCTAACCATAGCTGTTGAATATAGAGCTATAAATGAGCGTCCATTTTTAGACATTTGAGCTCCTACAGCAGTGTCAGATTGTCCACCGGTGGCACTAAATTGCATTGGCCCAATTGATTCTGATGCACATTGACCTGTTAAATCTACTTCTAAAGAAGTATTTATTGAAACCATATTATCATTTTGTGCAATTACATATGGATCATTTGTCCAGAATCCATCCATTATCATTACTGATGGGTTATCATCTAGAAAATCATAAAGTTCTCTTGTTCCAAAAGCAAAGCCTGCAACATGTTTTCCATAATTAAAGTTCTTTCTCTTTCCTGTTACAACTCCTGCTTTTATTAATTTCATTATTCCTGTAGTAAACATTTCTGTATGAATTCCTAAATCCTTTTTTCCCATTAATGAAGTTGCAACAGCATTAGGAATACCACCTATTCCAAGTTGAATACAATCTCCATCATTAATTCTGTCTGCTATTAATTTACCTATTATTAAGTCCTTTTCATTAGGTTCAACATCTGGTAGCATTGGAGGTTCATAATTAGTTTCTACTAAATAATCAACATCACTTATATGAATTTCTACATCTCCAAAGGTTCTTGGATAATTCTTATTTATTTCTAGTATTACTAAATCAGCATCTTTTAAAATTCTTTTTTCATAAATATTACTTAGTGATAAAGATAAATATCCATGCTTGTCTGGTGGTGTAGCTGTTCCCATATATATATTAGTCTTTTTATGAAATTGTCTCTTAAATGCTGTTAAATGCAAATGGTTTGGTATAAGTGATATATTACCGTTTTTTTGTGCTTTTCTCATAGGGCCAGTATAAAACCAACCATCCATTCTAAAGGAATCTTTATAAGCTGGATTCATAAAATATTCAGCAGGTTCCTGTGGTAGACAAGTTGTTACTGTAACATCCTTTACTCTATCAGCTATCTTATGTAGATTTCTTGAAATTTCCTTTGCTTCCGCTGCACCTAACCCTGTAACTATTACATCTCCACTTTTAATTAAATTCAAAGCTTCATCTACTGTAATATATTTTCCCTTAGATACATTTTCTTCTCTCATGTTAATCCTCCTCAATTTTATACGCTCTAAAGCCTTATAAACTCTTATTTTCATATGATTTATACTCTAATAATCTTTAATTAATCTGTCATTTTTACACATAATATATACTTTCATGGTAAACATTTTCATAAAGCTTGTCAATACAAGTTATTAAGTTTTATTAATTTGTAAATAATATTAATTATTATTTAGCTTTATTAATATTCTTAGATTAATTTTATTATTAATCTGAATTTTATATTTAAATTCTTTATTTAATCATTAAACTAAATATTAATATTTTTAAAATATGACAAATTAATAATAAAAAAGTGTATCTAGTAAATTTAAAAATGCTTAGATTAACTCTAAGTATTAGTAAATTTATTAAATACACTTAAACACTTTTTTTGAGATTTTATAGTAATTCTAATTTACCAAAATCCTATTTTTCAATATAATTTATAACATGTTTAATTATCATGTTTATACTACCATCACCATTTCTTTGGATTTCAAATCTAGTCCCATCATGGTAGGCTTCTTCATTAATATATAAATCAATATCCTTGTCTATTTTTAATCTTACTCTTTTTAGTTTCTTCTCAACCCATTGTTTATCTATTGCTATTTCATCTTCAAGACCATGACTTTTTACAAAGGTAGCAAAATCACTTTTTATTTCAGGCTCTTCCTTAAACAATTCATTAGATAAATCCTCAATATTAATCTTATCATCTTCCTTTAGCTTTGCTTTAACTGTTGTTCTTATTCTTTCTGCTTTATCAGCATCTTCAATAATATTACTTCTGGTCCAATTTTCAGCAGCCTTTAAAAAAGTCTTTGTCATATCTCTTTCATTATTTATAATTGAACATCCAAGAAAATTACTTATAAAATAATTAGCTCCATATTCATCTTCATCTTTACTCTTTCTTTGCTTATCTATAACCATAAGATTATAGTGTTGATTTTCTCTTATAGGCTTAATAAATGCAGCTTTTTGTATTCTTTGACTACTAGCTGGAAGTCCTGCTGATTGTGGAACTATATCTATTCCTATTTTATTTTCTATAAATTCAACTTTATGAGTGAAGTTTTTTACATAATCCATCTTTAATATTCCTATCATTGGTCCTTGATCTGTAACTAATGATACTATTATTAAGTCACAGGATGGAATATTTGTATTACCCTTCATTATAATAAATAATTGTCTTGCAAGTTCCTTTGATAAAGAAACTAAGTCATTATCTATTCCATTTAAATAATCTTGAACTACTTCTTTTACAATGTTTCTTTCTGGATTAAATAAAGCATATTTTAATTCTTCATCCTTAAAGCATTTTTCTAAATGTCTATGTAAGAAGTTATATGTATCTTCATTTAATTCAAGGCTATACTCATTTAATACAGGCTCATCAGTACTTGAATCTACAATATGAATTACTGCCTCTTGTATATTAATATCACTTATATATTCCATATTTTTTGGACTATTATAAAAATATCTAATTAGAAATTCTTTAATAGTCCAAATTCACCACCTTTACCTTTTGTTCGTATTATTATCTATAATTTATTTTAAATCTTCAATTACATCTATTACTTCTATTAAATTATTTAGTTTTCTATAAGCTAACTCTTCTATTTCCTTTTCTGGTTCCTTCATATCTGGAATTATTATAACTTTAAATTTTCCTCTACTTGCAGCTATAACACCAGCTTCTGAATCTTCAAGAACTATGCAATTTCTTGGATTTACTTCTAATTTTTTAGCAACATTTAAAAACACTTCTGGATCTGGTTTTGATTTTTTAACTTCATCACCACATAATACATAGTCAAAATATTGTAATATATTAGCTCTTTCTAAGTGATGTAATGCTACTTCCCTATTTGATGATGTTGCTACTGCTTTTTTAATATTATTATTAGACAGATATTCTAGTAATTCATCTAATCCTGGCTTTTTTTCTGCTCCCTCTGTTAACAATGAAAGATTTATTTTTCTTTTTTCTTTCATATAATCATCTACATTTATTTTATCTCCATACTCTGACATTAATGTATTTCTACAACTTTCATAATTAGTTCCAAGTAGTTTATAAAAGGTCTTTAAATCAAAGTTAATATTGAATTTCCTAGCAGCTTCTACCCATGATGAATATGATAATTTTTCTGTATCAAATATTAGTCCATCCATATCAAATATAACTAGCTCAACTTTATCCATTTCTATTCCTCCGTAACTTTTCTATTTATATATTATAATATAAATTCATAAAAAAAATAGGATTTATATCTCTTTTTGATATAAATCCTAATATTAATTTAATTATGCATTCTTAACATCTACGTCCTTAATTACAAAGTAAGTAATAATAAATCCAGCTACATAGGAAACTACTAAACCTATAAAGTAATTAAGCATACTTCCTGGTTGCATTATTGGAATAGCTACTAATCCAGATGGTCCCCAGGCTGTAGCTAATACCTTTGTAAGCATTACATAAGCCCCACCAAAACCTGCTCCAAGTCCTGCAGTAATAAATGGTTTAAACATTGGAAGAGTAACTCCATATATTAATGGTTCTCCAACTCCTAAGAACCCAGCTGGTAATGCACCTGTAATAACCTTTTGTAATCTCATATTCTTAACTTTTCTAGCTATAAAGTAAATTGCTATTGCAGCACCAACTTGTCCAGCTCCAGCCATTGCAAGTACTGGGAATAATGAAACTCCACCCATCGCTTCTAATTGAACAGCATAAATTGGAATTAATCCATGATGTAATCCAAATAAAACCATCGGTAAGAATAATGCTGATAAAAGGAATCCACTTATTACACTTACAACTGGATTTGAAGAGTTAATAATTACACTTAAAGCAGAAACTAATCCATCAGATATAAATCCAGCTAAAGGCATTATTATAAATACAAATAATATTCCTGTTATTAATAATGTTAATAAAGGAGTTAATATTAAGTCTAAAACATCTGGCACTTTCTTACGGATTGCTTTTTCAATCTTAGCAAGAATATATACACCAAAGATTACACCAATAATACCACCTTTTCCTGTTGTTAAAATAGATTTTAGTGGAACTTCTTCATTGTATAATCCCATCATAGTAGATAAAGCTACTATATTAGTACTAATGGATATAGCTCCAACCATACCACCTAAAGCTTCTGTTGCACCAAATTGTTTTGCAGAATTAATACCTGTATAAATAGCAAAGTATGTTAAGAATCCACCACCAATTAACGCAAACATTAATTGTGTAGCCTTCCAGAAGCCTTCTGCTGGTAGTGTTCCTTGCCCTTGTAATGTAGAAATTAAACTTCCTAATCCATTAAATATACCAGCGGCAATAATTGCAGGTATTAAAGGAATAAATATATTAGCAATCGTATTTACTAACTTTTTGAAATTATTTTCTTTTTGATTTTCTCTTATTGCTTGCTTGTTATCTTTCCAATTCTCAGTTACCACACCATCAGTAGGTAGTCCTAATTCTTGAACACATATATCTGTAACTTTTTTAGCCTTACCAGGTCCTAATACTACTTGCAAGTAGTTACTAGCTTCAACAACACCTAATACGCCATCAGTATTTTTTATTTCATCAACTTTTACCAAACTATTATCTTTTATAGTAAGTCTAAGTCTAGTCATACAGTTAGCAGCCTTAACAACATTATCTTTTCCACCAACTAGGTTAACAATAACCTTAGCTAATTCTAAATTTGTCATAAAATCTCCTACTTTCTTTTATTATTTTGAAATGAAGTTATCTTCATCCCAATTATCCATCTCCCATTGTGAAATATTTTAAAACCCTTTTCACAACTTCTTGAAAATACCATTATGATAGCTATAATCCATTTATAATACATATTATTTTATATTTTTATATTATATCTACCTATTTGTAAATATAATAAATATCCGTTGTATTGTTATTAAAATTATTATTTTACTCCTAGTAAATAAAAATAATATTAATATTTCTTTTGCATAATAACTGCTATTTTCACCCCCTTTATGAAAGTCTCATCATAAACTAATAAATTCAAGTAAGGTTTGTAAAATGTATTAATATAAATTATCCTTTACCTTAAATCTATATTAGTTTATATATTTATATATAGTAATTTAGATATGGAAATATATTACCTATATTTAATTATTATATAATATATATATACTTTTTCACTATAATGTCATATTTTTGAAATTTTATTTCACCTTTTCCCTAAATTTATTACTTTTGTATTAAACGCCAAAATTTTCATTATTTTTTATAACTTTTATATATTTGCATTGCTTTTATTTTTAAATTGTTATTTGAATCTATATATTATTATATAAATATAGTAAATATCACATATTTTTTATATATTGGTAACTAATTTCTAATTTTATTGTTTAAATTAAAGTCATTTTGAGTTATAATATTAACAATGAGTTCAACTTTTTAGTTGTAACTTTTTATACAGTTAGCTACATAGCTTAATTGTAATAAAATATAAAGTTATGGAGGTTTTATACCATGTTAGTTTCAGCAAAGGAAATGTTAAACAAGGCTAAAGCGGGAAAATACGCTGTAGGTCAATTCAATATCAACAACTTAGAATGGACTAAAGCTATATTATTAACTGCTCAAGAAAATAATTCACCAGTTATATTAGGAGTTTCAGAAGGAGCTGCTAAATATATGTGTGGTTTCAAAACAGTAGTTGGAATGGTAAACGGAATGATGGAAGAATTAAACATCACTGTACCAGTTGCAATTCACTTAGACCACGGTAGCTATGAAGGTGCTTTAAAAGCTATGGAAGCTGGTTTCTCATCAATAATGTTTGATGGATCTCACTATCCAATAGATGAAAATATAGCTAAAACAAAGGAAATGGTTAGATTAACTTCAGAAAGAGGATTATCTTTAGAAGCTGAAGTTGGATCAATCGGTGGAGAAGAAGACGGAGTTGTTGGTGCTGGAGAAATCGCAGATGCAGCTGAATGTAAAGCAATTGCTGACTTAGGAGTTACTATGTTAGCTGCTGGTATTGGTAACATCCACGGAGTATATCCATCAAACTGGAAGGGTTTAAGCTTTGATGCTTTAGAAGCTATAAGCAAAGTAACTAACAATGTTCCACTAGTATTACACGGTGGTACTGGAATTCCAGAAGATATGATAAAGAAAGCTATTTCTTTAGGAGTTTCTAAAATCAATGTTAACACTGAATGTCAATTAGCATTTGCTGAAGGTACTAGAAAGTACATCGAAGCTGGAAAAGACCTACAAGGAAAAGGCTTTGACCCAAGAAAGCTTTTAGCTCCAGGATTTGAAGCTATTAAAGCTACAGTTAAAGAAAAAATGGAATTATTCGGATCAATCAACAAAGCGTAATTCCATAAAATTTAAGGAGTACTACAGAAATGTGGTACTCCTTTATTTTTTAATTTAAACTAAAAGTTTTAGCTTAAACTAATATTTAGCTTATTTATCCTAAAGCTACATCTAAAACCATCATTACTATAAATCCTAAGATAAGTCCTAAAGTAGTTAATTTCTTGTTTTGTATTGAAGCTTCTGGTAATAACTCTGCACCTACTACAGCAATCATTGCTCCTGCTGAAAATGATAATAAAAATGGAAGCATACTTCTTACTGCTAAAGCTGCAATAACTCCTATAACTCCTGCAATAGGCTCTACAAGTCCTGATGCTTGACCATAAAGGAAACTTTTTGTTCTTGATAATCCTTCACTTCTTAAAGGTAATGAAACTGCTGCTCCTTCTGGGAAATTTTGAAGGCCTATTCCTAAAGCAAGAGCAAGAGCTGCTGCTATACTAGCTCCTGGTATTCCTGCTGCTACTCCTCCAAAAGCTACTCCAACAGCTAATCCTTCTGGTATATTATGAAGAGTTACAGCTAAAACTAATAAAGCACTTTTTCTATATTTTACTGATTTTGAAATATTCTCATCACTTTTATTTATTATAACTCCATAAGAATAAGTATCCATTAACTTATCCGCAAAAACTAAAAATGCACCACCTAAAAAGAATCCTATTGAAGGAATAACAAAACCAGAATATCCAAGTTCCTGTGAAAGTTCAATGGCAGGGCTTAAAAGAGACCAAAAGCTAGCTGCTACCATTACTCCAGCACCAAAACCTAACATTGTATTTAAAATTCTCCTATCAAATTTCTTAAAGAAAAATACTACAGCAGCTCCTAAAGCAGTTACTGACCAAGTAAATAAAGTTGCAAGTAATCCTTGAAAAATTGGGTTTAACCCTATAAACCATTCCATATTATATCCTCCTTAGTATTTATATAAAATCCTTAATTATAATTTACTAAGAAGAATATATTTTTGTTACAACTATTACTACTAATATAGAAAATTTGACAAATTTCATTTTAAATATTTTATAGTCCTTCACCTTGGCCCTTTGCTAATCCTCTTTCCTCTAACAATTCATAAATTGTCTTTGATGTGGTATCTTCTATTGTATACCCTAATATATTTAATATTTCTTTAAGTCTCTCTTCTGAATAAGTTTCAATTTCTAAGTAAGGAAAAGGGCAAAAACTCTTATCGTTAATATCTATTTCAACTAAAGAATCTTTTATTTTATAACTTTCTCTATACTTTTTTATGGATTGTTTTAAAGATAACCCTAAAGAAGTGAATATTTTACTTGCAGCTTCCTTATCTTCTACTATGGTTTCATTTTCTTCCATTTCCTTAAATGTACCTTGACTTAACATTTTCTTTGTAGTCATATACACTACTTCTTTATTATTAAGTCTATCGTCAGTTATTCTTATTCTTGCATATCCTTTAGCATTTAAAAGTCTATTGTCTTCAAAATCGTATATATTATTAATTTGATATTCTTCCTTTACTTTTTCAGCTCCAATATTATTTAAAATTTTTCTTATTTTATCAACATCTATATCAACTACTCTTGTTTCTAATTCTTTCATAATACCACTCCTTAAATTTTATATGAAATATTATAACACACATACCCATTTAATATATCCTACTAATATCATTTGTAAATTATATTAATTATTTATATACATTTTTTTACTAAAAGACTAATATTTATAAGTTTTTATTCGATATTATAATTAAAGTATATAAAAATATGTTTTCTTATTTAGTATAAATATGTTTAGGGGTAAATTTTATGAATAATAAAAAAGAAATAATAGATATTATAAATCTAAAAGCTGGTATGATAACTTCTGAGGATATTGTTTTTAATGGAACTGTATTGGTGGGAAAGGGTATTAAATTAACAGAGCAGATGCTAGATAAACTTAAATCTCTTTATGCTTTTGATAAAATCGAAATCCTTAGCAATGATAAGGTTTCTAAAGAAGCTATTGCTGTGGAAGAAGCGAAAAACACTTTAAAAAATGTAGCCAATAGCGTTGAGTACATATTTACTAATTCCACCAGTCTTAAAGCAACAAGTACAAATGAAATAAATGATTATGCTAAAAAGCTTCTCAGCCAAGTTAAAGTAAATAACAATATGATAAAAAGTATAATACTTAGTGGTAGTGGTGAAGATTCAATTTATATGCATTCAGTAAATGTAGCTGTTTTAAGCTATTTACTAGGGAAATGGGCTAATATGCCTGAAAGTAAATTACATTCTTTAATCTACGCTTCTCTTCTTCATGACTTTGGTAAAACTAAAATTGACAAAAAAATAATTAATAAGCCTACAAAACTTACTAAAGCAGAATATGAAGTAGTACAAAATCATCCAATCCTTGCTTATAACGATATAAAAGATATTCCATTTATAAGTCAGTCCGTTTTATATGGAGTATTAATGCATCATGAAAGATGTGATGGTAGTGGTTATCCATTGGGACTAACTGGTGATCAAATCCATGAATTTGCTAAGATAATAGCAATTACAGATACCTTTGATGCAATTAATTCTAATAGATGTTATAAGAAAAAGAAAACGCCTCTTCAATCTTTAAAAACAATAAAAGAAGAAAGCTTAACTAAATTAGATTATTCTTTATGTAATACCTTCTTAAAGGGCTTAGAAAGTTATTATGTTGGTCAAAGTGCTTTATTAAGTAATAATTCAAAGTGTAAAATTATACAAATGAATCTTAACAATTTAGAATCACCTTTAGTATTTTCAAATGATGAATTTATAGACTTAAGCAAATCGAAAGACCTAACAATAATTGAACTTATAAATAATTAATAAATAAATCTAAAATAAAAAGGGGGCTGTCGCCCAGTGTAAAATGAATAATGAAAAATGTAAAATTAAAGAAGAAACTCCCTTAGGAGTTTTTAAAATATATATCTTTTTAGTAATTCCTTTGGAATTACATCAATAATTCTACATTTTACATTCTACATTTTTAATTTAGGAGCTGTTGCGACAGCTCCCTCTTATTAACATCTCTATTTACTATATCTATAATCTATAGTTTTTCTCTTCTCTTACTTGATTTTATAAATAAACTCTTTAATTCTTCCTCATCTTCATTTACTATAGAACTTCGTATATTATTTAGTTCTACTAAGAAGTTATCTATTGACTCTAATAGGTTCTCCTTATTTCCAAAAAAGAGTTCACTCCATAAATCTTCGTTGATATTAGCAATTCTAGTTAAATCCCTATAACTATCCCCAATAAAACTTCCAGTATCTCTTCCCTCTTCATCACTATTAATTAATGCTACTGCAATAGCATGAGGTAATTGACTTGTAAAAGCAATCATCTTATCATGATATTCTGGATTTATCCTCTTTATCCTTTTAAAACCCATATCATAAATAATCTTCTCTAAAAGCTTTATATTCTCTTCCTTATTTCTATCAGTTACAGTTATTAAATAATTTGCACCTTTAAAAACCTCTTTAGATGCATAATCTATGCCTTTTTTCTCCCTACCAGCCATAGGATGTCCAAAAATAAAATCTATCCCCTCTGGCAGCATGGATAATATATCATCAACAAAATGCTCCTTTATTCCTGTAGCATCAGTTATTATAGCCCCTTTTTTAAAATAATTCCTATTGTTATGAATAAAGTTCTTAACTAACCTTGGATAAAGAGAAATAATAATTAAATCAGCTTCTCCTATAATCTCCTTACCATCTACATAACCTTCTTTAATTAATCCAAGCTCCTTAGCTTTTCTTAAAGTTTCTAAATTACTATCTATTCCATAGACATCCTCATAACCTGCTGCTTTAAGTGCCATAGCATAACTACCACCAATGACACCAAGCCCTACTATTAATATTTTCATAAATACCCCCAATTTAAATGTAGAATGTAAAATGTAAAATGTAAAATTAATGTTGAAATTCAGCCAAGGCTGAATTTCTTCAATAATTCTTCATTCTTCATTTTACATTTTTCATTACTATAGTTTTTTTTCTTCCATTTCAGCTAAAATTCTCACTTTATCCATAATCTTCTTAAATGATTCTGGTTTGATTGATTGTTGTCCATCACTTAGAGCGCATTGTGGATTGTTGTGGACTTCTATCATAAGTCCATCTGCTCCTGCACTTATTGCTGCCTTTGCAAGTGGTTCAACAAGGTACCAGTATCCTGCTGCATGACTTGGATCTACTATTACTGGTAAATGTGATCTTCTCTTTATAACTGGTATTGCACTTAAATCTAATGTATTTCTTGTGTAGGTTTCAAAGGTTCTTATACCTCTTTCACAAAGTATTACATTTTCATTTCCTGCAGCCATTATATACTCTGCTGACATAAGCCATTCTTCAATTGTTGCTGATAAGCCTCTCTTTAATAATATAGTCTTATTAGTCTTACCTAATTGCTTTAATAAATCAAAGTTTTGCATATTTCTAGCACCAACTTGAATTACATCAACATCTCTTTCAAAAACATCTATATAATCAGTTGACATTATTTCCGTTACTATTGGTAGTCCTGTTGCTTCCCTTGCCTTTTTAAGAAGTTCTAATCCTTCTAACTCTAGACCTTGGAAACTATATGGAGATGTTCTTGGCTTAAATGCACCACCTCTTAAAAAATTTGCACCTGATGCCTTAACACTTTTAGCTATTTCTATTATTTGATCCTCACTTTCAACAGAACAAGGTCCAGCTATAATACCTAAATTTTCTCCTCCAATTAAACTACCTTTTACATCAATCACTGTATCTTCAGGCTTAAATAACCTATTAGCCTTCTTATAAGGCTCTTCCACCTTTAAAACCTTCTCTACTCCAGAAAACCTTAAAAGCTTATCTGAATCTATGGCTCTAGTTTCACCAACTACGCCTATTATACAAAAGGTTTCACCTTGAGATAAGTGAATACCTAATCCTTTACTCTCTAATTCTCCCTTAACCTTCAATACTTCATCTTCACTACAATTTGGATTCATTACAATAATCATTTTTTCTATCCCTCCATACTACGTTTAAATTAAGAATGAATAATGAATAATGAATAATTAATAATTATTGATATAACTCAGCATAGCTGAGTTATGAAATTTATAAATTCCCATGGAATTTATTATTTACTTTTACTTCTTTACTATTAATTTTTTCATTCTTTCATTTTTCTAAACTCCCAAGGAGTTTATTCCTTAATTTTTCATTCTAAATTCTTCATTTTTCATTTTTAAGGCTTCCATAGCCATTACATATCCAAATTCTTTAAACCCACAAATTTGGCCAATGCATGCTGGTGCTATAACTGACTTATGCCTAAATTCTTCTCTTCCGTGTATATTTGATAAATGAACTTCTACTGTATTAATGCTTACAGCTTTAATTGCATCTAATATAGCATAGCTATAATGAGTAAATGCTCCTGGATTTATTATTATTCCGTCATACTTTTCATAATAAGCATTATGAATTTCATTAATTATTTCACCTTCAATATTGCTTTGAAATAATTTTATGTCTATGTTTCTTTTTTGTGCTTCTTCCTTAATATAGTTGCAAATATCTTTAAAATCTCTAGTTCCGTATATTCCTTTTTCTCTTATTCCAACCATATTTAAATTTGGCCCATTAATAACTAATATCTTCATATATTCCCCCTTTTACTTATTGCTATTTATTATTTGTATTATATAATTTATTACTGCTTCTATATCTTTATCATTACTGATTCTATATTGAGAATAATCCTTATATAAATTATATCTTTCTGAATATAGGTTGTAAAGTTTAGTTACATCATCCTTTAATAACGGTCTTGAATTAGTATCTACGTCTTTTATGATGTCTTCTACCGGTCTATCTATAAAAATAATAATTCCATTTTCCTCAAAACATTTTATATTTTCTTTTCTTTTAACTACTCCACCACCACTAGATATAACTATATTTTCCTTTATATTACTTAGTTCTTTGCAAGCCCTTGTTTCAAAATCTCTAAAATAATCCTCACCTTTTGTAAACAGTTCTTTAATTGTACTTTTAGATATATCTTGGATATAACTATCCATATCACAAAACTTATAGCCAAGCTTCTTTGAAATTATCTTTCCAATGGTAGTTTTCCCACATCCAGGCATTCCAATTAATAATATTATATTTTTTTCCATACTACTCACCTAAAATCAAATAAAATTTTTACTTATCTTATTATATATTTCTTCAATAATAGATTCATTTACAGCAGTATCTTGCCATATTTCTTGTGACTTAGCTGCCTGCCCAATAAGCATATAAAGTCCTCCAATATTTCTTTTATTTAATTCTTTTCCATAAGATAAAAACTTAGTTTCCATTGGATTGTATATTAGGTCCACTAAAACATCAAAATTATTAATTACCCCTTTATCTACTGGTGATTCTCCTATATTAGGATACATTCCTACTGGTGTAGAATTAATTAAAAGATCTCCCTTTAGTGATTTTAGTTCCTCATAACTAATTAATTTTACATTTTCAAGTAAGAAATCATCCTTCTTTGGATTTCTACTTACTATGTAAACCTCTTTGGCATTATTATCTATTAAATATTGTAAGACAGCTCTTGAAGCTCCTCCATTACCTAGTATTACTGCAATTTTATCATTAATTTCTATGTTATTAATCTTTAGCATATAGCCAAACCCAAAATAATCTGTATTATAACCATATAGTTTACCTTTATTTAAAGATATTGTATTAATTGCCCCTATTTTTTTAGCTTCATCAGATATAAAGTCAACATATTTTAGTATATCCTTTTTATAAGGAATAGTTACATTACATCCCTTTATTTTCAATATCTTTAAAGCTTCTGCAAAGTCTTTTAGCTTATCTCTATTAACTTCAAACAACTTATATCCACCAGATTTATTCATTAATTTTAATATCTCATTATGAATTTCTGGTGACATA
Source organism: Bacillota bacterium (assembly GCA_023445445.1). Taxonomy (GTDB): domain Bacteria; phylum Bacillota; class Clostridia; order Clostridiales; family Clostridiaceae; genus Clostridium. The sequence goes on from JAEXLD010000091.1 coordinate 23,072, forward strand.
CTATGAGAAAGTTTTTCTCCTAAAAGTCCATAAAACTCCATATATATTTACCCCCTTGAAAATATTAAATCTATTATATCATAAAAATAGATTGATAATCCTACAACCATAATTCTATTCTTTATAAACTTAATCTCTATTATTAATGTATAAATTATATATACATATCAATTGTAAAATGAGGAATTCTTTGATGAATCCATAATATCCAATGATAAGCTAAGAGAAGAATTTCTTCACTCTTACTTGCTACTTCTTACATTAAATATGACATTTCTTTATTTCTATGTTAATATTAATTAAATGTATAGCTTGAAAAATAATATATTTATTATGGAGGTAATAATGGCTAAATATCAAAGAACTAAAGTTAATTTTAATTATGAAAACGTAGAAAAGAAAGATAAAAACTTTATGTATCAAAACCTTGAAAAAAGTAATTGTTATAATTGCAATTTTTCTGGTTCAAATTTTGATTATGTAAATTTCAGAGGTGCACATTTTAAATCCTGTAGCTTTTTAAAGTGTAGTTTTAAATTTTCAGAATTTATAGGTAGTAACTTCAAAAAAAGTAATTTTAAAAATGCTAAATTTGAAAATGCTATTTTTGATTCAGTAAGATTAGATAATGTAGACTTTAAAGATGCTAAGTTTGTAAACACTATTTTTGTTGCAACTGATTTAAGTAATGTTAGGAATTTAAATATAAATGACAAAGAGATAAGAATCTACGATGAAATGCCAAAACTAGATATAAGTGAAGAACTTAAAAACGCTACCTTAAATGCCTTAAATAATAAATATGTAAAAAGTTCAAGAGTTTTAGATACTAGAGATGGAAACATAAACTTCTTAAGCCTTATGATTCTTTTAGAAAATTTTAATGAAGAAAATTTAATTAAAGGATTAAACTTATTAACTGATGAATTAGACAAGGACTTTTATACTTTAAGCTACTTAATAAAATATATTAAAACTAGTTTAATATTATAATGTCATATTAATTAAATGAAGGTAGCAAAAGCAATTATTATATAATTAGCTAATGCTACCTTCTATCTATTAAACACTGGATTTCCTTTCATGCCTCCTTCCATGTGGTTGAGTCCGGTAATCTTAACTTATTCCCTCCCTTCATTTTATAGAACTTAGGATAACTTCTCATACCTCCTTTCGCCATTCAATCTAAAGCCTTCTTTATTATAAAAATACACCTCCTCTTCCTTATAATTATTATAAATTGCAACTATAGAAGCTGCATTATAATCTGCTGCATACTTTTTAGCTTCAATCATTAGCTGATGCCCTACGCCAAGCCCCCTATACTTTTCCTCAACCATGATTTCTTTAATAGCTAAATTACTTTTGTAGCTTGTATTATTTAAAATGGTAAAAGTTATATATCCTATAACCTCATCATTTAATTGAGCTACAATAATTTTAGAATTTTCATCTTCTATTATGGATTTAATGCTTGAATAATCTAAGTCTTCACTTAGCCTAACTACATCATTATAATCCTTAGAGTTTATATTCCTAACATCAAAACCAACCATAAGTATACCTCCCCTGAGTAAACCTTTTCAAGACCCCCATCTTTTTAAACAGGCTAACTCTCTCCCTATTAATAATTTTCAGAAAATTCTTAATATTTATATTTTTATTATACATCAACTTTTTTATAATTTCCACTATTTTTATAAAAAAAAGCCGAAAAATATATAATGCTAGCTGTTCCGTCGCATAGGCTCCAAGTCACCCTGATCTCCCATTTCCCCTCCCCAGTAAAGAAAAGATTTTATGGAATATATTTGAAATTAATGTTAGTATATTATTAACTATCTACTAGTCATTTTATTATAATACATAGTTAGTAATACGCAATTGGCGATAAATAGAAATTTGTAGGGGGATTATTTTGGATATAGAAGATAGACGACGAAAGATAAGTATATTACTTTTTAGAGGAATCGTTATAATTTTGATTATAACTTTATTTGGGTATAGAGTTTTACATAACAAAAGCTATAAAAACCAGGCTGTACAACGATTGGAATCAATTTATTTAAATGGAAAAGAGTATTGTTATGGCAGTCCTAATGAAAAGTACACTATTTCAAATATTTTGATTTGTAAGATGGATAACGGCAAAAAAATATATGAGATAAAGGAATATCCCAATTATGAATATATAGCAGTTTATTCTGCCTGGGATGGGACAATTTATAAAAGAGTAGAAAACTGAAAAACAAACTTCAATTTAGTGAATAAATTTAAACTAATACTAATTAATTTAAAAGGAACATCATTTTGATTGATGCTCCTTTTAAATTAATTATTTGAATTTATATAGTTTCCTATTATTTTAAAGTAACCACTATTTTTTTCTATAAGCTCTAAAGCATTTTTAACTAAGGTATCATTTAAATTACCTTCAAAATCTACATAAAGTAGATAATTCCAAGACTCATGTTTATTAGGTCTTGATTCTATCTTAATCATATTAATATTATTTTCTGCAAAGTGTCTTAATAACTTGTATAGTGTCCCTGCCTTATCTTCTAGAGAAAATACTACACTAATTTTATTGCTATCATTATCATATTTTAATTCTTTTCCTATAATAATAAATTTAGTATGATTGTCTTTTTTATCATTAATATTCTCTTTTAATATGCTTAAGCCATAAATCTTGGCTGCTCTTTTACTTCCAATAGCAGCTTTTTTCTTATCCTTTAAATCTGAAACTAACTTAGCACTTATTGCTGTATTATGATAAGGAATTAATTTAATATTATTATATCTGCTTAAGAATCCCCTACTTTGTTCAAAGCCTTGAGGATGAGAATAAATTTCTTCAATATCATCTAAGTTAGTGCCTTCTATTCCCATAAGATTTTGGTCTATTTTAATACACTCTTCACCAACTATATAAAAATTATATTTAACTAAAAGATCATAAACTTCAGTAATTGCTCCAGTATATGAATTTTCAATAGGAAGTATAGCATATTGTATTTCATTTTTTTCTAATGCATTAAAAACATCTTTAAAAGTCTCATAATTTTTAATACTGTCATAAGAATTAAAATACTTTCTTAATGCTTCTTCACTAAAGGAACCTTCAACACCTTGATATCCTATTTTAACATTATCTTCAATTATATTAACTTTTAAGTTATCCTTATGATTTTCCATTAAATCAGCTTGCAAGGATCTACTAAGCTCCATAATTTTTTCAAAATAACTTCTAGTGATTTCACTATACTCTTTATTCTTTAGAAGATTAATATTCTTTTCTATTACTTCCTCTTCTCTTTTAGCATTAAATATTGGAAGATTTCTTTCTTTTTTATATTCTCCTACTTTAATGGCAACATTCATTCTTTTTTCAAATAAAGCTATTAACTCCTTGTCTATAGAATCAATTTCACTTCTATAGTCTTCTAAGCTCCCCATTAATATCTCCCCTTTATTAAATCTAGTATACCTATTGCAGTAACTGCTTCTATTACTGGCACTGCTCTTTGTACTATACAAGGGTCATGTCTTCCTTCTATTCTAAATTTAACATCTTTTTTATTATTTATATCAACAGTATTTTGCTCTTTTAATATTGATGCTGTTGGTTTTACTGCTACTTTAAATAATATAGGCATTCCATTGCTTATTCCACCTAAGATACCACCATTATTATTAGTTTTAGTTTTTACTAAATCTTCATCATAATAATACTCGTCATTTGCTTCTGAACCAAAAAGCTTAGTCATATCAAAGCCTCTTCCAAACTCTATTCCCTTTATTGCTGGTACAGAAAACATAAGATGAGCCAAGGTTGATTCTATTGAATCAAAAAATGGATTACCTACCCCAGCTTTTATTCCAACTACAGCACATTCTATAGTTCCACCAACTGAATCCCCATCATACTTTGCTTGCATAATCCTATGTTTTATTTTTTCATCTAATGAAGCATTTATTAAAGGTAATTCCTTATCTCTTAAGTTTAATAACTCCATAGGAGAAATATTTGTAGGATTAAATCTTTCGTCTTCTATTTCCTTTATAGATGCTATATGTGCACCTATAAATATTCCTTTATCCTCTAATATTTGCTTACATATAGCCCCTGCAAATACTAAAGGTGCTGTTAATCTTCCTGAAAAATGACCACCACCTCTATAGTCATTAAAGCCTGAATATCTTTCAAAACCACTATAATCTGCATGCCCAGGTCTTAGAAAATCCTTAGTTTTTGAGTAATCCTTGGACCTTGTATCCCCATTTCTTATAATAGCACAAAGTGGTGTCCCAGTAGTTTTCCCTTCAAAATATCCACTTAATATTTCAGGTAAATCTGCTTCCTTTCTTGATGTAGATAATTGATTCTTTCCAGGTGCCCTTCTTCCCATTTCAAATAACACCTTATCCATATCAATTTCAAAACCTGATGGAAGCCCATCTATATTAACACCTATTGCGGCTCCATGAGACTCACCAAAAATAGATATTTTTATATTATTTCCAAAGACTCCACTCATTTATAGCCCCTCCTAGCATTTTATAATCCTCAAAAAATCTTGGGTAAGATTTTGCTACACAATCGTAATCTTTAATAATTATAGGCTTTTTGCACCTAGTTGCTGCTATTGCTAAAGTCATGGCTATTCTATGATCCTTCCAGCTCCATACTTCTACTCCGCCTTCTAGTTCTTGAACACCATATATTACTAGCCCCTCTTCTTTTTCTTCAATTTGAGCCCCAAGCTTATTAAGCTCAGTAGCCACTGCTTTTAATCTGTCACATTCCTTAATTCTTAACCTTCCAGCATTTATAATTTCTGTTTTCCCCTTTGATAGTGCTGCTACTAATGAAATTACAGGTATTATATCTGGACATTGTGAACCATCAATTATTGTAGAAACTAAATCTCCCTCTACATCACAACTTAAATTGTCATTAAAATTAAATTTAGCTCCCATTCTTTCTAGAATCTCTATTACCTCTTTATCTCCTTGAAGTGAATCCCTTCTTAAATCTTGGACTTCCACTTCAGAACCTAAAGCATCTGCACATAAATAAAATGCTCCTTGAGAATAATCTCCCTCAACTCTATAATTTCTAGAAACATAGCCCTGATTTCCTTTAATTATAAATTCTCTATAGTTATTATTCTCAACAGAAATGCCAAAGTCCCTCATACAAGCTAAGGTTAAATCTATATAGCCCTTTGACTCTAATTCAGTACTAATTATTATTTTTGAGTCCCCTTCTAATAAAGGTAATGTTAATAAAAGTCCTGTTATAAATTGAGAACTAATATTTCCTGGTAGTATAAATTCCCCACTTTTAAGAGCTCCTTTAACCATTAAATTAAGTCCATCATTTAATGTATTAAACCTTATACCTTGTTCTTTAAAAATATTATAATAGGTATCTAATGGTCTTTTCCCTAGATTTCCTTCTCCAATAAACTTTGTAATACCATCAAATAGCAAGGATATTGGTATTAAAAATCTTAGGGTAGAACCTGATTCCTTACAATCCACTAATCTGACAGAATTTCTTTTAACCTTATCATTAAAAGCACCTATAACAGTAACTTTATCCTCTTCTCTTTTAATAGATGCACCAAGTGCAGTCATACCATTAATAGTTGCAATAATGTCATCAGAATAATCTATATTTTCTATTGTAGAAACTCCATTCCCTAAGGCTGCACATATTATAGCCCTATGTGCCATACTTTTAGAAGGTGGAATCTTTACTATTCCCTTTAACTTACTATTATCAAGTTTTATTCCTTGCATAAAAAACCCCCTTATTGAAATGTAGAATGTAAAATGTAAAATGTAGAATTATTGATGTAATTTGTTCCAAATTACTAAGAATTTAAAAATGAAAAAATGAAAGAATTATTGTGGTTCTTCTCTCTTCACTTTTACTTCTTACCTATTCTCTCTTCTCTTTTCTTCTTACTTCTTACTTCTCACTTCTTACCTATAAACTATCTCTTTTTACTATTTTGCTTTCTCCAATTTTGCTTATAAATATTAAATTTAGTTTATTATTTATATTCTTTTTATCTAATGAAATTGTTTCTTTTATTTCATTAAGGTCAATGTCTAGTTTATAAGGAAGATTATACTTAATTAATATATTCTTTATTATATCTGCTGTTCCTTTTTCTGTTTCAAAAGATGCTTCACTTATTTTAGTAATTTCGTACATTCCTATGGCTACTGCTTCCCCGTGAGTATATTTATTATATTTATAGTATTTCTCAATGGCGTGCCCTATTGTATGACCAAAATTTAAAAGCATTCTTTCACCAGTATCTTTTTCATCTTTTTCCACAACTTCTTTTTTTATTTTACAACAATTGTGAATAATATATTCAATGTTGTTCATAACTTCTTCTTTATCTTTATATTTTAATAAATTATCAAAGAAGTCTTTATCTTTTATGCAGCCATATTTTATTACTTCTGCCATGCCATCATTAAATACTCTATCACTTAAAGATTTTAAAACCTCTGGATCTATTATGACTTTTTTAGGATGATAAAAACTACCTACAAGATTTTTACCTCTATCTAAATCTATACCTACTTTTCCACCTACACTACTATCTACTTGTGCCAATAATGTTGTAGGAACCTGTATAAATGAAATTCCTCTAAGATATGTAGATGCCACAAAACCACCTAAATCTCCAATTACTCCACCACCTAAAGTTATAATTAAATCACTTCTTGTAATCTTAAAATTTAAAAGCTCATCATAAATCTTTGGTAAAGCGAAAAAACTCTTAGTTTCCTCTCCAGCTTCAAGAACTAGCTTCTTAGTATCATATCCAAAATCAGATAATTCCTTAAAAACCCTGTCTCCATAAAACTTATCAACATTTTTATCTGTTAATACAAATATCTTTTTACCCTTAAATACTTCAGATATTTCCTTACTTAAATTATTAAGTAAGCCCTTTTGTATAATTATATCATAACTACTGTGAG
>JAEXLD010000111.1 GCA_023445445.1 Bacillota bacterium
GTATAACTGTATATGATTGTGGTATCAGTACTACACCAGCTATGTTTATGACTACAGTACTAGATGATTATAAATGTCATGGAGCTATAATGATTACAGCAAGTCATCTTCCTTATTATTATAATGGCTTAAAATTCTTTACACCTAATGGAGGATGTGAAAAAGAGGATATAAATAATATTATTAATTTAGCAAGTGATTCAATTAATGATAGTGAAAATTCTGTATCTGAAATTGGAGAAGTAAAAGAAGTAAACTTAATAGAAGATTATTCAAAAGTATTAGTTGATAAAGTAAGAAAAGCTATAAACATGGAAAGACCATTAGAAGGTAGTAAGATAATTGTTGATGCTGGAAATGGAGCAGGGGGATTTTTTGCTACAAAGGTATTGGAAAAACTAGGTGCAGATACTAAAGGAAGTCAATATCTTAATCCAGATGGAAATTTTCCTAATCATATACCTAATCCAGAAAATGAAGAAGCTATGGATTCTATTAAAAATGCTGTATTAAAATCCAAGGCAGATTTGGGAATAATATTTGATACAGATGTGGATAGAGCTGCAATAGTTTCTAAATCAGGGGAAGAAATAAATAAGAATTCTCTTATAGCATTAATATCAGCAATAGTCATAGAAAAAGATAAAGGTACAACTATAGTTACAGATTCAATTACATCTACAGGGTTAACAGAATTTATAACAGAGCTAGGAGGAGTTCATCACAGATTTAAAAGGGGATACAAAAATGTTATAAATGAAGCTAAGAGACTAAATAAAAAGGGGATTGATTGTCCTATTGCAATAGAAACCTCTGGACATGCAGCCTTAAGAGAAAACTATTTCTTAGATGATGGAGCTTACCTTGTAGTGAAGATTATCATAGAAATGTCAAAGCTAAAAAAGGAAAATAAGGATATATGTGATTTAATAAAAAATTTAAAATATCCATTAGAAAGCGAAGAAAAGAGAATAAAAATTAAATGTGAGAACTTCAGGGAATATGGAGAATCTGTTATAGAAAATTTAAAAGTATACGTTAGCCAGTATAAGGATTGGGATATAGAATCTAAAAATTATGAAGGGATAAAATTAAATTGTAATAAAGAAAAGGGATGGGCCCTTTTAAGGGTATCTCTTCATGAGCCAATCCTTGCTATAAATATAGAAAGTGACATTGAAGGTGGAGTAAAGAGTATTAGTGATAGAATTGATATTTTTATGAAGAAATACAGTTCCTTAGAGGTTTAGAAAATAAAGTGGATTATTAAGTGTTAATTGAATATGTAAGTACATTATTAATAACATTAATTTAAATAAGTAAAAAATAAGACCTATAGATTAAGAAGTTCTTAATTTATAGGTCTTATTTTATTTAATATATAAAGTTTATATAAAATACCCTATAATTAATTTAAGGATAAATATAAAAAGAAAGGGAGAAGTTATAAATGTTTTTAGAAGCTGATTTAGTTATGAAGTTAGAAGTAGAAATTACTAACTCTATGGCTGTAGGAAATGGGTTAAATGGATATCTTAATGTTATTCCAATTATAGGGGGTAACTTTAATTGTTTAAATAATGATGGGGTATTTGTTAAGGGAAAGGTATTACCTGGAGGTGCAGATTGGAATACAAGGAAAAGTGAAACTTTAGCTCATGCTTTTGCTAAATATACAATTCAAACTGAAGATAATATATTTATCTCTGTTGAAAATGAAGGCTATTTAGATGATAAAGGCATTAGTCAAATTATTAAGACTGTACCTAAATTTAAAGTTGATGAAAATAGTAATTACAGCTACTTAAATACAGGGGTATTTGTTGCTTCATTAGAGTTGGATTTTTCCGAAAAAAGTATTGTATTAATAAAAGTGTACAAGCTTAAATAAGAAATTATAAAGGTTATCAATAAGAATTTATTATGAGGAGAACTTTTATGGATAATGAATATAAAGAAATAATAAAAGATTCATCAAAGGATAAAGCGTTTAAATTTCTTCCAGAGGAATATAGAATGGAAAATGCAAAACAAGGAACTATCCAGAGCTTAGAATATAAGGTAGAAGGCTTAGAAGGTAATATTAAACACTTAAATCTTTACCTTCCTTATGGATATGAAGCTAAGGATAAGAATAAAAAGTATAATATTCTATATCTAATGCATGGTGGTGGTGAAGATGAAAATTTACTATTTGGAGGTCCAGGTAAAAATACAGAGCTAAAGAATATATTAGATAATATGATTGCAAGTGGTGATATGGAGCCTATGATTGTGGTTACACCTACGTTTTATGGGGTTAAAAATAATTTGAAAAATAATGAAGAACTTTGCAATGTTGAAAGCCTTGATCATATTCTGCCTATAGTGGAAACTAAATATTTTCATGAGGAATTAATTAATGATTTAATTCCCTTTGTGGAAACTAAATATAATACCTATACAAAATCAGTTAATAAAGAGGATTTAAAGGTTTCTCGTCAACATAGAGCCTTTGGTGGATTTTCTATGGGATCAGTTACTACCTGGTATACCTTTATAAACTGTCTAGATTATTTCAAGTATTTTATACCATTAAGTGGTGATTGCTGGGAACTGGTTCAAAAGGCTGAAGGGAATATGGCAAGGGAAACCGCTGAATATTTGGCAACGGTAGCAAAAAATTCAGAATATACTACGAAGGATTATTATTTACTTTGTGCTTCAGGGGAGTTAGATATTGCCTATCCTAATATGAAACCACAAATGGATGCTCTAAAAGAATTAAAGGATAGTTTTATTTATTCATCAGATTTAAAAGAAGGTAATTTTTATTTTATTGTAGCTCCTGGTGGCATTCATAATTGGCATTGGATTAACCAATTTATTTATAATATACTTCCTGATTTATTTAATTAATATAATGGATTTTAGGATATTGGAGGCTGTGAGAATGGCCTCCAATATTTTTATTTATATATTTATTTAGATAAAAATATTGGAAAGAATAGATATAAGTTAGTTGAAAAATTGTCTTATTTATTTGTTATTAAGAAAGTATTGAAAGCATATGAATATAAAAAAGCTAGAATTTATAGAGGAAAATAGGTGGAATTTTTTGGGTGTTATTATAAAATTTTTTGATATAAAATTTAGCTAGATATAGTAGTACTTTATGAAGAATATTTTTATTTTATGTAAAGGTATACTACTATATTAAAAATAGTAAAAATTTTAATTACAAAACTATTAAGGGAGATGTGATTATGAAAGTCAAAAAAATTCTTAGCCTTATTTGCACAGTGGCTATTGCTACAGGACTATTTATAGGCTGTAAATCAAATGGAGAAAATAAAGGAGAAACTGGAGAAAATACAAAGCCAGCAGCATTAACAATTTTACAAGAATCCTCACAAGGATGGGTAAGAAACTTTAACCCATACAATAAGCCAACTCAATTTATTCAAGGATTTATGTATGAACCATTAGTTATTTTTGATGCAAATAATGGTGGAAAAGAAACAATGTGGTTAGCTGAAGACATTAAGAGTGAGTCAGATAACAAAACTCTTATAGTAAAATTAAGAAAAGATGTTAAGTGGAGTGATGGCGAAGCCTTCAATGCTGATGACGTAGTATTCACATACACATATTCAAAGGACAAACCAGAAATAGATACAACTGGCAATTGGCATGGAGATAGTCCAAAGCTACAATCAGTTGAAAAGGTAGATGATTATACAGTTAAATTTGTAATGTCAAAGCCTAATGTATTTAGCAGAAAAGATATATTCTATCAAGCTTGGATGGTTCCAGAACATGTATTCTCTAAAATTTCTGATCCAGCTACAGCAGTAATAGACAATCCAGTTGTTACAGGTTCTTTCTCAGAAGTTAAAGATTATACTCCTGAAATGGTTGTTTTAGGCAGAAATCCAAACTTCTGGAAAGCTGATGATTTAAAGGTAGATGAATTAAGAATACCACAATTTGATGGAAATGATGCTGCCTTAGCATTATTAGAAGAAGGAAATGTTGACTGGGCTTATATTATGATTCCAGACATTGAAAACACTTATGTAAAAGGCGATGCTCATAAAAAATATTGGTATGGTAGAAATGACGCTATAAGACTAAGTTTTAACTATATGACTAAAAATGAAAATAATAAGAAAGCTTTCAATTCAGTAGACTTTAGAAGAGCAGTATCTTTAGCAACTGATAGAAATACTATTAATAAATCTGCAGCATTTGGTTACTTAAGTGATGAAATACCAACAGTTACTGGATTACCACCAATGTTATCAGGTTATATAAATAAAGATGCAAAAGCACTTTCAGATCCATATACTAAATTTGATTTAACTGAAGCAGGAAAGATTCTTGATAAAGCAGGTTTTGTAGATAAAGATGGAGATAAATTTAGAGATAATCCAGATGGAACTCCAATTAAATTTGATATAATTTCCCCTGCAGGTTGGTCAGATTGGAATGCAGGAGCTCAAATAGTTGCAGAAAACTTACAAAAAGTTGGAATAAATGCTACAAATGCACCTAAAGAACTTGGAGTAGTTACTGAAGCATGGGGAACTGGTGACTTCGATATGTTATATACAGCTTATGGACAAAACACAAATATTTGGAAGTACTACTTTGATACAATTGGCGACCAATCAAGATTCTTAACAAGTACTTGGTGGTCAACTTGTCAAAATAATTATAAGAATGATGAAATGACAGCTTTAATAGAAGAATTACCAGTAGCAGATGAAAAGAGACAAGCTGAAATAGTAGAAAAGATTGAAAAATTCTTTGCTGAAAATATGATTAGTGTACCAGTCTTATTTAATGGTAAGTGGAATATTTATAATGATTCCAGATTTACAGGATGGACAACAGAAGAAGGTAAGGGTCCAGACCCATCAAACTGTATACACGATTCTAAAGTATTACAATTAATGGAATTAGAACCAGTAAAATAGATTATTAATTAATATTAGAGGAGGAGAAAGATGAAATATATTTTGAAACGATTATGGTTTTATTTTATGGCCTTTATCGGAGCATTTACATTAAACTTCTTTCTTCCTCGTCTTATGCCAGGAGACCCAGTCCAAATGAGATTAGGAGAGCTTGCACAACAAGGTGGTAAAGTAGATCCAGCCACTATAGCAGCTATTGAAAAAATGTTTGGAATTAATAGCAATGAGCCTTTAATAGTAACTTATTTTAGAAATTTTGTTGATATATTGAAAGGTGATTGGGGAGTTTCTTTTACAAATAACCTATATCCTGTTACGCAAGTAATAAAAAGACCATTAGGATGGACAATATTTTTATGTGGAACAGCATTAATATTATCATTTATTATTAATACGGCTTTAGGTATATTTGTTGCATGGAGAAGAGGAAGTAGATTAGATACCACATTAACAGTTGGTGGACAAATTATGGCAAATATTCCTGCTGTAATTATTGCATTAACTCTAAGTTATACATTGGCTTATACTGGAGTTTTCCCTAAGGGGTATGCAATTACGCCCTTATTATATGCCAAGGGTTTTGAATTCGTTAAGGATGTTGCCTATCATGCTTTCCTGCCAGTAACTGCTATTCTTTTAAGTAGCTTTAGTGGAATAATGGGTATGAGGGCTAATATGATAAATCAATTAGGTGAAGATTATATAGTTATGGGGGTTGCAAAAGGCGTTCCTGATAAAAAGATAATGTTTAAGTATTGTGCAAGAAATGCTATGTTACCAGTAGTAACTTCCTTTGCAATGCAAGTGGGATTTCTACTTGGTGGACAACTACTTATTGAAAATGTATTTAACTATCCAGGATTAGGAAAATTAATGATTCAGGCTATTAATGGTAGAGACTATCCATTAATGCAAGGTATTTTACTTATGACTACTATTTTGATGCTGTCAGCTAATTTTATCGCAGATATGAGTGTTTTTATTCTTGATCCAAGAATTAGAAGACAATCAGGAGAATAATTATAAGGAAAGTATGAGGTTAAGATATGGTAAAGAAATTATTAAAGTCTAGAATAGTTAATTTTTTAAAAGAGTCTCCTAAAACTACTGCTGGAGTAGTTTTAATACTTATTGTATTAGTATTAACTCTTGGAGCAAACTTATTTACACCATATGAACCTATGCAAACATTTGATGGATTATGGCGTGTAGCTCCATCATCTAGCCATATTCTTGGAACCACACAAGCAGGTAAGGATGTATGGGCCCAAACTTTATATGGTGGAAGAGTATCCATATCAGTTGGAATTTTTGCAGGGTCAATTGCAGTGGTTTTAAGTTTAATAATTGGAATTACTGCAGGTTATTTTGGTGGAGGAGTAGATAATGGAATTACAACTACAATAAATATAATTATGGTTATTCCACAAACAGTATTACTATTAATAATAGCATCAATGATAGGGAAAATATCACCACTAGCCATTGGAACTATAATAGGTCTTACTTCTTGGCCATGGGGAGCTCGTGTTTATAGAGCACAAACTATGAGTTTAAGAAATAGGGAGTTTGTAAAATCTGCTGAAACTTTAGGAGAATCTAAAATACGTATATTATTCGTAGAAATAATGCCTAATATGCTATCAATGATAACTTCAGGTTTTATAGGAACAGTAATATATGCTATTATGGCACAATCTTTTATTGAATTCATAGGTTTTGGAGATAGAATGTCAGTAACTTGGGGTCAAATGTTAAATAATGCCCAAAGCACTGGTGCTTTAAATAGTGGAGTATGGTGGGAAATACTTGGACCAAGTGTATTTGTAATATTATTTGGGGCAGGCCTTACATTAATTAATTTCTCCATTGATGAGATATCCAATCCAAAATTAAGAGCTCAAAGAATTATGAGAAAATACTATAAAGAAAAGAAAAAACAAGAAAGATTATTAAAGAGAGAGTTTTCAGAAATTACTACTAGTGAAGGAGGCATAAAGTAATGGGAGTACTACTTGAAGTTGAAAATCTTTGTGTTGACTATATAACAGAAAGAGGACATATAAGAGCAGTAGATGACGTAAGCTTTGTTATTGAAGAAGGAAAAAGTTTAGGACTAGCAGGAGAATCAGGTTGTGGAAAAAGTACCATTGCTTATTCCTTAATGAGATTGCATAGACCTCCAGCCCTTATTACTGGTGGAAAAATAATAATGGATGGAAAAGATATTTTAGCCTTATCAGAAAATCAGTTACAAGATTTCAGATGGAATAAAATAAGTATGGTATTCCAATCAGCTATGAACTGTTTAAATCCAGTAGTTACTCTTGAAAATCAATTTTTTGAACTTTATAAAATCCATGGAATAACTAAAAATAAAAAAGAATCAAGAAAGATGGCAGAAGAACTTTTAGAATTGGTAGGTATTCCAGCTAATCGTTTAGGGGACTACCCACATCAATTTTCAGGAGGAATGAGACAGCGTGCTGTAATTGCCATGGCATTAGCATTAAAACCAAGACTTCTTATATTAGATGAACCTACTACAGCTTTAGACACTGTAGTTCAAAGAGAAATACTGCAAAAAATATATGAGTTAAAGGAAAAACTCAATTTTTCAATTCTATTTATTACTCATGATATTAGTTTAATGATGGAATTCTGTGATACTGTATCAATAATGTATGCAGGAAAAATTGTTGAACAAGCATCTTCCAAGAAGATATTAAAGAATCCTCAGCATCCATATGCTTACGGATTAAAGAATTCCTTCCCTTCATTACAAGGGGAAATAAAATATATGGAAGGGATTCCAGGTTCACCATTAAATTTAAGTTGTATTCCTAAAGGATGTAGATTCCAAGATAGATGTTTTAAAGCAACTAAAATATGTTTTGAAGAAGAACCAATAAAAAGTTCAAAGGATGATGAATTCTTCTTCTGCCATAATCCATTAGAACTGGTAAAGGAGATAGGATAAGATATGAAAGAACAAGAATTAGTACAACCAATATTTAGTGTAAAAAATGTTACAATGGATTTTAAAGTTGCTAAAAAAAGCTTTTTTTCAAAGAAAAGTATTATTCGTGCTTTAAATGACATATCTTTTGACTTATATCCTGGAGAGTCTTTGGCAATAGTTGGAGAATCAGGTTGTGGAAAGTCTACATTATGTAGGATTGCAATGAAATTCTATGAACCAAGTTTTGGAGAAATGTTTTTTGAAAAGGAAAATATTAATGAATTAAAAGGTGAAAAACTTAAAAATTATAGACAAAAGACTCAAATGATTTTTCAAGATCCATTTTCATCTTTAAATCCATTACACAACATATATTATCATCTTAAAAGGCCATTAGAACTTTATCATCCTTCTGATGAAGAGACAATGTTAAAAAAGATGGATGAATATCTAACAATGGTAGGATTAACTCCACCTAAGGACCAAGGTGAAAAGTTTCCACATCAACTTTCTGGTGGGCAAAAGCAAAGAGCTTATATTGCAAGAGTACTAGCAGTGGGAGCAGATGTGATTTTTGCAGATGAGCCTACTTCAATGCTTGATGTATCTATAAGACTTGGAGTTTTAAACTTATTAAATAAACTAAAAAAGGAAATGAACAAATCTTTTGTATATATTACTCATGATATTGCTACAGCAAGATATTTTGCTGATAGAATAATAGTATTATATGCTGGTCATATGGTTGAATGGGGAGATGTAGATAAAGTAATTTGCAATCCAAAACATCCATATACTAAGCTTCTTGTAGCAGCCGCTCCAGATCCTGAAAGAGAAGGAGTAATTGATTTACCTGTTGTAAGAGATAAAGATACAGAAATAAGGCAGTGGACTCCTGAAAGTAAAGGGTGTCCATTTAGAACTAGATGTCCAGAAGCAAAGGAAATTTGCGAAAGTAAATGTCCAGAAGCTAGAGAAGTGGAACCAGGACAATTTATTAGATGCATACATGGTTAGTTAATGGAAGGATTCGAATAAAGAAATATAAAAAAGATAGAGAATTTAAGAATTTAATTTTCTTTCTTTAATAATTAACATATTTAGATATTTTAAATTAATATAGTTACCAAGATGCCAAAAGGAATACTATGTTAAAAAAATTATTATTATAAATCCTAGAGGTGTAAACTCTGGGATTTATTTTTGGAAGTAAAATATCTTAAAAGATATTCAGAAAAAATAATTACATAATTTTACCTTTAAATCTATTTAAAGGTAATGTGAATATTATATAATATTAATATGTAAGATAAATTGATTTTTTAACAATTCATATTAATGGGTAAGAAATTAAAGGGGAAAAAGTAGAAAATATTGATGTGAAGTTGTTATGATTTTATGGTAATAATAGGGGGAGAATAGTATGTTAAAAGTACTTATAGCAGACGATGAACCTTATATGAGAGAAGAAATAAAAAATATTATTAATTGGAACAAATGTGGATTTAGTATATGTGGAGAAGGTAATGATGGGTATGATACTTATGAGAAGATTTGTGATTTAAAGCCAGATTTAGTGTTAATAGATATAAAAATGAATAGAAAATCAGGATTAGAGGTTATAAGAGATGTAAAGAGAAAAGGCTTTGTAGGAAAATTTATAATAGTAAGTGAGTGCTGTGAATTTAAGGATATAAAAGATGCCATGAGATATGGAGCAAAATCCTACTTACTAAAGCCTATAGAGAAGAATGAGTTACTTGAGTCTGTTAATGAAGTAAAAAAAGAGATTTTTTATAAAATAAAGTTAAATTCCAATATTGAAAGTAAACTGGAATTAATAAAAGAATATGCCTTGGCAAGGCTTTGCTTAAATAATTATTCAGAAGAAGCAAAGGAAATCTTAAATGCTATAAATAAAAAAAGTTTATACGTAGCACTAATATCTAATGATAAAAATAAATTTGATAATGATAATATTATTGATTTAAAAGAGGCAGTTGAAGAAATCTTAGGTGTCAATAATACTAATGTTTTTAGAATTAAAAATACAGTGGCAATAATATTTTATGACAAAAGTATTGAATGTATTTTTTCATTATTAAAAAAAATAAAAATACAAATTGAAAAGGACTTCAAAGAAAATCTTTTTATTGCAATAGGAGAAGAAGTAAATAATATTAATAAAATTAATTATTCCTATGAAAGTGCTAAAGATTTAATGAATAAGAGATATTTATACCTTAATCAAGGCATTGTTTGTATGGATAAGATAAAAAATAATATTAATAGTTTAATTAGTGAAAAAGAAATAATAGATAATTTATATACTTACATAGAAATAGGTGAAGTATATGAAATAGAGCAAAGTTTTTTATTATTAGAAAAAGTTATAATAGAAAAGAATTATAAAGAAGAAGAAGTAAAAGCTCTACTAACTAATTACTATATTAAATTAAAAGATAACATTATATCAAACTACAATGTAAAAGAAACCTTAGATATGGATAACAAAATAGTTATTGAAATAATTTATAGTAAGAATAGCTTAAATGAAGTTATTAAGTTTTTAACAGACAAATTTTTATACATTTCAAAATATGTAGCAAGTAATTTTAAGGGGAAAGGTATTAAAAGAATAGTAAAATATGTAGATAATAAATACTATAAAGATTTAAAATTAGAGGATTTAGCAGAAATATTTAACTATAATAGCTCTTACTTAGGTAAATTATTTAAAGATAGCACAGGTAAAAGTTTTAATACTTACTTAGATAATATAAGAATAGAGCAAGCTAAAAAATTACTTCTTGAGGATAAATTAAAAGTATACGAAGTATGTGAAAAGGTAGGGTATAAAGATATTGATTATTTTTATTGTAAATTTAAAAAGTATGTAGGTATAAGTCCTTTAAATTATAAGAAGATAAAGTAAATTTAGGTTTTGGGTATAAAATTAAATGACATATTTAATGGAGGATAATATGGGACAATATACATTGGATTTAGAAAAATATGCAAGCATTATAAGACAGGTAGCAGCAGAAAGCTGTGTTTTACTAAAAAATGATGATAAGGCACTTCCACTTAGAAATAAAGATAAGGTAGCTGTATTTGGAAGGAGTGCTTTTAATTATTATAAAAGTGGATTAGGTTCAGGCGGTCTTGTAAATACAAGATATGTGGTTAGTATTTTAGATGCTTTAAGAGAAAATAAGGATATTATTTTAGATGAAGAATTGTTAAATGTGTATAAAGAATGGATTAAAGATAATCCTTATGATGAAGGTAAGGGATGGGGAATTGTACCTTGGTCTCAAAAAGAAATGATACTTGATGATTCAGTAGTACAAGCTGCCTCTCATGCAGATATTGCATTGGTTATTATAGGTCGTACTGCTGGAGAAGATCAAGATAGTAAAAATGAACCTGGAAGTTACCTTCTAACTGAAGAGGAAGAAGCTGTTCTTGAAAAGGTTACCAAAACGTTTAAAAGAACAGCTGTGATTTTGAATGTGGGTAATATTATAGATATGAAATGGGTAGATAAATATAATCCATCTTCAGTTCTTTATGTCTGGCAAGGAGGACAAGAAGGAGGAAATGCTGTTGTTGATGTCTTAACAGGAAAGGTAAATCCCTGTGGAAAATTAACAGATACTATTGCAAGAAATATTGAAGATTACCCATCTACTGAAAACTTTGGAGGTATAGAAAGAAATTATTATAAAGAAGACATATATTTAGGATATCGTTACTTTGAAACTTTTGCAAAGAATAAAGTGATTTATCCTTTTGGATATGGATTATCTTATACTAATTTTGATATTAAAGGGAAACTCTTAAGAGTAACAAATAAAGAAGTAATAGTTGAAGCTACTGTAACTAATACAGGGAATATGCCTGGAAAAGAAGTTGTACAAGTATATATAGAAGTACCACAAGGGAAACTTGGAAAGCCAGCAAGATCCTTAGTTGGATTTGCAAAAACTAATATAATCAATCCCCAGGGGACCAAAAAATTGGAAATAAAAATTCCTAAATATTATTTTGCTTCTTATGATGATAGTGGAATAACTGGATATAAGTCATGCTATGTATTAGAAGAAGGATGTTACAAGTTTTATATTGGTTCAGATGTTAGAAGTGCAAATATTTTAGGAGAATATAATGAAGAATTTACTGTAGTAGAAAGATTAGAAGAAGCCTATGGACCTACAGCTTCCTTTGAAAGATTTAAGTTAGGTTTTAATGAAGATGAAAGTCCTAAAATAGTAATGGAAGAAGTTCCTACAAGAACTATAAATCCATATAAAAGAATGGAAGAAAGAAGAGAAGAGGAAATACCTTATACTGGAGACAAAGGCTATAAACTTGGAGATGTATTTAATAAAAAAGTAGATATAAATGATTTTGTGGCACAATTAAGTGATGATGATTTAATTTATATGTTTAGAGGGGAAGGAATGTGTAGTCCTAAGGTTACGCCAGGAACAGCAGCTGCTTTTGGTGGAGTTACAGAGGAATTAAGAAACTTTGGTATACCAATTGCATGTTGTGCTGACGGACCTTCAGGAATACGTATGGATTGTGGAACTAAGGCCTGTTCTCTTCCAAATGGAACAGCTCTAGGTTGTACATTTAATATAGAATTAGTAGAAGAACTTTATAAAATGACAGGAAAAGAGATGAGAAAAAATAAGATAGATTCTCTTTTAGGACCAGGAATGAATATTCATAGAAATCCCCTAAATGGGCGTAATTTCGAATATGTTTCAGAAGATCCACTATTAACAGGAAAAATAAGTGCAGCTCAAGTAATTGGTATGCAATCACAAGGTGTTGCACCAACTATTAAGCATTTTTGTGCTAATAACCAAGAAGCATCTAGGCATTTTGCAGATTCAATAGTATCAGAAAGAGCCTTGCGAGAAATTTATTTAAAAGGATTTGAAATTGTTGTTAAAGAAGCTAATGCAAGAGCTATTATGACTAGTTATGGGCCAGTAAATGGTATTTGGACTGCTGGAAGCTATGATTTATGTACAACTATACTTAGAAAAGAATGGGGATTTCAGGGCATAGTAATGTCTGATTGGTGGGCTAAATCAAATATCGAAGGGGAAAAAGCCACAAAAGAAAATAAGTACCCTATGGTTGCTGCACAAAATGATTTATATATGTGTGTAGCAGATTCAAAATCAAATTCTGAAAAGGACAATGTTAAAGAAGCTTTAGAAAGTGGAGAATTAAAAAGAAGTGAATTACAAAGAAATGCAAAAAATATTCTAAACTTTATATTGAAATCACCAGCAATGTTATATGAATTAAAGCTTATTAGTGAAGATGAATTAAATGAAATAAATAAAAAAGAGGAAGATGATTTAAAAGTAGAAAATATAGTTTATTATAAAGCTGATAAAGAAAGTAATACTATTGTTATTGACGGAAAGACATTAAAAAATCAAAAAGGAAATTCAGAAGTTTTTTGTATTACTATTTATGAGTATGGATTATATGATATTTCAATAAAAATGAAATCAGATCAAGGACCACTAGCACAATTACCTTTATCTATTTATTATGATAATGCTTTAAAATATACTATTACTATAAGAGGAACAGAAGGAGACTTTGTTACAGAAACTAGACCATTTGGACTTGTTTTCGGAAGAAATCACTATATTAAATTATATTTTGGAGCAAATGGTTTAGATATAGATAAGGTTATTATTGCTCTTAAAGAAAAAGTTGAAATTCTTTTTTAACTAATGGTAATAAAACTTTGAAGTTATGACACAGTCTACAAATTGACTCTGTTATTTTAATTATAGTATTATTAATAAGATAAAAATATATATTATAATTTTTATAATAGGAAGGATATTTTACTTTGAGAATAAATAAACTATTAAGCAACTATGGATATTGTTCAAGAAAAGAAGTAAGTAGATTAATTGAAGATAAAAGAATAATTGTTAATGGTGAGCTTTGTGAGCAAGGTCAATGGGTGGAAGAAACTGATGATATATTGTTAGATGGAGAAAAGGTTAAGCAAAAGGAAAAGATATATATAGCCTTAAATAAGCCTAAAGGAATAGTTTGCACTTCATCAAGAGAAGTAAAGGATAATATAATTAATTTTTTAAATTATAAAGAATATGTTTTTCCAGTTGGTCGCTTAGATAAAGATTCAGAGGGGCTTATACTAATGACTAATGATGGTGATATGGCTAATAAAATATTATCTTCAGAAAGTTATCATGAAAAAGAATATACAGTAACTTTAGATAATGATTTTGATGATGATTTTATTGATAATATGTCAAAGGGGGTTAATATACTAGATACAGTCACAAGACCTTGTAAGGTAAGAAGAATAAATAATAATACCTTTAATATAATATTAACTCAAGGCTTAAATAGGCAAATAAGAAGAATGTGCAAAGTCTTTGGATATAATGTAATTAAGTTAGAAAGAATCAGGATAGTTAGTATACTCTTAGATGGAATAAAGAGCGGAGATTATAGAGTGTTAACTAAAGAAGAAATAGAAAGTTTAATGAAAATAAGCTAGTATAACTAAAAGTTATACTAGCTTATTTTTGTATTTAGAATGAAAGAATTTAAAATATTTAATACAGCATGGTTTGAAATAAAAGATAAGAAATTAACAAATATAATAGAAAATATTATGAATTTATTTGAATATTAATGGAGACAGGAGGGATATATGACATTTAGAGGTGCTTTTTATTATATGTATTAGAATTAATAAGAAACATTTTAATATTTTTGTTATAAACTACCTATAGGAACTATTAATTAAATGTTATTAAATTAATAAATAGAGGAGGTTTAATTAAATGCCTACAACCTTAGATGGCTTTGATTATGAAATTGTAGGGGGTAGCGCTTGGATTGTTGGATATACTGGTGTAGGGGGAGATATTATAATTCCTAATTCAATAGAGGGATATCCAGTAACTACTATAAGTTATAATGCATTTGAAAATAATTTTGTCATAACTAGGGTATTTATCCCGACTAGTGTAACAAGTATTGGACCTTATGCCTTTACTAATTGTAGTAATCTACTTTCAATAAATGTTAGTGATTTTAACCCTAATTACTATAGTTCATTTGGTGTTCTATATAATAAATCTCAAACAACATTGTTATCTAATCCTACTGGATTAACAGGTTCATTTACTATACCAAGTACAGTTACTAATATTTCTGATTGGGCTTTTGCATATAGTCATTTAACTAATATAATTATACCAGATAGTGTAGTTAGTATTGGAATATATTCATTTGGTGATTGTAATAATCTAATAGAGATAGTTATACCCAATAACCTAACTAATATTGGAGGAGGAGCCTTTAGGCATTGCACTAGCTTAACTTCCATAAATGTAGAGCCTGGAAATATAAATTATTCAAGTTTAGATGGGGTTTTGTATAATAAGACAAAAGAAACATTAATATGCTATCCAGCAGGAAAAATAGGAGGATTTACTGTTCTAGATAGTGTTAAAACAATTGATACTTTAGCCTTTGAAAGATGTACAAACCTAACAAGTATTACTTTAGGTAAAAATGTAGTAAATATAAATGATAATGCTTTTGAATATTGTACAAATCTTACAAGCATAGATATTGTAAGTAGTGTCACTAACATTGGTAGTTATACTTTCGCTTATTGTAGCAATTTAGAAAAGGTAACTATGGGAACTAGTGTGCATAGTATTGGTTATCGTGGTTTTATTGGCTGTAATAAATTATATGAAGTAAAATTCTTGGGAGATGCACCATGGATGGATATACAAGTGTTTGATGGTTCAGATTCTAATTTTAAGATTTACTATATTTTTGGTAAATCAGGATTTTCGAATCCTTGGTATGGTTATAATACAGAAGCACTTTATATAGTAACTTATAATGGTAACGGCAATACAAGTGGAACAGTACCAGTAGATAATAATACCTATAAGTTAAATGAAACTGTAACAGTATCTGCTAATACTGGAGGACTTCAAAAGTCAGGTCATAATTTTGGAGGGTGGAACACTAAGGCAGATGGAACTGGAGATCATTATGAACCAGGGGAAACCATTATAGTAGCAAATGAAAATATAATTTTATATGTTCAATGGCCACCTTATACTGTAACCTATAATGGTAATGGGAATAGTGGCGGCACAGTACCAGTAGATAGTAATGAATATGAAAATATAGATAATGTAACAGTACTAAATAATACTGGACTCTTAGAGAAAATAGGTTATACCTTTAAAGGGTGGAATACTAAATCTGATGGAAGTGGAAAACACTATGAACCAGGAGATACCTTTGTAATAGGCAACCAAAATATAATTCTGTATGCACAGTGGGCACCAGTTTATAGGATAACCTACAATGGTAATGGTAATATAAGTGGTACAGTACCAGTAGATAGCAACCAATATGAAAGTGGAGCAAATGTAACAGTATTAAGTAATACTGGACTTCTTGAAAAAGTTAATTACACTTTTGTAGGTTGGAATACGGAGGCTGATGGTAATGGAACACATTATGATCCAGGATCAATATTAGTAATAGGTAGCCAAGATATAATCTTATATGTGCAGTGGGCAGCAGTCTATAGTATAACTTATAATGGAAATGGAAATACAAGTGGCATAGTACCTGTAGATAATCACTTATATCAAAATGGTGAAAATGCAACAGTATTAAGTAATACAGGAAATCTTAGAAAAATAAATTATGCTTTTATTGGATGGAACACGGAAGCTTCTGGAACAGGAATACAATATGATCCAGAAGAAATTCTTATAATGGGTAATAAAAATATAATTCTATATGCACAATGGAAGTTTGAACAATTAATAATATGGGGGAAAATAACTACAACCATATTAACCTAGATTATGAATAGAGAAATTATATAAGGGTAAATCTTTTTTATACACCGCATATATTAAATATAATAGAGATATTATATTTTTATTAAGCTGAGTATTTATTTATAAGATAAATAAAAGGAGGACTGGGTGTATGTCTTCAGGGTCAAGTGATTATCAAGATGATGATTTTGATAATTACAATAAAGAAATTAACAATTTAATGACTATAAAAGAAGGTAGTCCTGAATTAGCTGTAATTACTGGAGATACGGTATCTGGAACTACATTTACTGTTGGAACAATTACTTTAAACACTTCTTCGTTAATTGATGTACCAATTAGAATTGATTTTATAAGCAATATATACTCTATAGATTTTAGCAGAAATATTGATTTTAGAGTGTTTAAGTTATGCAACAATGAATCAAATCCAATACCTTTAGGAGAAGAATGGAGTTTTTCAACTATAGGATTAACAAATACAATATTTTCATTTTTTATTTATGATAGGGATACAGGTAATAATAAATGGTGCACTTATACAGTAGTAGCCACTATAAAATAGTTTAAATTCTTTTAACCACAT
Organism: Bacillota bacterium; assembly: GCA_023445445.1. Lineage (GTDB taxonomy): Bacteria > Bacillota > Clostridia > Clostridiales > Clostridiaceae > Clostridium. The sequence goes on from JAEXLD010000111.1 coordinate 17,419, forward strand.
TAAAGTAATTTAGTGTGGCTTTTATTTTTATAAGAAATTATTTAGTATAAAAATAGAATAAACTATTTAATACCATTTTTTCATGGGATTCATATAATATTTATGGAAAATAATCATAGGATGTGTAGAAATATGTCCATTATAAGTAAGGCACTTTATAGGACAATGATTACTTGTGGAGGAATAGTAGAAAAAAATTTTAATAAGCAAACTAAAAACTTTAGTAAAGTAAATAATGATGTATTATTTGATATTTTAAAGAAAAATGCTAGTAGTGAAATAGGTGAAAAATATAAGTTTAAAAATATACTTTCAATAGAAGATTTTAAGGCTAAGGTACCTTTAACAGAGTACTCCTATTATGAAAAATATATTGATCGCATGGTAAATGGAGAAAAAAATATATTAATTACAAAGAATGTTGAATATTTTGGGCATACTTCAGGTACTACAGGTAAGCAAAAATTAATTCCTGTAACTAAAGCAAGTAGGCTTAAAGCTTCAAAATATATGGCATTATTAATAAATAAATTTGCCTATAATAATTTTAGAGAAAATTGGAATTATGGAAGAGGATTAATGATAGCTGATGTTGTAATGAGTACTTATACCAAAGGGGGAACTCCTATTTGTTCAGCTACATCTGGAGGAATAGATAGTATTAAAAACTTTTTACCTTATTTATATACTTCACCCTATGAAGTTATGTCCATTAAAGATAAGGAAGTATCACTTTATTTGCATATACTTTTTGGATTAACAGAAAGGAATTTACTATTTATATCTGGAGTATTTATTTCAAATGTTTTAGATTTATTAAGAATTATGGAAAAGAACTGGTATGATATAGTTAGGGATATTAGAAAAGGAAGGTTAAGTAAAACATTAAATATTGATGAAGAAACTAGGAAAGTTTTAAATAAATATTTACAACCCAATGCAGCTAGGGCAGAGGAATTAGAAAGAGAATTTAAAAAGGGCTTTAATGGAATTTGTAAAAGAATATGGCCTAAACTTCAATATATTGCAACTGTTACAGGAGCAAATTTTTCAATTTATAATGATATGGTTAATTATTATTCAGGAAATATAACTATATATTCTCCTTGTTATGCAGCATCAGAAGGAACTATGGGAATAAATCCATATGTTCTTAAAACAAGGTATGTAATAATACCTGATACAGTTTTCTATGAGTTTATCCCAATAGAGGAATTTGACAAAAAGAATCCTAGAACATTTTCTTCTCAAGAACTAGAAGTAGGTAAAAGTTATGAAATAGTCATTACTACCTATGCAGGGCTCTATAGATATAAACTAGGAGATGTAGTTAAGGTAGTAGGTTTCTATAATAACTCACCAGAAGTAGAATTTTTATATAGACGAAATCAAGTATTAAATATGGTATCAGAAAAAACCACAGAGGAACATTTAACAAATGCCATTAAAAATACAAAGTGTAAGCTTAATCTAAATTTAATTGATTATACCACAGTAACTGATAATTTAATTACCCCAGGTAGATATAAGTTTTACTTTGAAGTGAAAGGAAAGGTTACAAGGGAAGAGGTTAAAAAGATGGAAGTTACCTTAGATAAGGAGCTTAGAAATTGTAATTTAGCCTATAATAGATTTAGAAATAAGAATGGACTAGCTATGCCTAAGATAATAATAGTAGAAGAGGGAACATTTAATAAGGTAAAGGAATTTCTATTTAAAAAGGGTATTTCAAAAAACCAAATTAAAATACCAAGAGTAGTTACTACAAACAAAAATATTCTAGAAGTAATTGAAGGAAATAAGGTGTATTATTAGATATTATTGGTAATATTTATAAATATAACAAATTATAAGGGTGAAGGGGTTTTAAAATGAAAAATGTAGTAATAACAGGAAGTACTCGTGGATTAGGCTTTGAAATGGCTAAAAAATTTTTAGAGATTGGATGTAATGTAACTATTTCTGGTTCAAAACCTGAATCATTTAATAGTACAAAGGAAGAGCTTAAGGAATTTAATAATAAATATATTTATATTCCTTGTAATGTTACAAAGAAAGAAGAGCTTAGAAACTTATGGCTAAAATCTGTTGATAAATGGGGAAGCGTAGATATATGGATTAATAATGCTGGGCAAAATTGTCCACGTGAATCCTTGTGGGATACACCTGATGAGTATATTGATGCAGTTGTAGATACCAATATTAAAGGTATTATGTATGGATGTAAAATTGCTGTGGAAAACATGATTAAGCAAGGCCATGGCCAAATATGGAACATGGAAGGTCTAGGTTCAAATGACATTATTATTGAGCAAACTATTTTATATGGTACTTCTAAACGTGCACTTACTTATTTTACTAAGGGGTTAGCTAAGGAATTAAAAAATTCCTCTATTAAGATAGGTAGGCTGTCACCTGGAATGATGCTTACAGATTTTATTACAAAATCACCTACTGGTGAGCCTTCCTCTGTTGTGGAAGATAATGAATTTAAAAAAATCTTTAATACTCTTGCAGACAAGCCAGAAACAGTAGCTGAATTTTTAGTTCCTAGAATAATAAGTAATAAAAAACAGGATGCTCATATAGTTTGGCTTACAAATATGAAATCAGCTAAAAGATTTATGATGTCTCCTTTTAAAAAGAGAGAACTTTTAAAATAGATTTATGAAGTTATAAATAAGAAATTTACGATACTTTTATATTATATTTAATAATTTTCAAAGGCCTTGAATAAGATTAGTAATAGAATAATTAATTATAAATAAGGCGGAATATATTATGTATGATGTAATTGTTATAGGAGCAGGAATATCAGGACTTACAGCTGCAGCTTTACTAGCCAAAAGAAATATAAGGGTTTGCGTGGTAGAAGCACAATATAAGCCTGGAGGTTCTTGTGGCATATTCAAAAGAGGCGATGTTGTATTTGAGCAAGGTGCAGCAATGATATATGGATTTAATGATAAAGGTTTTAGTCCCCATAGATTTGTTTTTAATGCCTTAGAAGAGCCCATAGATATATTAAAACATGATGAATTGTATGCTATTAATTTTGGAGAACATAGAATAATTTTTCACCAGGATATAGATAAATTTATTGAAGAATTAGTAAAGGTATTTCCAAAAGAAAGAGAAAACTTTAAAAGATTTTATAGTGATTTATCAAAGCGATATTTAAAAATAATAGCAGAAGATCCAAAGTTCGCAACACCAGATGCAATGAAAAAGGAAAAGGGATTAAAATCTTTATTAAAACATCCAATTGAATATATTAGGTTCTTAGGGTATATGAATAAGAATACAGAAAGTATTTTAAAAAAATATTTTAAAGATCCAGATGTATTTAATTTGTTTGATAAGTTAACCTCTACATACTGTTATACTAATGTTAAAGAAACTCCCGCAATACTTTCTTCTATTATGTTTGTAGATAATCATTTTGGAGGTAGTTATTACCCAGCAGGCTCTACCTTAAATTTAGTTGGTAAGCTTGAAAAGGTAATAGAAGAACACAAGGGAGAAATGATTTATAACAGAGAAGTAGAGAAAATAATAGTAGAAAATAATACAGCCACAAAGGTAAAACTAGACAACCAGGAAGTATTAAGTGCTAAGTATATTATAAACTCAGGTAATGTTTGGAACTTATATAATAAGTTATTAAAGTATGATACTACTGTAGAAATGAAAAACTTAGTAAATAACTTAGAACCATCATATCCATCAGTAGTTATATTTGCCCTTGTTAAAAAAGAAGTTATTCCAAAGGAAACATTGCCAATTGAAATGCTAATTGCTGATAAGGATAGATTAGATGAAGGGGAAATCACAGTATATATTTTAAGTATAGATGATAAAACCCTTTGTAATGAAGAATATCATACAATTATGGCTATAGGTCCTTCCTTTAAAATATGGCCAAAGGGCTTTAAGAATAAATATAAAACAGAAGAATACAAAGGCATGAAAGAAGTAGAGAAAAATAGAATGTTAAATGTATTAGAAAAAAGATTTCCTGGCTTTAAAGAAGGATTATGTCATGTAGAAATAAGTACTCCTACTACCTTAAATAGATATGTATTAAAAGAGGGTGGAAGTGTGGCAGGCCCTAAACAAAAATTAGGACAACATATGTTGAAGAGATTAAAAACAAAAAGTCATATTAAAAATCTTTATAATTGTGGAGAATCCACTGTTATGGGAACAGGAACTCCAGCAGTTACTATATCAGGAATAAGTGCTGCAAATCTTATATTAAGAGACTTAGGGATAGAAGAGTTTGAATATAAAGAAGGTATGAAAAACTATGTTAATATAGTTAAAAAGCCATTTAAATATAGTCAAATTAAAATAGGGAAAAATGAAAAAGAGGACAAGGTTGCAAAGCTAGCTTTAGAATGTGAATTTTGTGAAAAGCCTTTATGTGAAAGAAAATGCCCATATAAGATTTCCATAAGAGATATAAATAGACGAGTTGCCGTAGGGAATTTTTATGGCGGAAAAAGGGTTTTAAAGTATAATACTAATAATCCATGCTTAACTTGTGAAAGCAAATTATGTGAAGAAAATTGTATAAGAAATAGAAAATCTAAGGCAGTTAAAATAAATGAAATAAACACTAAACTTGAGGAACTATAAAAATATACATTCTTCAAATTGAAAATCTTTATAAAAAATATAGGAAATTATTTAGTTACTTTCCTATATTTTTTATTTTAGGAATAAAAGCATAGTTATATATTTTAATAGGAAAATATTATGCTATGGATAGAAAAAATAAAATATATAATATATAATAAAGTCATGAAATGAAATTTCTTTTAAATAGATTAAAAAGAAAATTTTGTTTCTTATTAAATAATTAGTCGGTATTAATTTTAAATTATACAGATAAATTTAAGGATAAAATAGGGAGAGATATTATGTATAGTGTAGGTTTAATGTCAGGAACATCCTTAGATGGAGTAGATGCAGTTTTAGTTGATATAAATGGAACTGGATTAGATACTAAGGTTAAGGTTATTGCTTTTAATACTTATGAAATACCAGAAGATATAAAAATAGAAATAAGAAAAGCCTGTTTGCCAGGAGAATCTTCAACACCATTAATATGTAGTTTGAATTTCAAGTTAGGGAAATTATTTAGTGATGCTGTAAAAAGTATTTGTAAGGAAGCAAATATAAAGAGTGAGGAATTAGAGTTTGTAGCAACTCATGGACAAACTGTTTATCACATTCCAAAGGAAATTGATAGTTATGTTCCTTCAACTCTTCAAATTGGTGAGCCAGCCATAATAGCCTTTGAGAATAATGTTAAGGTAGTGTCTAATTTTAGAACAATGGATATGGCAGCAGGTGGAGAAGGAGCTCCTTTAGTTCCATATAGTGAGTTTATTTTATATGGAGGAAGAGGAGAAGATATAGCCCTTCAAAACATTGGAGGAATTGGAAATGTAACAATAATTCCAGGTGAAAAAGACAGAGATAAGGTTCATGCCTTTGATACTGGTCCAGGAAACATGATGATAGATGAAGCTTGCCAAAAGTTATTTGGAGTTAAATATGACAAAGGTGGAGAAATAGCCAATAAAGGACAAGTTAATAAAAGTATGTTAGATAAACTAATGGAACATCCATATATTAACTTACTTCCACCTAAATCAACTGGAAGAGAAGAATTTGGTGAAGATTATGTAGCTTCATTACTAGAAAAATATTCAAATCTTCCAAAAGAAGATATAGTAGCAACATTAACAGCTTTTACAGCAGAAACTATTATAGATAGCTATAAAAAGCATGTAATACCAAAGGTAAATTTAAGAAAGGTTATAATTTCTGGCGGTGGAGCTCACAATAAAACTCTAATTAAATTAATTCAAAAGGGACTTCCTGAAATAGAAGTATTAACTCAAGAAGATGTAGGATACTCTTCAGATGCTAAAGAAGCAATTGCTTTTGCTATTTTAGGTAATGAAACTATAAATGGAAATCCATCAAATATGCCAAGTGCCACAGGAGCTAAGAATTATGTGATACTTGGAAATATAACACCAAAACCAAATAAACTAGGATAATATAGTTAAGAAATAAAGAATGAAATAAACGATAATATATTAAGCTTTGTCATTAGATTTATAATATATATATAAGATGATTAGATTTTAAGTATAGTAGAATAATTAAAACACATAATAAAAGTATCTAATTTAAATGTGAGGTGTAGTTATGTGTACAGCATTAAGTATAAGCTCAAAGGAAGGGAACTATTACTTTGGGCGCAATATGGATTTAGCCTATACTTTTAATCAATCAGTTATTATGATTCCAAAGTCCTTTGAGTTTAAAGATATAGTTACAGGAGATACAATAATAAATAATAGAGCTATACTCGGAATGGGAACAATTATTGATAATCATCCTACATTAGCTGATGCTATAAATGAAAATGGATTAGCTGCTGCAGGTTTAAACTTTCAAGGATATGCATATTTTGAAAAAGAAGTAGTTAAAGGAAAGGTTAATATTCCTCCCTATGATTTTATTCAATGGGTATTATCTAATCATGATACCCTAGAGGAAGTTAAAAAGGAACTTGAAAATATAGAATTAGTAGATATTCCAATTAATGATAAAACTCCTTGTCCAACACTTCATTGGATGATTAGTGATAAAAGTGGTAAGTCTATAGTTGTTGAAAAAACAAAGGATAAATTTGCTTTTTATGATAACACAGTAGGAGTACTTACTAATAATCCTACTTTTGATTGGCATATAACTAATTTAAATGAATATATGTTTATTACTCCAAATAATCCTAAAGATACTGAATGGAGTAATCAAGAATTAACACCATTAGGAATTGGAGCTGGCACTTTAGGAATACCAGGAGATTTTGCATCAGTTTCACGATTCGTAAGAAGTGCTTATATTAGAGCTAATATGCCAGAAATTGATAATGATATAAATGCAGTCACACAATTTTTTCATATGCTTGATTACGTAAAAATGGTTAAAGGTGGAGTTATAACTAAAGAAGGCTTAGAAGATTTAACCTTATATTCTTCTTGTATGGATCAAAAAAACTGTATTTATTATTATAAAAATTATGATAACAATAGAATAAATGCTATAGATATGAAAAAGGAAAAGTTAGAAGGAAAAGAATTAAAAATATTTAAATACTTAAATACTCAAGATATAAATTATCAAAATTAAAATTTACCTTAAAAATCTAATAAGATAAATATTATATAAGATAAACTTTAGTTATTACTATCATTATCAATATAATATTTATTTTATTTTTGTTTAAAATAGAAATGTATATTCGAAATAAACTTTTAAATATATTTTTACCAAAAAAGAGATAATATTGATATTTAATATCTATTGCAGTATACTTGTTTTGAATTTATTAAATTAAAGTAATGCAAATCTATTACATTTAATGAAATTTGATATAACTTAACAAAAGATATGAAGGGATGCAAAAATTACTGCAACAATGGAGATGAGTGCTAATAAGTGAATAGGAAAAAGATTATAAAAACATGGATTTCAATTATAACATTACTTTTAATATGGATAATAGTAACAGAGCTTAATTTAGTAAGTTCTTATATACTACCATCACCAGCAAAGGTGCTTGATAGCTTATATAAAATGACTCTATCTGGAGAAATATTTATAGATATATACATAAGTTTTATAAGAGTAATAAAAGGATTCTTCATAGCAACTATAGCGGCTTTTATATTAGCAATGCTTAGGATTATACTTCCTAAATCTACTGATTACTACGAAACTATTGTTCAATTCTTAAAAAATATTCCACCATTAAGTTTAATACCACTATTAATTTTATGGTTTGGTATAGGAGAAACTACTAAGATAGCAATTATAGTATTAACATCATTTTTTCCTATATATTTGAATACAGTTAAAGGCTTTATAAGTTGTGATAACAAGCTTATTGAAGTTGGACAAGTTTATGGATATTCAAAGATTAAGAGTTTTTTCAAAATAAGGATTCCATATGCTATGTCAGATATATTAGTTGGTATGAGAATAGGACTTGGATATAGTTGGAGAGCTATAATAAGTGCTGAAATGATAGCAGCTTCTACAGGTCTTGGACACATGATTTTATTTTCTCAACAAATGTCCAGAACAGATAAGGTTATAGTAGGGATTTTAGTAATAGGCGTAGTTGGTTACATGACAGATAGATTATTTGCCTTTGTAATTAATAAATTATTGAAAGGATCAAGTAATAATGGCTGGGATTAAGTTAGTTAATTTAAGCAAGTTTTATACTGTTGAAAAAGAAAAGATAAAAGTTTTAGATGGTATTAATTTAGATATACATGAAAATAAAATTACAGTGATTTTAGGAAAAAGTGGATGTGGTAAAACTACTTTACTAAGACTTGTAGCTGGATTAATAAAATCTGATGAGGGTGAAATAGAAGAAACTGATATAAATAGGAAAGCCTATGTATTTCAAGAAGATAGACTAATGCCTTGGTTAAATGTGAAAAAGAACATTACTTTTGGTATAGATAAGAAAAATATAGATGAAGAAAAAGTTAATGAAATTATAGAAACTGTTGGACTTGAAAAATTTAACAATGCTTATCCTAATCAATTATCAGGTGGAATGAAGCAAAGGGTATCTATTGCTAGGGCCTTTGCATATGAACCAGACTTTATAATGATGGATGAGCCTTTTTCTGCACTAGATTATTTTACAAGAGAACAAATGCAAAAAGAACTAATAAAAATACATAATAAGAGAAATTGTCCCATTTTATTTGTAACCCATAGTATAGATGAGGCCTTAGTTCTTGGTGATAAGATAGTAGTTTTAGAAAAAGGAAAAGTTAAATCTCAATATGAAATGGATGAAAAAAATAAAGAACGAGACCTATTAAGTGATAAATATTTAAATATTAAAAAGCAGATAATGAATGACTTAAAGGTTGAATAGATAAAATACATAATTTGGAGGAAATAAAAATGAAATTAAGAAACAAGGTACTAACATCAATTATAGCAGGCACTGTAATTATGACATCTATGGTAGGATGTACACAAAAAGGAAAGGCTGAAAAATCAGGTTTAAGTGAATTAACAATAACTCATGTAACAGCACCTTTAAACGTACCAAGTATAGTACAAAAAAATAAAAATATTATAGAAGAAGAATTTAAGAATAATGGCAAGGATATAACTGTAAAGTATGCAGAAATAACTTCTGGAGCAGATCAAACTCAAGCATTAGCATCAGGTGATGTTGATATATTATATGCTCTTGGAGGAACTTCAGCAGTTTTAGCAGCAGCAAATGGAGCAGATATAAAGGTATTAGATATATATAGTAGATCTCCAGAAGCCTATACAATATATTCAAAGGATGAAAGTATTAAATCACCAGAAGATTTAAGGGGTAAAACAGTAGCAGGACCTGTTGGAACTACTTTACATCAATTATTAGTAGCATATCTTGAAAAAGCAGGAATGACTATTGAAGATGTAAATTATGTAAACATGTCTATTCCAGATGCAAAAGCAGCTTTAGATGCTGGAAGTATTGATGCAGCTTTAGTTGCTGGTGCTAATGCCTATAAATCAAAGGAACAAGGATATAACCTAGTAGCTGATGGAAAAGGCTTAACTGATGGAGTAAATGTAGTTGCTGTTAGGGAGGACTTCTATAATGAACATAAAGAAGAAATAGATTTATTTATTAAGGCTCAATCTAAGGTTCTTGACTTTATAAATAACAATCATGATGAAACAATGGATATGGTTGCTAAGGACCTTGGTTTAGAAAAGTCAGCAGTAGAAGAAATGTACAAGCAATATGACTTTAATATGGATATAACAGAAGCTGACCATACAGCATTACAAAATGTAGCAGACTTTATGTATAAAACTAAAATGATAGATAAAGAGTTTAATACAGATTCACTATATTTAAACTAAGTAAATTAAAAAAGTAATTATTTATAATATGAAGTCTAAATGTTATATATTTATACATAACATTTAGACTTCATTTTTATATTAAAAATTTACAAAATTTTACTATGAGAATAACCTTTATAGATTCTTTTTGCTACGAATAAGATAATCAAAAGCACTTAAAGATGCTGTGGCTCCAGAACCCATTGCAATGATAATTTGTTTATAAGGACTATCAGTACAATCTCCAGCTGCAAAAACACCATCTAAACTTGTAGCGCATTTTTTATCTACAATAATTTCACCTATCTTATTCATTTCTAAAGTATTATTAAGCCACTTTGTATTTGGTACTAATCCAATTTGTACAAAGATTCCTTCTAAATTAATACTTTTTTCTTCATTGTTATTTCTATCAATATAAATTAGAGAATTTACTTTATTAGTTCCTTTAATTTCTTTAACTTGAACATTTTTTAGCACAGTTACATTATCTAAAGAATATAACTTATCTTGTAAAACAGCATCAGCCTTTAATTCAGGTAAAAATTCTAATACAGTTACATGTTTTACAACATTAGCAAGGTCAATAGCAGCTTCAACGCCAGAATTACCACCACCAATTACAGCTATATCTTTTCCTTTGTAAATTGGACCATCACAGTGAGGACAATAAGCCACACCTTTATTTTTAAATTCTTTTTCCCCTGGCACACCAAGTTCTCTCCACTTGGCTCCAGTAGAAATTATAAGAGTTTTACTTTTAAGAGTAGCATTACTTTCTAAAGTTAACTCTATATAATCATTATTTTTAGTTATTGTCTTTGCACTTTCAGAACTAATAATATCAACATTATAGTTTTTAACATGTTCTTCTAAATTTCTAGATAGTGTTGGACCTTCTGTATAAGGAACACTAATAAAATTTTCAATAGCCATTGTATCCATCACTTGACCACCAAAACGCTCAACTACTATGCCAGTTTTAAGGCCCTTTCTTGCAGAATATATAGCTGCACTAGAGCCAGAGGGACCACCACCAATAATTAGGACATCAAAAATTCCTTTATCATTAAGAGAAGAACTATCTTTCTTTTCACCAAGCTTTAATAAAATTTCTTCAATACTAATTCTACCACTATCAAAAGGTTCTCCATTTAAAAAGATAGTTGGAACAGCCATAATATCTCTAGATTCTATTTCATCTTTAAAACATTCACCCTCAATCATGCTATGAGTAATTTTTGAGTTTAAAATACTCATAAGATTTAAAGCCTGAACAACATCAGGACAATTATGGCAACTTAAACTTATATATGTTTCAAAATTTAATTCTCTATCAATGGACTTTATTCTGTTTATTATATTTTCATCCACCTTTGGAGGCCTTCCACTTACTTGCAATAATGCTAAAACTAAAGAAGAAAACTCATGCCCTAGGGGAACACCTGAAAAAACTACACCAGTGTCTTCATTCATAGAATTAACACTAAAGCTAGGAGTTCTTTTTAAAGTAGCATTTTCTACGTGAATTTTAGAAGACATAGAAGAAATTTCATCAATAAGTTCAGCTACTTCTAATGAATACTTATCTGTGCCTAGATTCTTTTTTATTAAAATATCATTTTCTAACATATCAAGATAAGTAGATAGTTGCTCTTTAATATTTTTATCTAACATAATAAAATACCTATTAAATTTTTCCTACAAGGTCAAGACCAGGTGTTAATGTCTTAGAACCTTCTTTCCATTTTGCAGGACAAACTTCCTTTGGATTATTTCTTACATATTGAGCAGCTTTAATTTTATCTACTAAAGAGCTAGCATCACGACCAATATTACCAGCATTAATTTCAATACATTGAATAGTCCCATCTGGGTCTATAATAAATGTACCTCTATCAGCAAGACCAGATTCTTCAATAAGAACATCAAAGTTCCAAGAAATTGTATGAGATGGATCTCCAATCATAATATATTCAATTTTACCAATGGCTTCTGATGTATCATGCCATGCCTTGTGAGTAAAGTGAGTATCTGTTGAAACAGAATAAACTTCAGCGCCAAGAGATTTAAGAGTTGCATATTGATCTTGTAAATCTTCAAGTTCAGTAGGGCATACAAAAGTGAAATCAGCAGGATAGAAGCAAACTACACTCCATTTACCTTTAAAATCCTCTTCTGTTACTTCAATAAATTTTCCATTTTGATATGCATCTGCTTTAAAGGCTTCAACTTGTTTTCCGATTAATGACATATATAATCTCTCCTTTACGTTTATGATAGTTATCAACACATATTATTCGCTAGATGATTAGTGATTATACATAAGCAATTTTTGAAAATCAAATAATTTACACTATAAGAAATTAGTAGAATAATAGCTAGTAAGTTATAAACTATATATTAATCTATTAAAATACTACTAGATTATTTTTATTCTTTAAGGTAATTTTTACAGATTAAAAGAATAATATAGAGTAATAAATACTAGATAGTATCTTACAGTATAATGAAAATTCTTAAGATGATTGTCCTAAACAGGAGAGGAGACAGACAATATGCTTTTAGCTATTAATGAAAATAAATTAAGTGAAAAACTAATTAAATATAGAAGAGAATTGCATGAAAATCCTGAATTATCTATGCAGGAGTACGAGACTACAAAAAGAATTATTAAGTGGTTAAAGGAAGAAAATATAAAAATATTAAATTTACCTTTAACAGTTGGTGTGGTTGCTGAAATAGAAGGAGCCTATCCTGGACCAATTATTGCTTTAAGAGCAGATATTGATGCTCTTCCTATTATAGAAGAAACAGGTTTAGACTTTTCTTCTAAGAAATATGGAGTAATGCATGCTTGTGGTCATGATTTTCATACTTCAGCAATTTTAGGAGCAGCTATTATTATAAATAATAATAAATCACAATTACATGGAAAGGTAAGAATTATATTTCAACCAGCAGAAGAAAATGCAAAAGGGGCTGAAATGATTATAAATTCTGGAGCATTAAAGGATGTAAAAGCTATATTTGGAATGCATAACAAACCAGATCTTCCAGTAGGAACTATAGGTATAAAATCAGGACCACTTATGGCAAGTGTAGATAGATTTGAAATAGAGGTTATTGGAGTAGGCGGACATGCAGCTATTCCTGAAAGATGCGTAGATCCAATTGTAGTTGCTAGTGAAATAGTATCTTCACTACAAACAATTATAAGTCGTAATTTAAGTCCTTTTAGTAATACTATTATAAGCGTAACAAGATTTCAATCTGGAAATACATGGAATGTGATACCCGAAAAAGCATCTTTAGAAGGTACTGTAAGAACCTTTCAAAAGGATGTTAGAAAAATAATTCCTGATTTAATTAAGAGAAATATAGAAGGAATTGCATCTGCCTTTGGAGCAAAGGTGAATTTAAAATGGTATCCATATTTACCGGGGGTTTGTAATGATGAAAGTTTTACTAAAGTAGCAACTGAAGCTGCAGTAGAATTAGGATATAAAGTTGAACTAGCTAAGGTAAGCACTGGTGGGGAAGATTTTGCATTATATCAAAATATAATTCCAGGATTTTTTATTTGGATGGGAGTTGCAGGAACTAAGGAGTGGCATCATCCATCTTATAATCTAAATGAAGAAGCAGTAATAATTGCAGCAAAGTACTTTTTTAATTTGATAATGAAGGTATTATAATACTTTATTATTAATAAATATAGTAGAACTTTAATATACTATAAAATTAATGAATTTAATATTATATACTTTAATTAGAGGCTGGGAGAACCAGCCTCTAATTTAAATGGCAAAACTAGAAATAAATAATAATAGTGAAGTTATTAAATATTTACTTAATATAAAATTACATATACAAGATTAGTAGTATATTATTAACTTACACATTAAAAGTGTAAAATAATTGAATATTTTTGAAATAAATGTAATTATATCAATAAATTGTTTTTGGCAATTGTTAATTTATTTGCTTTGGAATATAATTAAATTGTGCAAAAATTTAATGGTAAAGGGTTGAGTTTATGAAATTAGGTACATTTAAAGGCGGAATTCATCCAAATGATGGGAAAGATATGTCTAAAAATCTTCCTATAAAGTCAATTTTACCTAAAGGTAATTTAGTATTTCCTATATCTCAGCATATAGGAGCACCTGCAAAACCAATAGTTTCTGTTGGGGATAAAGTGTTAGTAGGGCAAAAAATAGCAGAAGCTACTGGCTTTATTTCAGCAAATATTATATCTTCTGTATCTGGCACAGTAAAAGCCATTGAACCAAAACTTAATGTTTCTGGTAATAAAATCATGTCTATTATTGTCGAAAATGATAACGAATACAGAAATTTGGAGGGTATTGGCGAAAAAAGGGACTATACTAAACTTTCTAAAGAAGAAATAAGAAATTATATTAAAGAAGCTGGCATTGTAGGTCTAGGAGGAGCAGGATTTCCAACTCATGTTAAGCTTACTCCAAAGGATGACAATGCTATTGATTATGTAATTGTAAATGCAGTAGAATGCGAACCTTATTTAACTTCAGATTACAGAGTTATGCTTGAAATGCCTGAAAAAGTAATTGGAGGACTTAAAGTTATTTTAAGTTTATTTCCAAAGGCTAAAGGTATAATTGCAATTGAAGATAATAAGCCAGAGGCTATAAAAATTATTAAGAAAGCCATAGAAGGAGAAGAAAATATTGAAGTAAAGGTTCTTAAAACTAAGTATCCACAGGGAGCAGAACGTTCTGTGATTTTTGCTACAACAGGAAGAAAAATAAATTCATCTATGCTGCCAGCAGATGCAGGCTGTGTTGTTGATAATGTAGATACAGTAGTGGCTATTTATATGGCTGTTTGTGAATCAACTCCTCTTATGAGAAAAATAATAACTGTAACAGGAGATGCTATTAATAATCCTAGAAATTTTGAAGTGAAAATAGGGACAAACTATTCTGAGCTTGTAGATGAGGCAGGAGGATTTAAAGAAAAACCTGAAAAGATCATTTCTGGAGGACCTATGATGGGAATTGCTATCTTTAATCTTGATATTCCAGTAACTAAAACATCCTCTGCACTTTTATGTTTTCTAGAAGATGAAGTAGCAAAGAATGAACCTACAGCTTGTATTCGTTGTGGAAGATGTGTGGAAGTGTGTCCAAGCAATCTTATACCTCAAAAGGCAATTGAAACTATAGAAGGATTAGATAATGAATCCTTTATAGCTATTAATGGAATGGAATGTTATGAATGTGGAAGTTGTACTTATATTTGTCCTGCTAAAAGGAGAATTACACAAGCCTTTAAACAAAGTAGGAAAAGTGTTTTAGATAGTAGAAAAAAGAAATAATACAAATATTAATTTATAAAAATACTTAGGGGAATTGAAAAAAATTATGGGGAAAGGAATTATCTAAAATGAGTGAATTATATAATGTATCAGCATCACCTCATGTGAGAAGTAAAGAAAGTACTAAAACTATAATGGCTGATGTTGCAATTGCATTAATTCCAGCAGGGTTATTTGGAATATATAACTTTGGATTAAATGCATTAATTATAATATTAGTTAGTGTTGCCACTTGCATAATTACTGAATATATTTATCAAAAAAGAATGAATAAAAAAGTTACAATAAATGACTATAGTGCATTATTGACAGGTCTGTTATTAGCTTATAATTTGCCATCAACTGTACCTTTTTGGGTACCAATAGTAGGTGGAGTTTTTGCAATAATAATTGTTAAGCAGCTATTTGGAGGTCTTGGACAAAATTTTATGAATCCTGCCTTAGCTGCAAGATGTTTTTTACTTATTTCATTTTCAAGAATAATGACAGACTTTGGAATTGCAGCAAATAACACACTTAAGGGAATTATAATGAATGGACATGCAGCTGTAAATGGATATGCTATGGTGGATGGGGTTTCATCAGCAACTATACTTTCAGCAGTTAAAACAGGAGGAGATTATAATTTATTAAGTATGTTTCTTGGAACAACAGGTGGAACCATTGGGGAAACCTCTGTAGTTGCAATTTTAATAGGAGCAATTTATCTTCTTAGAAAAAGAATAATTTCTCTAAAAATTCCTATGACATATATAGGTTCATTTATTGGATTTATCATAATAATGAATTTATTAGGTGGAAAAGGTCTTAACATAGAATACCTTATAGGAAATATTTTTGGTGGTGGGTTAATGCTTGGTGCATTCTTTATGGCAACAGATTATGTTACATGCCCAATAACCCAAAAGGGAAAAATATACTATGGGATTTTACTAGGCTTTATTACAGCAGTATTTAGATTTTATGGAAGTTCAGCAGAAGGAGTTTCCTATGCTATCATTTTATCTAATATGGTAGTGCCTCTTATTGAAAAATATACTCTTCCAAAGGCATTTGGAAAGGAGGCTAGCATAAATGGCTAAGAAGAAAAGTACAATTATCAAAGATACTATAATACTTTTAATTATAACTATTGTTTCTGGATTTACATTGTCAGCAGTTAACAAGATTACAAAAGAGCCTATTGCTTATGCTAGAACAGAGGAGAAAAATAAAGCTTATAGAGGAATGTTTAATGAAGCAGAAACCTTTGAAGCAAATGAAAACTTAGTTAAGAAGTGTGAAGCTTCTAAAGAATTCTTAAAGGAAAAAGGATTTAATGGAACTACAGTAAATGAAGCTTTAATTGCTAAATCAAAGAATGAAGCTATAGGTTATATAATAAATGCTACTTCACCTAATGGATATGGTGGAAATATTGAAATATCCCTTGGACTTAATAAAGAAGGAAAAATTCAAGGCTTTGAAATACTTTCAATTAGTGAAACAGTAGGACTTGGTATGAAGGCTAAAGATCAAGAATTCAAATCACAATTTGCAGGTAAAAATGTTAAAGAAATAAAATATACAAAATCAGGTGCCTCTAAAGAAGATGAAATTAATGCTATAAGTGGAGCTACCATTACAACTTCAGCTGTAACTGAAGCTGTAAATTCAGCACTAGTATTTGCAGAAGAAAATATTTTAGGTAAGGAGGCTTTTTAATAAATGAATAAGTGTGCAGAACGTATTTATAATGGAGTAATTAAAGAAAATCCTACTTTTGTAATGATGCTTGGAATGTGTCCTACAATGGCAGTAACTACTGCTGCTATTAATGGAATAGGAATGGGACTTGCAACAACTGCAGTTTTAGTAGCTTCTAATTTACTTATATCAATGCTTAGAAAAGTAATACCAGATAAAGTTAGAATGCCTGCTTATATAGTTATAGTAGCTTCTTTTGTTACAGTAGTAGAAATGCTACTTGAAGCATATTTTTATGAAAGCTTATATAAATCTCTTGGAATTTATATACCACTTATAGTTGTTAACTGTATAATTCTTGGAAGAGCAGAAGCCTATGCAGCTAAAAATGATGTAGTATCATCAATTTTTGATGGAATTGGTATGGGCCTAGGATTTACAGTAGGACTTTTAGTTATTGGAGCTGTAAGAGAATTAATAGGAAGCGGACAATTATTTGGATTTAAAGTTCTACCAGCCTCTTATGAACCAGTCTCAATATTTGTACTAGCTCCAGGAGCATTCTTTGTAATTGCATTTTTAACAGCTCTTCAAAATAAATTTAATGCACCGAGTGCTACAAATAAAAAGGATTCATCAGATAACTGCACTTCAGGTTGTGCTGGATGTACTGTTTCAAGTTGTAGTTCAAAAATAGAAATTTTTAATGGAATTGATGAGGGAGGTAAATAATTATGGTACAAAGTTTAGTTTTAGTTTTAATAACTACAATTTTTATAAATAATGTATTGCTTAATCAATTCTTAGGTCTTTGTTCTTTCCTAGGAGTTTCAAAAAAGACAGAGACAGCAGTTGGAATGGGAGGAGCAGTTATCTTTGTTATAACACTTTCTTCTGCAATTACTAATCTTATTTATAATTTTATACTTGTAAAAGTTAATCTTGAATATATGAAAACTATTGTATTTATAGTAGTAATAGCTGCCTTAGTTCAATTAGTTGAAATGATTCTAAAAAAATATATTCCTAGTTTATATAAAGCCCTTGGAGTTTATCTTCCTTTAATAACTACAAACTGTGCAGTTCTTGGAGTTGCTCTTACAAATGTACAAGTAGAATATACAAGCAACCTTCAAAGTTTTATTTTTAGTGTAGTTGCAGGTTTGGGTACATCTATAGGATATTTAGTTGCAATTTTAATACTTGCAGGAATAAGAGAGAGAATAGAACATAATGATATACCAGAATCTTTTAAAGGTATGCCTATAGTAATAATATCTGCAGGACTTATGGCAATTGCTTTTATGGGATTTGCTGGTCTATAAGGGGGATAGAAAATGGGAGAGATTATAATAGCAACAGCAGTTTTAGGGGGGATTGGAATTATTATTGGTATTCTTCTTGGAATAGCAGGGGAGAAGCTACAAGTTGAAGTAGATGAAAAAGAATTACAAGTAAGAGAGCTACTTCCAGGCAATAACTGTGGAGGTTGTGGATTTCCAGGCTGTGATGGGTTAGCTAAAGCCATAGCATCAGGAGAAGCTGCAGCTGATAGTTGTCCAGTTGGAGGGATATCAGTAGCAAATAAAATAAGTGAAGTTATGGGAGTTGCCCTAGAAGAAAGTGAAAAAAGAGTTGCCTTTGTAAGGTGTGGAGGAACTTGTGATAAATCTAAGAAGAAATATAATTATTATGGAATAGAGGATTGTGCTAAGGCTGTAATTGCCCCAGGGGGAGGAGATAAAGGCTGTTCTTATGGATGTTTAGGATATGGTTCCTGTGTAAGGGATTGTTTATTTGATGCTATTCATATAATAGATGGAATAGCTGTAGTAGATAAAGAAAAATGTGTTGCTTGTGGGAAATGTATAAAAGCATGTCCTAAGAACCTAATAGAAATGATTCCATATAGTGCTGAATATCAAGTTCAATGTATGTCTAATGACAAGGGTAAGGAAGTTAAATTAGTATGTGAAGCTGGATGTATAGGATGTAAATTATGTACTAAAGTATGCGAAAGTGATGCTATAACAGTAGAAAATAATTTAGCAAAAATAAACTATGATAAATGTATAAACTGTGGAAAATGTGCTGAAAAGTGCCCAGTTAAGATAATTAAGTATAGTAGTACTATTGATTCAAATATTAAGATATCAGTTTAGTATAATATTTATTTCAAAAAAAGTAAGCTATTAGTTAGTGAAAAAGCTAGTAGCTTATTTTTTTTGAAGAAGAGTTTTAATTTCATTTATTTCCCTGGATAATTTAGCAACTTCCTTTTCTAATTCTTCTATTTTATTGGAATTATCTTTTGACTTAGAGCTCATTGTTGAACCTTGAGAAGAAGAATTTTGAGGACTTGATCCATTTGAAGGTCCCTGTGCATTAGCAGGATTTGCTGTATAAGCAGCTGTATTTGGGGAAGCAGAGCTACAAAAAGGATTAACAATATTATAATTTCTAGGATCATAATATCTACCAGGCCCAGATTGAAAATATTGTTGTTGAGCATTATAAGTTTCTATAGCCTGCCCCACTAATTGTAGCCAGTTACCAATGGCATTTTGAACATTAAAGGGAAGACTTCCAGCTACTATATTTCCTAGTATTTCACCTATAATTATAAAAAGTTCAGGGTGCAGGGTTTGGAAGCCATTTGGTATATCATTACATCCATAGTAATTAGAATTATAGTTACTATTATTAGTGCTGTTAGTATTACTATTGTCATCAGTACTATTGTTATCATCATTTCTAGTATTATTGTTATTATCACAAGAATTAGTATAACCACAAGCTCTAAATAAATCTTCAAAATTTCCCCAGCCATTAAAATTCATATTTTACCTCTTTAAAAGTGATTATATTCATTATATTAAAGTTTTCCTTAAAGGGTGTTTTTAATTATCTTATAAAAATCTTACTTAAATAGATATTATAAAAAGAAAAAGCTTTGAAAATAAAACTATTACATTATAAAAACAATGATATAATATACCTAAGTTATTTAGAAAATAATTCCTAAGGAGGATATTCATATAGAAGGAGGAAAGAAAATGAGTAATATTATACTAGTGGCGGAAACAGGTTCAGATATTCCAAAGGATATTGCAGAAGAAATGGGAATTTTTCTTGTTCCAATGCATGTTACCATGGGAGAGAATACTTATGATGATGGAAGCTTTCCAGTAGAGGATATTTGTGAGTATTATAATAATACAAATAAGGTGCCAAAAACCAGTGGAAGTTCTCCACAGGATTTTATAAAAGTATTTGATGAAATTCATAGTTTGTATCCAGATAAGCAAATACTACATTTAGCATATTCTGCTGTAACAACTTGTTCTTATCAAAGTGCAATAATAGCAGCTGAAAATAGAGATTACGTTA
>JAEXLD010000117.1 GCA_023445445.1 Bacillota bacterium
ATGAAACTATAACATCTGTCATAAAATTTTTGTCTAAGAAAAGAAAAGCTAAGGTTTTAAAGCTGAACCTTCCTATCTGTAATGCAATTAAACACAATATTATATTAATTATCTTCTTCATATATAATAACCTCCCAATCCCCATATCTATATATATTATTTTACTCCTAATTATATTTTAGTGTAAAATTAACTTAAATAATCTAAAAAATGGTATGAATGCGGAAGGGAGCAATTAAAATGGATAAAAAAGACTTGCTTGAAAAATGGTTAGAAGAAGAACAAGTAGCACATATAAGGGGCTGGGATTTCTCACACATCCATGGTAGATATGAAGAAGAAAATGATTTACCTTGGAATTATAAAGAAATAGTTGAAAATTACATAAAGCCAGAATCTTATTTGCTTGATATAGATACAGGCGGTGGTGAATTTCTTCTATCATTAAAACATTCAAATAAAAGAACAAGTGCCACAGAAGGTTATGTTCCAAATGTTCAACTTTGCAAGGATAGATTATTGCCATTAGGTATTGATTTTCGTGAAGGAGATGGACTTGGTATTCTTCCCTTTGAGGATGAAAAATTTGATATAGTAATTAACAGGCATGGAGACTTTAATTCTAAAGAAATTTATCGAGTATTAAAATCAGGTGGAATATTTATTACAGAGCAGGTTGGTGCTGAAAATGATAGAGAATTGGTAGAATTACTTCTTACTAATGTTCCAAAATTACCTTTCCCTGAACAATACCTTAATATTGCAACTGAGAAATTTAAAAAATCTGGATTTACAATAATTCATGGAGAAGAAGCTTATAGACCTATTAAGTTTTTTGATATTGGCGCACTTGTTTGGTTTGCTCGTATTATAGAATGGGAATTCCCAAATTTCTCAGTACAAAATAACTTAGAAAATTTATTTAATGCACAAAAATTATTAGAAAAGGATGGAGTAATTCAAGGAAGTATTCATAGATTTTTACTTATTGCAAAGAAAAAATAATTATCTAATACAATTAGAATGTTATTATAGAAGAAATATATTTTATACTATGGAGAAGATAATATGGAGTTTAATGAAAAATTAAAAGAATTAAGAAAACAACATAATATGACACAAGAACAATTAGCTGAAAAACTATATGTTTCCAGAACAGCCATTTCAAAATGGGAAAGTGGAAAAGGATATCCAAATATTGAGTCACTTAAAAGTATCTCTAAAGTTTTTTCAGTTTCAATAGATGAATTATTATCAAATAAGGAATTACTTCAGGTTGCTGAAACTGAAAACAAATCAAATATAAGTAAGATATATAGTCTTATATTTGGAATACTGGATTTAATGGCAATTGCTTATATTTTTCTACCTTTCTACGGTCAAGAGATAGATGGATATATTTATTCTGTAAATTTGCTTAAATATACAGATTCTCCTTTTGCAATTCGTATCATTTATTATTCTTTACTTATTATAATGTCTTTCATAGGAATTGCAGAAATAGTGCTACATTTTTTTGATGATAAAAAGAAATTTACTATATTAAAATCTGTATCAATTACTTGGCACTCATTAGCAATACTTTTTTTTGCAGCATCACAACAACCCTATGTAACCATGTTCCTTTTCCTTTTTTTAATGACTAAAATGACTCTTATAATAAAAGGAAATAAATAATAATGTAAAGCCTCTAAAATAGCCATTGACACTATAAGTGTCAGGGCTTTTTTTTATTGTGATAATAGGTTTCTTGTACTTTTTCTGCTATGAACTAATAATTAAATCATAGCTTGTTTTCAAGCTTTATTAACAAAAAGAAAGGAAGTTTTTATATGGACTATGTTATTGAAACAAAAAATTTATCCAAAAAATATGGTAATTCTACTGTTGTTGATAATATAAATCTTCATCTTCCCAAGGGTAAAATTTATGGACTACTTGGTAGAAATGGTGCTGGAAAAACAACAACAATGAAAATGATGTTAAAGCTTATTAAAGTTACACAGGGAAATATTAATTTATTTGGAGAAGATTTTAGAAATAAGAATCTTTATAAAAAAATAGGCTCAATTATTGAAACCCCTGGTTTTTATCAAAATCTTACTGCTAGAGATAATTTAAATCTTTTAGCTAAATTACACGGTAATATTTCTAAAAAAGAAATTCAAGAAGCCCTTGAAATTGTTGGACTCCACACAGAAGAAAAAAAGACCTTCTCTAATTTTTCTTTAGGAATGAAGCAAAGGCTTGGTATTGCTGCTGCTATTATGCATAGCCCAGAGCTTCTTATTTTAGATGAACCAATAAATGGCCTTGATCCAATAGGAATATCTGAAATTCGTTCCTTTTTATTAAGGCTTAGTCATGAAAAAGGAGTTACTATTTTTATATCAAGCCATGTTTTAAGTGAAATTGAACAAATTGCTGATGTTATTGGAGTTATGAATAATGGAAAATTAGTTGAAGAAGTTAATATCTTAGAATTACAAGATAAACTAAAACATTATATTGAAATAACAGTATCAGATACTTGCTTAGCAGAAAAGGTATTGAAAGATAACTTTTCTATTAAGGATTACTCTATTATTGATAATAATATCTATATTTATGATAGTAATAAAAATATAGGTGAAATAAATAAGTCCTTAGTTGAAAATAATATCTTTGTTACTAAACTTAATCCTTGCAAAGAAACCTTAGAAGCTTATTTTGAAAACTTAATTGGAGGTGGTGGTATTGCTTAACCTTATATCTTGTGAAATGAAAAAACTAAAGAATTCAAAAATTATTATTTTATGCATTATTGGAGCCTTTGCTGTACCAGCTATGATGCTAATAGAAGCTATTCAAACTCATTTTGAATATCCTCAGCGTATTTTTACTCTTAGTGATATTTATGATAATAGTCTTTTATATGCCATGCTACTTATGAATATGATGATTTGTGTTGCTATAATTAGCTACATTTTCAGCAGGGAATACTTAGATAACACTTTAAAAACAGTATTAACTATTCCTGTTTCAAGGATAAAGCTTCTTATAGGTAAATATATAGTTACATTACTTTTAACCTTACTTATTAATACAATTACTTGGGCTGGAATCCTATTATTCTCAGGAATTTATAATAGTATATTTACTATTAGTGAATTTAGCCTTACTGTAGTTCTTAGTTGGTTAATGAAATTCTTATATAGTGGTGTTTTAATCTTTTTAACAGCTACTCCCTTTTCTTATTTAGCAATGAAAACAAAGGGCTTTGTTGCTCCTATGGTTATTTCAGCAGCTATAGTAATGGGAAGTGCAGCCCTAAGTAATCAAGACCTTGGTGCCCTTTACCCTTGGACTGCTACGTTTTTTCTTATTAAAGGTACTCTTGCTTCAAAGGGATATCCCATTTCACTATCAATTATTATTATTTTACTTCTTTCATTATCAGGTTTTATAGCTACCTTTAAATACTTTTGTAATGAAGATTTAAAATAGAATATTTTTGATAATTATTATCAATTTTTATAGTTGTTGAATATAAATTTTTATTTACTTATAATGAAATTAAGAGGTCCGGAAACTCAATTTATATGAATTGGAGAGGATGATTATGTATCACGGAAGGTTTAAGGGAAGCCATTACGAAGCAGGCTATAAGTGGGGTGCATTACTTAATAAAAATGGAAAGAAGTTAGATAATTGTCCAACATATACTGTTGGTGAAGAAAGAATCCAATTTGGTAGAGACTGCAAAGCAATATTTGAAGAATTATATCCTGAAATAGTTGATGAAGTTAGAGGAATTTCTGAAGGAAATGGAATTTCCTTTGAGTATTTATGTGGAATGCTATTTAGTATGTATTGCTTTAAATTTGATAATAAGTGTACTTCCTTTGCCATAAGTAATGGAGATGAAATTTTATTTGCAAGAAATAGTGACTTTTTAGTAATCTTAGAAAAATTATATATGAACTGTCTTTATAACTTAGATGGTTGCTATTCCTTTAATGGAAATACTACAGCCTTTGTTCAAATGGAGGATGGTGTTAACGAAGAAGGACTAGCTGTAGGCTTAACCTTTATATATCCTAAACTATGGAAACCAGGCTTTAATGCTGGAATTCTTGTTAGATATCTTCTTGAAAAATATAAAACTACTGCTGAAGCAATTGAAGCTATTAAGACTCTTCCAATTGCATCTCAACAAACTGTTACCCTTGCAGATAAAAGTGGCCATATAGCTGTAGTAGAATGTAATTGTGAAAAGGTTGTTGTAATAACACCAAGCGATGGAGAAAATTTTGTTGCTACTTCCAATAGCTTTAATAGCTCTGAAATGTATGAATATAGAAATACAGAAATAGACGATTGGCGTTCACAGGATAGATATGAAACTGCTAGAGATGCTTTAGTAAATAACCCTGATAAATATTCAGTTGATTTTGCTATGGATATATTAAGTGGTGAGTATGGATTTATGTGTCAGTATAATAGAAAAACTAATGCCGATACTGTCTGGTCTGTTGTGTATGACTTAACTCGCAATAAAATTTGGAGAGTTGAAGGCAATCCCAGCCGTAAAAAATTCAAGGAAGATATACGTTTTAAAATTAAATAAAATATAGGAGCTGTAGCAACAGCTCCTATATTAAAAATGTAAAATGTAGAATTATTGATGTAATTCTAAAGGAATTACTAAAAAGATATATATTTCAGAAACTCCTAAGGGAGTTTCTTCTTTAATTTTACATTTTTCATTATTCATTTTACATTGTGCTACTGGCCCTTTTAGCTTTACTAATTATTGCTTACTATTGTATTGTAAAATTCTTCATTAACTCCATATCCTGAATCCTTATATGCAAGAAGACAAGCTCCAAGATCTGGTGATAGTATAGGTTCTATTAACTGAACATTTAACTGTTCTAACATCCTTCTTAAAGGCTTAAGTATTAATTCCCCACTTTTGAAAACCCCGCCTGTATAAGATACTTTAACCTTTTCTTCTCCAAAGTTTCCTAATAGGGTTTTAATCATTTGGGTAATTTCAACAGCTGCTTCATTAAATATTGTTATTGCTGCCTCATCACCTAAGTTAGCTGCTTCCGAACATATTCTAGAAAGCTTTGCTATTTCGCTTCTATCACCTTTTATTTTATCATTAACATATGATATTATTTCTGCATCTTTACTTAGAGATAACTTAGTTTTCATTAATTCATATAAGGCTCCCTTTTCTATACGCCCATCACTTTCTTTACTGAATAATGCTATAGTTTTTTTCCCTATCCAATATGCAGAGGCTTCATCACCCACTGTATATCCCCAGCCTCCACATCTTATAATTTCATTATTTTTTAAGGCTAAGGCTATAGATCCAGTTCCAGCTACTATATTAATTCCATCTTCACCAGCTAAAGCTCCTGCTATTGCTACAATTATATCACTTACTAAATTATATTTAATATCCTTAAATACTACCTCTACTATTTCTGCTATCTTATCAGCAATTTCTTTTACAATTCCATACCCAGCTAAACCTAAAGTTGCTCTTTCTATTTCTTCCTGAGAAATTTTATTATTAGTTATGATTTCTTCTAACCCTTCTCTAAGAAGCTTTTCTAAATTGTCAAAGCCTATTTGAGTAGGATGTGAAGGTCCCTTTATAACTCTACTTATAACATGTCCATTTTCATCTATTAAAGTGAAACAAGTTTTAGTTCCTCCACCATCAACACCTAAAAAATACATAAACTTCACCTTACTTAATTAAATTAAAATTGAATTTTTGCCATGGTCTAATATAATCTAAAATAAATATTTCTTCTTCCTTAATATGTCCAACAACATTTGACTTACCACTATTTTTCATATCACTTAAAGCTATTTGTAATTCTCCAGCATAGTGACCATATTCACTACTTTCAATTACTACATCTCCCCTTTTTATAATTTCAGGAGCATTAAATAATTTGAAATTATGTCCCTTATACTTAACTCTGCTTTGAGTAGATCTAATTAAATTATCTGAGAAATCTCCTCTATTAAAATGCATTTCTTCAAATAATATTTTTTGTTCAATTTCAGGCACTCCACCTACAAGCTCTAAGTCAAAAGTTACCATATCCTTTCTCATAGATCCTAGTTTCTTCATTTCCTCTTCACTTGGATAACAATTAGAAATTATAATATCATTTATATTTCCTAAAGCTATTAAATGCTTTGCTTGTACATCAACTGGTAAGTTTCTATGAAGTTCTAAAGTTGGTAAACCCTCTGTTACTGGCCATGGTCCAAAGGTATTTTCATTTTGGCTAGTTATAAAGGCTGCTGTTCTAAGTCCATACTTATTAAACCTTTCAGTACACTTCATAAAATGCTCAAAATTTAATCCACTATATCTATGGGGATAGAAATTATGACAAGCTATAAGGTTATCTTTATTTGGCATGTAATCTATTATTGTATCTATATAATTAGTATTGTTACTCATATTAATTTCAATTTTAAGATCCTGCTTATTAAAAGTCATTAATGATTCTTCTGACCCTGTAAATCCCATATCTAATCTTAGGCCATCTGCTCCTATTTCTTTAAAGAAGCTTAAATCTTTATAACTAATTCCTAATTCATCAAATACTTTAGGACTTACATCTACTATAATTTCAAAACCTTTTTCTTTAGCATAATTATTTATTTTCTTAAATTTATTCTTTATATTTTCTTTTGTATCATCTACAGAAAGTAAACAAGAAAATATTCTACTAAAACCGTATTTACTTGCTACATCTATATAATTATAAATTAATTCATCAGTTGTCTTTTCTGGATATATTGATATTCCTAGTTTTCCCATTAAAATCACCTCATACTTAAAATAAAATCCTTATCTAAAATAAAAATATAAACTTAACGAAAAAACTCCTTACGGAGTTTTTAAGTTAATTATTGGTATAACTTAATATTATACCAATAATTATTTATTTTATGTATTATATTATATATTACATTATGTATTATTAGTTGTTATTTCCAACTAAGCTTTCTTCTAATGCTTCACCTTGTTCTTCTGTTAATAATTTCTTATCATAAATCTTAACAAATGGATAGTAAATTACTACTGAAATTATTATGCAAATTATATTTAGTACTGCAGCCTTCCAGTCTCCACCTGTAGCCATAAATGCTCCTATAGGTCCTGGTAATGTCCAAGGAGCCGTTACTACAACTTTAGAAACTAGCCCTACACTAGTAGCCATCCAGGCTAAGGTTGCTGTTACTAATGGTGTAATTATAAATGGAATAATTAATGTTGGATTTAATACTATTGGAGCCCCAAATATTATTGGCTCATTAATATTAAATATTCCTGGAACTAATGCAGCTCTACCTAATTGCTTACCATAAGCAGATTTTGCAAAGAATGCTAATGCTACTACTAAACCTATTGTACATCCTGATCCTCCAATCCAAATAAACCATTGGAAGAAAGGTTCTGCTGCTATTGCAGTTAGAGGTTCGCCAGCTGCAGCTGCTACTGTATTTCTATCTAATAATTGTAACCATAATGGTCTTGCAATTGATCCAACAATTGAAACTCCATGGATACCAAATGACCAGAAGAATGTAACTAAAATTACTAAAATCCATACACTTGGCAATGTGTCAGTAGCGGACAATAAAGGTTGAATAATCTTACCAATAAATGCATGCCAATCAAATCTTGCATAGTATGTTATACTTCCTATAATAAATACAACGATAGCTGTTGGTGTTAAAGCTTCAAAGCTTCTAGCAACTGATGCAGGAACTTGTTCTGGCATTCTTATTCTAAAGTTTTTAACTGTTGTAAATCGTAAAATTTCTACAGCAAAAATTGATACTAAGATACCAACAAACATTCCGCCTCCGCCTAAGTTAGCCATAGGCATCATCCATCCCATATCTGGAACGCTTACAGGAACAATAGTTAATAGGAAGGCTATTGCTGAAAGTACTCCCCCTGTAACTCCATCTAGTTTATAGGATCTGGCAAGACTATAACCAATTCCCCAGGTTGCATATAAAGTCATAATGAACATTGTCATACGATAAGGTAACATTATAACACCGTTATTAGATTTTAAAAACTGAGTTATTTCCCAATTTTCTGGTAGTGGTGGTATCCCTATTATAATAAATAGTGACCCCACAATTATTAATGGTAAAGTAGATATAATACCATCACGCACAGCACGTAAATGACGTTGCTCTGCAAGTTTAGCCATAGGCGTTGATAATTTCTTGTCTAAGAAATCAGCAAAACTGTTCATAATTAATACCCCCTAAAATTAAAAATAATACTATAATAAATTTTTATATATAAACTTAATCAGCTTATTTGCTTTCAATAAGTTCTTTAACTTGTTTAAATAGCTTTGGTCCACCTAATGGACTATAAGCTTGTGGTTGAATTAATGCACATGGAACATTAGCTGCATCTGCATATTCTTTTAAATAATCGAAACGATGTCTAACTTGTGGTGCAACCATTGCTGCATCATAGCCTGCCTTAACTTCCTCTTCAAATTCTTGAGTACTTACAGCCTTAACTTCCATTTCTACACCATTTTTCTTAGCTTCTTTCTCTAAAGCATTTACAGCTATAGCACTAGACATTCCTTGTGAACAAACAAATAATACCTTCATAAATAATACCTCCTAATTTTTATTCATATTTTATTTATATTTTATTTAATAATTAACTTAATAACTTAATCGTTTTCTTATAATGCAAACCTATATTTATATATCTGTTTAAATTTTATATCATATAAATAATCCTACATATCTCCAAAAATATGCTATTACTCCAAATGCTAAAGCAAATAATCCATAATTTATCCAAAATCCTTTACAAAATCCCTTTTTAGATTCTATAAAATATCTTGAATAAGCAATAGTGAAACTAGTTATAAATGTATTTCCTAGTACTACTGATAAATTAAAACTTACTCCAAACATACTAAATAGTATAGGGACCAGAATAGTTCCAACTATTCCACCAACTATTATTAATAAAGCACTTTTAAAGCTAAAGGTTGGTATATCATAGTCTGTCCTATTTGCTTTCAACTGACTTAATGGAGAAACCTTCTTCATAAACTTCAATACCTCCTTTTATTAAAATTCTTATTTTTCTAACAACTTCTTGTGAAGCTTAATTATGTGTTCAATTAATGTTTTTGCTTCTATTGCTGTCATTAAATGATCTTGAGCATGTACGAATAATACGGATACTTCTGTTTTTTCACCTCTTGCTTCTGCTTGAATTATTCCAGTTTGTATTTTATGAGCTTCTTTTAAACATTCATCTGCTTCTTTTAATAATTCTTCTGATTTTTTAAAGTCTCCATTCTCAGCAGCTTCTAAAGCTTCATATGCTAATCCTTTTGCTGTTCCACCTTGACTTATTATTTCAAATATTATTACTTCCATATTATTTTCCATAACTGATCCTCCTACTCTTCTGTAAATATAACTTTTATATTCTCTTTATACTATAGTATCACGTTTATTTTTTTATTTCAATATTTTTTTAATGTTTTGAAACAAAATTTTATATCTTTCTTATTTGTTGATAATTTATCATTTTTTACTGTGCTTATTTTGTATTTTGTTATTAATATCCATTATTTATAACAAATAGTTTATTTTGTTTATATGTTGTAATAAGCTTTTAATTCCATATACTTATTAAAATTAAGCCTTCCTTCTATACTTTTATCCTCTGAATAAAGATTTATTAAATCATTTATACCTTCATACAACCCTTCATATATAGTGTCCTGTAAAAGCTTAACTCCCTCATATATTACTTCTTTATCTTTGTTTTCTATTCCTATACTAATTTTTCTCATGGCTAAAACATATCTACTTTTAGGATTTTCTAATTTTTCACCATACTCTTTTAGCTCATATTCCTTTATATCTTTTCCTATTTTATATAAGTAGTATTCTAAATTTGAATATGCCTTTAATTCACCTAAAGAAATTGCTTTTAAATAGTATTCTATAGTTTTTTCACTATTACCTATCAAACCCTCTTCACATAGCTCTCCTAATATAATATATGCCTTACCCTCATCTAATTTCAAAAGTTCATTTATATATTTGTTGCCTTCATCTATTGATGCCTTCACTCCTATACCTTTATAGTAATAGGATATTAACTTTAAATTCCCTTTAACTATATCTATTTTTCTTAGCAATAAAGCTCCTTCAAAAGCCTTTAAAGGATCTGCCTTTCCTCCAATACCTCTTTCATATATTTCAATAAGGGATAAGATTCCATTTACGCTTATTTTTTCTACTGACTTTTCATACCATTTGATTGATGTTTCTATATCCTTAGCTAAAAATATGCCATGCTTGTACATTTTTGCTATACATAAAATAGCTTCATCACATCCACGCTCTGCTGCATCAATAAAATTAATAAATGCCATTTCATAATTCTTCTCCATACCAATTCCATAATAATTTAGTAATCCATAATAATATGTTCCACTAGATAATCCATTTTCCATGGCACTATTTACATAAGCTAAGATTTCCGTTTCATTTATTTCTTTATTTTTTAAAAAATCCCCTATTCCTTCTCTAGCTAAAACACTAGCTGCTTGATATGAACCTTTTCTATAAGCTTCAATTAGATATTTTTCTCCCTTTTCCCTATCCTTATTTAAAAGAGCCATACCTAAAATAAAAAGGCCATTAGAATTACCGAACTTAACTGCCTTCTTAAGATACTCTAGGCCCTTTTCCCTATCTACCTTAACACCTTCCCCATTTAAATATATAACGCCTAACCTTTGAGTAGAATTTATATCCCCATTTTCATCACCAGCATTATAATTTGATAAAGCTTCTTCTATATTACCTTCATCCTCATATAGTTTCCCTAGCTTATAATAAAGATTAGTATTACTTTCATCTATGCTTTCTTTATAAAGTGAAAATGCTTTTCCCTTATCTTCTTTCACATATAATCCCCAGTAATACATATCACCAAGACTTTCTAAACAATTTATATCCTTATTACTTGCTCCTTTAGATAAATAAAAGAAGGCCTTCTTATAGTTAGTATCTATAATACTATTACCTTCTAAATATGATTGTCCTAAAATATAATAAGCATCCTCAAAATCATTATCAGCTGCTTCTTCTAACCAATAATAAGCTTTAATATTGTCCTTCTCACATCCCTCTCCATTTTTATATAAATAAGATAAAGCATATTGAGCAGGTGCAAACCCCTTTTCTGCTGCTTCCTTATACCACTTAAAGGAATAATCTAAGTTTTGTTCAACCTCTTCCCCTTCATAATAAATAAAGCCTAAAGAGTATTGAGAAAAAATATTACCCTTTAAAGCAGCTTTTTTATACCAATATAGTGCCTTGTTAATGTCCTTTTCTCCACCATATCCCTTTTCAAAAAATAACCCTAAGTAGCTTTCTGCATGCTCATTTCCTTCCTTAGCAGCCTTTTCAAAATATTCTCTAGCCTTGAAGTAATCCTTCTCTACATTTTTACCTAAATAATATAATTCCCCAGAAAGTAAATTTTCTTCTGCCGATGTATCCTCCTTTTCAGAATCTTCACCATCAAAATCACCTAAACCATCTATTTCAAAAGAATTAACTAATCTATCTTCTTCCTCTTCTCCTTCAATATTTAGGCTAATATATTTATTAAAGAGCTTCTGTTCTTCCTCACTTAGCTTATTTATAAATAATGAGTAGTCTTCTTCCCCAGATTTTATAACTAGCCATACACAAAGCTCATAAATAAAATCTTCATTTTTTAAAAGCTCATAATACTCCTCTATATCATCATTTGATTTATTTAAAGACTCTTTAAAATAGTATAATTCATCTAAGTAATTTATAATGTATCTCTTTAAGTCATAGGTAAGTAGATTTTTTTTATATAATAAATCTATATTTTCCTCTACGGTATTTTCTGTATTATAAAAAATATTATTATTTAAATGTGCTGTAATAATTATTTCCTTTATTAATTTTATTAGTATTGAATTAACTACTCTAACATCCTTCTCCTTCCATATCTTATTTACAATATAGTATATGTCTCTAAATTCTAATAATAAAAAATCGAATTTGTATTTCATCCTTTAATGTACACCCCTCTTTAATTTCTTATTATTATTTTATTTATTCATCTATTTTATAGAACAAAAAATTTAAATGTAGAATGTAGAATGTAAAATGTAGAATTGAGGTGAAAACTCATTCTGAGTTTTTTTAATGAAAGAATGAAGATTCTCTTTTGCATCCGCAAAATCGAAATGAAAAAATGAAAGAATAAAGGATTAAATTCCTTTGGAATTTATAGATTTTCATAATTTAGCTTGTCTGAATTATTTCCACAATTATGCATTATCAATTATGCATTATACATTCATTAAAGCCCTCTTTCTAATGGGCATAATTTGTATTAAATAATTAACTTTTTTAAATTCAATGGTAAATAGTATTTATTGTTTACCATTATTTGTATATAATTAATTATAGAGTTTTGTTTACTGTATTTTAATGAAAATAAAGGGGAGAAATACAATGAAAATAATAATTAGAAGCTTATTAACCCTATCACTGTTATTTTGTATAAGGTTTTTTTATATACAATTATCTAAAACAGCTTTTTTTGATGAAGTTTTTATCATCACATCTATTGGCTTTATAAGTGGACAAGTAATAGTAGAAGTTGCATTAAATAAATTAAAAATTAGAAAATAAAAAATTAAACTAAGTAATTTTATTAAATTACTTAGTAAATAAAAAAAGTATAGAGTAAAAGTATAACTTTTTATTTATTAGAAGGAGATAGTATGAGTATAAAAAGTATAGATATGATGAAACTTATTGACTTGAATCCTGTTAATAACAAAATAAATTATGAGGTTTTAGAAACATTCCAATGTAAAGGGTATAGAAGAGAGCTTATTCAATATTTTATTCATGGTCGCAAAAATATTGCCTTCTTGCTATTGCCAGATGGAAATGGAAAACACCCAGCAATTTTAATAAATCATCAACATAACAGCCAGAGAAATCTTGGGAAAAGTGAAGTTTGTGGTCTTGCTGGTAATCCTCTTCAAGCATTTGGTCCTGCACTTGCAGAGAGAGGCTTTGTTGTTATAGCACCAGATTCATTGTGTTTTGAAGATAGAAGAGTTAATGCTTCAGGAATTACTAAAAATGATAAAGATGATGATTGGCAGCATTTTCTTACAATGTGCTACGGAATCCTCACAGGTAAAACCTTGGCAAAAATAGTAATAGAAGATGCAATGGGAGCTATAAGTGTGTTAAATGGATTAGATTACGTTGATTGTAATAAAATAGGTTGCTTAGGACATTCATATGGAGGTAATACAACTATTTTTCTTACTGCCTTTGATAAAAGAATAAATTATGCTTGTGCTAGTGGTAGTGCAGTAACATATAGAAATAGAATTCAGAATAATGTTGGTATTGAAATGGCTAGTATTATACCAAATTTTATGAAGTATTATGATATTGACGATGTAGTATGTGAGATTTGTCCAACTGAATTTTTAATTGTATCAGCAAAAGAAGATAAATACTCAAAAGATGCAATGGATATCTATAACAAGGCAAAAAATAAATATAAAAAATATAATGTAGAACATCGAATTAGTATTAAAGAATATGAAGGTGGTCATGCACTTACATCAGAAAGATTTAATTATATAATTAACTGGATTAGTAAGTTTGCAAAATAAAATTAAAAGTTATTATTCATCTGTAGGTGATTGTTAAGGGGTTTTAAATGTAGAATAACGAAGGTAAAAGGTGGGATGTGTTTTGCAAAATAATAAGTTAATACCTATATCAATAATTATACTTGCTTTTGGGATTTTATTTAGTTCAATTTATTTAGGATATTCCATACAAAAGATTCCTAATACTGAGTCTTTAAATAGTAGTGTTCTGACTATATCTGAAGTTTCTAAGTACCTTAGAATGACAGAGGAAGAAGTTGAAGGAATAATTGACATAGAACAATTTATGTTACAATCAACTGGAAGTTATACAGGTGTTATGTTTCCTTACTTTAAGGTAAATGATAAATATTATTTTTATAAGGACCAAGTAGATGAATGGATAAAGGATGTTTCAATCCAACATAAGGAATATGATATGAAAAAACACATAGTATTTTAACTTAATCTCAATCTTATTACATTAAAAATTAATAATTATATTAAAAGGAGATATAAAATGATAAAAATAAAATTACCCTTATTAGCATTAGTTATAAACTTTTTTTGTTTGGAATATTAGAATCCTTTTTGGGATCTAATATTGAAAGTATTATTCTTTCAGCTGTTTTGATTATTTGTTGCAACTTATGGGCAATAGGGCAGTATATAATCGAGAATAGCTATTTTTCTCATAAGGATAATAATGAGCAATCTTAAACTATTATTTATAGGAGCAGTTTAAATGAGTTTGCCAAATAAACTTTCTTTACTATATCTATTTGATTGTGAACCTACGCTTTTAGATTATAATATCAAATATTTTTATAATAAATACCCCCTACACTAATATAGTTGTAGGGGGTATTTATTATATTGTTTATTTCCTTACTCTTAATTCTCTTTATTTCTCTTTGAATATTTCATTATTATTATGCCCTCTTCCACATAATAAGCATTAAGACTTAAGTCTATTTTAGGATTATTTTCAAGAAATAATTTTCTTCCTTTACCTAGTATAGTAGGTATTATCCCTATGATGTATTCGTCAATAATATCTTCCTTAAGAAAGCTATCAATCATAATTCCTCCTCCAAAGAGGAATATGTTTTTACCTTTTCCTTTTAATTCACTTATTGTTTTGCATATATCTCCACATATAAATTTATAATTATCATAATCCTCAATTTCTTGTGAAGTTGCTATATATACATCCTTATTCTTAAAGTCCTTATGGAAGTCTTGGTTATAACAATTCTTTCCCATAACTACCACATCAATAGTTTCCAAGAATTTATCAAATTCATGTTTGTCTTTAGTATTTAAAGTAGAATTGCCATCTCCAACAATCCACTCATAACCTCCATTTTCATCTGCTATATATCCATCTAAGCTTATTGCTAAATTTAATATTATTTTCCCATCCATATTCCTTAACTCCTTTATATATATTTCATTAACTCCTAAAGGAGTTTTTTCACTTTATTACATCTTATCGTTTAATAAAACCATATGTATATGGTCTTCCCACTTGCCGTTTATTTTTAAATATTTATATGCTAATCCCTCGTTATAAAATCCTAATTTTTCAACTACCTTTAAAGAAGGTTTATTTTTAGGCATTATATTTGCTTCGATTCTATGCAAACCATATTCCTTAAATATAATTTCACTTCCATTTTTAATTGCCTCTGTCATATATCCTTTATTTACTTCATCTTTATCTAATTTATAACCGAGATGGCATGATAAAAACGCTCCCCATATAATATTGTTAAAAGCAACAGAACCAATTATTTTATTGTCATCTTCCTTTTTGAAAATCCACAGCCTCAGGGTACTATTATTTTTAATATTAAATAACTCTTTTTCTAATTGTTCTTCCTGATATTCCTTTGTATAAAATTTTTCACTTTTCACTGCTTCCCACTCTTCTAAAAAGGAATTATTTCTTAAATAATAATCTATAACCAATTCTGCATAGGTCTTGTCTAGTATCTTCAATATAAGTCTTTCAGTTTCATATACGTTTTTCATTAAACACCCTCCTTCAATTATAAGGATTATTGTTAAGTATTATAATAGAGACATACTATTATTTTTCATTTATCTTGAAATTAATTATACATCGAAAGTACAAATATAAAAACAAATTTTCCCATTATGAATCTTTTATAAACTCCGAAAGGAGTTTTTTCCTTAATTCTACATTCTTCATTTTACATTTTACATAAAAAAAAGGTTGCTTTCGCAACCCTTTTTTTCTTACTCTTCTTCCCATTTTAATGATCTTTTAACTGCTTTTTTCCATCCATTATAGTATTGGTTAACCTTATCTGAATCTAGCTTTGGTTCAAATTCATCTGCCATATACCAGAACTTCTTAATTTCTTCTTTGTCCTTCCAAAAGCCTACTGCAAGTCCTGCTAAGTAAGCTGCTCCTAAAGCTGTAGTTTCTGATATTATAGGTCTTATTACCTTTGTTCTTAATATATCTGATTGGAATTGCATTAAGAATTTATTTCTACTTGCTCCTCCATCTACCTTTATTTCTTTTAGTTCAGTTCCTACATCTTCTTTCATAGCATCAATAAGATCCTTTGTTTGATATGCTATTGATTCTAATGCAGCTCTAATTAAATGATTTCTATTTGCTCCCCTAGTTAAGCCTAAAATAGCACCTCTTGCATACATATCCCAATGGGGTGCCCCTAATCCTACGAAAGCTGGAACTATATAAACCCCTCCATTGTCATTTACTTTTTGAGCAAAGTATTCAGTATCTGCAGAATCATTAACTAACTTCAATTCATCCCTAAGCCATTGAATTACTGCTCCACCAACAAAAACAGAGCCTTCTAAAGCATATTGAACCTTTCCATCTAAACCTATTGCTATAGTAGTTAAAAGTCCATTCTTACTTTCAACCATTTCATCACCAGTATTCATTAGTAAGAAACAACCAGTGCCATAAGTGTTTTTAGCTTCGCCTTTTTCAAAACAAGTTTGTCCAAATAAGGCTGATTGTTGATCTCCTGCTATTCCAGCTATAGATACACTTACATCTATTTTACCTCCAAGATTAGTATATCCATAAACTTCTGATGAGTTTTTCACTTCTGGTAACATAGATTTTGGAATATTTAATTCTTCTAAAAGCTTATGATCCCATCTTAGTTCCTTTATATTGTAAAGCATTGTTCTAGAAGCATTTGTATAATCTGTAACATGTACCTTACCATTTGTTAGCTTCCACACAAGCCATGTATCTACAGTTCCAAATAACAAGTCTCCTTTTTCTGCCTTTTCTCTTGCTCCCTCTACATTGTCTAATATCCACTTAATTTTAGTTCCTGAGAAATATGCATCAACAACTAAACCTGTATTTTCTTTTATATATGATTCCAAACCCTTAGCTTTTAAATTATCACATATTTCTGCAGTTCTTCTGCATTGCCAAACTATAGCATTATATACTGGAACTCCAGTATTTTTATCCCATACTATTGTAGTTTCTCTTTGATTAGTGATACCTATTGCTGCTACTTCATCTTGACTAATATTAGTTTTAGCTATAACCTCTTGAAGAACTCCATATTGAGTTGCCCAAATTTCTAATGGATCATGTTCTACCCAACCTTCTTTAGGATATCTTTGAGTAAATTCCTTTTGACTTACCCCTAATATATTTTGTTCCTTATCAAATACTATTGCTCTTGAACTAGTAGTACCTTGATCTAGTGCTATAATATATTTTTTCATATATATTCACTCCCTTATCTATAATAAATATAAATCTTAAAAATCTACTATTTTAAAAATAAAAAACTACATAAAACTGCATAACAGCTTTATGTAGTTTTATTTTTTAACATTTTCTACATATACCAAATATCTTTTTTTGTTGTAGATATACATGTTGCTCCACTTTTTAAAGTTTCTACTACATCTGCTTTTTCAGAAATTAACCCTCCTGCTATTAAAGGTTTATCTAATTTTGATGAAATTTCTGTAATTATTTTAAACAGTAATCCTGGAAGAATTTCTACTGCATCACATTCTTTTACTAAATGTTTTTTCATATTTTCCTTAGATAAACTATCTATCATAAAAAATCTTTGAATACCTATAAATCCAAGTTTTTTTGCACTTCTTAATAACTGTGGCTTTGTACTTATAATTCCCTTAAAGCTTGTATTTTCTTTTATGAACTTCAATGCATATTCATTACTAGAAAGTCCTTCTACCAAATCCACATGTATAATACCTATTTTTTCACTACTTGATATCATATCACTTATTGACTTCATGTTAAGTATATTACCAAATAAAACGAATATAACTCTTAGGTCACTTTTCAATGCAACTTCAAGATCCTTTTCATCTTTTACAGCAGCTACAATAGGATTTTCTTCTAATATATCTCTAAAACTACTCATTTTAATTCCTATCCTTACACCATCTTTTTTGTAACCATTTACAATATAATACAAGTTTATCATTTACATTTATAAACTGTCAATTGCATCTATAGTTATTTTCCCTTTACTGTGAAAATGAAGATATACCACCTACCCCTCTTCTTTGGGCTGCTGGGATTCCTATATTGGTAGAAATAATCCTTAGGCATTACATAAAAAAAGATGTATTAAATTTAATTTTAATACATCTTCTTATAAATCTTATAAAACCTTAGATAAGAAATCTTGTGTTCTTGGGTTCTTAGGATTATCAAATACTTCCTCTGGAGTTCCTTGTTCTACAATTTTTCCTTCATCCATAAATAAAATCCTATCACCAACTTCTCTAGCAAATCCCATTTCGTGAGTTACAACTACCATAGTCATACCTTCTTTTGCAAGATCCTTCATAACATTTAGAACTTCACCAACCATCTCTGGGTCTAATGCTGATGTTGGTTCATCAAATAATATGACTTCTGGTTCCATAGCTAAAGCTCTTGCTATTGCTATTCTTTGCTTTTGTCCTCCTGATAATGATGATGGATAAGCCTCTTCCTTATCTAATAAACCTACCTTCTTTAATAAATCCTTTGCTGTTTTTACTGCTTCATTTTTTGATTTATTTTTTACATTAATAGGGGCAATAGTTAAGTTTTCTAAAACAGTTTTGTGAGGGAATAAGTTGAATTGTTGAAATACCATTCCCATCTTTTCTCTTATTTCATTTATGTTAGTATTTTTATCTGTTATATTCTTACCTTCAAAAATAATTTCTCCCTCAGTAGGAACTTCTAATAAGTTTAAACATCTTAAAAAAGTACTTTTCCCAGATCCTGAAGGTCCAATAACTACCACCACTTCACCTTGGTTAATAGTTTCATTTATACCTTTTAAAACTTCATTTTCTCCAAAAGATTTGTGTAAATTATTAACGTTGATCACCGGCCTTCATTCTCCTTTCTATATAATTCATTAATCTACCTAATGTAAATGTAATAATAAAATAAAATGCTGCTGCAACTATTAGTGGCTCAAAACCTCTAAAGGTATTACCTCTAATAACCTTAGCTGCATACATTATTTCTCCAACTCCAATTACAGATGCCATTGAAGATTCCTTAATTACAGTAACAAATTCATTACCTATTGCAGGTAAAATATTGCTAATTGCTTGTGGCATTACAATAAGCTTCATGGCCATAAATTGGCTCATACCTAAACTTCTTGCTGCTTCATATTGGCCCTTATCTACAGCATCTATACCAGCTCTTATTATTTCAGATACATAAGCAGCTGAATTTAAAGAAACAGCTATAATACCTGCTGGTAATGGTGCCATATTTATTCCTAATAATTCATCAAAGGCATAATATACTATCATAATTTGAAGAAGCATTGGTGTTCCTCTAATTATTTCAATATAAGCAGTTGCAATTGCCTTTAGTGGATTGATTTTTAATATTGTAAATTTCGATCTTTTCATAAAGGTTAAAATAGAGCCAAGAACTACACCGCACAAAACACTTATTGCTGATATAATTAATGTCCAATTAACGCCATCAAAGAAATATGGCATATATTCAGATAAAAAACTAAAATCTAATGTCAAAGCTTACACCCCTTATCTATATTTTTCACAAATGAAAAAATGAATAACTAGAGGATAACTCCTCCAATTACTTCATTTTTTATTATCATAGCTTTATTTGTTAATTTTGAACTTGTTTTTCAGCTAATGCATTAGCATCTATAATAAATCCATCTAATAAATTTTCATCTTTAATTCTCTTAATTGTACCATTAACTGAATCTAATAATTCTTTTTCATTCTTCTTTAATCCTATAGCAGAACCGCCTTCAGTATCCTTAACACTTTCTTCCCCAACTACTAATTCTGGATTATTCTTAACTATCATTTCAGCAACTGGTAATTCTACTACTAAAGCTTCAATTTTTCCTGATTTTAAGCTTAATACTAAATCATTAACATTTGATAATAATTGAATATCAGCTTCTGGGATATTATCTTTAGCTATATCTGCTTGAATTGCACCCATTTGAGCTCCAACCTTTTGTCCTTTTAGATCTTCAAAAGTCTTATACTTGTCCTTATTCTCAGCTTTAACTAAAAATCCATGTTCTGCAATATAGTAAATATCTGAAAAGTCTATAGCTTTCTTTCTTTCCTCAGTAGGAGTCATACCTGATATAACTAAATCTATCTTACCTGATGGTACACCTGCTACTAATGAATCAAAATCCATATCTTGAATTTCTAATTCAACTCCCATATCCTTAGCTATTTCTTTAGCGATACTAATATCAAATCCTACTATTTCATCTTTTCCATCAGCATTAATTATATGAAACTCATATGGAGCATAATCTGCACTTAAGCCTACAATTAACTTTCCTTTTGATTTTATTTCAGAAAGCTTGTCTCCTTCATTAGCTTTCTTTCCACAACTAATTAATCCTATGCTCATTACTCCAATAGTAGCTATTGCAAATATCTTTTTTAACATTCCTTTTTTCATATCTAAACCCCCTAATTATTAACTTCCTATCTTCTATTTTTACGATAGCATAATTATACACCTACTTTTTATTTTTATGCAATACCTTTTTATTAATTTTTTATAAAATTTTTATAATTTTTTTATAATTATAATTTTTCATGATATTCATTATAAAAACCCTATATATTTTAATAGAAATATCCTGTTTTATATAAGATAAGTCGAATTTTATTATTCACAATTTAAAATATTTATACATAATTTTTAATTCTAATTGAAAATTTATACATAAAATAAAGTTGTCAGATTGTATTTATATTAAATTATTTATACAGTTCCATTTTTCTAATGCACACATATATTGTTATAGGAACGCTATTGCAGCAATAATTAGGAGTGATATTTTTTGACTTATAACAAAGAAAGGCATATTTTTCTAGGAGGTAATACTTATAAAGGCTTTCATTCTTTTTTTAACTATATAATTAATAAAGAAGATGCTAATAGAATTTTTTGTATTAAGGGGGGCCCAGGAACAGGAAAATCTTATTTAATGAAAAAGGTAGCTACTTTCTTTCTTGATAATGGATATACGGTAGAGTATAATCATTGTTCTTCTGATGAGAAATCTCTAGATGGAATTGTAATACCTGAATTAAAAATTGCCATGCTAGACGGCACTGCTCCACATATGGTGGATCCAATATATCCTGGTGCTATTGATGAAATAATTAATATGGGAATTGCCCTAGATAATGAAGCTCTTTCTTTTAATAAAAAAGAATTAATTGATTTATATAAAGAAATAAGCAACAATTTTCAAAGAGCTTACAAATTTCTTTCTGCTGCTAAACCTATCCACGATGATTGGAGTAGATTAAATTCTGAGGCTCTAGGCTATAGTAAAGTAATTACTATAGCTGATAGCCTTAAGGAAGAAGTTTTTAATAAGCAAAAATCTGGCTTTGGTGATGAAAGACATATATTTGCAACGGCATTTACACCTAATGGAATAATTACCTTTACAGAAGAGTTAGTTGCTATATTTAAACACAAATTCATTTTAAAGGGAGGTCCTGGCTTCAGTAAGACTAAAATCCTTATAGAATTAGGAAAGCTTGCTCAAAAGAAGGGCTACTTCGTAGAATATCTCCATGATCCATTTAATCCTGAAAGAATTGAGCATATTTTGATTCCTGAAATATCAGTTTCAATAGTTACTGAGAATGAAATCAGTAAATGCTCTTTTAATGGAAAAACTTATAATATTGAAGACTTTTGTAATTATTCTATTTTAAAAAAGAATGAAGAAGAAATAGAATGCGATAAGTATATTTTTAATGAATTAACTGATAAAGCATTAAAATTAATATCTAATGCTCATACAATTCATGATGAGTTAGAAGCTTATTATATAAAAGCCTTAAATTTTGATGTATTAAATGGTATTTATAATGACACAATTAACAAGCTTAAAAAATATATTTAATGTATAGAATCAAATCTTTCTTAATACTCCTTAATAAGTGCTGTGGCACAATATAGTAAAGAGGCTGCCTAGGCAGCCTCTAATTAAGAATTTAAAATGTGAAATCACTTTATTTGTTATTTAACTAAGTTTATTATGAATAATAAAGAAATAATGGACATAGCTATACATAGTATTGAATAGATATATCTTTCTCTTCCAAAACTATTTAATAGAAATCTAAATCCCCATAATGCCATAGTTACACATATTCCTATTTGTAATGGGAAGTATGAATTAAATATAGGCATAATATTCATGAAATGATATGTTGTTAAAAAAGTAAGTATAATAATTACACTAGTTAAAATTGCTGCTATAGTGCATATAAGTGTAAATAAATCCTTAATATTAAACTTCTTCATTCCCCTCTACTCCTTTATTAAATCTTCAAACTCCTCTTCATTTAAAACATTAACTCCAAGGTCAATAGCTTTTGTAAGTTTAGAGCCTGCCTCTTCTCCAGCTATTACATAGTCAGTTTTCTTGCTAACACTACCTGCTACCTTAGCTCCTAAAAGCTCTAATTTAGCTTTTATTTCTCCTCTTGAGTAATTCTTTAAAGTACCAGTAACTACTACAGTTTTTCCTTCAAAAGGACTTGC
The DNA here is from genome assembly GCA_023445445.1 of Bacillota bacterium. Lineage (GTDB taxonomy): Bacteria > Bacillota > Clostridia > Clostridiales > Clostridiaceae > Clostridium. Next base: position 22,897 of record JAEXLD010000117.1, read on the forward strand.
AATTATTTCTTTTTCTTTAAATATTGGATTTACTCCAAGTTCTACAAGTTCATTAATAGTATTTATGGCTTTTTCTTCTTTAAAGAATTCCATTACACCTCTAGCTACTATATCTCCAACATCTTGAACTGATACTAGCTCTTCAAAACTTGCATTTTTTAAACCCTCTATTGATTTAAACTTATTAACTAAATCTTTAGCAGTTTTAACTCCTACATTAGGAATTCCTAAGGCATATATAAATCTATATAATTCACAATCCTTACTTTTTTCAACTGCATTTAAAAGATTATCTGCCTTCTTTGGTCCAAACTTATCTAATTGTAATAATTCTTCCTTATTAAGCTTATATAAATCTGCTATAGATTTAATATCTAGCTTTTCAAATAATTGTTCAGCAGTTTTTTCAGAAAATCCTTCAATATTCATGGCATCCCTAGATGCAAAATGAACTATGCTCTTTACCATTTGTGGTTTGCAGGATAATGTATTTTCACAGAAATAATGAACTCCATTTTGTACTAAATGTGCTCCACAAGCTGGGCAAGTTTCAGGAACATTTATTTCTTCTGTTCCCTCTAGCGAAGAATCTACTACTCCCATAATCTCTGGAATAACATCATTAGATCTTCTTACAAATACCTCTGCACCAATTCTAACGCCTTTTCTTCTAATATCATCTATATTATTTAAAGTAGCTCTTCTAACAGTTACACCTGCAAGATCAATTGGTTCTAATATAGCAGTTGGTCCAACTCTACCACTTCTTCCAACATTCCATTCAACATCTAATAGCTTTGTTGTAGCTTCTTGAGCTTCAAATTTATATGCTATTGCCCACTTAGGGAATTTAACTGTATATCCTAAAAGCTCTCTAGTTCTCATATCATCAATGGCTATAACTATTCCATCAATATCATAATTTAAATCAAATCTTATACTTCTAATATACTCAATTTCCTTTTCTATTTCCTCTATAGATGTACAATATCTAACATAGTCATCCATTGGAAAACCCTTTTCCTTTATAAACTTTAGCATTTCCTCATAAGTCTTAAAAGGTACTCCTTCTTTATATCCTACATCATAGAAAAAAGCAGATAAATTTCTCTTTGCAGTTTCCTTTAAATTTAGATTTCTTAAAGCTCCAGCTGCACCATTTCTTAAATTCTTAAGAGGAACAGTTGCAGTTTTATTATAATTTTCAAAGGCTTCAGTAGTCATTATAGCCTCACCATGAATTTCAAATAAATCACTATTATCTATTCTTAAAGGAATAGATTTTATAGTTTTAACCTGTGCTGATACCTCTTCACCAACTTCTCCATTACCTCTTGTCGCTGCAGAAGATAATATTCCATTTTCATCATAAGTTAAATTAACTGTTAAGCCATCAAACTTTTTAGTTAGAACATACCTTGGTGCTGGTAAATTCTCTCCCCTAAGATTCATCTCACTAATAAACTTAAGATTTCTATTATGCCAAGCCTTTAATTCATCAACACTTTGAGCCTTATCCAAACTCCAAAGTCTAGCTCTATGAGGATACTTAACAAAACCGTCTAAAATCCTATCCCCAACCCTAACTGTAGGAGAATAAGGAAGAACATAATTAATTTCCTCTTCTAAAGTCTTAAGCTCATAATACTTCTCATCATACTCCTTATCAGTAACAGAAGGATTATCCAAAGCATAGTATTCATAAGCATATCTATTTAATTCATCAACTAATTCTTCAATTCTTTTCTTTTTATCCAAATAAAAACACCCTTTCTAAAAGTTGCTATGCAACTTTTAAATGTAAAATGTAGAATGTAAAATGTAAAATTATTGATGTAATTTGTTCCAAATTACTAAATTAAAATTTATTTATAGCTGTTTACAACAGCTCTAAATATTAATGTAAAATGTAGAATGTAGAATATAAAATTGTTGAAATAATTCAGCTAGGCTGAATTAAGAAAATCTCTAAATTCCGAAGGAATTTATTCATTAATTCTTCATTCTACATTCTTAATTCTACATTCTGCTACAGCAGCTCTAGGTTTGCTAATGAAAGCATAAGTATCTTTATCCCTTGGCTATCAAAGGCTATAGTAAGTTTCTTATCGCTTCCTGTATCTGCAATTGCTACTACTGTTCCAACTCCAAACTTGCTATGTTTTACCTTTCTTCCCATAGTAACTTCATCTCCTGAAACTGTAGAAGTAGGTCTTTGTGGCTTTGGCTTTGGTCTATTCATGGAACTTCCTCTTAAACTATGAGGATTATTAAAGCTGCTTTCTGGTTTAAACATAGATTTTCTTGTTTCTTGTGCTCCACCAGTTGCTGATACATATTCCTTTAAATCTGGTTTGATTTCTGCTATGAAATCAGATTGTGGATAGGCTACAGTTCTTCCAAACTGTCTTCTAACTTCAGCAGAGGTCATAAATAACTGTTCTTTTGCTCTAGTTATTCCAACATAACAAAGTCTTCTTGACTCTTCCATTTCTGATTCGCTATCAAAGGAAGCAACTCCTGGGAAGATACCATTTTCCATTCCTACCATAAATACTACTGGGAACTCTAACCCCTTAGCACTATGAACAGTCATTAAAACTATTGTATCATCTTCCTCTTCAAGCTTATCTGTATCTTGAACTAAGGATACCTTTTCTAAGTAAGCAGATAAACTTTTATCTTCATTACTTCTTTCAAAATCAACAGCATCAGATACTAATTCCTTTAAGTTTTCTATTCTACTCTTATCTTCTATTTCATCTGACTTTTCTAATTCAGATATATATCCTGTTTCCTTTAATATAGTTTCTATTAAAACCGATACAGGCATAACTTCACTCATATCTACGAATCTTTCCATCATCTCCATAAATACTTCTATTCCACCACAATTTCTTGCAGTAAGAGTTGGAATATTTCTAACTGTATTTAAAGCATCCCATAAAGGAAGTTCATAATCATCAGCAAAATCAACAACTTTATTAACAGTTGCGTCTCCAATTCCTCTCTTTGGAACATTTATAATTCTTCGTAAAGCTATGCTATCTGTAGGATTTACTAATACCTTTAAATATGAAAGCATATCTTTAATTTCTTTTCTATCGTAGAATCTAGTTCCACCTAAAATTTTATATGGAATATCATTTCTTCTTAGACTTTCTTCAAATATACGTGATTGAGCATTAGTTCTATAAAGAATTGCAAAATCCTTAAAGCTTTTATTTTCTTCCTTCTTTATTTTATTTATTTGACTTGCAACAAAGTTTCCTTCATCTGAGTCTGAGTATGCTCTATATACTTTAATTTTATTTCCTGATTCTTGTTCAGTTCTTAGAACCTTGCTTTTTCTATTAGCATTATTAACTATAACTACATTAGCTGCATCTAAAATATTTCCCTTTGAACGATAGTTTTGTTCAAGCTTTATTACCTTTGCATTAGGATAATCTTTTTCAAAGTCTAAGATATTCCTTATGTCAGCACCTCTCCATTGGTAGATGCAGTTGTGAACAACAATGTCATTAGCTATATAATTTCTTGCATAATCTACATTTAAATCATAAACATTTCCACTATATTCTTCAAATTCTACAGAAACTATTTTATCTTCAATTATAATGTTATCCTTTAATATAGGTAATGACATTCCTTCTCTTAAGCTTCCCATTGGCATAAACTTAAAGGTATTATCAGAAGTTATTTTTGCCTTTTTAACTATTTCAAATTCATCACAAGTTGCTTCAAGCTTTTTAGCAAATTCTTCTGCATCGTCATATAAAGCTCTTTCTGTTTCTACTCTAAAAGTTTTTCTTTGCCCATCTCTAACATTAAATCCAGCAGCTATAAATTTATTTTTATCTTCTTCTCCTGAAGTATTTAATCCTATTCTATGTGAATGAATTCCTCTTTCTTCAGGCTTACGTCCACTGAAAAAGCTTAAGTTAATTAACTTTCTTACACTTTCTCCCCTAATTACTGCAGAGCTTATATGATGAGGATAATCTTTATATAAAAATTCTTCATCCATTAATTTGTCTGCTGCATCAAAAGTATTTATTTCTTTAAATAAATTATTTATTTGCTCTTGTCTTAAAGATATATTTCTTCCTCTAGCATTAAATACTACTTTAGGAATACCATATTTAACAGAATAAAATTCTTCGTAATAAGTTGCTTCTCCCTTAGATTGGCAAACCTTTATTATCCACATTTTATCTGCTTGTTCTCCATTTAATCTAACTGCTAATCCACTAGCTTTTCTATTTTCTCTACTTCTAATTGAAGAAGTTTGACCTATTCTATAGCCAAAACCTTTTTTATACATAAGATAAATATAGTATTTTCCTTCTTCATTTAAAACTCTAGTAAAGGTTAAATGATTTGGTGTAGATTTTATGATTTTTCCACTTTCAGTAATTACTTTTACTATAGTTCCTTCATAATTTCTTTTAGAAATATTTTTAACTTCTAGTAATTTGCTTTCACCATTACCTACTGCAACTCTAATCTTATCACTTTCATTTAATTCTTCTATTTTAACTTTTCCATTTTCGCCTTCAATTAAAGTTCCTTCAACTAAACATTGATCATCATCACCAACTACGCAAATATTCTTATGACTTTCTGCAAGTAGTCTAATTAATTCATATTGAACTTTATTTGTATCTTGGTACTCATCTACCATAATATATTGGAATTTTCTTTGATAAAATTCTAAAGTTTCTTTATTACTTTTAAATAATTCCACTGTCTTGAATATTAAATCATCAAAATCTAAGGCGTTGTTTTCTTTAAGCCTCTTTTGATACATTTCATAAACATCTGCTATTTTCTTTTCTCTAAAATTTCTTTCATGTTCTCTCATAAAGCTTGTAGGACTTTGCATATTATCCTTAGCTTTACCTATCTTACCCATTATTTCTTGTAAGGTTATATCTTTATCATTTATATTTAAAGATTTCATGCACTCTTTAATAAGAGTCTTTTGATCTGAAGTATCGTAAATTGTAAAATTCTTTTTATATCCTATCTTATCTATTTCTCTTCTAAGTATCTTTACACAAGTAGAGTGGAATGTTGAGATCCACATATCTTCTGCTCTTTCTCCTATTAAAGCTTTAACTCTATCCTTCATTTCTTTAGCAGCTTTATTAGTAAAAGTTATAGCTAAGATTTTATATGGTAAAACCCCTAAATCCTCTATCATATGAGCCATTCTATATGTCAAAACTCTAGTTTTTCCTGAACCAGCTCCTGCTAGTATTAATACTTGACCGTCTACAGTAGTGGCCCCTTCATATTGTTCCTTGTTAAGTAATGACTTTAAATCCATCTATACAGCTCCTTTCCTATTACTAACATATTATATCATACATATCTTTTATATTGTTGCCAAAATAACATCAAAATAGATATATTATATATAAAATTAAAAGAAATAAAATTAAAAGAAAAAACTCCTTACGGAGTTGCAAAAAATAACTTATTTAATATTAATTTTCTTTAATTTCTAGTTTTTATGAAATATATAATTCATATTTAAATATTAATGACATAAATAATTCATATATAAATTTGTTATTCATCCACTTTGAATTTTTCCCCATAAATAACCATTAGTTTCCATCAATTTTGGGAATTAATTATTTTTTCAAACCATTCTGTAAAAGTTTACTCCATGTAATTTGCTAGTTTTTGCTTCAAGAAAACTTTTACATTTGAGGAAAACAAAAAACGCAACCCTTGGGGCTAGGCTGCGCTTTAGCAATAAGCAATAAATAAAAAGGGGGCTATTTATTCCTTTTATTTATCCTTGCAAAGATATTATATTGCATACACTTTAAAAATGCAAGTTTTTTCGAAATAATTATGCAAAAAAAAATACCATTATGAATGATTTTATTTCATTTTTTTATAACATTCGTTAAAACCCTTTTAATATGTTAATTTCTTCTTCCGTAAGCTCTCTATATTCGCCTTCTTCTAAGTCTTCATCTAGTTTTAAAGTTCCAAACTCTACTCTTTGTAAGTATACTACTATCTTTCCTACAGCTTCAAACATTCTCTTAACTTGATGGTACTTTCCTTCTTGAATTGTAACCATAACTTCTGATCCTTCTTCTGTAGCTTCTAATATTTCAAGCTTAGCTTCTTTACAAACATATCCATCATCTAATGTTATTCCATCTTTAAATTTCTTAACATCAGCTTCTGTGACCTTCTTGTCTATTTTTGCATAATAAACCTTATCTACCTTCCACTTAGGAGATATTAATCTATGATTTAATTCTCCATCATTAGTTAGTAATAAAAGGCCTACAGTATCTTTATCTAATCTTCCAACTGGGAATGGATTAAATACTTGATGTTCAACTTCTAATAAATCTATTACTGTTTCATCTCTATTATCAACAGTAGCTGAAACTACTCCATCTGGTTTATTCATCATTAAATAAATGTGTTTTCTATAAAAAATCTCTTCACCATTTACTACTATTTTGTCAACTTCAGGCTCTACCTGCATACCATTATCTTTAACTAATTCACCATTTACTTCTATAAGCCCTTTTTTTATAGCTTGCTTAATTTCTTTTCTGCTTCCATAACCTAAATTAGCTAAAACCTTATCTAGTCTTTCCATAAAGGCACCTTCCTTCTTAGTATATTTTAAACTACTATGACTTATTTTATTACTTAAAGTGAAAAGACACAAGCAGAAAAATGAAGAATGAAAAATGAAAAATGAAGAATTATGGAAGTAATTTGTTCCAAATTACTAGAAATATATATTTTATTATAAACTTATGAATAAGTTTATTCCCTTATTTTACATTTCCCATTGTGCGATAGCACATTTATTTATATTTATTTTCCCATTCTTCTTGCCATTCTTTAAAGGTTAATCCTGTAACTTCTTCTAGGGTTTTTCCTTCTAAAGAATAATAGGCACCAAAAACATCTGCATTGGGATAGGAATATCCCCCTATTATTTTATTATCACATACCATAATATATAGATTAACTCCATCTGTAGTGTCTTCATAGATCTCTTCTAAAGGATGTTTCTCTACTAAAAATTCATATATCTCTATTTCTTTTCCAAAGTATATATCTGGCTCTATTTCTTGAACAGCCCACATTTGACTATATGGAATCCCTTCTGATCCTACTAGCTTATTTTTATCTAAGGTATATTTTTCTAATTCACCTTTGAATTCTACTATTTCATATCCCTTTGAGTTAATAAACTCCTCTGCAACCTTTTCATTATCATTAGATATTTCATTATTAATGGATTTTTCAGTACAACCTGATAAAAATACTATTATTAAACTAATAGCAATAAGTAATATTTTTTTCATAGAATTTATACCCCCTTATTATTAATCCAGTATCGTTGTATTATCTCGTCCTCATCTTTTACTTCATTTTCTAAAATTCCATTTGCTGAAAGAATTGTATTTCTTGATGGGAAATTATCTTTATCGCATGTTATTAAAACCTTATTTATATCAAGATTCTTAGCTTCTAATAAAGCTAACCTTAACTGCTCTTTTCCATAGCCTTTTCCTCGTTCTGATTTACGAATGGAATATCCTATATGGCCTCCAAAGTTTAATAAATGTTCATTTAATCTATGACGTATATTTACCATTCCTACTACTCTATTATCTAATTTTCTTATAGTTAAAAATTGAGAACTTGGAACAAAATCCTTAGAACATGTTTCTTCATATTTATTTTTATCTACCCATTTAATCCATTCTTCTATATTTTCAAATCTTTCTAAGCTTGAAGTTCCATACATGTGTTCATTATTATCTATAAATTCCTTGCGGTATTCATATACTTTTTCTTTATAATCCTTTGATGGCTTAACTAAAATTAATTCTTCCTTCATAAACTCACTCTTTCTTGCCAATATATTCTTTATTTTATATATTACTTAACCTTTTTCTCTAAAATATAACTACTCTCATATTGATCCATTGGGTTTTCAATTTTCACCACATGGAATCCACACTTATTAACATAGAAATTATGGTTTCTTCTTGAAAAGCCTGGGGTTTCTGTTCTCCAAATAATAGTATTAGGATACTCTTTTTCAATGAATTCCCAAATTTTCTTTCCTATTCCCTTATTTTGTAGATTTGTATCTATAAATATAGTACCTAGAAAATTAACATTTGTTTCTTTATTTATCCATAAAATTATTCCCCCAATAAGCTTATCACCTAAGCTTATCTTATATGCAGTTGAATTTTCATGTAGTGCAAATCTTCTAAGAAAATCCCCATTATCATAGCCTTCAGGTCCCCCTTTAGGTTCATTTAAGTGAATTCTTGTATCCTCATCAAAGGCTCTTTCCATTATTGGTGTTAATACCTCAATATCTTTCTCTTCTAAAATTTCAAAAACTAAATCTCCATATTTTTTCATGTTATTTCATATCCCCTTTTCATATTTTTAATAATAAGATATCTTCTTTTATTACTATTCCTTTTACCTTATCCTCTCTTTCCCCTATTATCTTTGCACCCATATTTTTATAGAATTTTATGTAAGCATTACCCTTGAGACAATTTATTATAATTGAATCAAATCTCTTTCCTTTTAATTCTTCAAGGCAAGCTGTAAATAGTTTTTTCCCTATACCTTTCCCTTGAAAACCAGATAATACATATATAGCATATACTTCACCTGCATTAATAAATTCTTCTTCTCTTGATTCTCCATAAAAAACAAAACCAACAATTGTATTCTCTACTGTAGCTACCATAAAATTATTATTGTTTATAATTTCATTCTTATTTCTTTCAGCTATTTCCATTACTTTTTCTATTCTTGTGTTTATAAATTCTTCAGGAATTAAACCAGAATATGTTGTTTTCCAAGTATAAACATTCACAATAGCTATTCCTAAGGCATCTTCTGGAGTGGCTTTTCTAATTGTTATCATAAAATCACCTCTCTTAAGTTATATCTTATTAATATAATTATACACTTAATATCCATTAATTTGCATATATTGTAAAGTTTATTAACCTATCATTATAATGATAAAAAAATGGACTATTATAAATAGTCCATTAAAATACACTTTTTCATTCTATACTAATTGTGACATTATCTTAGGTACATAATTTTGAGTTTCCTCTGGCATTTTATATAAATCACTTGGAGAATTTACTCCTCTTCTTGCAACTGTTCCCGGTCCTGCATTATATGCCATAAGTGCCATTTCAACATTTCCATTATATTTATCTAAATAAGATTTAATATGTTTAACTCCTGCATCTATATTTTCATCAATATCAAAAGGATTCTTTACTCCATAAGCTTCACTATTAAAATCCATTAATTGCATAAGCCCCTTTGCTCCAGCGCTTGAAACTGCATTAGGATTGAAATTTGATTCTTGTTTAATAATAGCCAGTATTAAATTTCTATCAACACCATATTTACTTGCATACTTATCAACAGAAGCATAAATTTTATCCATATCAGCAGAAGTATTTTCAGATGAATATATTTTAGAATTACTATCTATACTTGTACTATTATCTACTTTATTATTAACTTCCAACACTAGCTCCCCAATTTGTATTGGTTCTGTCCTTATTCTTAATGGAATATCCTGTAGTCTTTGTCCTGATCCTGAAGCTATATAGGTAAATGAACTATTTTCACTACTATTTGAATTATCATTTGATTTCATATTTTCCATTTTATCATTTAACATAGTTTCATAAACTAAATCAAATTCTGGGCCATCACCTATTGCTTGTTTTAAAACATCCTTGCTTATAGTTAAGCCTAAAAACTCTTCAACCTTAGGTATATTCACATCTTTCCCTCACTCTCAATATTATACTATTATTAATTTCGTATATAATATATTATTCTTGAGGCTTAACTTCAAATTCTAAGTCGCAATAATCCTCATAATTTAATTTTTTATAATAGCTCTTACTTAATACTAAAATTCTATATTTTCCAGAAGTAAAGGGAAGGAATGTATAATAATTTTTCCTACTGTAAGGTTGTACCCTTATCCAATTACATTTTTCCATTATATAAAATTCATAGCATACATCTTTTCCCCCTTCACTAATTGCCTGGAAGGTTATTTCTTTTCCTACTAAAATATTTGAATCCTCTAAATTAATTTTAGTATTTGTTATTGGTACTGCTTCATTTACATAAATGGATATTTCTTTTTTCACATCATATTCTTCTTTACATTGGACATTTTTAGCATAAATATCAAAGGTATATTTTCCAGGACATTTAGGTTTGAATTTTATATTTTTGATGGCAGTAAAACCTGTATCTTCTACTTCATGTCCATTAATTTTAGTTATATATCTCAATAATACATTATTTGTATTTTGAGTTATTATTTCAATTTCTATTTTGTCTCCTACTAAATAAACTTCCTTTCCTTCTAAAAGAATATAATCAATTTCTGCCTCTTGATAATCCTTTACTTGGAAGAAGATATAATCATGAGCATCATATTCTCTAGAGGAATACTTATCAATTACTCTAACTTCAACTTCATATTCTCCACTTTCTTCTGGAGTAAAGTTTACCCAATTAGTAACTCCATAATTAGTTCTTTCCTTTTCAATTCCATCCTTATAAACTATAAAGGAATATTGAAGATGTGTTCCTCCTTCTGCCTTTACCTTTAAATTTATAGGATACCCTTTAATACATCCTCTGGTTTTACTTGCAGTAATATCTAAAATTTTTACAGGTTTTTCACCCTTTTTATCAATTTTAAAAAACATTTCTTTTTTATCTTCATAATCTCCATCAAAGGAAATATCTTTAACCTTTAATATAATTTTATATTCTCCATCTGCTTTACTTTCCCAATTAAAGCTTTTAGATCTAATATATCCACTATCCTCAGCAACAGGACCTTCTACTATATATCTGTATAATAACTCCTTACCTCCAGCTACTGAAGTTTTAAATAAAATATTATTTCCACATAATTGTGGTGAACTTAATTCTGAATTGAAGCTTTTAATTTTCACCTCTTCATAAGGTTTTATTGAGTAAAGCATAGCAGCTCTATCATCATAAGGCTTATTAGAAAAAATGTCCCTTACATAACATAATAATTTATATTCTCCTGCTTCTCTTTCAGATAAAGATACTAAATTCTTTGTAGAATAATCTTGAATACAACTAATTCTTCCATTTAAATCTACTCTCAAAAATTTATATAGAATAGTTCTAGATTTTTCATAATTTACTCCAACCTTAAAAATTAGTTCTTCACCAACTAAAAGGCTATTAGATAAACATTTAAAAGATGTAACTTCAATAACTGGTTGATGATTAACTTTAAATTTAACTGTAGTAAAATCATCTAAATTATTATCTGAAGATGGCCTTTTACATTCTATTAATATTTCTCCTTCTCCAATCTTTGTGGTAGTAAAGGTCAACTTATTTTCTGTACTGTAATCCCTTAAAGGCTCCCAGCCCTGACTACCTTTTATCCAAAATCTATATAATAATACTTCCTCATCCCCTGGGGAAAGAATATCTAAGTTTAGCTTTTCTCCAAGAATCAAGCTTGTTTTATCAATTATTACTTCTTGTATTAATTTGCTTTGATTATTTTTATCCTCTTTATCCTCAATAATTTCCTTCTCATTTACACCATTAACCTTATACTTCATTCTTAAGCTATTAGTTTCACCTGAAGTTTTATCTATAGTTTGTACCATTATCATATAATTTCCTGGCTTTTGTGGCTTCCATTTACACTCTTGATTATTAGAATAATCTTGTATTTGTTTCCAAGTAAAGCTTCTTTCATTAGGTGTTCCTTCTAAAAATTTACATTCTAAGTTTCCTTCTTCTTCTGATATTACCTTTATATTAATTTCATCATTTACAGTAGATGGACTATCTTTATCGAAAGCTATAATTATCTCACTCATATTCTCTCACCTATTTCCCTCAATATTACATAATATTATTATACATTTATTCCATATAAATACAAAATAAAAATTGTCATTTAGGACTAAAAATAAGGATAAACCGTACTTTATATTTCTACAGTTTATCCTTTAATATTACCTTCTATTAACTTTATTAGGTTTCTTTCTAATCTTAAATCGTCTTCTTTTGTCCTTTTTTTAGGATTATTAGTTCTTCCACCTGCACGTCTTATTTTTTGAGAAATGTGTCTTTCTTCTAGTAATCTATCAATATTTTCTTCATTATAATAATATCCCTTAGGATTTATTACATAAGCTTTTTTACCTAAAGCAATAGCTGCTACTCCATAATCTTGACTAATTACTATATCTTTTTCCTTACAGATATTTATTACATACATATCTACACTTTGAAATCCACTATCTACTACCTTAACTTCTCCATATTCTAAATGTATATAATGGTTTATATCACAAAAAACTATTAATTCCAGCTTATATTTTTTTGCTATATTTTCAATAATGGAGATGCCTGGACAAGCATCTCCATCTACAATAATTCTCATTATTTTAATTTAGCTTCTAATTCAGCCTTTAATTCTTCAAAGCCTGGCTTTCCAAGTAAAGCAAACATGTTTTTCTTATATGCTTCAACTCCTGGTTGGTCAAATGGATTAACTCCTAATAAGTATCCACTTATTCCACAAGCTTTTTCAAAGAAGTAAACCATATATCCAAAGTAATATGGGCTAAGTTCTGGAATATTTAACACCATATTTGGAACTCCTCCATCATTATGAGCTAATAAAGTTCCGTTGAAGGCTTGCTTATTAACAAAGTCAATAGTTTTTCCTGCTAAGAAGTTTAATCCATCTAAGTTACCATCAACTTCTTCAATAGAAACTTCTCTCTTAGCTTTTTCTACATTTAAAACAGTTTCAAATAATATTCTATTACCTTCTTGGATGAATTGTCCCATTGAGTGTAAGTCTGTAGAGAAATCAACTGCTGCTGGGAAAATTCCTTTTTGATCTTTTCCTTCTGATTCTCCAAATAATTGTTTCCACCATTCATTGAAGTAGTGTAAACCTGGTTCATAGTTAACTAATATTTCTACATCTTTTCCTTTATTATATAGAATATTTCTCATTGCTGCATATTTGTAGCAATCGTTGTTCATGAAATCATCAGTCGCATATGCTTCTCTAGCATCTGCTGCACCTTGCATCATTTCATCTATGCTAATTCCAGCTACTGCTATTGGTAATAATCCAACTGCAGTTAGAACTGAGAATCTTCCACCAACATCATCTGGAATTACAAATGTTTCATATCCCATTTCATCAGCTAAGGATTTTAAAGCTCCCTTGCTCTTGTCAGTTGTAGCAAATATTCTTTCTTTTGCTCCATCAACACCATATTTCTTTTCCATGTAATCTTTAAATACTCTAAATGCTATTGCAGGTTCAGTTGTAGTACCTGATTTAGAAATAACATTTACGCTTATATCTAATCCTTCTATTGCATCTAAAAGGTCAGCTAAGTATGTTGAACTAATATTGTTTCCAACGAAGAATACTTGTGGTGTTTCTCTCTTATTTTTTCCTAAAACATTATAAAAGTTGCTATTTAACATTTCTATAGCAGCTCTTGGTCCTAAATATGAACCACCTATTCCTATAACTATTAAAGCATCTGAATTTTTCTTTATTTTTTCAGCTGCATTCTTTATTCTTTCAAATTCATTTTTGTCGTAGTTTACTGGTAAATCTAACCACCCTAAAAAGTCATTTCCTGCACCTGTTCCATTTATAAGAGTGTTATGTGCACATTTAACCATTGCCTCCATATTAACTAACTCTTGTTCTAATTTTACATATGGTTCTACTTTAGACAAATCTAGTCTTAAACCTTTTTTCATATTTCTACCTCCGAATCTTTCTAGGAATTTCTGTCGACTAATTCTACGCTGATTAATTCTACTATATTATATCATAATTTATTTTATATATATAAAAAAATTATTTAAATATAGTTTTTTGTAAGTTTATATAAAATACTCGAAAATTTTTTAGCTTTTTTCTTTTTATTATGTTTTTTTTATTTATAAAAACAAAAAGTAGAATACATATCTTCTTTCTTATAGCTTAATAAAAACTACTCTATAATATGTACTCTACTTCAAATTTAATAAATATTTATTAATCTTTATTTTTTATGCTATTATTGTTCTAATTTAATATTATCTATATCTATTTTCCCAAATTCCCCAGCCCATTCAAATCCTTTTTTCGCAACTATAACAGCAATTACTTCATTTACTACAGCTGCAGCAGCAATAGTTCCTTGAATAATTTCTGCAGATTTAGGATCTGATCCTGATAGCACAGATACTGCAATCCCTGTAAACACGAGAGATACTCCAGAGTGTGGAAGTAATGTTAATCCTAAATAATTTCTCACAGTCTTAGGAGACTTTGTAATGCTTGCCCCAAAGAATGCACCAAAATATTTACCGAAAGCTCTAGTAACAATATATATAAAAGTAAACACTCCTGCCCCAATAATCAAGTGATAGTCCAATGGTGCTCCAAGATTTAAAATAACAATAATCATTGAAATACCTAAAATCGGGTTAAAATCATGCATTATCTTCTCTAGCCTATCTTCTGTTATCATATTAGAGAATGTAGCTGAAAAAGCCATACCCATCAACATAAAATTTAATATTGGCTTAGGCATAATATGATTATTAAAAATAAATCCTATTCCTGAAGTAATTAAAATCATTCCAATAAGAATCACTAAAGTGTCTAATGTTTTGCGTTCCTTTTTTAATAATAAGCCTGCTAAAAGTCCAGTGGCTAGTCCAATGACTAATGGAAGTAAAACAACCATAGGAATCATATATGCTGGTAGCTTCTGTTCAGAGATTTTTCCTGCGACAATAGCAATTGTTGTAAAAAATACAACTACCCCAACCATATCATCTAATGCGGCCATTGGAATTAATGTTTTTGTAACAGGTCCATCTGTTTTAAATTCCCTAACAACAGATAATGCTGGTGCTGGTGCTGTAGCCAGTGCAATTCCTCCAAAAATGAAAGCAAGATAAATAGGAATTCCTGAAAAATAAAATACAATTCCAAATACAAGTGATACAAAAATAAAAGTTCCTAAAGATTGTGTTAGCGTCGTTATGATAATTGCTTTCCCAGACTTCTTAATTTTTTTCCATACAAGCTCTGTTCCGATCATAAGTCCTACTACGCACTCTAAAATATGAACAATATTTTCATACCATCCCGCCTCAAGAATTGAATTATCAAGAATTGAAAGAGCATGAGGTCCTAAAATCATACCAGCAATAAGCCATCCTAAAATTGATGGCAATTTTAGCTTTGATACTAATTTTCCAATAGAAAAAGCAATAACTATAGCAATAATCCATCTAAGAATAAATAAAACCATATTTATTCTACCTCCTTCGCTATACCATAAAGCATAAAGTTCAGTATCTTTTTAAGCTTTTGTTCGTGATCAGAAATAATAATTGAAAAGTCAGTATTAGCATATGCTGAACTGCTAAAATAGCCATTAAACATTTCTAGCATGAGCTCATAATATTCTAATGCATCCTTCTCCGTTACTCCATTCCTTAAATTCAAAGTCTTTAATGCTGACTGGTAAATTTTCTTATTTAATTCATCAAAATCTTTTTTAATTTCCTTTATTTCATTTATAAGTTTTGATGGTGGTTCTAAAACTGCTTCAAAAAAAAGACGTGCATAAAGTGGATATTTTGAAAAGAAAACAAATCTCAACTCCATATATCTATGCAAATCACCTTCTATATTCTCACTCTCTAAATATTTAATAACTTCTAAAAAGCATTTACTTATGCAAGTAAGATAAAGCTTATCTTTATTCTCAAAGTTATGATAAACTAGGCCCTTGGAAATTTTAAAATTTTTGCAGATACTATTAAGAGAAGAAGCAGCATAACCTTTTGTTCCAAACTCCTCAATAGCTGCAGCAATAATTTTTTCTTTTGTAAGTTCTGTTTTTTCTTCTTTCTTCATAGATACCTCCAAAACATTAATAGACCACATGGTCTATTATAGTATATCAATTATAGACCGATTAGTAAATAACTTATGATAAATATATATAATAAAAAAAATCTGATGGGTAGCTATCTCCCCATCAGAAATTACTTATTGTGATTCCCCTAATATTCACTTTATTATTTAATGTTAAGCTAATACTAAATTCTTTAAGTATACCCAGCTAGTTATTTCTTTTAATAGAACTTTATTATCTTTTATTTGACTAACTGTATAAGTTCCTTTTTTAACCCAATCTGGAATTCTTTCACCTGTAGCATAGTTGGTTCCAATTACTTTTACCTTAGATCCTACTACTATAGTTCCTGTTATTGGGTATATTTTTACACCATTACTATTAAAAACACTATAACCAGGATTTGCATCTGCACAGTCTTTTGCATTTTGCAAATTACTAAAAGCTCCTATTTGTAAAGCTGCATCAGCCCATATTTTTCTAACCCTATATAGTTCAGTTGTTGGTGGATTTAAGTTGTCTATTTCAGTTTGAATAATATTTAAGAATCTTTGCCATCCCATATCTAAAGTTCTATGAGGACAATATTTTCCACTAAAGTCTTGGTGTTTTTTCACATTATTTATTGTCCATCCATATTGTTTTAGTAATATTGCAACTTCCTTTGCTGCTCTTTTTTCTGCATTAATAAATTTCTCTCCTCCTGATTTTGAATAGCAAATTTCTACTGCTATATAATATCTGTTACCTTCTCCACTTCCACCATCTCCAGCATGCCAGCCGTTTCTGTTTAATGGCAACCCTAAAATTGCCTCTTTATCATCTACAGCAATATGAAAAGATGTGGAGTTACTATTAGCTTGCATGTATGAAATCTCATTAGATGCAGAGGCATCATTTGCAGTGTTGTGAATACAAATCCCCCTTGGTGTCATTGAATAAGGACACTTTAAGCTATATTTCTCTGATGAAATTAGTCTTTGAATTAAAGCCATTTTAACTCCTCTCCTTTTTACTTTTTATTATTTTAGAAAGTATCTTCTCCCCTCTTATATACGCAATAAAAGAAATTTCTTAAAAGTTTTTAAATATAATTTTTCAATTGAATATTTATGTTAAAATCATATTAATTTAAAATTTAAAGGGAGAGAAATTTATGAATATAATAATAAAAAAAGACTGTTCTAATATTAATTGGATGGAAGTTAAAAATATAATAAAATCAGTAGGAATGTCCTATGTAGATGAAGAACTTCATAGAAAATCCTTTGAAAATAGTTATACTGTTGTTTTTATTTTTGATGATGATAAATTAATAGGGTTTGGCAGAGCAATTTCAGATGGTATCCGTCAATCTGCTATATATGATGTAGCTGTTCTACCAGAATATCAATGTCTTGGTGTAGGCAAATTAATTATTGAGAATATAATAAATAATACACCTAATTGTAATTTTATTCTCTATGCTTCCCCAGGTAAGGAAGGTTTCTATGAATCCATTGGGTTTAGAAGATTAAAAACTGGTATGGGCTTATTTATTGCTATGGAAAGAATGAAAACTAGAAATTTTATTGAATAAAGAAATTTATTCTTACATTAATATAATCATAGTAACAATTATTATAAAGTCTACATAGTATAGAATATGTGCATTACATTTATGAATGTACAAATATAATTATATTTATGGAGATGGATTAACATGACTTATAGTTATACAAATGATAATTGGTTCTTCTATACTGATGATAAAAAAGAAGATAAAAAAGATAACTGCTGTAGAGAAAGAGAAGAAGATCACTGTAAAGACAGAGACGAAGATAAAAAGAAAAAAGATGAATATTTCTGTAAATGCTATAGAAAAGAAGATGATAAAAAAGATGAATGTGGATGTTCTAAAAAGCACCATGAAAATAAATGCGATAAAGATGATAAAAGAAAAGAGTCTTTAGAACTTTATTGTAAATGCTACAAAAAAGAAGAAGATAAAAAAGATAAAGATTATGAAGAAGACAGAAAAGATCATGAGGACTATTGTAAGTGTCCAAGACCTAGAAAAGAAAAAGAATGTCATGAGGATAAAAAGAAAGATGATGAATATTTCTGCAAATGCTATAGAAAAGAAGAAGAGAAAAAAGACAGAGATGAAAAAGATAACTGTTGCAGAAAGCATGATGAATATAAAGAAGATAGATGTTGTAGAAAAGATTATGATGATAAGAAAGATGACTATTCTTATGAAGATTACTTCAAATGGTGCAAACGTAACTATGAAGGAAGAAATAAATAGTAATTTATATTTTTAATATTATTTAATCTAAAATTTCTTAGCTGTATCTTATAAGGTTATGCCTTATTAGGTACAGCCTTTTTTATACTAATTTCTAATTAAATATAAAAATATAGAGCTGCCTAAGCAGCTCCTAATTAATTTTATATTGCGGGATAAATACCCTTAATATAAATACTTTATAATTGTTTCAAAATATATAATTACCCTATTTCATATATAAATTATTTTAACAATATTCACTATCACCTATTGGATTTTCAATTAAAGTTGCAACCCTAAACATATGCTTATGGCCATCACTCTCTCTTGTACAAGCAAATACATAATGTACATGCCTTGTTCCTTTACCTACTGGTATTGCTGGGCCAGTAGTAACATCGATAACATGAAAATGATCATTAAAATTGTCTGTTCTAGTTACTATTCTGTGAACATGACTCTCTCTTCCATTACTATCTTTACAAGGAATTGCTTCTCCAGTAACTCCAGCAAAACGATGATTATGATCTTCCTCATTTCTTTCTTCAACTATTTTTGTACTACCAAGAAATTCATGAACATGTCTTTGTACTTCTTCTTCACATCTGCGTCTTTCTTCTTCTTCTTCTTCACACCACATAGCTTAACCCCTTTCTCTTTTGTTACATAATATATAATACATATAATATATAATATTTAATTGATAGGCGTTTTGTTACTATATTATAAAAGTTATTTATTTTTTATTTCTCTATTCTTCGTCTTGTAAAGCATCATATCCATGTTCTTTAGTACGAATCTTAATTACATCTTCTACATCGTAAATAAAGATTTTTCCATCTCCTATTTTTCCAGTATAAAGAACCTTTTGAACAGTTTCAACAATAGTTTCAGTTGGTATTTTACATACAACAACATCAATTTTAACCTTAGGAAGAAGTCTAGTATCCATAGGTGCTCCTCTAAAGAAGGTTGGATTTCCTTTTTGCATACCATGTCCTAAAACATTAGTTACTGTAAGTCCTGTTACACCAAGCTTTTCAAGAGCATTTTGTAGTTCTGAAAGTTTATTTTGATTTGTAATAATGGTTACCTTTGTCATCTTTTCACCTGGAGTAGAATTATTAACTACAGGAATTGCTTCTTTAGTTACCACATTATTATCAATTGGAATATCTATAATAATATCTTCTGAAGTATTAACATACTCTCCTCCAACTGTAGCAAGGGCAAAATCTGGATAAGCTATATTTCCATGCTCTCCAATATCAAGTCCTGCTATTTCTTCTTCTTCAGATACACGAATTCCTATTGTCTTCTTAATTAAATACCAAACAAGTAAAGATGATGTAAATACAAAGGCTCCTACTGCAACTATACCTATTAATTGAACTCCAAGTAATTGGAATCCCCCACCATAGAATAAACCATTTTGTGTAGATAAAGTTGTAATTCCTTCTTTAGCAAATAATCCAACACAAATTGTTCCAAATACACCACAGGCTAAATGTACAGCTGTTGCACCAACTGGATCATCAACCTTTACTCTATCAAAGAACATTACTGCAAATACAACTAAAATTCCAGATATAGCTCCAATTAATAAAGATGCTCCAATACTAACATAAGCACAGCTACCAGTAATACCTACTAAACCTGCAAGACATCCATTTATAGTCATACCTAAGTCCGGTTTACCAATTATAATCCAAGATGTAGCAGTAGATGTTAATATAGCTGCAATGGCTGCAGTATTGGTTGTCATTAAAATATGCACTACATCAGCTGGATTTTGGAAACTCATAGTAGAACCTGGATTAAATCCAAACCATCCTAGCCAAAGAACAAAAAGACCAATAACAGCTAATGACATATTATGTCCTGGAATAGCTTTTACTTTACCATCCTTACCGTATTTTCCAATACGAGGTCCAAGAATTAATGCTCCAGCAAGAGCTGCCCAACCTCCTACTGAATGTACAACTGTATCTCCTGCAAAATCCATAAATCCTAGAGATGCAAGAAATCCTCCGCCCCATACCCAGTGACCAACTATTGGATAAATAATAAGGGTAAGAACAAATGAGAAAATAATAAATGAAATATATTTTACACGCTCAGCTACAGCACCTGAAACTATAGTAGCTGCAGTTCCACAGAAAACTAATTGGAAGAAGAATTTCCCCCAGAAAGGAACATTTGCTGTTAGTGTTTCATTGTAAAATGAAAGATCTGCATTACCTAAAATAAATAAATTCTCTGTACCTATAAATGGGTTGTCTCCACCAAACATTAACCCCCATCCAAGCAACATAAATCCTAAGGATGAAACTGCAAAGACAATGAAGTTTTTTGATAGAATATTAACAGTGTTTTTCGACCTTGCGAAACCTGCTTCAACAGATGCAAAACCTAAATTCATAAAAAATACTAAAATAGCTGCAAGAAATACCCAAATAGTGTCAATAATCATTGTAGTATCCATATATTATACCCCCTATAAATTAAATTAATATATATAAAAAGAGGGCAAGGACATTCTATTTTTTATAGAACGTCCTTGCCCTCTTTTTATATTGTTATAATGTTATCATAGCAAAAAAACCTTGTCAATATATAAAATTTTTAATTTTCAAAATTTTTTTGTAACTATTTTTTTATCATATTTTATGTATTATTAAGCACTCTCTTAACTTCTCTTTCATAATATATATGATTACATAATTTAATGTTATGTAGAAAAAACTAAAATTTATACTTAGTATTTCTTATAGGAACTTGTATTTTATATTTCATATATTTCTTTTCTTTTTTGTTATATGGAGTAACCATAATAACTTCACAAAGATATTCTCCCACTATCTCATAACCTTCTTTTTCAATTTCAGAGTATATTTCTTTTGCATATTGATACTCCTGGGAAGTATCATCTGCATAAATTGTAATATACATATTTTCCGGTAAAATACGCTGAGATTTACTTTTAGGATAATCTTCATCTACAAATATAAATACTGTATTGGATTTTAGTTTTTGCTTACAAAAATCATCTTTTTCAATTAGTGTTCCTGCATTAAAAAAATATGAAAGTGGTAATTCATTTTCAATCATATAGTTTTTGAATTCTCTAAGCATCTCCTCATATCCTGAATAACCCCTTTCAAAAAAATCAATTTCTGAAGTAAATGTATCTATTCTTCTTTCAGGTAAATACTCATAAATTATTTTTCCTATAGGAGGTATAGATTTTACACGATTTATATTTGATGTGAAACGTCGTATTATACAAAGACTTCTTGTAAGTTGCTGAATTTCTTTACTTAACTTTTTTTCTTGCTCCATAAGTGATTTATAAAGTTTTTCTTGAGAGGATTCAGTAAGTTGCTTTTGTATTTGTTCTAAAGTCATTCCGCATATTTTCATGGTATGAATTAAATCTAATTCATCACTTTGATTAATATGATAATAGCGGTACCCATTTTCAGGATCTTGATATTCAGGTTTTAGCAATCCTTTCTTATCATAAAGACGTAGTGTTTGAGTTGATACATGATTTAGTTCTGCCATTTGCCCTATTGTTAAATAATTTTCACTCATACATCCCCCTAAAGCTTATACCATAGTATAACATTTTTTTAACAAATTTACTTATATTATAAATTATTATGAAATAACTAATCAACCTATTATTGGTATATGTTAACTAATTTCTACAATGTAAATAATCTAACAGTTAATTTGACTTTATACTTACTATAAGCTTTATAATGAAAACAGAATATTCAAACTATTTATTTCTGGAGGTAATTTTAAATGAAGAACAAAGTAAAAGTAGTACAATATGGTTGTGGGAAAATGAGTCTATATCTTATGAGATATGTGTTAGAACATGGTGGAGAACTTGTCGGCGCTGTGGATTTAAATCCTAAAGTCATTGGTAAAGATATTGGAGAACTAATGGGTATTGAACCAATGGGTATTAAGGTAACTAGTGCTGAAAAAGCTGATGAATTGTTAAAGACATCCAAACCTGACGTTTGCGTTATTGCTACAAGATCAACTATGGAGGATTTAAAACCTGCATTTACTGTTTGTGCTGAAAATGGTGTAAATGCCATCAGTACCTGCGAAGAAGCCTTATATCCTTGGAACTCATCTTATGATATTACAAAAGAACTAGATGAACTAGCAAAGAAAAACGGTTGTACATTGTGTGGAAGTGGATATCCTGATATGTATTGGGGAAGTTTAATTACAACTTTAGCAGGATCAATGCATAAAATTACTAAAATAAAAGGTATTAGCAGCTATAATGTAGAGGATTATGGAATTGCTCTTGCAGAAGGTCATGGAGCTGGTCTTTCTATTGAAGAATTTGAGAAACAAATTGGTAATTATAATGGATTAAATTATGAAGAAACTGTTGAAGCAATTAAAGATGGCAAAGTTGTTCCTTCATATATGTGGAATCAAAATGGATGGTTATGCAGTCAATTAGGATTAACCATAACATCACAAACTCAAAAATGTGTACCTATGACACATAAAGAAGATTTATATTCTTCAACATTAGATATGACTGTTAAAGCTGGATATGCTACTGGAATGTCTGCCATTGTTACAACTGAAACTGAAGAAGGAATAACCTTAGAAACTCAATGTCAAGGTTACGTTTATGGTGCTGAGGATTTTGATAAAAATGATTGGACATTTGAAGGGGAACCAGAAACAACAATTAAAGTTGATAGACCTGCAACAGTAGAATTAACTTGTGCTACTCTTGTTAATAGAATTCCTATGTTAATTGATGCAGAAGCTGGATATATTACTACTGAAAAGCTTCCTATAAATCATTATCTTGTTAAACCAATGAATGAATATGTTAAAAGTAAATAATTAGTATAAAAAATCCCTAATCATTAGGGATTTTTTTATGGCTCTATTTTAAAGTTATATAATCCATATACTTTATAGCATTGACTTTTCCCTTAGGGTAAGGTGTAAGATAAAGATAGAAATAATTAATATACCTAAAGGAGGATTCTATATGTTATCCATAGGAGATTTTTCGAATATATGTAAGGTATCAACTAAAACTCTTCGTTATTATGCTGAAATAGGATTAATACTTCCTGAAGAAATTAATCCTGAAAATGGTTATAGGTATTATTCTATTAATCAATTGCAAACTATGTTATTAATTAAGCGTTTAAAAGCATATAACTTTTCTTTAGATGAAATCAAAGCAATCCTCCAGTCAGAAGATTTAGAAGAAGAAAAGCTTTATCTATCTCTTATTAATAAGAAAAATGAAATTGAAAGACAAGTAAAAGAATTTCAATATAAATTAAAACAATTAAATAATGATATTTTAAATTTGAAGGAAGGTAAATCAATTATGTCCTATCTAACAGATATTAATATTAATCTTGTAGAAGTTCCTTCAATGAATCTTTTATATATTAGAAAAATGGTTCAAGAGCATGAATTCCCTGAGGAATATAAAAATTCCTTTGGTAAATTACTAGAGAAAATTCAAGAGGATAAATTAAATATAGAAGCTCCCCCAATGGTACTATTTCATAGTTCAGAATATAGCCCCTTTGGCTTAGACACTGAATTTGCTATTCCAGTAAAGGAGTATGTTAAAGGTACAAGAGATTTCAACCCAGGCTTATGTATAAAAACAGTTGTACATGGCTCTTATTCTGATTTATCCTCAGTTTATGCTAAGCAAATTCAATGGGCAGAAAAGGAAGGCTATGAATGTACAAGTGCTCTTTTTGAAGTATATGTAAATGATCCTACTGAAGTTAAAAATGAAAGTGAATTAATAACTGAAGTTTATTATCCTGTTAAAAAGAAAATTTAATTTTAAAGGAGAAATTTATATGAATGAAGAAAAAATATTAGAGTTAGAAAAAATCATAAACAAGGACTATAAAAACATTGCAGGAATTGTTGTACTAAAGGAGGGTAAAACCCTCTATGAAAATTACTTTAATAACTGTAATGCTAATAGCAAACTTCATGTTTATTCAGTAACAAAAAGTATTATTTCTATACTTATAGGTATTGCAATGGATAAAGGCTATATCAAAAGTGTAGATGAAAAAGTCCTTGATTTTTTCCCAGATTACACTGTTAAAAGAAGAGAAAAAGTAATACAAAAGATTACTCTTAAGGATTTGCTTACAATGACAGCTCCATATAAGTATAGGTTTAATCCTTATATTAAGTATTTCACCAGTGACGATTTTGTAAAATTCAGCCTTGATTTATTAGGTGGTAAAGATGATATTGGTAAATTTAGATATGCTCCACTTATAGGCCCAGATATTTTCTCAGGCATTCTTGTAAAAGCAACTGGTAAGCCTCTTCTTGATTTTGCAAAAGAAAATTTATTTGAACCACTAGGAATTAAAGTTATTGATAATATAACCTTTAATAGTAAAGAAGAACAACTAGCCTTTAATAAATCCACAAATATTAGTGGTTGGGTTGCTGACCCTAAGGGAATAAACACAGGGGGATGGGGACTTACTTTATCTGCTACTGATATGGCAAAGATAGGGCAATTATATTTAAATGATGGAATATGGAATGGAAAACAAATAGTATCAAAAGCCTGGATAGAAGAAAGCACAAAGGAACATAGTAGATGGGAAAAGCTTAATCTTCCATATGGATATTTGTGGTGGATTAACAATGATAAGTACTATGGCTATGCAGCTATGGGTGATGGAGGAAATACTATCTTTGTTAATAAGGATAAAAAAATGGTAGTTTCTATTGCTTCCCTCTTTGTGCCACGTGCTAAAGATAGAATAGACTTTATTAAAAATTATATTGAGCCAACATTTGAAAATTATATATAGAATATAGAAAAAGAATAGTAATTATCCACTATTCTTTTTCTTATTCTTTTCATTTAGCTTATTTATGTTAACAATCATATGAAGAATGTTAATAATTTTCTCTACTCACTGATTTACATAAAAAACTAAATTACATTATATTCTTTTAATAATTTTTCAATATCAGTTCCTGATATTTTCTTTAATGCTTCTTTAACTAATATTTTTTGAATCCAACTCATACTCATATCAGTAGCTGGTTTTCCATCTCTAAGTTTAACCGTTGCATTTAACAAGTCACGAACATCATAAGTACTTCCCCACACTTCTGGTACACCACGATCAACATTAAGTAATGTATAAACTGCTTCCATACCAGTTCTCATTGAATATTCAGTTGTAAATATAGTATCTCTTGGTGTTTCTGCAAACTGTCCAAGGAATGCAAAATTCACTGATCCTTCTGGAACTACATTTGGTCTATCTCCAGCTGCACGTGGCATAAAGAATGCAGTAATATATGGCATCATACATGGAATAGTATTTGCACTATTAGTAGCTAATTCTTCAATTTCAGCCTCTGGTACACCAAGATGATATAGCCATTCCATACAAATTTCTTTTCCAGTACAATCTCTCATGGCCTTCTTTACATAATTACCTGGCTTATCGCTAAATAAACCATATATCCATCCAACAAGCTGACCCTTTGGTTGTGTTCTAAATTGTGGTTGTCTATTAAATGTCCAACTTAATAGCCAATTAGAATCTTTTACAGTAACAATTCCACCTGTTACAACTTTACCAGAGAATGGATCTCTCTTACATATATTCTTAATATATGGAACTATCTTCTGATCTAATGTAGTGACTGTTGCACTCATCCAATTAGATTGTTCTGGATTATAGCAGAATTTATCTGGATTACCAAAGGACGGATCTTGAGATGCAATTTTTCTCCACATATCCCAGCCACCACCTGGCTTAATATCAGAATTAAATACAGCTGGTTCATTTTGTGAGCCAAGGCTAGAATTTTCTACACATCCACCATTTGTAATAAATACAAGATCATTTTCAGTAAGACCAATATATTCTGTTTTCCCATCTACTAAAAGTTCTATTTTCTTAGCTAATTTCTTATCAGGTTTAATATCAAATTCTACATTAACAACCTTAGTATTGTAATGGAATTGTACATTGAAACCTTCCAAATATTTAATCATAGGAAGTATCATTGATTCATATTGATTATATTTTGTAAAACGAAGTGCCTTGAAATCTGGTAATCCCCCAATATGATGGATAAAACGCTTGATGTATAATTTCATTTCCAAAGCACTATGCCAATTTTCAAACGCAAACATAGTTCTCCAATATAACCAGAAGTTTGAATTTAGTACTTCATCATCAAAGAAATCTGTTATCTTCTTATCATACAAATCTTCATCTGGTGTGAAAAATAAGTGCATAATTTCCATTGCACCCTTATCTGATATATCAAACTTTCCATCTGTATGTGCATCTTCACCACGATTTACTGTAGCACGACATAAAGAATAATTTGGATCCTCTTTATTTAGCCAATAGTATTCATCTAAAACACTAACCCCTTCTGTTTCAATTGATGGGATAGAACGGAATAAATCCCACATTACTTCAAAGTGGTTATCCATTTCTCTTCCACCACGCATTACATATCCAAGTCCTGAATACTCAAATCCATCACAGGCACCACCTGGAATAGGATCTTTTTCAAATATATGAATATGTTCCCCTTTCATCTGTCCATCACGAACTAAATAGCAAGCTGCAGCTAATGCTGCAAGACCTGTACCAACAATATATGCTGATTTATGATCCACTCCTTCTGGTTTCCTTGGTCTTGCAAAAGCTTCATAATTTCCACTTGAATAATACATATATAATTCCTCCAATTAATATTTTCATTTATTAAATATTCTTTCTAAAAATAATATATAAATTTTTACATTAATTAACCATCAGCAAAAAAGCCTCTATGATAAAAGTTTTATCATAGAGGCTTTTTTGTATAATTTTTAATCATTTCATTAATTTTGTTTAGTTCTATCAACTCGATAATTCTCTAGGGCATTTAAAATATTCCCTTGCATCAACATATTAAGATTTTCTATAATTTCTTTAGGATCTTCTTTCATATCATTCTTAATCCAGTTAAGAACTAATCCAACAAAAGAATATTTATAGAAATCAGCAATAAAATGCTTGTCTTTCTCCCTAACATTTATTCCTTTTGCCTTTTCTTCTACAACATCTATAAGTAATTGATATGTTAATTTATATAAATAATTTTCAATATGCTCACGACTTATAGAATTATATACATTCATTACAAATGGTCTGTTATTACTCACTTCCACAAAAATATTATAAAAGCCTTCCTGCCATGTTGAATAAGTCTTTTTTCCCTTTAATACTTTAGTTGCATCTTCTTCGCATGCCCACTCAATCAACTCATAAATGTCCTGAAAATGATAATAAAATGTCATTCGATTTAAACCACAGTCTTCAGTAATATCGTTGATTGTAATCTTATTTAGCGGTTTTTTTAATAATAAATTCTTTAAGGAAGATACTAAGGCTCTTTTGGTTATCTGTGACATTTAATTCCCTCTCTTTCATAATCTCTGGAATTATTATATCATTTTTCTAATAATACAATCTATAAAACCATTATCCTGATAAAACTAAATAATAACTTCAAAACCTATATTTAATTATGCATATATTTCTAAAGTATTTGCCCATGATGATAATTTTTCTTTAGTTTGTCTTCCATTAAGAAGTTTTCCTTCCTTCCAATTTATATTTGGATATTGCCTTTGTAGAAATTTCTCACAGTTTTCAATTCCACTTCCCCCAGAGGTTGCAAAAGGAATAACTGTCTTTCCTTTAAAATCATAACTTTCAATAAATGTATTTATAATTGTTGGAGCAATATACCACCATACAGGAAATCCTATAAAAATCACATCATAATCTTGAATTTTAGCATCCCTATCTGCTATTTTCGGACGTGAATTAAGATTATTCATTTCTATACTGCTACGACTCTTTTTATTATTCCAATCTAAATCTTCTTTAGTATAAGGCTCTTCAGGGCTTATTTCATAAAGATCTGAATTTGTTGTCTCTGCAAGTAATTTTGCTATACTTTCAGTTACACCACTTGCACTAAAATATGATACTAAAATTTTATTGCTCATTTCTCTTCCCCCAAACATTATTTAAATTAATTTTAACACTAAAAACTTTGTAAACATTTACTTTATACTTAAATTATACCAATTATTATTTTTATATTCAACATTACTGTTATTTGACCATAATTTTTACCATTGTTATAATATATGTAAACAATTAAATTATATAGTTATAGAGAGTTTTAAATAAATTTACTATAAAATAATTACGTAACTGCTTAAATTTAAATCTCTATAGATAGGGGGTTACTATGAAAATTAATCATATCACTGCTATATTTTATAGTGCTACTGGAAATACAAGAAAAGTAATTAGAAGAATTGCAAAAAATATACAAGAGGTTTTACAAGTACCTATAGATTATATCGATTATACTAGGCCTCAAAATAGACAAGTTTCTCATTCCTTTGGAGCTGATGAGCTAGTTATCTTTGCATCCTGTGTTTATGCAGGAAGACTTCCAAATAAAATGGTACCTTATATTAAGTCTAGTTTTTCTGGGGCAAGCACCCCTGCAATTCCTATTATTGTTTTTGGAAACAGAAGCTTTGATAATGGACTCTCTGAGCTTACTGATATTCTTTCTTCTAATGGGTTTATTCCTTTTGCAGCTGCTACAATTGCAACTGTTCATGCTTTCTCATCAAATATTGGAACTGGTCGTCCAGATGAAAATGATTTAAATTCAATTGATTCTTTTTGTAAGAGTGCTTCAGAGTATATTTTAAATAATGATAATCTAGTACCAGTTGAAGTTCCAGGTGAACATCCAGCTGTTACTTACTATACTCCACTCGGAATAGATAATACTCCTGTAAACTTCTTAAGGGCTAAGCCAAAAACTCATAAGGAACTCTGTGATAATTGTGGTGCCTGTGCAAAAGCTTGCCCAATGTCAGCAATTGATTTTAATGATAACACTCTTGTTCCAGGAACTTGTATTAAGTGCCAATGTTGCGTAAAAATATGCCATACTAAAGCAAAGTATTTTGATGATGAAGGATTTATCTCTCATGTTAAAATGTTAGAAAGAGATTATGTTAGAAGACATGAACCTGCATTCTTTCTTCCTACTACATAAATAAACCCTATATTATTCACTAAGCAATACAATTTACTATATAATTTTTACTTTTTATATTTTAATAAAGCTAAAAGAGACTATAATAAATAATTATTCATTATAGTCTCTTCTATATTAATATAAACTCCATATTTTCAAATTTCTATATTTTATTTAAATTTATCAAAGAGTGAGACACATAGGGATATACCTTATCCCCTCTTCTTCTTGAACATCATATTTTCCATTCTATGATAGTAACTTAATTAGCTGTCTAACTCGTTTCGTATCATGTTCAGTTAGTCTGCAGATTGCACTAACCAACACAGCCTTCATAAATAATTCCTCAGAATAACCTTCAAGAGCTAATACCCTTTTCATGTAATTTCTCTTTAGTCCTGCCGCATATTCATAAAAAATTACATAAGTTCTAGCATAATCCCAAATTGCTTTCCCATTTTTGGCATTTACCCAATCTATAATTCGGATATTGTCATTTTCGTACATAACATTCAATGTATGATAATCCATGTGACAAAGTCCTTCATCTTCCACAGCTTCTTTTTCTACTTCTAATAGACATTGTTTTGTATACATTTTTTGTTCTTCAGATATTGGTGCTGAATCAATTTGCTTGCCTAAATAATTAGAAACCTGATGAAGTTTGAGATGCTTTATTTCATGGATTTTCTTAAACCATTTCATAAAATCATCCATTACAACATCCTTCCCCAAGGATTTTATTTTTTCAAACATTGAGCAACCACAAATTAAATCCATCTTTATGGTACCCTGGAACTCAGATTCATAATAGTGCGGTATGGGAAGTCCACTTTTGCATACTTCATTTTGTTGGTTATATTCATAGTCAATCCATTCCTTTGGATATCCATCATGAAAGCATTTATAAGCGAATCCATTCCATGAATATACCTTCGCCACCATTCCTTCGCCAATTTTATTTCTTTCCTTAAGGAAACTGTTTATCATACCAATGCCAACACCTTTCTTTTGAAAATGAATCTATTTATATTATATTCTTTTGTATACTGTAAAAAAAGAGGGCATTTAAGCCCTCTATAACTAATCAACTCTTTATTATGGTAAAAACTTTCCAGAAGAAAGATATAAACGATACCATTCCTCATGGGTAAGACTAATTTTACAAGCCTCTGCCATTTCAGTAAGATGAGCTGGATTCATTGTACCTGAGATTACCTGCATTTTTGCTGGATGTCTAAGAATCCATGCGATTGCGATTGCTGCCTTTGTAACATTATACTGATTAGCTAACTCGCCAAGTACCTTATTCATTTCAGGGAAATCTGGATTATCTATAAACACGCCCTTAAACATTCCATATTGAAGTGGGGACCATGCCTGAATTGTAATATCATTTAGACGACAGTAATCAAGTGCTCCACCATCACGCATAACTGACATATCAGTTGTTTTGTTATTCATATATAGATCCTGATCAATTAATTGTGACTGCTCCAAAGAAAGCTGTAACTGATTAATCTTAAGGGGCTGCTTTACATATTTCTTTAAAAGTTCTATCTGCATAGGCATGGTATTGCTGACACCAAAATGACGAACCTTTCCTGAAGCCTCAAGTTCATCAAATGCCTCTGCAACTTGTTCTGGATCATAGAGTAAATCTGGTCTATGCAGTAATAGAATATCTAGATACTCCATTTTTAGTCTCTTCAGTATTCCATCAACACTTTCAATAATATTAGACTTTCTCCAGTCAAATATCTGTTTATCAAATCTTAATCCACACTTAGACTGAATGATTAAATCTTCACGTTTTACCCCTGTAAGGGCTATTGCATCACCAAATCGCTTTTCTGCTTCTCCATCACCATAGCAGGTAGCATGATCAATAAAATTGATTCCCAAATCATGTGCTGTCTGAATCATCTTAGCTGCATCTTCTATAGAAAGTGCAGGCATACGCATACAGCCAAGGATTAGTCTTGATGCATGATCAGGTCCATTTGTTATATTAATTGTTTGCATAATTATCCATCTCCTTATTATTTTCTAAAGCATAAGTCTGTAAATTGCTTCTACATCCTTTTGTTTCAATGATACAAAACCACCAATTTGACCACCCTCATTACCGTTACCGTAACAACAGGTATATGCAAGTTTTTCAATATCATTTTCCTTAGCTCCAAGTTCCTCAAAATTCTTTGGCATTCCAATAGATATTAAGAAACTGCGAAGAGCTTCAATTCCTTCTTTTGCTGTTCTTTCAGGATGAGAAAAATCCATTTGGCAGCCCCATACTCTGACAGCTATCTGTGCAAATCTCATAACATCGTGAGACATATTATAAGTAAATACTGCTGGCATTGTAACTGCAAGTCCAGCACCATGTGCACAATCATATAATGCAGATAACTCATGCTCAATCTGATGACTAGTCCAGTCTTGAGAACGACCAACTCCAACGATATTATTATGAGCAACCATTCCTGCCCACATAATGTTGGCTCTTGCCTCATAATCTTCAAGATTAGCCATTACCTTAGGAGCCTCTGTTTTCATGGTAAGAATAAGTGATTCAATCAAACGATCTGTCACCTCTACATCTTTAGAATTTGTCAAATAACGCTCATATAAATGTGCAATAATATCTGTAATACCGCAGGCAGTCTGATATGCAGGAAGTGTCTGCGTAAGCTCTGGATTTAGTATTGAAAACTTTGGACGAATTGCATCTCCTGATGCACCTCTTTTAATCATTCCATCTTCGTTAGTAATTACTGAATCTGGTGATCCTTCAGAACCTGCAGCTGCTATTGTAAGAATTGTTCCAACAGGAAGTGCTTCTTCAATCCTCTTCCCCTGATAGAAATCCCAAAAATCTCCATCATATACTACACCTGCAGCAATTGCTTTGGATGAATCAATGGTGCTTCCACCTCCAACTGCAAGAATAAAATCTACATTCTCTTTTTTGCTAAGTTCTATTCCCTCATAAACAAGCCCACTTCTTGGATTTGGCATAACCCCACCAAGCTCTACAAATTCAATAGAAGCTTTTTTAAGGGATTCCTTTACCCTGTCAAGCAAGCCTGAACGCACAACAGAACCTCCACCATAATGAATTAATACCTTACTGCCACCAAATCTCTTTACTAATTCTCCACAATCGTTTTCATGACCCTTGCCAAATGCAAAAAATGTTGGCGCAAAAAAATTAAAACTTTCCATTATACCCCTCCATAGTTATATTGTAGTATAATTATATTATACAACTTGAAGTTAACTTCAACTCAAGTTTTTTTTGGAGGATTAAAAAGTATATGTCTTATTCGATTACAGAACTATCAAAAATGTTTCATTTACCAGCATCAACAATACGTTATTATGAAAAAATTGGATTATTAGAAAATGTAGAACATATAAATGACTATAGAAGAGTTTACAACAATTCACATATTGATCGTTTGTATGCCATAGATTGTTTCAAGAAAGCATTACTTCCATTGGATGAAATAAAAGCTTTTTTTGCTTATGAAAAAGATATCCTATCTAATTCAGATGAAATCCTCTTAATGATGAAATCTCAGGAAGAAAAAACAAAAGCAGCCATAAAAGATTTAGAGGATGGACTTGAACATATTCAAAAAAAAGTACATTACTATTCTTTAGTAAATGAGGCAATCAAAAATAATATGCCACTACCAAGTTGGAATGATATATAACATTGTTAAAATACAGGAAGGCATAGAGAAACTATAGTTTTTCTATGCCTTCCTTCAAATGACTGGAAAATTCCTAAAAAAAATAGGAGCCCGCTATTTAAACGTGCTCCCATTTTTTATACATTATTCGAATTCTATAGTTGCTGGTGGTTTTCCTGTGCAATCATATAGTACACGGTTAACCCCTTTAACTTCATTTACTATTCTAGTTGTTACTTTTCCAAGTACTTCCCATGGAAGGTCAGCTGATTCTGCTGTCATGAAATCACTTGTAGTTACAGCTCTAAGTGCTACTGCATAATCATAAGTTCTTTCATCTCCCATTACACCTACTGATCTCATGTTAGTAAGTGCTGCAAAGTATTGACCTATTTCTTTATCAATACCAGCCTTTGCAATTTCTTCTCTATAAATTGCATCTGCTTCTTGAACTATTTTAACTTTTTCTGCTGTTACTTCACCAATTATACGTATTCCAAGTCCTGGTCCTGGGAAAGGTTGTCTAAATACTAACTTTTCAGGTATTCCAAGTTCTAATCCTGCTTTACGTACTTCATCCTTAAATAATAATCTTAATGGTTCTATTATTTCTTTAAAATCAACATAGTCTGGAAGTCCTCCAACATTATGATGAGATTTTATAACTGCTGATTTTCCAAGACCACTTTCTATTACATCTGGATAAATGGTTCCTTGAACTAAGAAATCTACAGTTCCAATTTTCTTAGCTTCTTCTTCAAAAACTCTAATGAACTCTTCACCAATAATTTTTCTCTTTTCTTCTGGTTCTTCTATACCTTTTAATTTTTCATAGAATCTTTCTTGAGCATTTACCCTAATAAAGTTTAAGTCATATTGTCCATTTGGTCCAAATACTTCTTCAACTTCATCACCTTCATTTTTACGAAGTAAACCATGATCAACAAATACACATGTTAATTGACTTCCAACAGCTTTTGAAAGTAATACTGCTGCAACTGATGAGTCTACACCACCTGATAATGCACATAATACCTTACCATTACCAACTTTTTTACGAACTTCTTCAATTGTCTTTTCAACAAATGAATCCATTTTCCAATCTCCAGAGCATTTACAAACATTATATAAGAAGTTTGATATCATCTTAGTTCCTTCTTGTGTATGCATAACTTCTGGATGATATTGAACTGCATACAGATTTTTTTCTTCATTTTCCATAGCAGCCACTGGACATACTGGTGTATTAGCTATTACTTTAAAACCTTCTGGTGCTTTTTCTATGTAATCTGTATGGCTCATCCAGCAAATTGTAGATGGTGATACTCCTTCAAAAAGCTTAGAATCTACATCTACATTAACTTTTGTTTTTCCATATTCACTTACAGGAGCAGTTGCAACCTTTCCACCAAGCATATGAGCCATTAATTGAGAACCATAGCATATTCCAAGGATAGGAATTCCAGCTTCAAATAAACTCTTATCACATAAAGGAGAATCCTCACCATAAACACTGTTTGGTCCACCAGTAAATATTATTCCCTTTGGATTCATTTCTTTTATTTCATCAACAGTTAAAGTATGAGGATGAACTTCACAATAAACTCCACACTCTCTAACCCTTCTAGCTATTAATTGATTATATTGACCACCGAAGTCAATAACTAAGATTAACTCTTTATTCATTGGTTACCTCCAACCTTAATTTTTATATACTGTAATAATTCTATCTTATCCACTGCTCATTGTCTATTTCACAGCTCTAAAGAAATAACTAATTAATAGTGCATAATGGATAATTAATGAAGCTCTGCTGAGTTATTACCTCAATTCTTCATTCTACATTTTACATTCTTCATTACTATAGTAAATAACCCTAGTTATTTACTATAGTTTGGTGCTTCTTTAGTTATATTTACATCATGTGGATGGCTTTCTCTGATTCCTGATGCAGTTTGAACTACGAACTTAGCATTTTCATATAGATTATCTAAATCAGGTGCTCCTAAATATCCCATTCCTGATCTAATTCCACCTAATAATTGATATATAGTATCTGATAGGAATCCTCTATATGCAACTCTTCCTTCAACACCTTCTGGTACAAACTTCTTAGTTCCATTTTGGAAGTATCTATCACTTGATCCCTTTTCCATAGCTCCAAGAGAACCCATTCCTCTATATACTTTATATCTTCTTCCTTCATATATTTCTGTTTCTCCCGGTGCTTCATCACAACCAGCAAACATTGATCCCATCATTGCAGCAGCTGCTCCTGCTGCTAAAGCCTTAACTATATCTCCTGAATATTTTAACCCACCGTCTGCAATTACTGGAACTCCATATTTCTTTCCTTCTTCTGCACAATCCATAACAGCAGTTAATTGAGGTACTCCTACCCCTGCAACTATTCTAGTTGTACAAATTGATCCAGGTCCTATACCAACCTTCACACAATCTGCACCTGCTTCTATTAAATCTCTAGTAGCTTCTGCAGTTGCTACATTACCAGCTATTATTTGAAGGTCTGGATATTTAGCCTTTATTTTTCTTACTGCCTCCATAACTCCTTTGGAATGTCCATGAGCAGTATCTAATGTAATAACATCAACACTAGCCTTTACTAAAGCATCTACTCTTTCCATCATATCGGCAGTAATTCCAACTGATGCTCCACATAATAGTCTTCCCTTATAATCCTTTGCTGCATTTGGATATGCTTTTGCTTTTTCTATATCCTTAATAGTTATTAATCCCTTTAAGTTATCTTCATCATCTACTAATGGTAATTTTTCTATCTTATGCTTCTTTAATATTTCAAGGGCCTCTTCTAAAGTAGTTCCTTCCTTTGAAGTAACTAGTGGACTTTTAGTCATAACTTCTGAAACTGGTCTATCAAAATCAGTTTCGAAAATTATATCTCTATTAGTTATTATTCCAACTAGCTTAGTTCCTCTTGTTATTGGAACACCAGAAATTCTATATTGAGCCATTAGCTCTTGAGCATCTCTTATTATATGATCTTCTGATAAGAATATTGGATCTGTAATAATTCCATTTTCTTGTCTCTTAACTCTGTCAACTTCTTTTGCTTGTTCTGCTATAGTCATGTTTTTGTGAATAATTCCGATTCCACCTTCTCTAGCCATAGCAATTGCCATTTTTGATTCCGTTACTGTATCCATACTTGCACTCATTAAAGGAATATTTAATGTTATTTTCTTTGTTAGTTTAGTTTTTAAGCTAACTTCATTAGGTAAAACCTCAGATTTATTTGGTACTAGTAATACGTCATCAAAAGTATAAGCTGTTTTAATAATTGTTGCCATAGTTTTTCCCCCTAAAATAATTTTTTTCTTTCATTTTAAAAGTAATATGAAATATTTAATTCTTTTTAATTTCTAATTTTATGTACAAAAAAAGACATACTAATCTTCTAAGTGAAGTTAATATGCCTAAAAATCTATATAACAAATATAGATATAGTATATCAAAATCACTCATAGTCGGAAATTTAAGGTTTCCGGTAGATACTCTCTGCCATATTCAGAGGATATACGAGTAAACTTTCTGTTCTTTTTTATAAATTTATAGATATTATATATCTCTACTATGTTATTGTCAACAAGTTTGCAATTTACATTTCAATTATTTTGTTTATTGGATATTATATTTTCATATTTCACTTAGAATATTTATTAAACCATAAATATTAAAAAAGGATTGCATCTAGCAATCCTCTTAAAACTTATTTATATATAACTTTTAGAATAAATCTGGTAAGCTTGGACTTCCATCCATTGTATTTGGCGTAGATATAATAACATCCTTTGAAATATTACTAAATTTAATTTCATTTATTAATATTTGTTTACTTCCAAGTCCCTCTTTAACTCTTCCTTGATATATAACTAATATTTCTGTTTCTAAATCATTATTATCTTCTTTTACATTATTAATAGATATTTTGAAGTTATTATTTCCTTGTATTCCTATAACTCCACTTACTATCGGAATTAATTTATTACCTTCTGATAAATCTTTTGAAACTCTATATATCTTAATATCATTTGTATCCATAGTCTTAAATTTATCAGATATATTTAATTCAAAATTAGCGCTATTTCCAACCAGGGTAAATTTAGAGCCAAAGGTTACTGTTGAGTCTTGTGCTATTTTAAAATTTTCTCCTTTATTACTTTCTTGGATTTCTAATTTCCCATTTTCAATTCCATTATATAATCCATGGCTTATATTTTTTATACTCTCATATACCCTAATATTAGGAGTAAATATTGGAACCTTATTTTCAGATTTATTAAATTTAGTATAACTCATAAAATTCTTTAAATCAGAAGGTTCTATATTAATACCAAAGCTCAAGCTTCCAGTCTTGCCTTCCTTCGGTCTTACTTTGAAGGATATCATTTGATCATCTGCATTATAATTATACTTATCATCTATTAATTCTCCACTATACCTGTAATTAATTGAAGATACCATATTAAAAGATAAATTATTTTCCTTATAATTGTTAATAGATATATTCTCACTATTAGATTCTTGAACATACTCAAAGTTATCATTTAAATCAAAATGTAATTTAGGGTTTATATTACTATAAGAGCCAAATCTAATCCCTTCAAGTAATCTTTCCTCAACTTTTGACATGTCATTATTGACATCATTATAATCTTTACCATCATTATAATTACCAACTAAATAATCACTTTGATTTTCTTCATCATTTATTATTCCTCCCAAATCTTTGTGCAGTTCTTGTAAGTTAGTATTAGTTGCTGCACTTATATCTAAAGAAATAATTTTATATCCTTCATTTTTAATCTTTTTTACTACTTCTTTAGAATAATTAACATCACCAGAATTTATTAATACTATAGCCTTCCTTTTGTTTTCATCCCCAAATTTATCAAAAATATCTTTAGCCATATTTAAGGCTCCATCAATGTTTCTCACATTACTATCAACTAACTTTATTCTATCTTCCTGAAATAATTGTCTATATCCATCCTTAGAGTCAGAATCATTTATACTGAATAATGGCTTTTTAAGTTCATTAATTTCATTTATTGACTTTAGACTAACATCTTTTGGCGAGTCTATAGTATTTCTATCTCCAACTAATACTTTATCGCTATATGCAATTAATCCAAACTTAGTTAAATTAAGATTATTCTTTCTTAATATTGAATTAGTAATTCCATTTTGAAGTTGTGAAAATCTTTGATCAGACTTCATTTTATTAGATATATCAGTAATAAAAATGACTTCATCTATTACTCCAGCATCACTTTTTAATATTTTACTAGCAAAATTCCTTGGTTCTATTTTATAAGTTAAAGTTACTTCTTCTTCTGGATAAATAGGATTTGGTGTTGCTGATACTAAAGATACATCTATATTAGGAAAATCATTTTCTTCTATATTATTTGTAACTATAAATTCTACAGTCTTAATACTATTTTCAGGGTCATATTTCATTTCTAAAGTTTTAGTATTTTCAATAGGTGTATATATTACGTCCCCTATATAAAAAGGCTCTAAACTAAATAAATAGTTTCCTGACAATACTTCATTAAACTCTTTTATTTCCCCATTAAATCTTATTACACTTGGAATTTTATCATTACTTGGGGTTACAATTATTTTTCCACCATTAACCAATTGTCCATTTTCATCTTTAATTGATACATTAACCCTACCTATTTGAGCTATTAAAGTAATGTTATAGCTTTGAGTGATTTTTCTTCCATTAAAATCGTAACTTAGCTTACCTGGTATTGTTATAGTTCCTTCATCCTTTATAGTTACATTAATAACTTTAGACTGATTTTTGATATTTGGAACCCTTGATGAATCAAAATATATATTACTATAAATCACTTCATTTAAACTCAATTCAAATTTTTCAGTATTAACTTCATCAGGAGTAAACTTAACATTCTCTATTTTCACATTTCCAATTTCTCCTGGATTTGTTATAGCTTCTAATGTTAATTTAGCAGTATCTCCTTTCAAATATCCAGCCTTATCAGTAGTATAATTTAATGTAACTGTAGGATCATTAACTAAGTTTACATTTCTAATTACCTCTGATTTTGCTTTTAAAGGATCCTCTGATTTTATCTCTACTGTTATTTTCTTACCCATATTAGCAAAATCATAATCAGTTTTAGACAATAAAATATTTATAGGCACACCTTGGTTTTCATTAGGATATATAATTGGATTGCCTACTACTTCTCCATTTTCATTTTTAATAGTTATAGTAGTAGTAAGTTTATCATTATCCATATCATATGGAATTATAGTAAATCCAATTTCAGATTGTTTCTTAGAAATACTCTTATTCTCATCTAAGTTTATAACTTCTAAAGTTGGTGCATGATTAGCTCCTCTAGAAGCTTTAACCATAGTATTTATAAATAGTTCCTTCTCATTTTTAGTAAATCCACCACTGTGTCCTGTTCCTGAATATGTTATATTTCCTTTAGAATAAGTATAATAATAATTTCTTGCATCATATTTATTATAGCCAGAATCATTATTAATTAATGTAAACCATGGTACAACATCTTCATCCTCTAAATTAAGCTGAAACCATTGATAATGAGTTTGAGCAACATTTATATTATCTATTTGAAAAGGGTATTCCCCTATTAATCCATTATTTATTTTATATATTTGCTTTGCTGAACCACTATAAGATGCATTACTATTTTTAGTATCAAACATTTTAAGTATTCCATCTGATAGTCCATAAGTTATCTTTGAAGTATCTTTAATTTCATCATGTGGTATAATTTTTGTTGAATATTCTCCTGAAGACACATTATATTTCATATAAACGTCTTCTTCACTTGGATTATACTCAATATCCTTATATCTTGATTGCCCTATTATATCTCTAAAAGCATATGTTGATTTTTTAGCAAAGTCCATTTTATAATTATTAATAATTTCATTTGGCAAAACCTTGTAAATAAGTGCATCATGAGTGAACATTACACTTTGTCCTGTTCTAATAAAATCCTTTAATTCACTAATAGCATTATCAGTAAGATCAAAATTTCCATAGGAATCAGCAAATCCTAATATAACCATGTCGTATTGTCCATTAAGTTTAGTTTGATTTCCTGCTTCTTTCTTAAATTTTGTAACATCTATTTTATCTATTATTATTTCATAATCTCCTAAACCACTTATTAAACTTTTTATAGTGCTATCTTCTTTTAAATCTAATATATTTCTATTATCTGGGTAAACTTGTAATACTCTTATCTTTGCTTTCCTTTCATTAAGAGCTGAATACTTAATACTACCAGTTTGGTAGCACCTTACATTTTCCCCCGTAACACTTTTATTTATCTCAGCCTCTAACTTCCATTCTAACTGCCCAACAAAATCATTAGGCAATGTATAACTTATATTAGCATTTTCTATTTTTCTATTAACAGGTGTTAAATTAACTGTCTTTACTAATTCCTTATCTTTATATAGGCTATCTCCATTTACATCTAAATATAAATTCACAGTAATTGGGCTATCATCTTGTGCTATTATATCCAATGTATAATTCATATTTCTATTATTATCTTCTGGTCTATTCTTTATAGTTAAAATTGGTCTATATTGGATATTCGATGTAATATACTTCTCCACTATATCTTTAATAGTAATATTCTTTTCTTCCACCTTAATAAAGTTCTCTTTATTTATTTCCTTAAAATTACTTTCTAGCTTTGTACCTGCTACAAAAGCTTCTTCAGACATATATACTAATTGTCCAGAATTAATCACCTCTACTAATTCCTTAGCTCTTTTATTAGTTATGTCATTTTCACTGTAATACTCTAAATACGACTTGTCCCAGTAGCCCCCCTTATTAGTTTTTTCAATTTTATCACCATTAATAAGTCCATAAATCATCTCATCTCCATAGGGAAGATATTTAGGTTTAGATGAAAAAGGTGGTCTATATTTCCCTTCATAGCTGCCTATAACCACTATATCGTATTTGCCATTTATCCCATCAACCTTCGAAATGTATTCTTGCATAGTCATATGGGTTACAACAACTTTTTTCCCATTATACTCATTAGTAAGTTTTTCTTTTTCTCTATTATCTTCTTCCCATTTACTCTTATTTGTCAGCTTAAATTTATCTTCAGGTTGTATTTCTAATATTGATATAGTATCTCTATCAGTTATTGCTTTTATCTGCTTTGGTGTAATAAAAAAGTTAGTTAAAATCAATATACTTGTAAACAAAATTAACATATTAATAGATATAGCCTTAACTTTAGATTTATTATTCAATATTTCACCTCCATATTACTTATTTCTAAATTTAACTATAACGCTAATTGGTATAGTTACATTTGAATATCCTTTTTTCTTATTTAATACTAAAGAAACTTCCAAACCTGTAGTTTCCATAAAATTCCCACTTGGCTTCATTCTATAATCTAATGGCCTAACCTTAAATTCTGTAACATTTTTTGATAAATCCCTTGGTAGTCCTAAACTTGCATCTGAAATTACTGTTCCAAACTCATTTACCTTATTTAAGGTTAATGTTTTATTTGCAGCATTATATGCAAATGAAAAATATTCTACTCCTATTTTAAATGTTACTTCAGTTACATCTAACTTCCCATCTTCAGGTAAACCTTCATAATTATATTTATTAGAATCTGTTATTTGGATATTATTTATTTCACTTATGCCTTCAGCTTGTGTACCATATAGTAATAACTCTTGTTGAATTCCTTCTGCTTCTAATTGAAGGTCAGAATTAATTTCTATTCTAGACAAGGTTTTACTATTGCTTAAGAAGAAGGTGTAGATTACCCCAAGAACTATAACTGTTAAGCTTAATGTAATTATAAGTTCTAATAAGGTAAAACCCTTTCTCTTATTTTTCATAATTCCACCTCTTCTATTTAAGAATTTTCCACAATGATTTTTTAAGGAACTTATCAACACTATATATCTCTGAAGCTGAAGTAACTTTTATTTCTTCTCTATCAGCTTTTGATTTTACAAATACATCCTTTAATAACTCATTATTTAAAGCTAAAATACTTCTTACAACCTGTGGATCATAAGTTATAGTTTTATTTCCTTCACCTTTTAAAATTATATCTCCTGTGGTAATTATATTTCCCATGAAATTAAACTCACCATCTATAGTTATATCTCCATTAGTTATAATTAGACCCTTCTTTATAATTTGTCCATTATATTTGTTCTCCTTTATTTCAATGCTGGAATTATTTGTTAATATAACCGCTCCATTTTCATTTATTATATTAGTATCTTTAATTTTATCAAAGGCAATTTGATTTCTAACAGTTCTCTCTACTTCTTGTCCGTCATATAAATTTTCATATCCTGTAGCATCACCCATTGCAAATACATTTCTTGCAAATTCATTTCTTGTATTAATTATTTCTTTTTTATCATCAACACTAAAAATAGTAGCTCCTTGTACCTTATTATTCTTAATGGTTGCACCTGCAGATTTAACCTCTCCTTTAAGCTGCACCCCACCATCATTAAATGAATATTTACCTTCTGTTTTTGAATCATTATAATATTCTGCAAAATATTCAGCCTTCTTACTAGCATTACTTTCTCCATCTTTGCTTTCTAACAATTGTAATGGCGAATAGTATCTTAAAGTAACATTAGTTTTTCCATCTAAAATATCATCAACGTCAGTATAAGCTAAATAATTTCCCTTTACAGCTACTGATTCTCCTGTTTGATATTTCTTACCATCATCACCTATTGTATTTAAATAAGCAACTCCCATAATATAAGAAAGTCCTTCTACTTTTAGCGTAGAATTACTATTTAGGCTATTTACAATAATACTACTGGAATTTAAAGCTTGTTTAGCTGTTTCTATTTCTGTTGTCTTTTCATTAATTCCATAAAAATTATTTTTGATTAATACATTGCTATTTTGTGCATTTAAAGCTAAATCATTATTTACAATAACATTATTTTCAAAGGTTACATTATTTGATTTTGAAGCATCTGAATTTATAGATTTTCCTACATAAATATTTTTAGCAAATACATCTCCAGTTATTGTGCTTTGTGCATTATTATTTAAATGATAGGTATTTGCTGTGTATATATCTCCATTAATATTAAAGCTTGTATTATCTAATTTTATGCCCCCTATATATTTATCAAAAGCATACTCTGGGTTTTCCCCTAAATTATTATTTCCCTGTATCCATATGTCTCCACTAATATTTGTATTTCCACCTGTAATATTCATATTTCCGTCTGCCGTTATGGCTTTACCATCAAAAACTGGAGATATATTTATTGAAGTTATTTCTGAATTATAATCTGGAGCAACAACTTTATAAGTAGTTGATATTGTTTTTTTATTTTTTAATTCACCTTTATCACTTTCAAAAGTTGAATTAACTTTTATGGTAATACCTTCTTCTTTATTAAACTTATATCCGTCCTGTGGTATCTCTATTTTAAATGGCTTTTTATTCTTATCTACTGCTGAATCATATTCTAATTTTCCACTTTCAAGTATAGATTTTATATATTTCTTTTCTACAATTAAGTATTGTAAAATATCTACTTGAGTTGAATCTAGAATTTCTTTATTATTTACAATTAAAAAATCATAATACTTCTCTTTAAAAACTTTATTTAAATTTTCTTTGCTTCTATCCTTCTCTTCTAATTTAGTAAATTCCTTTTCTACTTCTTTATCTGCATATTTTATGGCTTCTTGTGAGGTTTTAATTATTATATTTTCAACTACATCTAATCCTGAATCTGCCTCATAAAGATTTTGAAGCTTTTTACTTTGATTTATTCTCATTTTATAATCATTTGCTGTAACTGCTAATATTGTTGTTCCTGTTGTAAAAATAATTGCCATTACTACAATTACAATTACAAATGTGGAACCCTTTTTCTTTCTTCTTACCTTCACCTGTTATCACCCCTTTAAGCCTATTTTATATTCACATTATTACTTGAAGAACCTTGAAATAAAGTATTATTTTTAGAATCCTTGACTGTAACCTTATAGTTATACATATCTGCTATTGGATTTTCTTGTACTTCATCCTCTTCATATAAAATTACATCACCTTTACTAGATAATAATTTTAGCTTACCTATAGAATTTTTCCCTTTAATTAA
Organism: Bacillota bacterium; assembly: GCA_023445445.1. Lineage (GTDB taxonomy): Bacteria > Bacillota > Clostridia > Clostridiales > Clostridiaceae > Clostridium. The sequence continues at coordinate 67,305 of JAEXLD010000117.1, forward strand.
ACGTATTTCCACTGATTCATCTAAGTTATTTTTCACTTCTATATTAGTAGTTTTTTCATAATTACTATTTAGATTTAAAACAATCTTATTTTTTACTGGAGCTAACTTTATTGCACTAATTATTGGGGTTTTATCATCCTTATTAAATACACTTAGTTCTAAATTACTAGAGTTTTTCTTTAATTCAATTGTTAAATCTCTAGTAACTGGAATTCCATTTAAATTTGGTTCTAATAATATACTATCTATAGTACCAACATTAAAAAACTTAAGACTAAAATCTGAGTCACTATTTTTGTCTAGATTATTAGTATTACTATATTGAAAGCTAATATCTTTTTCTAATTCAACATCAACTCTGTAGCTATCCTCATTTTTTCCTGCAGATTCAGAAGTTCCACCATATATAGTTCTATTAAAACTACCTAAAAATTTTCCTTCTGAATTTTGTGTTATTTTATCTCCATCTAAAAGTTCAAAATCCTTATGGCTTTCATCAAGCTTAATTTCATCATATGCCTTTAATTCTTCTAAAACCTTTTGTCCTATGTAGCTTGCTTTTTGCATATCTTCAGCATCTATATTATTTTTTAAACTAGACATTACTAGAGAAGATAAAGGAATTATTAGTATAGCTAAAAGGGCAACACTAATTATTACCTCAATTAATGTCATCCCTTTCTTTGCTTTCAATTTATTATTTTTCATATTAACACCTACTTCTTAGTAACATTAACAGTATTACCTTCACTTGTTACCGTCACTCTAGGATTTGAATTATCATCATCTTTAACTATTATTTCAACCTTTTTAGATGTGTTGTTAACTACTTTTAATTTTATTCCTGAATTATCAGTGGCTTCAGATCTTTTTTCGCTTACTATTTCAAGAACTATATCCTCTGATTTTGGAGTAAACTCTTTCCCCTCTATGGAATTATCTTTAGGATAATAGGAATCAGATGTTTTATACTTATAATATATTTTTCCTGATATCTCTTCTAATGATATTTCTACATTTTCAATTTTATCATTATCTGAATAAATATAACTTTCCCTAGTATCATCCTTTGCTTTTCCTATTGTTACTGTAGGTAATTCTGATAAAGAGGATTTTATCATCATTACAAAGTCATTTATATCTTCCTGATTATTTCTCTCCTCTATAGTAGATCCATAGGCTCCACTGGCTTCTCCATTACTAAACAAAACTTCTTTTCCATATACATTATTTAATGTCCAATTTAAATATTCCATATCCTCATCTGATAATTTAGGCACTGCATGGAATTCTAAATTCATAACTCCAGCTAATTCTTCTTGAGATTTTGAGGATATTGATATATTTGTAATAACTACTTTTCTTTCATAATTTTCAACTGAAGAAATAAAGGTTTTTAAGGCTTCATAGCTTCCTGAAAAATTAATTGCCACTTTAAGTTGTTCTGATGTTGCTGCATTTGATGATGATGGCTCTTGAGATATTTGTCCCTCATCACCTTCTGTATTTGTATTAGCACTTTCCTTATTGGCTACTTCACCACTAGTTTTTTCTATATCACCTGAATATTCATTTGCTATAGCTTTTAATGAACTTTCTGGCTTTATTATTTCTGGTGATGTAAGCTTTTCTACTGCTGAGGCTTCTATTGGACTAAAAGCAATATTTCCTTTAAGACCACTATCATTTAGTAATTTATCTAATTCAATTATTATTTTTTCTTGCATTATTACTGGGTATAATTTTTTAGATTTATCAAGAACTGTTGATTTTAGTATTTTTAGATTTTCTTCTTTAGAATCTAGACTGTTTATAGCC
>JAEXLD010000123.1 GCA_023445445.1 Bacillota bacterium
TGATATGGGCGAAGTTCATGTAAAAAATGTTTCTTCAAATGATAAATACGCAGCAAACGCAAAAATGAAGTATTTAGATGAAGTTGTAAGATCAAATATTGGACTAGCTGATAAAGTTTATGATTCCTTAAAAAATTCTTATCTGCCACTAACAATAGGTGGAGATCATGCATTAGCAATTGGAAGCCTTGCAGGTGTAAGTAAGTTTTTCGAGGGAGATCTTGCAGTTATTTGGGTGGACGCTCATGGTGATATAAATACACCAGAAACTTCACCATCAGGAAACATTCACGGAATGCCTTTAGCAAGCTCTATGGGAATTGGTTATGAAGATTTAACTAATATTTATTTCCATGGACAAAAGGTTAAACCTGAAAATGTATTTTTATTAGGTTGTAGAGACTTAGATTTAGGTGAACTTGAGTTAATAGAAGAAAACAATCTAAATGTATGGACCATGAAAGATATTAAAACAAAGGGCATAAAAACAGTATTAAAAGAATTGTTAAAAGCTTTAAATGAAAGTAATGTTAAAAACATTCACTTTAGTTTCGATATTGATAGCTTAGATCCAGCTTATGTGCCTGGTACAGGAACTCCCGTAGAAGATGGTTTATCCTTCTCTGAAGGTAAGGAAGTAATAGAAACTATAATAAATACTTCTTTAGTTAGATCTATGGATTTTGTAGAGTTTAACCCAGAACTAGACCATAATAAAAGGACTTTAGAAACTTGTCTTGAATTATTAAAGGTTATTTCTAAATCCTTTGAAGGAAAATAATATATAAGCTCATGGCATATTATAGATTAGAGGCTGCTTAAGTAGTCTCTTTTTGATTTATTAAATTTTTATGTTATTATATTAGTTGTAAAAAATATTTTATATTCATTTACTTTAATTATCTTTAATTTGATATGATTATAATTATACTAATTTAGAGTATTATAAAAAGTATATATTAAGTGAAATTTAGGAGGATATAATGAAGCTATTATTTTTCGATACAGAAACCACAAGTATAAAACCAGGGAACATTTGTCAATTAAGCTATATAGTAGTAGATGCTTCAACTAAGCCACAAAAAACTACAGGTAAAAACTTCTTCTTTACTGTAGATACTATGGATGAAGGAGCTCAAGCTATTCATGGTTTTTCCCTAGAAAAACTATATGAGCTTTCTGATGGAAATGAATTTATAGAATTTGTACACGAATTTATGCCTGACTTCTTTGATGCAGATTTCATCATAGGACACAATGTTCAATTTGATATAAAATTTTTAAAACATGAATTACAACAATTATGGGAAGCTGGTCTTATAGACACTACTTGGGAGCCTAAAAATACTTTTTGTACTATGGCTTACTATAAACCTATATGCAATATACTTAATCCTTCTGGATTAGTTAAAAATCCAAAGCTTTCCGAGGTTATAGATTTTTTAGAAATTACAGAAGAGCAAATTTCAAATAAAGCAAATGAACTTTTTGAAGGAAGTGGCAACTATCATGATGCTAGATTTGATACTGCAGCAACTTACTTAACAGTAATTCAAGGTATGAAAAAAGGATTAATTCCACCTGGATATTTTACAAAACTACTTAAATAAAAAATAAAGAGAAAAATATAATGTTAGTTGTTCCGTCGCAAGCTCCAAGTCACACTAACATTATATTTTTCTCTTTTTATACTAAAGGAAATAATTCCTCCCACAATCGGAATTATATAATATTTTTATAAATTCCTAAAAATTCATCTATATTAATACTCACTAAAATACTTATCTTTAAGTTCCTTACAAAGATCCTTATCCATAGCTGGAACTCCTTCTAGTCTATATCTTATCTTCATGTTTTCATATTTACTTACACCTAACAAATGATATGGTAGTAATTCCACCTTTTCAACATTTTTTAAAGAATCAACAAACTCTCTTAATCTTTTCATATAAGCTTCGCTATCAGTTTTTCCTGGTACAACTACTTGTCTTATCCACAATTTAGTATTTGCTCTTTTCATAGCTTCTATAAATTTATTTGTTTCATGAATCTTACTTCCAGTCATATCTAAATAACCTTCTTCAGTTAGATGTTTTACATCATATAGAACTAAATCTGTATATTTAAGTATTTCATCATAATCTCCAAATCCAACTCCAGAGGTATCTAAACAAGTATGTATTCCTTCTTCCTTACAGCCCTTCAAAACTTCTAAAAGAAATTCTGGTTGTCTAAGTGGATCTCCCCCTGAGAAAGTAACTCCTCCATTTGATGCCTGAAAATAACTTTTAAATCTTTTTATTTTTTTTAGTAAATCTTCACTACTGTATTCAGTACCTTCATTCTCACTCCATGTATCAGGATTATGGCAATATAAACATCTTAATTTACAACCTTGAAAAAATACAACAACTCTTATTCCTGGTCCGTCTACTAGTCCCATAGTTTCTATAGAATGAATTCTACCTCTTATCATATTATCTTCCCCTTCGTTCTACACAGTTAAAACATCTTTAATTTCTTAATTAATTATAATGGCTATATAATAAATTGTCCAATGTAAATAATTAATAATTATATAGGAAACCAATTTCCCTTGCTAATTTATCAGAGATTTCATAGCCTGATATTTTCTTAATTATATTTATGCATAACTTAACATTTCCTATTAAATTATAAGAAATCATTATTTTCCCATTATCAACAAAATCTTTATTAGATATATTAGCTCCAGTTATTATATATTTAGAACTTGGTATAGAGATACCCTCCATATTTATTAATTTATTCAAAAAATATACGCCATTAGACAGTGTTCCTATATAATCACAGTGACTATATACTTCATTTAAATATTCTACTATTTTAGCATTGTCAATTTCCTCTTTACATAAGATTCCACCAGGTATTAATAGAATATCAGGTAATATATTATTATAATTTATATTATAATTTATATCTATAGAGCCATCTTTAATTTTTACTGAATCACTATTGGATAATGAATAAACATGGAAATAATCTTCTTTTAATATTTCATTTACTTTATTAAAAATATCAAAAATTAAAGAATATTCTGCTACATTAACATTGTTATATAACAAAATTCCAATCTTAATTTGTGCATTTACTTTACGGCTTATAAATTTATTTTTAGTTAACTTATAAGTTCTTTCATTTCTAATATTATTTAGTTCTTCAAATCCAATCTTTTTTAATAAAGCTTTACTTTCTGTAGTTTTTACTGTCTCTATAATAGCTTGTCCCCCAAATTCAAAGAAATAATATTCAAGTAATAATCTTAAAGCTTCTTCTCCATAGCCTCTTCTTCTATATTTATAGTGTATTTTAATATTAATTCTAGCAACCTTAGTGGCAGAATTATATCCATGAAAACTAACTTCTCCTACTGGGTTATCCTCTAAATCATAAATTAGACAATAAAAATTCTTACCATCTGTTGGGTTTATCATCTTTTTATAAAACATTTCCCACTTTTCTCTTGGAAAAGAATATGCATTTCCAAAGTCGCCCATGTTCTTTCTATTACCCCATAACTCTTCTACAAAAGCTAATTCATTAAACTCCGGCATTTTAATATATACTAACTTTCCATTTCTTCTATATAAATTAATTTTATCACTCATTATATCACCTATAATCTTTTCTTTTTCTTAAAGTAGATATATTATTAAATATCTCATAAATTAATGCATTAATCAAGAAATAAGAATGATATATGCAAATTATGTAATTAAAAATTAATATTTTATTATCTATACTAATTATCTTTAAGAAATGAAACTTTTAAGTATATAGATTATATCTATTATTCTAAAGAACAACGAATTTTCTAACAATTATTATACGCTTTTAAAAATTTAGTATTTCTAAACTTTCAATGTTGTTTTATTAAACTAATTTAAAACAATTCTTCTTAATCTCAATAATATCAATGACTTAAGCAAGTATATTTTTTTTATTTTTTTCAAAAAAATGTTGATTTTTTCTTTTTAAATATATATAATTACTATTGTTTGTTTAGTAATTTTAAACCTAGGGTTTAGTATTAGAAAATATTAATTTGGAAGGTGTAATTGTGGAAATCGGTGAAAAAATACGTAGATTACGTATTGAAAAACAATTAACTCAAGAGGAACTAGCTAATAGATGTGAATTATCTAAAGGCTTTATATCACAAGTGGAAAATGATTTAACTTCTCCTTCAATAGCTACTTTAATAGATATATTAGAGATCTTAGGAACTAATTTAAGAGAGTTCTTTAGTGATGCTAGCGAAGAAAAAGTTACTTTTACATACGAAGATATGTTTGAAACTGAAAATGAAGACTTAAAATATAAGCTAATGTGGCTTATACCTAATGCTCAAAAAAATGAAATGGAACCAATTATGATAACTTTAGAACCTAATGGACAATATATAGAGGAAGAACCTCATGAAGGTGAGGAATTTGGTTATGTATTATCTGGGACTATAATATTACATTTAGGCAAAAAGAAATTTAAAGTAAAAAAGGGAGAAAGTTTCTATTTTAAACCTAGATCAAATCACTATATTTCAAATGCAGGTAAAACTCAAGCTAAAGTTATTTGGATAAGTACTCCCCCATCATTTTAAATCTATAGAAAGAGGTGTTTATTTTGGAACAAAATATTATAGAAATTAAAGGTGTTTCTAAAACTTTTGAAGATAATTGTGTTTTAGACAACCTTTCATTAAACATTAAAAAGAATGAATTTCTAACATTGCTAGGTCCTAGTGGATGTGGAAAAACTACTACTTTAAAAATAATTGCTGGCTTTGAAGAAGCGGATCAAGGTGAAATCTTATTTAATGGAAGTGATATTTCATCCTTACCGCCATATAAGAGACAGGTAAACACCGTTTTCCAAAAGTATGCATTATTCCCTCATATGAACGTTTATGATAATGTAGCTTTTGGATTAAAGATAAAGAAAACTCCAAAGAATGAAATAGATTCAAAAGTAAAGGAAATGCTAAAACTAGTATCCTTAGAAGGTTTTGAAAAAAGAAAAATTGAATCTTTAAGTGGTGGTCAACAACAAAGAGTTGCTATTGCTAGAGCACTAGTTAACGAACCTGAAGTTCTTCTTTTAGATGAGCCTTTAGGAGCTTTAGATTTAAAACTTAGAAAAGAAATGCAAATAGAATTAAAAAGAATCCAACAAAGATTAGGAATTACCTTTATTTTTGTTACTCATGACCAAGAGGAAGCATTAACTATGTCAGATACAATTATAGTAATGAATAAGGGTAAGATTCAACAAATGGGTTCACCAGAAGATATATATAATGAACCTGCTAATGCTTTCGTTGCTGATTTTATCGGTGAAAGTAATATATTAAATGGAAAAATGATTGAAGATTGTAAAGTTGAATTCTGTAATAGAATATTTGAATGTGTCGATAAAGGATTTAGTAAAAATGAATCAGTTGATGTTGTTATAAGACCAGAGGATATTAAAATTGTATCTGCTGAAAATGGAATGTTAAAAGGAAATGTAAAGTCAATTATATTTAAAGGAGTTCATTACGAAATAGAGGTTGAAGAAGGAAATAATACTTGGATTTTACACAATACTAAGTATGCTGAAGTAAATTCTATAGTTGGATTAGATATTTATCCTGAAGATATTCATATAATGAGAAAGGTTTCTGACAATGAGTAAGACAAAAACATCTAGAAAAAATCTAGCTGCTTATCCATTTGTATTTTGGAGTTCTCTATTTATTGTAATTCCTTTATTAATAGTATTATTCTTCGGCTTTACAGTTACATCTCCTGATGGAAGTTATTCTTTTTCAACAGAGAATTTTTTAAGATTAATTCAGCCACAATATATTAAAGTTTTTGAAAGAAGCTTATGGCTTGCTATTCTATCTACATTTTGGTGCTTAGTTTTAGGTTACCCTGTAGCTTATATAATTTCAAAAATGAAACCTTCAAAAGGCAACATTTTAATTATGTTATTTATTGTTCCTATGTGGATGAATTTCTTACTTAGAACTTATGCATGGCTACCTATACTAGGTAAAAATGGTTTTATTAATAATATACTTGGTTCTTTAGGTTTTGGTCCTTTTAATTTCCTATATAATGATGGTGCTGTAATATTAGGTATGGTTTATAATTTCTTACCTTTTATGGTCTTACCAATTTATACTGTATTAACTAAAATCGATAATGATTTATTAAATGCAGCATATGATTTAGGTGCTAATAGACAACAAGTTTTTAGAAAAGTAGTTCTTCCTTTAAGTATGCCTGGAGTAATTTCTGGTATTACAATGGTATTTATGCCAGCAGTTTCTACCTTCGTAATTTCAAGATTACTAGGTGGTGGTCAATATATGCTTTTAGGTAACTTAATTGAACAACAATTTACAACAATGGGTGATTGGAACTTCGGTTCATCAATTTCAATTTTTATGATGGCGATAATTTTAATTTGTATGGCAGTAATGAGCTTGTTTGATAACTCAGAGGCTAAAGAAGGAGGCGGTCAATTATGGTAAAAGCATTAGAAAATTTTATTAAAAGATTTTATTTAGTGCTAGTTTTCATATTCTTATATATGCCTATTGCTGCCCTAATAATATTTTCCTTTAATGATTCAAAAACTATGGGAAAATGGTCTGGCTTCACTTTAAAATGGTATGTTGAATTATTTAATAATGAAAATATATTAAAAGCCCTTTTCTTTACAATAGTTATTGCAATTATTTCTTCTTTAGTTGCTACAGTAATCGGAACCTTAGCAGCTATTGGAATAAATAAGATGAAGGGGCCTAAAAAAGCTCTATTATTAAATATAAACTATTTACCTGTATTAAATCCTGATATAGTTACTGGTATTGCCTTAATGAGTTTATTTATATTCTTAAGACCTCTTACTAAACTAGATTTTGGATTTACTACAATGTTACTTGCTCATATTACATTTAACATCCCATATGTAATACTTGCAGTTTTACCTAAGCTTAGACAATTACCTGAAAATATAGAAGAAGCAGCTTTAGACTTAGGTGCTACTCCTGCTTACACTTTAAGAAAAATAATATTGCCTCAGATTAAACCTGGTATCTTTGCTGGTATGCTAATGGCATTTACTATGTCAGTTGATGACTTTGTTATAAGTTTCTTCACAGCTGGCCCAGGAGTTACAAATTTATCAATTGAAATATTTGCTATGGCAAGAAGAGGTATTAAACCTGAAATTAATGCTCTTTCTACATTGATGTTTGTAACAGTATTAACCCTTTTATTAATAGCTAATAGAAAGGAATTTACAAGAGGTGATAAAGTTGAAAAAGCTTAAGAAGTTTGTATCTGTATTATCTTCATTAATATTTATATCTTCAGCTTTTGTTGGCTGTAATAGTAATAGTGATAATGGTAAAAGAACTTTAAATGTATTTAACTATGGTGATTATATAAATGAAGATTTAATAAAGAAATTTGAAGATGAAACTGGGATAGATGTTATTTATGACACTTATGAATCTAATGAAATAATGTATCAAAAGGTTAAGAATAGTCCTGGTACTTATGATTTAATATTCCCTTCAGACTATATGGTTGAAAAAATGGAAAAAGAAGATATGTTAGAAAAAATAGATTTTAACAATATTCCTAACTATAAATATATTGGAGAAGATTTTAAAAATTTATCTTATGATCCTAACAATGAATATTCTGTTCCATATATGTGGGGAACTATTGGTATTATTTATGATGCTGATAGGGTTGATGATGAAGTAGATAGCTGGGATATACTATGGAATGAAAAATATAAAGGTGAAATTTTTATGTTTGATTCCATAAGAGATACCTTAGCAATATCCTTAGTTAGACTTGGATATTCAATGAATTCTACAGATAAAAGTGAATTAGATGCTGCTGCAGATGAATTAATAAAACAAAAGCCTTTAGTTCAATCTTATGTTATGGATGAAGTAAAGGATAAAATGATAAATGGCGAAGCTATCTTTGCAACTGTATATTCCGGAGATGCGATATACATTCAAGAAGAAGCTCCAGATTTAAATCTTCAATATGTAGTACCTAAAGAAGGATCTAATAAATGGTTCGATGTTATGGTTATCCCTAAGGGAGCAAAGCATAAAACAGAAGCAGAGGAATTTATAAATTTCTTATCTGATCCTGAAAATGCTAAAGAAAATGTTGAATATATAGGATATGCTACTCCTAATACTGGTGCATATGACCTTCTTGATGAAGAAACTCAAGAAGATGAAACTGTTTATCCTGCTGAAGAAGTTTTAGATAAATGTGAAATATTCAAAGACCTAGGAAATAATATTAAACTTTATGATGACGTTTGGTTAAAAGTAAAAATAAATTAGATTTTATATCTCATACTAAAAGAGCTGCCTAAGCAGCTCTTTTAAATTACTAATAATATATTATTTTTGAAACTCCTTATGGAGTTTCTTCTTTAATTTTTCATTATTTATTCTATATTGTTCCCAAACCATAATTTTATTTCTCTTTTAGCACTTTCTAAACTATCTGAAGCATGAACACAATTTTCTGTTTTATTAGTTGAAAAACATTTCCTTATAGTACCCTCTTTAGCCTTTTCAGGATCAGTACTACCATTTATTTCTCTTATTCTTTCTATAGCATTATCCCCTTCTAAAACTAAGGCACATAAAGGTCCACTAGTTATAAACTTCAATAATGGAGCGTAAAATTCCTTTCCAATATGTTCCTTATAATGCTTGCTTGCAAATTCTTCAGTAATCCTTTCCATTCTTAAAGCAATAACCTTTAGATTATTTTCTTCGTATTTATTAATAATCTTTCCTATTAAATTTTTTTTAACAGCATCTGGCTTTATAAGTACTAATGATTTTTCCATATTATTCCTCCCATAATAAAATCTATTATAAACTCTCTTATAAATTATACCATTTATTTACACATTTTATTAGCATAAATTTAGTCTATTAACTTTTTAGGATAAAATTATGATATAATTTTTTATATTAGTATATAAGGAGTGATATAGTGACTAGATATTATATTGTTGTTGATGGTAGAGTTCAAGGAGTAGGTTTTAGATATTATTGCCAAATGAATGCATCTAGCCTAAATTTAACTGGTTGGGTTCATAATATGTCAAATGGAATGGTAGATATGGAAGTGCAAGGACCTGAAAGTTCAATTCAAAAATTTATAAGCCTTATTAGTAAAGGCAACTATTTTATTAAAGTTACATCACTTTCTAAAAAGGAAATATCTATAGTCCCAGATGAAAAAAAATTTAAAATCAAATAAAAAAAGTGTGATATATAAAGTTGCTTGTTCCGTCGCAAGCTCCAAGTCACCGCAACTTTATATATCACACTTCCATACTCTGAAGGTAATAATTCCTCACCAGTTCGGAATTATGAAATTTAATCTTTATAAATTAATTATAATTTAACTATATCTTTTCTTATTAGTTTTTCCGTCGCCAGCTCCAAGTCGCCATAATATAATATCTATCTCCTTATATACTAAAGGTAATAATTCCTTCTTAAATTATTTAATTTTATTATATTAATTTCATTTTCTTTCTACATTTGTATCGTAAAACATTAAATTATTTTCTTGAATGACTTTTATTAGTTTATCTGCATAAATTAAGTTTCCTTCTTCGTCTTTTGCTGTGCTGTAGCCTGCATCTTCTAGTGATTGTGCTTGTTCTATATAGGTTTTTCCTTCAAATAATCCATTTACTGTATATCTTTCATTTTCTGATAAGAATTTCCCATGATCTTTAATAGATGAATTAAAGTTATCATAGGCCCTAAATGCTCCTACTATTACATCATCATAGTTCTCCTTTGTTTCCATTTCTATGCTCTTGCCATCCCATCTACTGTCAGCCTTAATTCCAAAAAGATTATTATACTTTGATGATAATGTAGATTCTCCCCAACCTGACTCTAAAATTGCTTGTGCTATGGTTATTGAAGGCAAAATACCATAGTTTTTATAATTGTCTAAAGCAACTCCAGAAATGCTTTCTATAAATCCTAGCTTATTTCTATCGTTGACTAAATTTTCGTTAAGATAATTACTTTTTATTTTATCTAAATTACCTTTTGCAAGATTATAGGCTTCTCCATCTAAGTTTAAATTCTTTATTGCCGTTTTAAAGGAATTAATTCCTACCACATTACCTTCATTATCTTTTATTAATAATGCATTTCCTATATTATTAATACTTTCATTGTTAATTTCAAAGTTGCCATTATTTATAGTAGCATTAATTGCTGCTACTTCCTGCCAATTTAACTGATATCCAACTTTACTTAAATTATCAGTTATATCTATATAACTTTTAATTTCATCTTTAGATAAAGAAATATTATTTTCAAACTTACTCAAAAATTTAAAAGTAGCTATAATTGTTGTAAGTATAAAAATCATTATAAATACTAAAGATAATCTTATTCTTTTCTTTCTTTTACGAATAGTTACTCTTCTAAAATTATTTACGCCTCTATAGGTTCCTTTATATTGCAAATCTTCACCTCCAAGTTTACTTAATAATATATTATAATAATATTACTAATTTATATATCTTATTAATATTATTTTAATAAAAAATTTGCGACCTAGTAAAATCTAAGTCGCAAATTCAAATATATTAAAGGAAAATTTATGCAATTAATGATTGTTTTTCATTTTCTTTTAATGCTTCAAAGTACTGTTCTGTTTCTTCTATAACTACTTTTCTTAGCCCTATTAAACCTACTAAGTTTGGAAATGCCATAAGTCCATTTACTATGTCTGCTATTATAAAAATCATTTCCAATGGTAAAGATGGTCCAACTCCCACTAATACTATAAATAATATTTTATATGGTTTTATCCCCTTTATTCCACATAAATACTGAATACATCTTTCTCCATAATAATTCCAGCCTATAATAGTTGTAAAAGCAAAAAACATAAGGCCTACATTAACTATATATTTTCCTATTATTGCTATAGGTAGCCCTGTTTCAAAAGCTGAAGTTGTTAAGGCCGCTCCTTCTAACCCCCCACTATAGCTTCCAGTTAATACTATTACTATTCCTGTCATAGTACAAACAATTATAGTATCTAAAAATGTTCCTGTCATTGAAATTAATCCTTGTCTTACTGGTGAATTTGTTTTTGCCGCTGCTGCCGCTATTGGTGCACTTCCAAGGCCTGATTCATTAGAAAATATTCCTCTACCTATTCCTCTTTGCATAGCAATTGATACTGTAATTCCTGTAGCTCCTCCTAAAGCAGCTTTAGGATTAAATGCACTTTCTATTATTAATAAAAGGGCTGAAGGTATCTTGTCATAATTAATAAACAATACTAACAGGGATCCTATAATATATAAAATTGCCATTAATGGAACTACCTTTTCAGAAACACTTGCTATTCTCTTTATTCCACCTAAAGTTATTAAAGCAACTATTACTGTAATTACTATTGTTGTAACCCATATAGGTATATTAAAACCTATATGTGCAGCATCTGTAATAGATTTAACTTGACCAAATGTTCCTATTCCAAGCAAGGCAACACCTACTCCAAATATAGCAAATAACTTTGCTAACCAATTTAAACCTAGACCATTTTTTATGTAATACATTGGTCCCCCAGCCATTTCACCATTTTCATCTACTTCTCTATATTTAATTGCAAGTAAGCCTTCAGCATACTTAGTAGCCATTCCAAAAAAAGCTGCAAACCACATCCAAAATAATGCCCCAGGTCCTCCAGCTGTAATTGCTGTTGCAACTCCCACTATATTTCCTGTGCCTATAGTTGCTGACAAGGCTGTACATAAAGCCCCATAACTTGATACATCCCCTTTAGCATCTTCATCTTCTTCCTTAGAAAAAATATACTTAAATGCTAGTGGTAATCTAAATACTTGAAGTAACTTAAGTCTCCATGTTAAATATATTCCTGTTCCTACTAATAGTATAAGTAATGGTGGTCCCCATATAATGCTGTTTACAGCACTTAAAATAGATTGAATTTTGTTTAACATAAAAAAATCCCCCTTAAAATATATCTTATGGAGGAGAATAGATAGTAAAGCTATAACAATAAAACTATAGCCCTATCATATCCCCTGTCCTTTTACCTGAGAGTTTCAATAGCTTAAAATGTTAAGCTACCTTGCTCCTTCGGTGCTCTTATATAGAGTCTCTCCAGAGGTTCGTCCAATAGCGGTCCTAATACCTGAAAGATTTACTTCTTCGGTGGATTATTAAAAATCGCTCTCCCACTACCTTCAACCGAACATTATTAATTTTTATTTTTATTATATACGTATTTATTTTTAAATTCAAGAAGTATTTTCATAATTTTTTTATATATTTATTGATAATTTATCAATTTGACTTCTTTTTAATTATTGTAATTTTTTGATTTCTCAATCTATGAAGCAATTATTTCACTTATTGCAAATTTTGCAAGAAATCATTGCTTTTTTATTTTCTAGTTATATACTATATAATAGACGATTAAATGGAAAAGGAGACCACAATGGACATAATGTTAAACAAGGACTACTTAAAAAAACTTTACGGAAGAATAAGTCCTTTCGAATTTAAAGATAAACTAATAAGCTTGGCTAATATGAATAAAGATAAGTTCAATGGAACTGTTTTAGATGCTGGTAGAGGAAATCCTAATTGGATATCTGCCACCCCTAGACAAGCTTTCTTCACTTTAGGACAATTTGCTGTTCTAGAATCTCAAAGAACTTTAAGTATTGAAAACTTAGCAGGAATGATAAAAAAAGATGGAATTTATAATAGATTTTTAAATTATTATACTGAAAATATTAATCTTCCTGGAATAAAGCTTTTAAAAGATATAATTGACTATTGTATAAAGGAATTTAATTTTAACAATGATGAATTTCTATTTGAAATCTGTGATGGAATTATAGGTGATAACTACCCTTTCCCAGATAGAATGCTTCTACATATAGAAAAAATAGTTAACAAATACTTATTAAAAGAATTATGTGGCGATAATAACTATAATGAAGAATTTGATGTTTTTGCTGTTGAAGGTGGAACCGCTGCAATGTGTTATATCTTCGATTCTTTAACTGCAAATAATTTATTGCATAAAGGTGATAAAATAGCACTAATGACGCCAATTTTTACACCTTATTTAGAAATACCCCATTTACCTGAATATGATTTTAATGTAATTAGGATTCATGCAAATGAATTAGATGAAAATAACATTCCAACTTTCCAATATCCATTGGAAGAATTAGAAAAACTTAAGGATAAAGACATAAAAGCATTATTTATAGTTAACCCTAATAATCCAGCTTCTATTGCTTTAAATGAAACTACTATTAATAATTTAATAAATGTTGTTAAAAATCATAATCCTAATTTAATGATTATAACAGATGATGTTTATTGTACATTTATTAGAGATTTTAAATCAATAATCTCTTATTTACCTTATAACACTATAGGAGTTTACTCTTTATCTAAATACTTTGGTGTAACAGGCTGGAGACTTGGTACTATATTACTTAATAAAAATAATATATACAATGACAAAATTAAAAACTTGTCCTTTGAAGAAAAAGATAAAATAAATGATAGATATAAACATATGAATTTAAATCCAGAAGAAGTTCCATTTATAGATAGATTGGTTGCAGATAGTAGACAAGTTGCATTAAATCATACAGCAGGACTTTCTACTCCTCAACAAGTTCAAATGGCATTATTCTGTGGATCAGCTCTTGTTGATATAAAAAATAATTATAAAGAATTAACTATGGAAATATGTAAGAGACGTAAATCAATATTATTTGAAGGCTTAGAATTAAATCTTGATGAAAATCCTATGGATGCTTCTTATTATACTGAAATTAATATTATTGATTGGGCTAAAGCTAAATATAATGAAGATTTTTCTATTTATATTTCTGAAAATTATACTCCTTTTGATATTCTTTATGATTTAGCTAGAAATTATTCTGTAGTTTTATTAAATGGAGATGGCTTTGCCTCTTCTGAATGGTCCTTTAGAATTTCGTTAGCTAATTTAAATGATAATTGCTACTATATTATAGGAAAAGTTCTAAGAAAGGTTTTAAATGAATTACTTCTTGAATGGCAAAAATCAAGTTGGATAAATCCTATTTTAATAGAAAAAGCACAATAGTTAAATGGGTGTATCATTTTCATAATCTGATACACCCCATTTTTATACTTTATACTATTACTTCTTGAACTCTTCCCACAATTCCACTTTCCAGCATCACCTTTATTCCATGATGATGACTAGGTGAATTAGTAAGGATTCTTTTTACTATTCCTTCTGTGAGCTTTCCAGTTCTTTGATTTGGTTTTTCAACCACTTTAACCTTTGATCCAACTTTAATATTATTTCTATTTGTACCGTCCATTAAATACCTCAATATTTCACTGTTTCTTATTTTAATTAACTATTAATTATTATTTTTTATAATTTTACTTTTTAATAGTTCTTTTATATTATACACTACAAATAGTTTTTATTCTAAAATTCTAATTTTATACCTTTTATAACTTTCTTCTATTAAAATTTATAATTGCTAAAGTAAATGATAGTGCTATTAAAATTATAGTAACTAATATGGAAAATCCGTAGTCTGAAAGTAAAGATGATCCCTTTAATAACTCAAGGCCTAATGTTAATTTAATTGGAAGATACTTTGATATCTTTGCTACCATATTTAATAAATAAATAACTAAATATGTTCCTCCTGTAAAAAGAAGAACTGAAGATGAAGTTTTCATAAAAGATGAAGCAAGTACAATAATTTCAATTAATAATATTCCAAATAAATAAGAAGTACTTGCAGCAAAAAATATATTTTGTGCAATACTATTATCCCAAAAATAAGCATTATAAGCATAAGTAACTCCAAAACATAACCAATAGCATAAGGTCCAAGTTAAAATCATAGTAATACTTTTAGATAAGACAACCTTCCATCTAGAAAGTCCCTTTGTCAAAACATTGATAAGTGTTCCCTTTTGATATTCTGAAGTAAAAATACCACAAAACATAATAACAAAAAATATAAACTCCATAGATATATTTTTATAGTACTGTTCCCAAGAAGTCATAGCTGTAACTGAAACTTCTGTAATCATAATCCCTTGTTCCTTTAATGACTCTGATAACATTTCAAATAAAAATGGGGTTAGTTTTGCAAGTGCAGGGTTCATTATTCCAAAAATAAAGAAAATACCTATAAGAAGATATAACTTTCCACTTCGAGTAAGTTCCATAAATTCCTTTTTAGTAAAAGCAACTACCTGTTTCATTTGCTAACCACCTCCATAAATAAAGATTCTAAGGTTGGCTCTCTCATTTCAATCTTTAAAGGATAAATTTTATTTTCATAAAGTAGTTTCATAGCATATCCCATATCCTCTTCACTCTTTTCAATATATTCTAAAATAGGTTTATTATTAGAACATTCTATTGGTAGTATCTTAGAAAATCTTTCTGCATCTTCTAAGGATTTAAACTCTATATTAAACCCTTCGCTTTTTCTTAAAGTTTTTATTTCTTCTAAGCTTCCTTGAAGAGCTAACTTCCCATTATGAAGAAGTCCAATTTCATCACAGATATTCTCCACATCAGATAAGATATGCGTAGAAAAGATAACTGTTGTCTCCTCTTTCACTAACTTTAGAATATCTAAAATTTCTTTTCTGCCTATTGGATCTAAAGCAGAAGTAGGTTCATCACAAATAAGAAGTTTAGGCTTATTTAATAAGCCTTGAGCTATTCCAAGTCTTTGTTTCATTCCTCGTGAGAATCCATTAATTCTTTTTTTGGAATTTTCTAGACCTACCATTTCTAATAACCTTACTATTCTAACCATTCTTTCTTCCTTTGGAATTCCTGTAATTTCTCCACATAAGTTTAAATATTCATAAGCAGTCATATATCCATAAAATTCAGGAACATCAGGAAGATATCCTATATATTTATTAGTCTTAGTATCTCCATAAATAACCTTCTCACCATTTATTTCTATTATTCCATCATCGCTTTTTAAAAGACCTAGAATCATTTTCATTGTAGTAGTTTTTCCAGCTCCGTTTTCTCCAATAAAACCATAAATAGTTTTTTCTCCAACCTTAAAGCTTAAATTATCTATAATCTTTTGAGAACTAAAACTTTTAGAAAGATTAGTTACTTTTAAAATATCCATTTAATCATCCTCTTTTCCAAGTATGAAATATAAAATTGGTCCAATAAATTGCATTCCAATAATAGCAATAATAAGCCAAAGGGTTCTATTTCCTCTTTTGTATTTTTCATGAGTTAATATATGCCTTATAGTAATTCCTAGTAAAATAAATTCTGCTATTATAAGAGGTATTAAAAATGGTAATAATTCTTTTAATTCCATTGTTATTTACCATCCTTTCTTCTTTCTATTTTCATCTTTAATTCTTTATATTCTTCTTCATCAAAAACAATTGATAGAGCTGGATTCTCCAGAGCTGGAAGTAAACTTTCCATTACAACTTTTCCATTTCTTGGAGCTTCTGTTTTTAAAACAAACTCTTCAAACCACTCTTCTAAGCGATTAAAATATTTATCTCCATGAAGCAAAATTCCTTCTTCGATAAATTTAAGACTTCCATTGACAAATTCTTTAAGTGACTTTAAAGCTTTTTCCTTATCCCCATATACAGAATAAAAAATAGCTTCTTGATAATTAAATTGTAAAGCAGTATTGGGATGTAGATTTTTAATATCATATACCTCTATAACTTTTCTAATTCTATTTATTGTCTCTTCACAAAATTCCTTCTCTTTAATTTTTAAATTAATCATAGCCATACTATTAGATATTAAATTCATTAAGTCCTTATAAACAGTTATTTGGCTATGAAGTTCTGCCTTTGAAATTTCTCCAATACTTTGATAGGCTTGAACCAATATTGCTTCATATTGTACTGTTAGTTTCTTCTTCTTTAAAATAGGCTCTAAGTCTTCAATGACTTCTTTTGCTCTTCCTAAATAAAGATTGGCTACTGACTTAAAGTATATATTCTCTTCATATAAACTAACATCGCTACTATTTTTAATAATATGATCTGAAAGTTCTATAATACTATTTAAAACTTCTACTTCCTTATCTTTATCTCCTGAAATCATAAAATGGTTTAACCATAGTACAATGATTTGATTTAAAAAAGGATAGCAAGAATAATACTTTTTAACTAAGCCTTTACTTTTTTTAATAACTTCATCAAAGGGTAGTTTTGAGAAATCTTCTGCTAAATCCACATAATATTTCTTTATTTGTTCAGGGCTTAATTGAGGTTCATATCCAAGTAATTCATCTATAGTAACATCAAAATAAGACGCTATTTGAGGTAATAATAATATATCAGGATAACTTTGTCCTGTTTCCCACTTAGAAACAGAAGCCTTAGTAATTCTTAAAAAATTTGCTAGTTCCTCTTGAGTTATCTTTTTCTCTCTTCTTAATTGACTTATGTTCTCAGCTAATCTTAGTATATTAATAATAATGCCCCCTTCATTAACTATTCTTTGTAAAATATTTATTCTTTACTTCTAAATTAAGTATACCTTTAAACCATTCTCATTTCAAAAGATTAAAAGTTAACTATAAGATTTAAAATCAACCATTAGGAAACTAATATTATTATATAGTTTATTTCTTACACAAGTTTTTATAAGAAATTTACAAATAAAAAGAGCAATATCTATAATTTTTAAAATTACTTCGATATAGCTCTTAAAAAAAAATCTAGAATTATTAATTTAGTTTTTATATAGTCTATTTATAGCACTAAAGACGGCTTTTATAGATGCTAAAGTAATATTACTATCTACTCCTACACCAAAGGTAGACTTAGAGTTATCTAATCTCTTCATTTCAACATAAGCAGCAGCCTTTGCTTCAGAACCTTTACCAAGGGAATGTTCTTCATAATCTAAAATAGTAGTGTCAACTAATTTACTATTTACTAAAGCCTTCTTTAAGGAATTTATTGGTCCATTTCCTTTAGCTGCAAAATTCTTTTCTTCCCCATTATATTGGAACTTAATATTTATTAAAGTATTTTCTTCATTATTTTCTTGATTTTCATTTTCTTCTATTTTAAATTTAATTAACTTAAATGGTCCCTTTATATCTAAGTATTCTTCATTAAACTTGTCCATTATTACCTTTGGTGAAATTTCACCAACTCTTTCTGTTATTCCTTGGATTATTTCTCCAAATTCCTTATGCATCCTCTTAGGCATCTTATATCCATAATGACTTTCAAGTACAAAGGCTATACCACCTTTACCTGATTGGCTATTTATTCTAACTAAAGCTTCATATTCTCTTCCTAAATCTCTAGGATCTATAGGCAAATATGGCACTTCCCAGTATTGAGTATTTCTTTCCATATACTTTTTCATACCCTTATTAATTGCATCTTGATGGGATCCTGAAAAAGCAGTAAATACTAATTCCCCTGCATAAGGATGCCTTATGTGAACGGGTATCTTACAACACTTTTCATATATATCTATTATTTTATTAATATCATCAAGTTTAAGTTTTGGATTTACTCCATGTGAAAACATATTATAAGCTAAATTTATAATATCTACATTTCCTGTTCTCTCTCCGTTACCAAATAAAGTTCCTTCAACTCTATCAGCTCCTGCTAAAATAGCCAATTCAGCTGCTGCAACTCCTGTTCCCCTATCATTATGTGGGTGAACACTTAAAATTACTCTTTCTCTATTAGAAAAATGTGTACTCATCCACTCTATTTGATCTGCAAAAACATTTGGAGTATCCATCTCCACTGTTGAAGGTAAGTTAATAATAACTTTTTCTTCATCATTAGCACCCCAAGTATCTAACACTGCTTCACAGACTTCTAAAGCATAATCTACTTCTGTACCTGTAAAACTTTCAGGAGAATATTCTAAATATATTTTTCCATTAAAATCCTTAGTATATTCCTTTACTAGCTTAGTGCCCTCTACTGCAATTTCTTTAATTTCATCCTTACTCATATTAAATACAACATCTCTTTGAAGCACTGATGTAGAGTTGTAAATGTGAAGTACTGCTTCTTTTACTCCCTCTAATGCTTCAAAAGTTCTTTTAATTAAATGTGGTCTTGCTTGAGTTAAAACTTGCACCTTAACACCTTCAGGTATTAAATTATCCTCAACTAGCTTTCTTAAAAAATCAAATTCTATTTGCGAAGCTGAAGGAAACCCTATTTCAATTTCTTTAAATCCTAATTCTACTAAAAGCTTAAACATTCTTATTTTCTCTTCTACAGTCATTGGATTGATTAAAGCTTGGTTTCCATCTCTTAAATCAACACTACACCAAATTGGTGCCTTTTCAATTTCCTTATCTGGCCATGTTCTTTCATTTAATTTAATAGTTTGAAACTTTTTGTACTTTTTGTAATTCATTTAAATGCCCCCTTACTATTTATTACAACTTTACTTAATAGGAAATAAAAACCGCATAAATCCTCCAATAATTGGAGCGATTTACGCGGTACCATCCAAGTTTTTAACTTACTTAATTTAACGGTATTTTACACCGACAAGACCTACTTTCCCCATTCAGTCCTGTAGCTCCTGAGCGAGTTCAAAAGCGATTATATGTAGGCTCTCACCATCTCCTACTCTCTTTAATATCTCGTACTTTTTACTACTCTCATTCCAAGCATTTTTTATTAAATTTATTAGTACTATACTATATTATTCATGTCTTGTCAAATATTTCTATATGTTTTTATTTAATTTTATAATTCTACTCTACTTCTAATTTCTCCATTATAAAATGCTTTTATATTTAAGATTACTTCTTTAAATAATCTATTTCTAGCTTCTACACTTGCCCAAGCTATATGTGGAGTTAAAACTAATCTTTCCTTATTATTAGCATTTACTAAAGGATTATCTGATTTTATAGGCTCTACTTCAAAAACATCTAAGGCAGCTCCTGCTATCAATTCTTCATCTATAGCTTTAGCAAGATCCTTTTCAACAACTATAGGACCTCTTCCCATATTAACTAATATAGCTGTATCCTTCATCTTTTTAAGTGCATCATAATTTATTAAAGCTTCAGTATTATTATTTAGTGGTGCATGAATAGAAATTATATCTGAAGCACTTAGCAATTCATCAAATTCAACTCTTTTATAATCAAAGTTTGAATTTTTTCCTGAAGTAGAATAATAAATAACATTAACTCCAAAGGCTTCAGCTATTTTCGCTACTCTTCTTCCTATTGCTCCTAAGCCTATTATTCCCCATGTTTTACCTTCTAACTCATAAAAGGGTTTACTTACATCAGTAAATATACCACTCTTAGCATATTCACCTGATTTTACAAATTCATCATAATAAAATAATTTATCGTATAGTGCTAAAACTGTTGCAAAGGTATGTTGGGCTACAGTATTAGTAGAATAGCCAGCTACATTAGTTACTGCTATATTATTATTTTTTGCATAAACTACATCTATATTATTAAAACCAGTAGCAGTTTCACATATTAATTCCAAATTTTCTGCGCCCTTTAAATTTTCTTTATTTAAAACAACTTTATTAACTAATACTATATGAGCATCTTCTATTCTTTCTTCAACTTCTTCTGGCATAGTTGCGTCATAATAAACCACATTTCCTAATTCTTTTAATTGGTCAAATTCTAAATCACCTAAAGTCTCTCCATCTAGAATAACTATTTTTTTCATATTTAACACCTCCAAATATTTATATTAAATTTAAAATATCTTCTGGTTTATCTATTAAATAATCTGGGTTAGAAGATTTTAAGGTATCTAATCCAATAAAGGTATAATTTACACCACAAGTTTTACAACCTGCTGATTTACCACAGTATATATCATAAATACTATCACCTACCATAATAGCTTCACTTGGTTTAACACCTAAATCAGTACAAGCTTTTAAAGCTGGTTCTGGGTTTGGTTTGTGAAGTTCTGTAGATTCTGGCGTTATAATTACATCCATATAATGATGAATTCCAGCTATTTTCATGCCTCTAATGGCAAGTTCAGCTCTTTTAGAAGTTAGTATTCCTGTCTTTATTCCCTTTTCCTTTAAGCCTTCTAAAAGTTCCTTTACTCCATTAAAGGCAAAACACATAGTATCATGAGTATCCTCATTATGTTTTCTATAATAAGCAACTAATTCATCAACTGCTTCTTCTTTTGCGTGTTTTTTAAAGGGCTCCCCTAAAGGTCTTCCAAAGAAATCTAAGATTTCTTCTCTCTTTAATTCAATTCCTAATTTATCCTTAAAAGTTTTATCAAAAGAATTATATATTAATTCATTTGTATCTAATAATGTTCCATCTAAATCAAATAATACTGCCTTAATCATATTTCCTCCTAAAGTTAAGTTTTTAATCATTTGTGATAAACTTTATATTTATAATAACATATATAATATGCTTGTACAAAATCAACTCCTTGAAAAATCAAAAAGATAGATATTATATCTTTCCTCTGGAGATAACCAGTGAAAAATATAATATCTATCTTTTTCTATAATTTAATTATTAAAGCCATAAATTATAAATCAAATAAACTTAGCTGCTGATTATTATATCCCTCTTTATAGTTATTAATTATATCATTCATTTTATAAAGTAACCCTAGTTTTTTACATTCATTAGCAAAGCTAGTATATAACTTTCTTGCATTAGGACTATTACAAATGTAATTATCGCCAAAAGTTTTAATATATTTTTCTTTAATCCCTGGAAATGATATATCTAACATCCTGAAAAAGTAATTCCTTTGATTAGATCTTAAAGTAACTCCGAAAGCAGGATAAATAAATTTTGCTCCATTTTCTTTTGCTAATCTTACAATACTTATTATATTTTCTTCAGTATCATTTATAAAAGGTAATATAGGCATTAATAATATTCCTGTATATATACCTGCATCAGATATTTTTTTTATGGCTTCAAAGCGCTTAGATGTAACTACTACATTAGGTTCAATTATCTTGCATAACTTATCATCTGCTGTTGTAATTGTAATTTTACAAAGTACTGGTGAATGTTCTTTTATCCTTTTTAATATATCAATATCTCTTATAATTAAATCACTTTTTGTTGCAATAGCTACTCCAAATCCATTATTATCAATACTTTCTAATGCATTACGTGTTAATCTAAACCTCTTTTCAAAAAGATTATAGGGATCGCTCATAGCACCTGTTCCAATAACTCCCTTTTTCCTTTTAGATTTCAGTTCTTTTCTTATAATTTCTGATGAATTTTCTTTAGCTCTCACAATATCAAAGTTATCTATGCCATAACACTCACTTCTACTATCGCAATATATACATCCATGGCAACAGCCCTTATATATATTCATATTATAATTAATTCCAAACCAATTATTATTTTCTTTATATCCTGATACAATACTTTTTGCCGATATAAATTTCAAAATTAGCCCCTCCTAACAGGATGCCTAATAACAGTTTTCATTCTTTCAATATTACACCTTCTAGGATCTGATAAGTAAATTTCATGATGTCTTCTAACTTTTCCATCTTCATTAATTCCAGTAATATCATTAATTAAGTTGTTTTCTATAATATATTTATCAATTTTTTCAGTAGTTATCTTCTCATTTTCAAATGGTCCAATATGCATACATTGAACACATAATCCTTCATCAAAAACTTCAAATCTTGCTTTACTTATATCTATCTCTGGCTTTTTCCTTTTAACTTCATTACAAGCTAATTCAAAAACTTCCTTAGTTACAAAATCTGGTTGCCGTATCATAGAAGTCCAAATGTATTTATCCTTCTTGTCAAAATCCATATCATCATCCTTTAACCACCATAATCCTTCAAGAGGTGGAACAACGTAGTTAATATAATTATCTAACTTTTCTCTAATATCCTTACTCATCTTAATTGTATAAGATAATTCATACAATAATCCAACAGCATTTTTGTATTCCCCATCTTCATCATTGGGATTACCACTGCCATCTACCATAATAAAATTCATTTTAGGAACAATTATTTCCATAGGTTGTGTTTTAGGTAAATATAAATCTTTAAACTCCTTTTTAAAATCTAATTTTTCCATTATAGATCACTTCCCCTTTTATATAAATAAACTCCTTGATAAAAATTTTTTATAACATATTTATTAACTATAGTTATATTATATAGCCCTTAATATGACACCTTTGTGTCATATTAATATTTATTTAGTGCTGCTAATAATCTTTTTTTCATTTCTTCTCTTATATGTAAAGGCTCAATAACCTCAATATTTTCTCCAAAAGACATTAGGTATAGAAATAGCCAATCCCCTGATGGATAATCTGACTCAACTATATAATCACCATTATCCTCTACTGCAAAGTTTTGAAACTCATCATATATCCTAAATCCTAGTTTCTTATTTACCCTTAATTTAAGATGTATTATTTTATTAGAATATCCTGTTTCTTTATTTAAAAAAATTTTATCAGGAGCCCTTCTAGTAAATGTTTCTGAGGTAATATTTATGTTACTCATTCTTGTAAGCTTAAAGAATCTATTATCTTTTCTCTTTATACAATAAGCGTATAGGTACCATCCTTGCCCTTTAAAAACTAACTTCAACGGTTCAACATTTCGCTCTAACAATTCACCTTTTGAATTAAAATACTCAAAGGATATTATATTTTTATTTATTATACAACTCTTTATAACTGTGAACTTATCTCCTAAATCATTATTTTTATCCCAATTTGAAAAATCAACCTCAATCCAGCTTTCACTATTTTCCCCTAAAAATGAACTTAGTTTAGACAATGCTCCACTCGATTCATTTTTATTAACAGCATTAAGTCCTTGCATAGCTGCAAGAATTTCTTTTTTCTCTTCCGCCGATAAAACTGTTTTATTTAATACGAAGTTTTTTAATAGACTTATTCCTCCCCCCTTACCTTTAGTCATATATATTGGTATCCCAGCCTTAGATAAATCTTCTATATCTCTATAAATAGTTCTTTGAGATACCTCAAAGTGTTCTGATAGTTCTTTTGCTGTTACATTTTCTTTATCTAGTAAAATATATATAATTTCAAATAATCTCTTCATTTAATCACCTATTCATAGTTTTTATAAACTTAAGATGTTGTAAATGTATCCCTATATGTCCAATCCCAAGGACTGATACTGCTATAACCATCCATAATATCTTCCCATATATTCCAAGAAGTAAGAATCCAACTATAGGTAGAATTGCAAGTGGAACTGGTATTCCAAAAAAATCCCTATAAAAATCTTCAAAAGTATGATTACTTCTAAAATATCTTACCCAGCAAACTTCATATAATAACATAATAATAAATGAAGCTAGTAGCCAAAGGCTCCATAAAGATACATCATTGACATTAAAATCTTTAAAAATTAAAGCTAAAGAAGTTACAGTAACTTCACCAACTCTTTCAAATATCAATAATATTTTATTTTCATCTTTTTCTATCTCCTTATATCCTATAGGCATATTTTTTGTCCAAATAATATTAGGAATAAAAAGCAATAGTAAATATATTAATCCAATATAAGAAAATCCAAAACTCCCCATGTCTTAACCCCTTCAAAAGTATATTAACTTATATAATTTCCTTAATCATAACCTGAAAATCTGTTCTTCCTACTTGCTTTTAGCAAAATTTATTCCTTCACTTAAAAACTTAAGTCAATTGATTTTTATTTATATGTTTAATTATAATACAATTTCCATAAAACTGTAATTCGTTGTAAGTACTTATTTTATATAAAAAAGATATAGAATTATTTATTAACTACATATCTTATATATAATATAATTATTAATTAATACTTATCTAAGATTTATTTTCACTAAATTCTCCATATTCACATCCTACATTTAGAGCTTCTACTTCATCAATTAATTTATTATTTTTATAAAGTTTAATAGTACCCTTTCCTGTCCCACCATTCCAAAGTCTATTATGTTTTTTCAGCCCATTTGGAGCTTCATAATTAATTAATAGCATCTCTTCTTTATTACATGTAATATTTGCTATCATCTTTTTATTGCATGTTTTTTGTTCTATATACCATATAATTTCTTTATCTGTTTCTTCACATTTAAATTTAGTTCTGGTAAAAGTCCAAAACTTAGAAAAATTAAACTCATAACATTCACCTTCATAGAAAAATGCAGAAAGAAGTTTTCTATTTAATGCAAAAGGCCCTATCTTAGGTCTTCCACCACCTATGTCGAAAACACTATTTTCTAACTTTTTCCCTGTTTTTTTACTGGTTAAATTATTTGATGATAACCATACCCATGGAGATGTGAAGTCTTTTCCCCAATTCTTATCTGCATAACCATAACAAGTATCAGGGTTTACTATATACTTTTCACCATTTAAAATCACTTCACCTTTATACTTTGTTTTCATTCCTTCTACATGCCAAAACATTTCAAACAATTGTAAACTTCTAAACAATTTACTTGCACCATATCCAACATTAAATGGAATTTGTTTATCAATATCTAAATTCCATTCAATTGTTCCTGAATCACTCATATATTCTGGATGTTTCTTAACTTCTTCTTCACTTAAAGAAACTCTACCATAGGTTTTATTTTCTGATATATAACAGTCCTTTGCTTCTACAAAATATGGAATCCCTTTTCCAACATTTATTTTCTTCCATGCATAAAAATTATGAATTTGTTTAGAATCTTTCCCCCAGTTCCCAACTTTAATCATCAAATAGCTAGGTTTTATTTTCTTTTCAATATTTTCCTTTAGTTGACCAAATATAGGTTCTTCTCCCCCTAAATCAGGATTACATAAGAAAAATTCAATAAAAAAGGCCTTTTCTTCTTTAGTTTCTTCATGATGAGCAGTAAATGAATGCCACCACCAATCATATCCACATTTAGCTTGACCTTTATACAACATATATTTATTTCTACTTAAATCCTTTTTAGCAAACATAATATCCTCCTATTTATAAATTATAAGTTGCCAATAGTAAAACTTCAGCAATGATAATTATTAAAAGTTTACATTAAAATATTTTTTATTATAAAGCCTAACTAATGTTCATTCAAATTGAAATTATCATCAAACTTATAAACAGATTCTGATAACTTTCCATTAACAACATAATTAATAATAAAATCTAATTCCTTATATAAACTTACTATTTCTTCCCTAGATAGCCCTCTTAAATCTAAATAATACTTTCCACTAAAAGTGTAACTAGATTCACTACCATTATCCTCGATTTCTTTAGCATAAACTAATCTTATTTTATCTTTTGTATTGAATTTATTTAGATTTAATACCTTAACCTTATTATTATCATCTCTTTTGATATTCTCTATAGAAACATCAAAAGTAAAAAGTACAAAGTCTTCTTTTACATCTCCATCTAATAATTGAACTTCTTTTTTAAGTTCAATAAAATCCTCTTCCGTTAAATCTAGATTTTCTGCTTTAAATGTTCGTCTAGGCATTTTATCTAAACATCCTGTTAAAATAATAAAAGTCATAAAAAAAACTAATACCACTATACCTCTTCTTTTTCTCATATTATATCTCCTTTAATTTAGCCTATATAATTTTTTAAAATCTTCTCCTTTATATAATTTAATTGCCCTTTCATTAAACTTTCTACTGTGTTAATTACTTCTATTTTAATAATTTATATAATTAATTGTAATATAATTCCCATAAAATTGTAATTAATCATAAAGAGTTGTTTATTTAATATAAAAAGAGATATGAAATTAGTTATTAAAACTTCATATCTCTTGTATACTATTATCCTTACTTGATGATGTTTATCTAAGATTTATTTTTCCTAAGGCTTTTAAAACTTCATTAGCCTCTGATATCATAGATTCTATAGTTTCTTCTACAGATGTAATTTTATTTATTAATCCTGATATTTGTCCTGTCATTACAGAACCATTTTCTATATCTCCATCTATAGCTGCTTTTCTAAGTGCACCTGTCCCTAATTTTTCAAATTCTTCTCTACTGGCTCCTCTTTTTTCTAATTCTAAAAATTTTATTGTCATAGGATTTTTTATACCTCTAACTGGAGCCCCTAAACTTCTTCCTGTAACTACAGTGTCTGAATCTCCACATTCTATAACTGCATTTTTAAAATTCTCATGAACCTCACACTCATTTGTTGCTATAAATCTTGTCCCTACTTGAACTCCTTGGGCTCCTAGTGCAAGAGCTGCTACTATTCCTCTTCCATCAGCTATTCCACCTGCTGCTACTATTGGAATACTTACTGCATCAACAATTTGAGGAACAAGAGCTAAAGTAGTACTTTCTCCAACATGTCCACCTGCTTCTGTTCCCTCTGCTATAAGTGCATCAGCACCTATGTCTTCCATTTTCTTTGCAATCTTTACATTTGGTATTACAGGTATAACAATTATTCCAGCTTCCTTCCACATATTCATATATGGTGCTGGTGTTCCAGCTCCAGTTGTAACTACCTTTACCTTTTCTTCAACAACGATTCTTGCTATTTCTTCTTTATTTGGATGCATAAGCATCACATTTACTCCAAAAGGCTTGTCTGTTAATCTTTTACATTTTCTTATTTCGTCTCTTATTCTATCTGTAGTAAAGCCTCCACTAGCAATAATACCTAATCCTCCAGCATTTGATACAGCTGCTGCTAAATCAGCTGTAGCTATTTGTGCCATAGCTCCTTGAATTATTGGATACTTAATTCCCAATAATCTTATTAAATTCATCTCCAATTCCTCCTTAGTACTTAAATTTATTAATACAAAATTATACTGTAACCTTCTATTAATTTTAACCTTATGTAATTGTTATCATTTATATTTATTATATCACATCTTAATATTTATTTACTTTTGGATTTATTATTTTTTATTTTAATTATATTCCATAATATGATACTATCTATAATAACTAATATAGATATACATTTAAATTATTATAGAAAGAAGGTAGAATTTATGAAAATAAATATTTTATTATTTATAATCTTTTTTAT
This sequence comes from Bacillota bacterium, assembly GCA_023445445.1. Taxonomy (GTDB): domain Bacteria; phylum Bacillota; class Clostridia; order Clostridiales; family Clostridiaceae; genus Clostridium. Next base: position 28,200 of record JAEXLD010000123.1, read on the forward strand.
TGATGGATCACCTCTATTAGTATTATCATTATTTCTTAAGAATAGGGATTTCATATATATGCTCCTTTATTCAATTGGCTTTTTGTAGTGACAATCACATACTTCTCCACCACTTGCAATTGTAGTTTCTCTCGAAAAAATCGTATTAGTATATTTCGCCATTTCATAATCATATGAACATAATGCAGGAACTATATCAAATATTCCTAGCTTTTTGAATAAATCGCATATTCCACATTTATCAAAGATAGCATCAAAACTGTCTATATTTTCTCCATAATAGAATTTGTATCTCCATGTGTATGGGTTTGTTGCCTTATTACTTTTTATAGACTGTTTTAATTGATTTTTTTGATATTTTTTTGTAAAATTCTTAGTATTTTTTAAAATAATCATCATTATTTTATTATCATTCATTGACTTACTATAAAATTTTTCAACCACTTTTACATCAGCTTTTTCTGGTAATGAAAGATAAATTGCTGCAAGTTGAGCCGCACTAAGAATATTAACTAAAAGAACATCATTCTTTTCAAACTTTGGAATCTCGCTAACTATTTCTTTATATTTTAACCTTGCAGCTTTAATTAATTTCTTAGGATCATCTATATCAAACATCACTAAATTATTGCGAAAACTTTTTTCAAATACCTTCCATATTACCATTGGTATAGGATAACAATTCATACAATCATCTCCATTCAATAAATTACTATTTATTCCTCTATTTTAATTATATCATGTTGCAGATGAACATCTCTAAAAAGAAAAAAATCAATCATAAGATTGATTTACTATTTATTTCTCTTTTAATTTACACTTTTTTCATTTAATTATATGAACTATATTTAATATTTATAAGAAGCTAGAATTAAAAATTCTAGCTTCTTATAAATATGGTGCAGATGGCGGGACTTGAACCCGCACGAGGATTCCCCCGTCACCCCCTCAAGATGATGCGTCTGCCATTCCGCCACATCTGCATATACATATTTTATATTTTAGTTTATTATATTATATATTTCAATATATAATAAGTATATTGTGATATAATCTTTAAATAAACTTATAGAATCAAAAGAAAAGGAGATCCTTTTAATGAAATGTATATCAATTTCAGGTCCTGCTGGACATGGTAAAGACACTCTTGCCAAAAAAATAAAATCTATACTTGAAGCTAATGAAAAAAAAGTGTTTATAATTCATTATGCTGATTATTTAAAAATGATTGCTACTGAAGTCTATAATTGGAATGGTATTAAAGATGAAGTAGGAAGAGATATCCTACAAAAATTAGGTGATAAAATGAGATCACAGGATAAAATGTTTTTAATTAACGAGTTAATTAAAATACTTAACTTAGTGAAAGATGATTTTGATATTGCTATAATTCCTGATGCAAGATTTCCAAAAGAAATAGACTGCTTAAAAGATATAGGAAAAACCATATCAATTCATATAACTAGAATGGATTACACAAATAATTTAACTAAAGAACAAAATAATCATTCAACTGAAAGAGCTCTTGATGATTATTCTTATGATTATAATATACTAACATATACAAATAAAGAAATACCTGAAATAGACCTAATTATAAAAGACATTTTACAATCTTCAAATTAATAATTATAATTGCTATAATTCTATATAAAACAAAAAGGAGCTATCGCAGTTCCTTTTTGTTTCAATTTATTTATTAATTATTTTATTCTTTATCTGATTCAAATTGGCTATTATAAAGATCAGCATAGAATCCACCTTTTTCAAGTAATTCTACATGATTTCCACTTTCAATAACATCTCCATCTTTCATTACTAAGATTAAATCAGCATTTTTAATTGTTGATAATCTATGTGCAATAACGAAAGATGTTTTTCCAACAGTAAGCTTATCCATAGCTTCTTGAATTAATATTTCTGTTCTTGTATCTACTGAGCTTGTTGCCTCATCTAATATTAGAAGAGGTGCATTTTCAATCATAGCTCTTGCTATTGTTATAAGTTGCTTTTGTCCAGCTGAAAGATTTGTCTTGTCATCTAATATAGTGTCATAACCATGAGGTAAAGTCATTATAAAGTGATGAATTCCAACGGCTTTACAAGCTTTTATTATTTCTTCATCTGATACACCAGTTTTATTGTAAACTATATTATCTCTTACTGTACTTTCAAATAACCAAGTATCTTGAAGTACCATACAGAATAAGTCATGAACATTTTCTCTAGTAATAGATTTAGTATCTACTCCATCTATTAAAATTTGTCCTGAATTTAATTCATAGAATCTCATAAGTAAATTAACTATAGTAGTTTTACCTGCTCCTGTTGGCCCAACTATAGCAACCTTTTGACCTGCTTTAGTCTTAACTGAGAAATCCTTTATTATTATTTTATCCTCATTATATCCAAATCTAACATTTTTAAATTCAACATTACCTTTAATATTTTCTAAAACTGTAGTCTTCTCTGATTCATCATCAAGTTCTGGTTGTTTTAAGAAATCAAATACTCTTTCAGCAGCAGCTGCAGCTGATTGTAAACTTGTTGCTGCTTGCCCTAATTGTGATAATGGTTGAGTAAATAGTCTTATATATATCATAAATGCTACTATAACACCAAATTCTATTTTACCATCAAAGGCAAGAACAGCACCAACTACACAAACTGCTACATATCCAAGGTTTCCAACGAAAGCCATAACTGGCATCATTAGTCCTGATAAGAATTGTGCATTTCTTGCACTTTCAAACAGTCTATCATTTGTTTCTTCAAACTTATCTATAGCATTATTTTCACCATTATAAACTTTAACTATATTATGAGCAGAATATATTTCTTCAATATGTCCATTTATTTTTCCAAGTTCTCTTTGTTGAGAAGCAAAGTATTTTTGTGATTTACCCATTATAAACATCATAAGAGCAAATCCAATTACTGTAGCTAATATCGCTGCTATACTCATTAAAACATTTGTTTTAAGCATCATTATTAATGAACCAGCAAATAAAGTTACAGCTGAAACTAAAGTTCCAACACTTTGGTTCATGCTTTGTCCAACTGTATCAACATCATTAGTTACACGACTTAAAATCTCTCCATGACTAGTTGAATCAAAATACTTTAATGGAAGTTTATTCATTTTTTCTGAAATATCTTTACGTAACTTATTAGCTATCCTTTGAGTTACTGTTGTTAATATAAATTGTTGTCCGTAAGAAAGTAATGAAGCTGATATATAGAATGCTACTAATATCATACCTATCCTTCTTACTTCAGTTAAATCAATTTCAGTCATTATGCCTTGCATAATTACATTTGTTATTTCTTTTAATTTGTCGGGTCCTAATATCGTAAATACTGTTCCCCCTATAGCACATATAATAGCTATTATCATAAATGCAACATAGGATTTTGAATATTTTAAAAGCTTAACCCATGTTCCCTTTAAGTCTTTTGCTTTTTGTGGTTTTCCACCCATTCCCATTCCTGGTCCGCCATGTCTACTCATCTTCAAGCTCCTCCTTTGAAAGTTGTGAGTATGCTATTTCTTTATATACTTCACAAGTCTTTAGAAGTTCCTTATGTTTGCCTATTCCAACTATCTTTCCTTCATCCAATACAACTATCTTATCTGCTTCTTTAATTGTACCAATTCTTTGAGCAACAATAAATTTAGTAATACCACTAGTTTCCTTATTTAAGGCTGATCTTAATACCTTATCAGTTCTATAGTCTAAAGCAGAGAATGAATCATCAAAAATATAAATTTCAGGATCTCTATTAATAGCTCTTGCAATTGATAGACGTTGTTTTTGTCCACCTGAAAGATTTGTTCCTCCTTGAGAAACTTTACTTTCATATTGCTTATCAAGTTTTTCTACAAAGTCTTTACCTTGAGCGATTTCAATAGCTCTCTTAACTGCTTCTATTCCTTGTTCTTGCTTTCCATTATCTCCATAAGAAACATTTGATTCTACAGTTCCACTAAACATTGTAGTTTTTTGTGAAACATATCCAATTTTATTTGTTAAATAATTCTTATCATATTCTTTTACATTAACTCCATTAACTAATAATTCTCCTGAAGTTACATCATAAAATCTTGGAATTAAGTTAATTAATGTTGATTTTCCTGAACCTGTTGAACCTATAAATGCAATAGTTTCACCCTTATTAACTTTAAAGTTTATGTTTTCTAGAACATAATCAGTTGAACTATCTGCATCTGGATATTTAAAACTAACATTTCTAAATTCAATTTCACCAACATGATCTTTTTCATCTGATGTACGAGTTCCATTTTTTATTAAAAGTGGTGTTTCTAATACTTCGTTAACACGTTTAGCAGCTACTTGAGCTCTAGGAAGCATTATAAATACTATTACTAACATCATAAATGCCATAACTACTTGTATTGCATAGGAAGAGAAAACTATCATATCACTAAATACTGAAACTCTATCCATTCCAGAAGCATTATTTATTAAATAAGCTCCTATCCAATAAATAGCTAAGGTTAAACCACTCATTATTGTTTGAATTGAAGGCATAAGTACCCCCATAGTTCTTCCTGTAAATATATTAGTTTTGGTTATTGCATTATTTGCATCTTCAAACTTGTTTTCTTGATATTCTTCTGCGTTATAAGCTCTTACAACTCTAATACCTGTTAAATTTTCTCTTGAAACTCTATTTAAATTATCTGTTAAAGTTTGAATTATTTTAAACTTAGGTAATGCTAAGGTAAATACTATTCCTACAATTAAAAGTAATGCAAGCACTCCTACTGCTGTAGCAGTTGTCCATTGCCAACTCTTACTTGAAATCTTTGTTATGGCCCAAATAGCTGTAATTGGCGCTTTAATTATTACTTGAAGTCCCATAGCTATTATCATTTGGATTTGAGTTATATCATTTGTTGAACGAGTTATTAAACTTGGAATAGAGAATTTATTTATTTCACTCATTGAAAATGATTCAACTTTTCTAAATACATTAGAACGTAAAGTTCTTGAAAGTCCAGCAGCTATGCCTGAAACAAAGTATCCAACTATAATAGTTGCCACTAAACTACCCAATGCACATAAAAGCATATATCCTCCAGCCTTCCAAATTTCAGACATTTCAGAACCTGGAGTTTGTACTAATTTTGTTATATCAGACATATAATCCGGCAATTTTAAATCAAGCCAAACTTGAGCTACTATAAATACTAAACTAATTAAAACTATTAACCAGTCTTTTGATTTTAAATATTTAAAGATTTTTAACATGTTTATTGCTCCTTTTATTATTATTTTGCTAACATATCTTAAGTTTATTATATTTGTTAGGAACCTAATTGTAAGCACCCTAACTACTTAGATAAAAAATTATTCAATGTTTCTTTTAAATTTACTAATAATTTCAACAAACATTTCTAACTCTTCATCTGATACACCTTTTGTAATTGTATCTTCAAATTTTATCATTTCTGTTATAATGTGGGTATTAACTTTTTCACCCAAATCAGTAAGAACTATTTTTTTTAATCTTGCATCATAAGATACATTTTCTCTCGTTATTAAATTGTTTTTTTCCATTGATTGGAGTATACCAGTAACTGTAGATCTTCTTATAGTGAAAATTTCTTCAATATCCTTTTGGAAGACATCCTTTTTCTTATTCTTACTAAGATAATTAATAATCATCCCTTGAATGTCAGAATATTGATCACAATTGGCAGTAACTGCTGATCTATAAATATATCTTTTAATAAGATTTGAAATAGATCTTATTTCATAAGCAACCATAACTTTTCTATTCATTCAATTCCCTCTTTTATTTTATAATAAATAAATTATAGTTTCTATGTTGAAATATGTCAATATTTATTACATTGTCTAAGTAAATTTTAGTTTAGTTAGAGAATTTAATTATCTTAAATGTACTATACAAAAATAAGGAAGGAATTTATTTGAAAATTCCTTCCTTATTTTATTATTTAATTTTTTAATTCCAATACTATTGCTCCATATGGTGCTAAATATAAATTTTCCTTATCTAGACTATTTTTTTCAGAATTACTTAATATCTTCTCATATTTAATGCCTTTGGATTCCTCTAAAGATATCATTGTTTTTTCCCCATAAAAGTTACATGCAACTAAAATTCTTTTTCCATTTAGCTCTCTTGTATAGGCCAAAACTTTATGGTGGTCTTCTAATATAGGTACAAAGCTACCTTCTGATACTACATCATTATTTTTTCTTATATTAATTAATTCTATATAATAATCTAATATTGAATTATTTTTATTCTTATCTAACTCTACATTAATATTATTATAGTTATTAGCTACCCTTATCCAAGGAATTCCACTTGTAAATCCTGCTTCTTTCATATTACTCCATTGCATAGGAGTTCTAGAATTATCTCTTGATCTATTTTTCAATATATTTAAAACTTCTTCTTTTTCAATTCCTTTTTCTAATAATATATTATAAGCATTTAAGGATTCTACATCTCTATACTCCTTAATATCATTAAAGTTTGGATTAGTCATACCTATCTCCTCCCCTTGATAAATATATGGAGTTCCCCTCATTAAATGTAATGCAGTAGCAAGCATCTTGGCTGATTCCTCTCTATACAAAGTGTCATCACCAAATCTAGATACAATTCTTGGCTGATCATGATTACACCAAAATAATGCATTCCAACCATTTCCCTTTTCCATTTCAATTTGCCATTCAAATAATAATTTCTTTAACATCTTAAAATCAAAAGGTGCTAATGACCATTTATCTCCTTCTGGGTAATCTACTTTTAAATGATGAAAATTAAAGGTCATATTAAGTTCTTCATTCTCTGGATTAGTATATTTTATACAATTATCTATTGTAGTAGAAGACATTTCTCCTACAGTCATAATTTCTTTATATTTTGAAAAAACTTCCTTGTTCATTAAATTTAAATACTCATGTATTCTAGGTCCATCAGTATAAAATCTTCGTCCATCCCTAGTTGCAGATTTAAAATCATCATCTAAAAATCTAGTATCCTTTGATAGAAGGTTAACAACATCTAGCCTAAAGCCATCAACCCCCATATCTAGCCAATATCTCATCATTTTAAATATTTCTTCTCTAAGAACTGGATTTTCCCAATTTAAATCTGCTTGAGTTTTATCAAATAAATGCAAATAGTATTTATTCAAACTTTCAACATACTCCCAAGCTGATCCTCCAAATTTAGATTGCCAATTGTTAGGTTCATCTCTCCAAATATAAAAATTATGATAGGGATTATTAACATCTTTAATTGCTTCCTTAAACCAATAATGTTCTGTCGATGTATGATTTACAACCATATCTAAAATCAACTTCATGCCTTTTTTATGAGTTTCTTTTAATAACTTTTTAAAATCTTCCATATTACCAAACATAGGATCTATATTATAGTAATCTGCTATATCATAACCATTATCATTTTGAGGTGATACATATATAGGTGTAAGCCATATAACTTTCACCCCTAAATCCTTTAAGTAATCTAATTTATCTATTATTCCAACTAAATCTCCAATTCCATCTCCATTACTATCCTTAAAGCTTTTAGGATAAATTTGATAAACAACTGCAGATTTCCACCAATCATTGTTTTTCATATTATTCACCTCAATTTTACATTCTTCATTATTCACTCTACATTATTATCCGGCAGCCCAAATCTACTTATTCTATTTCTTCAACATATTCTCCAAATTTTTTATTAAATATAAAGGTTAAAACTATTGGAACTACTACTGCTACTCCCATTGCAATTATAAAAGGAACCCAATATTGAGGTTGAATTGCTAGGAATCCAGGTAGTCCACCTATACCAATAGAATTAGCTAATACTCCAGAAAGTATTGAAACTACTGCTGCACAGCCTGATCCTATTAATGCTGCTATAAATGGGAATTTATATTTTAAGTTAATACCGAACATAGCTGGTTCAGTAACTCCAAGCCATGCAGATATACCTGCTGATGCTGCTATTGATTTTATTCTTGCATTCTTTTTATATATTATTAACATAGCTATTGCTGATGCTCCTTGAGCTATATTACTTAATGCTATAAGTGGCCATATCATAGTACCGCCATTTGCGATTAATTGTAAATCTACAGCAATAAAAGTATGGTGTAATCCTGTAATAACTAATGGTGCATAAGCTACTCCAAAAATTATTGCTCCAAGTATCTTAAATGGTCCAGTTAATAAATAGTTGAAAATAACAGCAATGTAATTGCCAAGTTCTCTTGAGATTGGTCCTATTATTATATAAGATAATAAAACTGTAATTAAAAGAGTAGTAAATGGGATAACTATTAACTTTAATACATCAGGTATATATTTTTTAAGTGTAAGTTCAATTTTAGTTAATACTATACCAGATAATATAGCTGGAATTACTTGAGCTTGATATCCAACCTTGTCTATAGTAAACCATCCAAAGTTCCAGAATGGAACTGCTCCATTTTGTACTGCCTCTGCATATCCGTAAGCATTTAACAATTGTGGTGATACTAATGTAATTCCAAGTACTATACCAAGAATTTCTGAGCCACCAAACTTTTTAACAGTTGACCATGTTACTGCTACAGGTAAGAAATGGAATATAGCTTCTCCTAAAACCCATAAAAAGCTGTGAATTTCTGCTAATATAGGATGCAATGCAGTTAAAGTTTGCGTTCCATCTCCAAAGATAGCTAAATCACCTATAACATTTCTAAATCCTAAAATTAAACCTCCAGTAATAATTGCTGGTAAAATAGGAATAAATATTTCTGCAAGGCCTGCAATAATTCTTTGAAGTAATGACATATTCTTTTGAGCTGCCTTTTTAACTTCATCCTTAGATTGTACCTTTAGTCCAGCAACTTCAACTAAGTCATTGTAAAAAGCTTGTACATTATTTCCAATTATAACTTGGAATTGACCAGCATTAGTAAAAGTACCTTTAACACTTGGTAATTTTTCAATTTCCTTTGCTTTCTCCTTAGCAACTTTTTCGTCCTTTAAGACGAATCTCAATCTAGTCACACAATGACTTGCACTAGCAATATTTTCTTTTCCACCTATAAGTTCTAATAAGTCTAAAGCTTCCTGTCTAAAAGTTACCATCTCTATTCCCCCTTAATACTTATTTATAATTCAATTATTGTTTACGATTTCATTATATCTTGTTTAAACAAGTATGTCAATTGTTGTTTAAACAAGTTTCCTTCCCTTTTTTCTATTCTATTTTTACCTTTAATGCTATAATATATCCTATACTAAGCTTTAAAGGAGATTTTATCTTAATGAAAATGGTGAAATATACAGAAATATACGAATATATAAAAAACAAAATATTAAATGATGAATATAAGGCTGGAGAAAAATTGCCTTCTGAGCATGAATTAACCTCTTTATTTGATGTTAGTAGAAATACAGTACGAAGAGCAATAAATCAATTGTCTTTTGAAGGATTAGTTGCAAGTGTTCATGGAAAAGGTGTTTTCGTTTTAGAAAAACAACAACTTAAATTTTTAGTAGGTGGATTACAAAGCTTTAAAGAAGCTTCTTTAAATAATAATATAAGTTACTCAACTAAAGTTCATTGTTTTAAAGAAATTATAATTGATGCTAAACTTTCAAATAAAACTGGTTTTGCATTAGGATCAAAGGTCTTCTATGTAGAAAGGACTAGAATCATAGATGGAGAAGAAAATATATTAGATATAAATTACTTTTTAAAAGATGTAATTAAAAATCTAACAGAAGATATTGCAAGTAATTCAATTTACGATTACCTAGAAAATAATATTAATTTAAAAATTGCAGGAGCCCAAAAAATAGTTTCTGTAGAAGAAGTAACAAACCTAGATAAAAAACTCCTTAATCTTAAAGGATATAACTTAGTGGCTATCATAAAAAATTATGTTTATTTAGAGGATGGAACTTTATTTGAATATACAGAATCTCGCCATAGACCAGATAAATTCACATTTTCAACCTATGCCAAAAGACTATAGTTTTGCTGTGTAGCAGCTACAAATTAAAAATGTAGAATATAAAATGTAGAATTATTAAAGTAATTTGAAACAAGTTACTAAAAATATAAGTAATGTAGAATGCCTTAAGACCTTCTACATTACTTTTTCATTCTTTCATTATTTCATTTTCCACTAATTATGCATTATCCATTATTCATTATTTACTTTTGGAACTCCCAAAGGAGTTCCTTCCTTAATTCTACATTATTCATTCTTCATTCTTAAAAACTCCGAAAGGAGTTTTCTCCTAAATTATGCATTATCCACTACGCATTATGCATTACTTCTAGTGTCCTATAAGCCCACTTTCATTTAACTTTTCTATAAATTTCTTACTTACTTTATTAACTGGACCCTTTAAAAATAATCCTATTAGTATAAATATTATCCCATAACTTAAAAGCATAAGTATATCCCTAGTTAAATTATCCCTAACAATTCCTGCAACAGCTTCTCTCATTGCCGAAATTGAATATGTAAAAGGTAATAATGGATTTACCTTCTTAAAGAAACTTGGCATTACTTCTACTGGGAATGTTCCACCAGCACCAGCAACTTGTATAACTAAAAGTATAACAGATATTGCTTTTCCAACGTTACCAAATATTGATACTAATGTATATACTATTAATATAAATATTATACTACTTAATAGGCTTACACTTATAAATAGCCATTTATTTAATACATAACACTTCAAGAAAAAAATATCTCCTAATGTCAAAATTAATGCCTGACATATTCCTATAAAAGCAAAGGTTAGGAATTTTCCAAAATACTTTTCATAAGGTTTAAAGATGATTTTATCCTTAAATCCATGAGGCTCTGTAGTTAATAAGGAAACTAAAATTAATGCTCCTACCCATAAAGCAAGAGTTGAATAAAATGGCGACATTGCTGATCCATAATTAGGTATAGGAAATAATACTTCTTCCTTTATCTCAACAGGACTTCCTAAAAAATTACTAACTGCTTCCCAGTCATTTTTTAATAAAGATAATAACTTATCTATTTCCTCATCTTTATTTATTGAAGACAACTTTGAAGAAATATTGCTTAAGCTTACTTTAATCTTAGGCATTTCATCATTTAATTTCTCTATATCCCCCTTACCAAGCTTTAATGCATTATCTAAACTATTTAATAAACTTTCTATATCTGGAATTGCTGTTTTTGCTTCATTTAATAATGTAATAGAATTATCAGATATACTACTCAATTGATCTATAGCTTTATTTATAGCAGGTATATATAAAGAATCATAATTATTTAATATATTTGTTATTATATTTCTATTAGCTTCTATTAATGATTTAATTTCTTGAAGTTTACTTTTATCAACTGGACTTGCATTATTAACTGTATCACTTATTTTACTAATTATATCTATAGCAGAATTTAATTTTGTGCTGACTGCATTTAATTCATTTATTATTTCTTTTAAGTTATTATTAAATTTAGACAATGGCTCTAAGGATTTTATTATTCCATTAATTTTATTATTGATATCACCAAGCTTAATACTAATATTATCAAGACCATTTAAAATTGAATTCTTATCTACATTTATGTTGATTACAGTATTAATAAGACCGTCTAAGTTGCTAAGCTCTCTATTTATAACTTCTAAATCCGACTTAATAACTGGTGCTACATCCCCTAATGCTCCCTTAGACTTTTCTAAAGCATTTTTAGTATCAACTAATAAGCTATTACTAGAATTTAATGTATCTTGTAATAATGGCAAATTCTCTTTAGCTTTAGAAATTAAATTTTCAGCACTAGAACTTCCATTATATATTTCATTTATTATATTCTCTATTTCTGGAACTTTGTTATTTAAGTCAATAACTCCATTTATTAGCTTTAATATTTTATCCTTTGATCCTTCAATACTTACACCCATTTCATTGAATACTTTAAATATTATTCCATCTACAGTTTCAATAATATTACTATCAACTTGGGACTTTATAGTAGTAATTCCTTTGTCAGTAATTTTAGGAGCAATGGCATTACTTTTTTCATTTACCTTATATATTAAAGTAGGTCTTTTTATATTATTATTAATTATTGATAAGGTTTCATTTGTAAATTCCTCTGGTATTATTATTGTTGCATAATACTTTCCTTTATGAACTCCATTATTTCCTTCTTCCTCAGAAACAAATTCCCAGCCTAAGTTAGTATTCTCCTTAAGCTTAGCTACAAGTTCATCTCCTACACTAATAAATTTATCTTGAAGATTTCCCCCCTTATCATTGTTAACTATTGCAACCTTTATTCCTCCTGTATTTCCATAGGGATCCCAGCTTGCTCTAATATTAAACCAAGCATATAAAGAAGGCAATATCATAAGCCCTAGAATAATAATTAAGGCAACCCAATTTTTTATTATACTTTTTATGTCTCTTGTAAATATTTTTAATATATTTTCCATATTACCCTCCATATAAGGCTTATCTTTAGTTCTATATTTATTATCTTCTTAAATCCTTAAAATTATTAGTGATTTTTTCTATTTTCTTTAAGTACTCGTAATGTCTTATATATATTATCAAGCTCTTCATCTGAAATATTATCTAAATCATCTATTTTTATTTTAATAAATTCAATAGTTTCATCTTTAAAATTTCTTTTATTATGCCTTTTTATATCTTTGTTTACTATATAAGCTGCAATAGTACTTGTTGTTATCCCTATAAAACCTATACCAAAAATCATTAGTACAATTGCAACTATTCTTCCTGTTTTAGTAGTAAGGAGTATATCTCCGTATCCTACAGTAGTAAATGTTACAAAGCTCCACCATATTGCATCTCCAAAGGACATTTCTTCTAATAAAGATATTAATACAGCTCCAAGGACTATTATTATTGTTGTTATAACTAACAGATAATTGAATTTATTTATCTTTATAGCTTCTCTAATTTTATTCTTAAATTTTATAGCTAAAACAAACAAAAATATTAATTTCATAATTATAAACTCTGTTCTAATATCAATTATTCCACCTATATTTAAATCGAAAATAAACTCTTTTATTAGGATAAGAGGAAAAATAGATAACATATCTATAAAATTATTAAATATAAATTTAATTTTCTTCTCAGAAACAATAAATCTTATTAAATAATCAATAATAAAAATAACAGTAATAATCAAGTTAATATAGTAAAAGCTTTCTACTACCATTATAGGAAGCTTATACATCAAATCTAAAATTATCATTATCATAGCCATTAAAGCTAGTAGTCCAATAAATACTTCATATAGAGTTTTATTCTTCATATAAAGCCTCCTTACTTAATTATCTACTTATATTTTATAAAGTAACTTTATGAAAAATGATAAACTCTACTATTAAAGAAAAATAATCTATAAATATATACAAAAGTAAGGAGCTTTCATAACAGCTCCCCTTAAATTAGATATGCTTTATAAAATTAATTAATGTGTATTGCTCCCAGTAAATCATTATTGATTTATAATAAATAGACACACTGTTCTAAAAATAGTATCAGTGTGTCTTATTTTAAACTTATTTACTTAAAGAAAAGATAAATAACCCCCTTTATTTTTTTAAAGATTTTTTTCTTTTTCTTAAATTAATGATAGAAATTAAAGAAAGAGAAAGAATAGCAGTACCAAGATATAGTATTATCATATTGCTATCTCCAGTTTTAACAGGAATAGCTTCTTTTTCTTTAATCTTAGTATTTGTAAAGTTATATCCATCTCTTACAGACTTAAATCCATCAATTTTATCTTCTGTTAATTCGTATTTATATTCATTTCCATCTGGAGCATACTTAACCATAGTATCTGTTGCTATTTCATATTTAGTAGTACCACTTGGAACAACAATACTATGAATTTCCTTACCATCTCTTAATACTCTTATGGTAATGTTAGGAACCTTATTAATATCATCTACATTTACCCAAGTTTTTTTACCACTAATAATAACTTTTTCGCCACCATCATAAGTGTTTATAATTGTATATTTGTTAGATGCCTTTGCTTCACCATTTGATGTGTATCCATTAATATGATCCTCTTGTATTGTGTATACATATTCTTTACCATCAGTAGAATACTTAGGAAGGTTTTTAAATACATAGGATTCTTTTAAATCTTCTTTAACTCCACTCTTTAAGGTTACAACTTTATCTTTAAGCTCTACTCCATTTTGATAAAGGTGTAATCTTATTTCTGGCACTTCAGAATTCTTAGGGACATTTCTCCATACTTTGTTAAATATTATATCTGTTACTGCATTTGTATCAAAGGTATTTTCTATTATAAATCCATCTTCTCCAGATGTTATTACTTTAGAATAACCTTCAACATTATTTCCTAAAACTTCTTCAACAGTATATACATATTCTTTTCCAGTTGGTGCATACTTATCTAAGTTTTCAAAGCTATGAGAATATCCATTTTCATTATCTAAAACTACACTACCAACTTCTGTTCCATTTTGTTTTAAGATAATTTTAACTTCTGGAACCTTATCTTTATTAGGATCTACATTTATCCACTTCTTAGTAACCTTAACTACTACTTTTCCTGGATCATAGGTATTTGTAATATTATACTCTAAATCATATAAAGATTTATATCCATTAATAGCCTCTTCTACTACTCTATACTTATATATATTTCCCTCTACTGAATATTTAGGTAGATTATTAAAGTTATATTCAGTATTTCCAGCTATTAATTCAACTACCTTTCCACTTACTGGTGTCCAAATTACTCCGTCTGTTGAGTTTTCTAAGAATATTTTAATATTTGGAAGACTTTTTAACTCCTCTTCAGGAACATTAATCCAAGTCTTTTTACCACTAACATCTATACTTTCAGGTGTAAATGTATTTGTAATTGTATACTTATTAGCAGCATTTCCTTCACCACTTGATGCATATCCCATAATATAATCTTCTACTACTGTATATACATGTTCTTTTCCTTCAGTAGCATACTTAGGAAGGTCTTTAAATACATATGATTCTATTCTATCTGCCTTTATTCCACCCTTTAAGGTAACAGCTTTATCTGTAAGCTCTACACCATTTTGATAAAGATGTAATTTAATTTCTGGCACCTTTGAATTATCAGTAACATTTTCCCATACCTTATTAAATGGTATATCTATAGTAGCATCTCTATCAAAGATGTTTTCCACTATAAAGCCCTCTTCTCCAGATATGATTTCTTTTGTATAACCTACAACCCCTTCTGACAGAATTTCTTCAACATCATATTTATATTCTATGCCAGTTGGAGCATACTTATCTAGCTTATCAAAGATATGAGTATATCCATTTTCCTTATTTAAAACTATGCTATCAACTTCAGTTCCATCTTGTTTTAAGATAATCTTAACTTCTGGAACCTTATCTTTATTAGGATCTACATTTATCCAATTCTTAGTAACCTTAATTGCAATTTCCCCTGGGGTGTAAAAATTGGTAATATTGTATTCTTCGTCATATGAAATTTCATAACCATTAACCTTTTCTTCAACAACACGGTATTTATATACCTTTCCTCCTGATGAATATTCTGGCAAATTATTAAACTCATATTTAGTATTACCTGCTGTTAACTCTACTACTTTACCTTCTACTGCTGTCCAATTTTCTCCGTCTAGTGAACTTTCTAATGAAACTTTAATCGTTGGAACAATACTTAAATCTTCTATACCACTCCAAGTCTTTTCCCCAATTACATTAACTGTTCCTGGTATAAACTTATTTGTAATTGTATATTCATTTAAGGCACTCCCTTCACCACTAGACTCATATCCACTAACAATATCTTCTTTTACTGTATAGATATATTCCTTACCATCAGTAGAATACTTAGGAAGATTCTTAAATTCATAAGCTTCCTCTCTATTTTCTTTTATTCCACCCTTTAAAGTTACAGCTTTATCTTCAAGCTCTACACCATTTTGATAAAGATGTAATTTTATTTCTGGTACTTCTGAATTTTCATCAACATTTTCCCAAATCTTTTTAAAGTTTATTTCTATAGTTGTTGTATCAAATGTATTTTCAACTATAAATCCCTCTTCTCCTGATGTTACTTCCTTTGTATAGCCTTCAATACCATCTGATAAAACTTCATCAACAGTATATACATATTCTTTACCAGTTGGAGCATACTTAGCTAACTTATCAAAAATATGAGTATATCCATTTTCCTTATCTAAAACTATGCTACTAATATCTATTCCATCTTGTTTTAATATAATTTTAACTTCCGGAACAGTATTTGTATTAGGATCTACATTGGTCCACTTCTTAGTAACCCTAATTGAAGTTTCTCCTGGTTCATAGGTGTTTAAAATATTGTAGCTTCCATTATTAGTAGAAGTATATCCAACTATAGGAGTTTCAACTACACGATATTTATATTCCCTACTATCTGAAGCATATTTAGGTAAATTGTCAAATTGATATTTAGTACTACCAGCTTTTAATTCTACTACCTTACCTGTCACATCTGTCCAAGTTTCCCCATTATCAAGTGAACTTTGTAATTTAATTGTGATTGTTGGAACAATACTTAAATCTTCTTCACTAACCTTACTCCAAGTCTTTCTACCACTAATATCTATACTTTCAGGTGTAAATATATTAGTAATTGTATATTTATTAGAGGCATCTCCTTTACCACTAGATGTATATCCACTAATAGTGTCTTCAATTACTGTATAGCTATATTCCTTACCATCTGTAGAATACTTAGGAAGATTTTTAAATGTATACCCTTCACTTTCTTTTGCCCCACCTGTTAATGTAATAGCTTCAATTTCTACACCATTTCGATAAAGGTGTAAGGTAACTGATGGTACATTTGATCCTTTTGGAACACCTACCCAGTTCTTAAATCCAGAAACATTAATCTTTGTAGTATCAAAAGTGTTAGTTATAGTTACACTACCATCTTCATTAAGATCTCGTTTGCTAGTGTAACCTACCGTACCTTCTTGCATACTTTCTTTTACAGTATATTTATATTTATCACCAGTTTTTGCATACTTAGGTAGCTGGCTAAATGTATGCTTATATCCATTTACTTTATTTAAAACTTCACTTCTATATTCTTTTCCATCTTGATAAAGAATTACTTTAACTATTGGTAAAGTATCCTTTTCTATATCTACATTTTTCCACAATTTATTTACAGATAATTCTGTTGTTCCTGGAGTATAAGTGTTAGTAATATCGAATTTATCGTTGTACGTTGGTTCATAACCATTTACCTTAGATTCTCTTACACGATACTTATATTCCTTAGAATTAGTAGCTGTCTTTGGAAGATTTTCAAAACTATATTGAGTATTACCATTTGTTAATGTAATAGTCTTAACACCTTCTATCTTAGTTTCATCATCCCAAGTTTCTGCTAAGGTTCTTTGTAAAGTTATTTCTATATCTGGAACAACTTCATCAATTTTATCCCCAGATTTATCAACCCAAGTTTTTACTCCTTCAATCTTTAATAACTCTGGATTATATGAATTAGTAATTGTAAATTTACTTCTATCCTCGTTTGGTAAAATAGAAGTATTATATCCTGCTACAGTATCTTCTTTTACTGAATAATTTATTACACCATTTTCATCAATATAAGGAAGATTAGTAAAGCTATCTGTCCATTTATTATTAGCATTCAAAACTAATGTTTTATCAGTTTCAGCATCATTTTTATAAAGCCTTATAGTTACAGCTTCTGGTAAATCTTTTTCTGGAAGCTCACCCCAACTCTTTTCAACAGCAATATCTCTAGTTAATGGGTGATTAATTATTGTATCACCTAAAGTTTTATCTTTAGTAATATTTCCATAGGATACTTTTACACTCCAAGGGCCAGATCCAATATATCCATTTGGTGTTGTTTCAGTTAAAGTATATATACCAGCTGGAATTTTACTAAAAGATACTTTTCCATTTGAATCAGATTTTACTGTCCACTCTACGGCTTTATTAGAACCTGTTGTAGTTCCAGTAAGAGTAAATGAAACATCTACCATTCCTTCTTTATTTTCATTAACCTTAGTGAAATTAAATTCTCCAAATAAGCCTTTAACCTTTGGAACATTAAAACTAGCATGCTTTAATTCTCTACTTTCATCTTGATCTTGCTTTGAAAATAAATAGTAATCTAGTATTGTATCCCCATTAGTTAGGACTTCATTATAATTAACATCAGGGTTTGTTGTATCTAAAACAACCTTATATTTTAATGTATAAGTGTATTTTTTATTTCCTTCAGTTGTAGTACTTTCAACTGGAGAGCTATTTTTCAAATCCCAAGTTAAGGTATTATTACTAGAATCAAAGGATTTTGCATTTTCGCTATCAAATCCAGTAATACCCTTATAAATAATATTTGCTCCCATAGGATCAGTAACCTTCCAAGCCTGTGCACTTAAAGCAATTAATTTATTAATCTTTTCAAATTGGTGAGTTAATTCAGATGCATTATTAGCTAAAAAATTACGAGTTGCAAAGGTTGACATCCAGGTACTTGGATTTATTTCTTTATATCCATTATTTGAATAATAGAAATTTTCTTCTGCTGTAGAAAATGCAATAGTATATAAGTTGGTGCCACTGTCTTTAATTGTTTTTGAAATATTATTTTGATTTGCTGATACTCCATTTACAGTACCACCTACTGGTTTCCAGTCAGTTGTAAATGCCTCATTTCCTCCCCCTCTTGTTCCTGTTAACTCATTAATGCTACTTGTATCAACTCCATTTTCCATATGAAATGTAGGGCAACCATCCGTTAATAAAATAATATTAATATTAGTTATTAACTTACCATCATTACCCTTAAGAAGATTATTATCTTTCCCATTTTTCACAATATTATTTGCCATTATTAATGCGCCTTCAATATTAGTACCTCTCCTTTGATCATTAGAATTTTCTATTGGTTTTTCAATATTATCTATCACACCTTTTGCTTTAACTAACTCATTTGAGGAGTTAGCAACGTTAATCCAATTATTTTGTTTATTAATATAAGTCTCATTTTTAACATTACTTGCAAAGGATACTATAGATACTAATCTTTTTGCATTACTTCCTAATTCAATCCTGGCAAATTCCGTTAAAAAATTACTTGCAGCATCTTGCATTTCTTTAAATCTAGAAATATTATCTGAGTCTTTATTCAGCATACTTCCTGATCTATCAAGTACTAATACTGTTGCTGCATCTGGTGATAAACTAATGTTTTTTATATCTTCCTCTGTAGTTACTTGTAGTGTTATTTCAAACTCATTTTCCACATCTGTTCCTTCAATTGTTTTTGAAGTACTGACTTTATCTGTTGCTACTTCATTTTTAGCTCCTTGGTAAATAATTTGTGTACCACTATTGTTAGTTGGTGTAGTTTCAGCTTTTGCCTCTGATCCATTTCTGGAAAAAGTAATACAACTAGCAAGTAAGGTGACTGTTAAAATACTACTTAAAAATCTTTTCCCCATTTATCCTTCCTTTATTATTAATTAATATAAATTATTCTATTAATAACAATACTCATTTAGAACAATTTAAATTATTTTCTTGGTGTAAATTTTACTATCTTTACACTATTAAAGTTTATAAATTCTACAATCATGTTATAAAATTAACACAGGATAATTTATGGAATTAAGCGTTAAAAGTTACATTAAGCAATTACAAATACTATATTTGACTTATAAATAATAAAGAAGCTATTAATAAATTAATTATTAACAGCTTCTTTATCCTATCTTATATTTCTTTTATTGATATTAATTTGGCATTTACAATTGTTCTTTCATCACCTGTTGCCTTTGTACATGTAGATAAGGTTAAAATATCCCTTTTCCCATTATCAATATATTCTAAGTCAAAATATGATTTTCTTATTTCATTATTTATATATTCATAATACTCTTCATCACTATTAAAGTTAGTAACATATGGATTATAATCTCCTGAATTTACATACACAGAAAAGATTTCATACTCTAAAATTTTATTTTCTAAATACAAGTATATTTTTTTATTTTCCTTTAGATATTCAGAGTTTAATAGTTTTGAAAGTGTACCAAACATACTTTGATCTTTCATGTTATGTCCATGAATTATTACATTGTCATCTTTCTCTGATTCATTCCTATAGTCTAGAAAAAGACATCCTCCCTTATTTTCTTCTCCTTTAAAATTCTTATATAAATATTCTTCATTATCTCTAGCTTTAACTACTGGATAGTTTATATTAGTTCCAGGTATATATATCCAAAGGAAATAATCCCCATTTATTGCCTTTAATTCAGCATATTCTTTACTTCCAATAACAATATTACTATTATCTTCTGCACTAATATCTTTTTTATCTTCTTCATTTTCTTTTATAACTATTTCATTAATTTCTTTATATGAATCTTTATTTTTTTTATATTCATTGAATATTTTATATAGATTATATGATGAAAAAATAAATATTCCTACAAATATTATTACAAGTATTTTTTTTATAAAATTCTTCATTATTGCTACCTCCAAAAAATTTCATATTACCCTAATATTTTTTAAGTAGTAAATAACTCTTTTAACTTTATTTCTACAAATAATTGCCTATATTCTACCATATTTAATTTAAATTTACACTATATAATCACATTTTTATCTAATTTTTAAAAGCATAAGATTATCCAGTACTTTCATTTAAAACTATAGTATTATTAAAGGCCTAATTATTTCTATAAAGTGTTACCTAAGAAGCTATATAAATTATTAATATTTTCACTAGTAATTTCTTTATATTTAATCTTAGTATCTAACCTTATATTTTAGCACTGTAAATCTTGTAAAGTTTTCCACTATACCAATATTTATTGTTATAAATCTTTTTTTGTTTTATATAAATTACTTCTTTAATTGTATTTTCTATATATATTTGTCATTAAATAAAAAAGGGGCTGTATCAAAATAAATTTTGATACTAGCCGATTTAAAAAAGGAAGTTCGTATTTGAACTTCCTTTTTTGCGCATAATAATATCATTATGAAAACATTTAATAAAAATGTGATA